>NZ_CP144125.1:1252091-1878137 GCF_036429475.1 Halalkalicoccus sp. CGA53
GAGATGGCCGTCTACGTCTCTCGACTCGATCGAGCGATCGAGTCGATCGAGTCGAGCGTCGAGGGACTCTCCGGAAAGCTCGCGGGCGCGTCGGGCGTCTACGCGGCACACGTCGCCGCATACCCCGATGTCGACTGGCGGGCGTTCTCGGAGGGGTTCGTCACCGACCTCGGCCTTCGATATACGCCGCTCGCGACGCAGGTCAACCCCTGTGACGACCTGGCACACCTGTTCGACGCCCTCCGACGGGCGAACTCCGTCCTGCTCGACCTCGATCGAGACGTCTGGGAGTACGTCTCCCGGCGCTACCTCGGCCAGCGTGCCGAAGCGGGAGAAACCGGCAGTTCGACGATGCCGCACAAGGTGAACCCGATCGACTTCGAGAACAGCGAGGGTAACCTCTCGAAGGCGAACTCGGATCTCGTCTTCCTCGCGGACTACGTCACCACCTCGCGGCTCCAGCGCGACCTCTCGGACTCGACGGTGAAGCGAACGATCGGCTCCACACTCGCACACTGCCTGATCGGCTACGAGAAAGCGGGCACCGGTCTCTCGACGATCGTCCCGAACGAGGCGGTGATGGCCGAGGACCTCGAGCGAAACCCCGAGGTGCTCGGCGAGGCGATCCAGACGATCCTCCGCCGGGAGGGTCACGCCGACGCCTACGAACGGGTGAAAGCGCTCACGAGGGGCCGACGCGTCTCGCTCCCGGAGCTTCGCGACGCGATCGGGGAGATGGACGTCGGTCCCGCGGTCCGGGGCGAACTCCTCTCGCTCGCGCCGGAGGGCTACGTCGGGCTGGCGAGCGAACTCGTGGACGAGGTGGCCGACCGGTAGCCCGGCGAACCGGGACCGCCGAGGGGGTTTTCGTGGTGGCGCTCTCCACTCCTGCATGAACGTCGTCTCGACCTCGCCGTCCGGTACGGAGATCCTCTGTGCGCTCGGCGTCGAACCGGTCGCGGTCTCTCACTCCTGTGACTACCCGCCACGAGTGCGCGACCTCCCCGTGATCGACCGATCGCGAGTCGACGGTGGATCGAGCGGCGAGCGTCACCGCCGGACGATCGAGGTGAGCGCCGACGGCCACGTCTACGAGATTGACCTCGAGACACTCGAAGCAGTCGAGCCCGACCTGGTCGTGAGCCAGGAGGTCTGTGGCGTCTGTGCGGTCGATACCACGTTGATCGAGGAGGTCCTCACCGAGACCGAGATCGGTCCGGAGGTCGTCGGGATGCACGCCGACCGGTTCGAGGACCTCTTCTCCTGCATCCGGGAGGTGAGTGTGGCCGTCGACCGGGAGGACGAGGCCGAGGAGCTGATCGGCGTGCTCCGCGAACGGGCCGAGCGGATCGAGGCCGAGACTGCGGAGCTCGACTCCCCGCGCGTCGTGGTCGTGGAGTGGATGGACCCGCTCGTCGTCGCTGGCCGGTGGGTGCCCGATCTCGTCTCGATCGCCGGCGGCGAGTACGGCCTCGCTATGCCGGGAGAGAGCGCGGCGAAGCCCTCCTGGGAGGCCTTCCGCGAGTACGACCCCGAGGTGATCGTCGTCACGCCGTGTGGCTACTCCGTTCGTGAGACGGTCGCGAAACGCGAGGAACTGTTCGCCCGCGAGGGGTGGGAGGAAGTGAGTGCAGTGCGGTCCGGGGACGTCTACGCGATGGACGGCGCGAGCTACCTCACGCGGTGGACGCCCCGTCTGGTTGACGCGCTGGAGCGTCTCGTCTGCCTCCTCCACCCGGACACCTTCGGCGAGCCGCCGCGGGACGTCGTCGCGCTCCGTGACACTCTTGCTACCGGCCCTCGTACTGGCGACCGGTGACCTGATGGCAACCGAGAAAGACCGACTACCGAGCGATGGGACGATGCGGATCGTCGGCATCGCGCTCCTGCTCGTCGGGACGGTACTGCTCGTCGGCCTGCTCCCCTCCGTCGGGGTGACGCCGACGATGATCGCCGGGATCGCCGTGCTCGCGCTCGCGGTCGGTACGCTGCTCGTGAGCATCAGCCGGTCGGAGCGGGCGGTTTAGTAGGAAGAGAGCGCCTCGGTCAGGACGGAGGCCGCCCGCTCGACGTCCGCGGTCCGGACGTACTCGCGCGGTCCGTGAGCGACCGCACCTTCCTCGTCGGCGAGCACGCCGGGCCCGAAGACGACCGTCGGTGCGGCCGACGCGAAGTACGACGCTTCGGTCGCCGCCCCGAACGCCCGTGGCGAGCGAGCGCCGGCGTCGACCAGCGCCCCGACGACGCGCGCGTCGGGATCGGTCTCGAACGCCTCGAGGAACGGCGTCTCCCGGTCGGCGTGGCGGTACTCGGCGTGGAGGTCGAGCCCCCGAAAGTGCTCGTTGAGCGCCCGCGCGAACCCCTCCTGCGTCTCGGGGGGAACGCTCCGGCGGTCGACCGCGAGTCGGCACTCCGCGGGGACCTGGTTCGTCGCCTCCCCCCCGTCGATCGTCGTCGGGGTGAGCGTCGGCGCGCCCAGCTGGGGGTGTTCGGGCGGCTCATCCGGTCGCTCCGTGAACGACTCCAGCGCGTCGACCACCCGTGCCGCGATCCGGATGGCGTTCTCGCCCGCCCCGGGTTCGGCCGCGTGGGCGTTCGTCCCGGTACAGGTGATCGTCCCCTGGAACCGCCCCTTCGCCGCGGTGCAGACCGCGAGATCCGTCGGCTCCCCCACGATCACGCAGTCGGCCCGTTCCGGAAGATCCCCGTCCACGAGCGCCGCCGCACCGATCGAGTGGACCTCCTCGTCGGGCGTTACCGCGAGCGTCACGGTTCCACGGGGATCGCTCTCGAAGAACGCTGCCAGCATCGCGGCGAGCGGCCCCTTCGCGTCACAGGAGCCCCGGCCCCGGATCACGCCCTCCTCCCGTGCGTAGGGGACGTGCGGTGGGACCGTGTCGACGTGTGTGTTGAGAACGACGTGCGGTGAGCCGTCCCCGCGCGTCGCGAGCACGTTTCCCGCCTCGTCGACGTCGGGATCGACTCCCCCATCGGAAAGCGTCTCGCACAGCAGTTCCCGTATTCCGTCGACCGACTCGTGTGAGGGCTCTCTCACCGCGCGTTCGAGGAACGCGATCGGGTCTGCGCTCATTCCACCGCCGTCCCCGTATCCGGAACGGGACACTCGACGCGCCCGTCGTACGTCACGGGGCCGCGGAGCGTCGCCTCGCCGTCCTCGTCCACGGTGACGACGAGGTCGCCGCCGGGAGGCGAGACCGTCGCCCGCGTCTCGTCACTCAGTCCGAGCCGGCGGGCGACCGCGAGCACCGCGACCGCGCCGGTCCCGCAGGCGAGGGTCTCGCCCTCGACACCGCGCTCGAACGTCCGCTGGTAGAACCTCTTCCCACTCCCCGCGGCGAGCGTGACGTTCGCCCCCTCGGGGAAGACCTCGCTGTGTCTGATCGGTGGCGCCATCTCCTCGAGATCGACCGCCTCCACGTCCTCGACGAAGGTCACGGCGTGCGGGACGCCGGTGTTCACCGCCGTCACCTCGTACCCCTCGACCTCCTCCGCGACCAGCGGCTCCTCGCGCGCCAGTGGAACGCTCTCCGGATCGAAGCGTACCTCGCCCATCCCGATCTCGGCGTCGTCGTCGCCCACGGTCGTCGGCCGAACCCCCGCGGGCGTCTCGATCAGGATCTCTTCACCTGACTCGAGTCCGAGCCGATCGGCCGTCCAGGCCGCGACACACCGCGCGCCGTTGCCGCACATCTCCGCCGTGCCGCCGTCGGGCTGGTAGAGCGCCATCTCCACCCGTGGCGGGTCGCCGTCGTGCGGCTCGAGGACGAGCACGCCGTCGACGCCCTCGCGCTCGCAGTTCTCGACCGCGAACGCGCTCCACGGTGCGGAGAGATCGGCGCTCGCGACGAGGAAGGCGTTGCCAGCACCGTGGTACCGATCGAGGCTTAGAGCCACGACACCTCACGCTCCAGCCTGGTCACGTCCGTCGTCGTCTCCCGCCGACGGTCGATAGCCCCTTCGGAGCCGTCGATCGCCACGGTCGCGGGCCGCGGCCGGGAGTTGTACTGACTCGCCATCTCGTAGCCGTACGCACCGGCGTTACCGATCGCGAGCAGGTCGCCACGCTCCGGTCTCGGGAGGTCGCGACCCTCGCCGAGGACATCCGCGCTCTCGCAGATCGGGCCCGTCACGGTCGCCGAGACCGTCTCGCGTGCCTCCGCGTCGGGCGCGAGGCTGGCGATCTCGTGGTAGGCGTCGTAGAGGGCGGGCCGGGCGAGCGTCGTCATCCCGGCGTCGACACCGACAATCACCTCTCCCTCGATGGGTTTCACCGTGTTCACGCGGGTGAGGAGGACGCCCGCGTCCGCGACGAGATACCGGCCCGGTTCGACGACGAGCGTCGCGTCCACTTCGCCGAGCGCCTCCCTCGTGGCCTCCGCGACGGCCGCCAGGTCGATCGGTTCCTCGCTCTCTCGGTATGGCACGCCGAACCCGCCGCCGACGTCGACGAACTCCAGCTCGACGGGAACCGATCGGGCGAGCTCGCCCATCCGCGAGACGAGTTCGCGGTGACTCTCGAGCTCCTCGCCGGAGACGCCGCTGCCGACGTGGGCGTGCAGGCCGACGACGTCGAACCCACGTTCGGCGGCGTCCGCGACGACCGCCTCCGCCCGGTCGTAGGGCACGCCGAACTTCGCGTCCGCGCCCGTCCTGACCTTCTCGTGGTGGCCCGCGCCGATGCCGGGGTTCACCCGGACGCAGATCCGCCCCCAGTAGCCCCGTTCGTCCAGCCGGTCGACCGTGTCCCGTGCACCCACCGTGATCGTGAACGCCGGGTCGCGCCGGCCGGTCGCGATGGCGAGGTCGAGGTCCTCCTCGGGCGGGTTCACCGCCGTGTACTGCACCTGTTCGGGGGGGAAGCCCGCGTCGAGCGCGCGCTCGACCTCGCCGGCGGATGCACACTCGACGCCCGCGCCGCAGGCTTCGAGCGTTCTGAGTACCGTCCACGCGGTGTTCGCCTTCGCGGCGTAGTGGACCTCGGCATCCGAAAACGCCGAGGCGAACCGGTCGTAGTTCTCGCGCACCCGCTCTAGATCCTGGACGTAGAGCGGGGTCCCGTTCGTGTTCGCGAGCCCGGTCAGCCGGGAGGTGTCCCAGTCGGCGAGCCGTCTCACTCGCTGGCTCACGATCGCAACGCCTCCTCGCGCTCGGTCGCCTCCACCGTGCTCGCCTCGATGTCGAGGGCGACTACGGCCGGCTTGTACGCCCCGCCCGGAAAGAGGTCGTGCTCGCCGAGCGAGGATTCGACGAACCGGGTGAACGCACGGCGTTCCGGGGGGAGTTCCCCGTAGACGACCTCCTCCTCCACGAGGTCGTAGATCGGGATTCGGGGGGTGAGCAGCGTGTTCTCCGCGACGACGCTTCCCTCGCCGACGACGAAGCCGCTCGTGACCCGACAGCCCGCACCCAGCGAGACTCCGTCTTCGACGACGACGGGGGTCCCCTCGACCGGTTCGAGCACGCCGCCGATCAGCGTGTTCGCCCCGATCTTGACGTTCTCGCCGATCTGTGCACACGAGCCGACCGTGTCACAGGAGTCGACGAGCGTCCCGTCGCCGACGTGTGCCCCGACGTTGACGAACGCAGGACTCATCAGTATCGCGTCCCCGCCGACGTACGCTCCCCGCCGGATGACGGTGCCGTCGGGCGTGTTTCTCGTACCGCGCTCGGCCAGGTCGTCCGTTCTCCGGAGCGGGAGCACGTCGTAGTAGGTGACGCCGCCGTACTCCCTGGGTTCGGTCGCGGAGAGCCCGAACGTGAGCAGTATCCCTCGCTTCACCCACTCGTTTGCCTCCCACTCGTCACCGCGCTTCTCGGCGGCCCGGATCTCGCCGGTTTCGAGCGCGTCGAGGAACGTCTCGATCGTCGCGCGCTCGTCCGCCCCCGTGTCGGCCGCCGTGAGCCCCTCCTCCGAGCGCTCCCACAGCGCCTCGACCTCCGCCTCGAGTGTCCCGCTCATACCGATTCGTCCGTCATCACGTCGGAAAAATCATACCATCCCGGCGAACGCGACGCGAGCCAGGTCGCCGCGTCGAGCGCGCCCTCGGCGAACACCCGCCGGCTCTCCGCGCGGTGGGTGAGCCGAAGCTCCTCGCCGCCGCCCGCGAGCAACACCTCGTGTTCGCCGGTGATCGTTCCCGCGCGCCGGGCGTGGACGCCCACCTCCCCCACGTTTCGTGGAGACTCGCCCTCGCGGCCGTGGACTCGCCCGCTCGTCTCGCGCGCCGATTCGATCCCCTCCAGTACCCTCTTCGCGGTGCCGCTCGGCGCGTCGCGCTTTCGGTTGTGGTGGGTCTCGGTGAGTTCGATATCGTACTCCGGGAGCGTCGCCGCCGCCTCGCGCACGAGCGCCGAGAGGACGTGGACGCCCCGGGAGAAGTTCGCCGCCTTGAGCACCGGAACCGACTCACTGGCCGCTCGCAGCCGCTTTTCCTGTTCCTCGTCGAAGCCGGTCGTCCCGATCACGCAGGGGATCCCGATCTCGGCACAGGTCTCGACGTAGCCGACGCCGGAGGCCGGGCCGCTGAAGTCGACGAGGACGTCCCCGCCCCGTTCGGCGAACAGGTCGGGGAGCTGCGCAGCGAGCGCTCCGGGTCGCTCCGCGGTCCCGCTCACACCCCAGTTCGTCTCGCAGTCCTCGCGACCCTCGGCGACCTCGCGGACCGCGGTCCCCATCGCACCGTCCATGCCCGTCGGGACGACCTCGATCATCCGACCACCGGCTCCGGCGCCGGGGCGTCCGCCAGGTCGGAGAGCACCGATTCGAGCCGCTCCCTCGTCGCCTCCGTCGGCCGGGTGAGCGGCAGTCGGAGGTCGGGGCGGCAGTGTCCGCGCATCGCCATCGCCTCCTTCACCGGAATGGGGTTCGACTCGTCGAACAGCGCGCGCATCACGGGTCCGAGTTCGTGGTGCCACTCGCGGGCGCGCTCGTAGTCGCCCGCGAGCGCCGCGCCGACCATCGCGCAGGTCCGCTCGGGTTCGACGTTCGCACAGACGCTGATCGTGCCGCGTCCGCCGATCGAGAGCACCGGCAGGGTGAGCGCGTCGTCACCGGAGAGCACCGAGAAGGACTCCTCGCGTGTGCGCTCGACCACCTCGCCGATCAGCCCGAGGTCGCCGCTGGCGGCCTTGTAGCCGACGACGTTCTCGTGTTCTGCGAGACGGACGGTGCTCTCGACGTCGATCGACCGGCCCGTCCGCCCGGGGACGTTGTAGACGATCTGTGGCAGGTCGACCCTATCGGCGACCGCGAGGTAGTGCGCCTCCATGCCCTCGGGTTCCGGGCGGTTGTAGTACGGCGAGATGAGGAGGAATCCGTCCGCGCCGGCGTCGGCCGAGCGTTCGGAGAGCTCGAGCGCCTCGCGCGTGTTGTTGCTCCCGCTGCCGGCGATGACGGGGACGTCCTCTACCGCATCGACGACCGTCTCGACGACCTCGACGTGTTCGTCGTGGCTGAGCGTCGCCGACTCGCCGGTCGAGCCGACCGGTACGAGGCCGTCGACGCCCGCGCGTTCGAGGCGCTGGGCGTCCGCCCGGAGTGATTCGTGGTCGATGCGTCCGTCTTCCGTGAAGGGCGTCACCATAGCGGGGTAGACGCCCTCGAACGTGGGGTGTGTCATTGCTGTCTGGGTTTCGTCGTCGCAGGTGTGATGGTCGCGCGGTGCCCGGGGACGGCCCGCGACGAGGTCGCCACACTCGCCGGGAGCCTCACGCCGCGCGTTTTTTCGAGAAGAGTGACGCCACGCTCTCCGGTACCGCGAGCGACGGGCGTGGCGACCGGCGCATGCTCGGGCCTACAGCGTCATCCGACTTAGTGGTTGCGAGACCCGTCCGACCGGGACGACCCGTCTGAGAAGACCTTTTACCTGCACCTGCGCAGTGCCGCGTATGACCGAGATCCACCCGGACCAGCGCGTCGCCGTTCTGGTCGACTCGCAGAACCTCTATCACACGGCACAGAGCGCCTACTCGCGGAACGTCGACTACTCCGCACTGCTCGAGGAGGCGGTCCAGGGCAGACGGCTCACCCGTGCGATCGCCTACGTCATCGTCGCGGAGTCCGAGGGCGAGGAGACGTTCTTCGAGGCGCTCACCGACATCGGCTTCGAGGCGAAGAAGAAGGACATCAAGACCTACGCCGACGGCTCGAAGAAGGCCGACTGGGACGTCGGGATGAGCCTCGACGCGGTGACCCTCGCCTCGCACGTCGACGCAATCGTCCTCTGCACCGGCGACGGCGACTTCTCCCGGCTCTGTTCGCACCTCCGTCACGCCGGGGTCCGCGTCGAGGTGATGGCGTTCGGCCAGTCCACCGCCGAGGAGCTGATCGACGCGACAGACGCGTTCGTCGACCTCTCCGAACGGGAGGACACGTTCCTGCTCTGATCGCCGCTCTCTGCGCCCTGCCAGCTGCCGCTCACTCCTCACCTCTCACTCGCAGAAAGACACCCCAGGCGCCGCTCGTTCGACCGGCGCCGACGCCTCGTCTCCCCGACGAGGTGTCGGTACTCCTCTCCCTTCTCGCCGTCGAGGCTTACGAGGAACACGTCCCCCTCTTCGGCCGAGAGTTCTTCCCAGGGGACGACCCGTTCGTCGACGAGTCGGCCGTCGTCTTCGAGCAGGAGTACGACGAACCGGCCGTCGACGACTCGGTCGACGACGGCGACGTAGTCGTCCGACGACCGTGCTAGAGCGTCGGTGCTCGCGGTCGATCGGTCGTCCGAACGCGCATCGCACCAGCCCGGCGGGTGCCCGCTCCGTCCGGCGGCGCTAGCGCTCCCGGCGAGTCCCGTGAGGCCGATCGAGCCGAGCAGTGCGAGCAGTGTCCGTCGCGAAGTCGTCGAACGCATGCCGCCGCTGGTCCCCTCCTCGGGTATAAACCTGAGCCGGGGGTCACTGGCGTTCTCGGTACCGTCCGCTTCTGCGACGACGTCGAGTCGAAGCGTCGCTCGAAGCGGGCTCGCCGAACCGAGCTCCTCCGAAGCACGAGAACCGCTAGACCGCTCTGCCGCCCTCGGAGACGCCCACGAGGAGGGATCCGGCGGCCAGGCCGAGCGTGCCGATCGCGGCCAGCGCGAGCGGAACGTCGAGGGTGAGTGTGCCGCTCGCGATCAGGATAGCGGTGCTCGCAGCGATGAGACCGACGCCCAGGACGACCATCTTCTGATCCGTTGCCATCGGTCGGAGTTGGTACCGGGGGTATATATTTTTCACCAAAATCGACAGCAAGCGCCGCGTTATCGCCTGTCACAGTCGACTCACGACGGGGTCGGCGGTTCCGAGGGACACGCCCCGACCGGTGTCCTCCACGGACGACTTCGGACGGGTCGTCCGTCGGGACACTCGACTCCGAAGCCGTTATGTGCTAACGAGTGTCACGAGTCGTATGGATCACGCGACGGCGGTTCGGTTGACGGGTCGCCGATCGACGTGTGCCGAGTTCGAGCGGCGGGTGAGCGAGCAGGCGGCGGGGCTCCGGGAGGCGCTCGTGGCTGGGCGGTTCGAGGGAGCGTTCGCCGTCGGCCTCGAACTGGAGGGTTACGCCGTCGATACGACGGGACGGCTCGCCCCGGTTCCGGAGGCCGCGTTCGGGTCGATCTGCGAGCGCGAACTCGGTCGGCACAACGCGGAGCTGAACACGCCGGCGACCCCGTTCGATCCCGAGGGCCTCGTCGGACAGGCCGAGAGCCTCCACGAGCGGGTGGGGTCTCTCGACCGGACGCTCGCCGTGAGCGGTCTGGCGTTCGTCACCGACGGGATCTGGACGATCGAGCCGCCCGAGGGTGCGCTGGCGTACCTGAGCGAGCGTCGCGAGGAAGAGGGGGTCGAACTGGGGGCGAACCTGGCGCCGAACCCGCGCTATCACGCGCTCGACGCCGACATCACCGCACACGGCCCGGTCGAACTCGCTGTCCCCGGTTGCCACCGGCGCTTTCCCACCATCCTCGTCGAGTCGCTCGGCACCTCGATACAGGTCCACCTCCAGGTGCCGACGGGGTCGTTCGTCCGGTGTTTCAACGCCGCCATCCGGACCGCGGGACCGGTGCTGGCGCTCGCGGCGAACGCGCCGTTTCTCCCCCCGGGGCTCTACGACGACGACGTCGATCCGGAGGCGGTCCTCGACGCCACCGCGGAGCTCAGGATCCCGGTGTTCGAGTCGATGAACGTCGAAGAGCCCGGGAAGGTCCGCCTCCCGGAGGACCTGGCGTCGCTTGCCGAGATCGTCGACCGCCTCGTCGAGGACCGTCTCTGTGCGCCCTACCTGCGCGAGTGGGTCACCGACGAGCCCAGGCGCGGGTTCGCCGACGAGCACTGGGAGCTGCTGCACAAACAGGGGACGTGCTGGCGGTGGATCCGCCCCGTGCTCGGTGCGTCCGGCCCGCGGATCGAGTACCGGCTGTTGCCGACCCAGCCGAGCGTCGCCGACGTCCTCTCGTTCCAGGCGCTCGTCGCCGGCCTCCTCCACGGGATCCTGACCACCCACCACCCGCTCGCGGAGCTCCCGTGGGACGATGCCAGGGACTCGTTCTACGCGGCCGCGCGGGACGGTCTCGACGCCGACCTCGCGTGGCTCACCGCGGACGGCGACCGGACGGACGATCCCGAGGAGATCTACGACGAGCTGTTCTTGCTCGCCCGCCTGGGCCTCGCGGATCGCGGGCTCGACGACGGTCATATCGACGACCTGCTCGCCCCGATCGAGACCCGTTGGGAGCGGCGGATGACGCCGGCCGACTGGAAACGCGAGCGGGTCCGTGAGCGCCTCGCGGAGGACGAGAGACTCGCGACGGCGATCGAGGGGATGCAGCGGGCGTACATCCAGCGGAGCGCGAGCGGCGAACCGTTCGCCGAGTGGATCCGCTGACCGGGCGATCCCTCTCGTTGCTCGGGTGTCCTCGCTCCCGGAGAGAAACGACGCGGCGACGCCGACAGGCCCCGCGTTCGGCCCGCCGAGCGCGGCGAGGCCAGCGAGGACAATCGGCGTCGACGAGGACGCTCTCCTGCGTGGGGCCGCTTACGCCGTCGGCTTTACGTTCTGGTTCGAATCGAAGAGGTTCGTCGGGTCGTACTCGTCCTTCAGCGCGACGAGTCGCTCGTACGTCGGTCCGAACGTCGTCCGCATCGTCTCGTCGTTCTCCTCGAGGAAGCCCGGGAAGTTCAGGTAGACCGAGCCGTCGGAGAACCCCCGCATATCGGCGATGCAGTCGCGAGCCCACTCGACGTTCGCGTCGTCGTCTCTCGGGTCTTCCCAGTTCGCCTCGACGCCGAGGAGGAAGGGCGCGTGCCGACCGGCGAACGCGCTCTCCTCGACACCGGTGTCGCCGATCGCCCCGCCCAGTTGCCAGACGTCGACGGTCGAGAGCGGCGACGGGGCGGCGTCGGCCCAGTAGGCGATCCGGTCGATGGCCGACGCGGAGAGCCCGTCGAGGTAGAGCGATTTCCAGTAGTAGCGCATCCCGTCCGGGTAGTCCCCGTCGAGGACGCGCTGGAACTCCGTGTAGGACGTCACACCGCTGAGATCGGCGAGTGGCTCGTCGAACTCCCGGAGCGGCGCCAGTGCGCGCTCGCCCTCGGCGGCCGGACCGGCGTAACAGCCCATGAGCGCGAACTTCCCCTCGTGAACCCGCTCGGCCGGAAACAGCTCCTCCTCCGGGAGTTCGCCGGCGAAGACGAGCGTGCTGATCTCCCTCGGTGCGTCGGCGACGAACTCCCGGTAGTCGCTCAGCACCTCCCGGAGCCGATCGCCCGGGTAGAACCCCAGACAGGTCGCGACGTCGGGACCGACGGGATGCAGGTCGAACTCGAAGCCTGTGACCACCCCGAAGTTCCCGCCACCCCCGCGGAGCCCCCAGAACAGCTCCGCGTTCTCCTCCGCGTTCGCGGTCAGGTACTTGCCGTCGGCGGTGACCAGGTCCACCGACCGGAGGTTGTCACAGCTCAGGCCGTACTTACACCGGAGGTGTCCGATGCCGCCGCCGAGCGTGAGCCCCGCGACGCCGGTGTCGGAGACGACGCCGCCGGGCGTCGCCAGGCCGAACGCCTGTGTCTCGTGGTCGAGGTCGGCCCACGTCGCGCCCGCCTGGACCCACGCCACCCGTGCGTCGGGGTCGACCCACACCTCGGTCATCTCCGAGCAGTCGACGACGAGCCCGTCGTCACGGACCGCGGTTCCGGCCACGTTGTGCCCCCGCCGCGAACCGAGAGTGGGAGGTCCTGCTCGCGTGCGAACTCCACCGCGCTGGCGACGTCCGCGACGCCGGCACACCGCACGATCAGCGACGGGTATCTGTCGATCATTCCGTTCCAGACCGCGCGGGCGTCGTCGTAGTCGGGGTCCCCGGGTCGGATCACCCGCCCGTGGACGTCCGCTCGGAACCGGTCGATCCGCCCGTCGTCGACGGTCGTCCGTGCCATACGCCATCGTTCGACGCGGTCGGTGGTAACCTCATCCGTGGTGCGGGATTCGACCGCGTGAACGCCCGTTCGACACCTGAGACGACTCTCACCCTGCGGACGGGACAGGACTAATACCCGTGCCACCGTCTACCGGGACACGAGAGCAGATGGGCCTCGACGACGAGCGACCGCGGGAGGACGAACGCCCACCGCCGGGCTCGCCGATCCTCGAGGCGGTCCTCGAGAACGCGCGGAACCAGCGATATCTCGGCCAGCGCCTCGATGCGACGGGCGACCGCGTCGATACCGACCTGCTCGGGGACATCGTTCGACACGGGCCGGTGTTCGAGGCGCTACGTGAACAGCCGCTGGACCGCCGGGAGATCGAAGCGCGCCTCGACGTCTCACGGGCGACGAGCCACCGGTTCACGCAGTGGCTCGACGAGCGGGGCTTCGTCGAGAAGGTAGAGGGCCGGTTCCGGCTGACGGGTCGCGGCGAGGCCGTCGCCGACGAGGTGCTCCGGTTCGAGGCGACCCTCCGGACCGTCCAGCGGCTGGGACCGCTCCTGGACCTCATCTGTGAGAACCACCAGGAGTTCGTCGTCGAACCGTTCGTCGGCGCGCGGGTGACCCGCGCCGAACCGGACGACCCCTACCGCCCGATCCAGCGGTTCGTCGCGCTGCTCGGCGAGGCGGAGCGCTTCCGCGGCTTCAACACGACGCACATGGCGCCGTTCGTCCTCGGCGAGTTCCACCGACAGATCTTCGAGGAGACCGACGCGGAGATCGTCTACCTGCCACACGTCGCCGAGACCCTCTTCGAGACGTACCCCGAGCGCGCTCGGGAGGCGGTCGACGACGGACACCTGACCCTCCGGACGCGCGAGGAGCTCCCGTACGGCCTGGCCGTCTTCGACGAGCGCGTCGGGATCGGCGGATACGACGAGGATACGGGGCTCATGCAGGTATTCGTCGACACGGACGCCCCGATCGCTCGCGAGTGGGCCGAGCGGATCTACGCCTCGGTCAGGGCGGACTCGGAACCGCTCGGGGACCACCTCGACCCGTCACGGTGACCGGTCGCCACCGCCGAGGGACGGCTCCCGTCGGCCGACGGAAACCGTTTTTCCGCTCCCCCGCCGAGAGCCGGGAATGACCGACGAACCGTTCGAGGAGGTCCCGAGGCTGCGCCGGATCGCAGACTACCAGTTCGGCACCGGCGCGGGCGAGGCGCTCTTCTCCGGCGAGCTCTCGGTGACGCGCTCGTCGAGCGGTCGGCCCGTCCAGGTGATCGCGCCCGAGGGCCGACTGGTCACCTTCGGCCAGGACGGCCGGTTCACACTCGGGATCGCCGGCGGTGAACGGCTTCGGAGCGCGCTCTCGCACCCGAGGTACAGGGTAGTCGTGAACGAGGAGTCCGAGCCGTTCGTCCGCGACGGGAAGAACGCCTTCTCGAAGTTCGTCCTCGAAACCGACCCGGAGATCCGCGGCGGCGACGAGGTGCTCGTGGTGAACGACTCCGACAGCTTGCTCGCGGTCGGGCGAGCCGAACTCGATTCGAGGGCGATCGCAGACTTCGAGACCGGGATGGCCGTGAAGGTGCGCGAGGGCGCCGACTGACCGGGAGCGCCACGTTTTTCCCCCCACGTCCCGACCCCGCGAGTATGTTCGGAGGAGGCGGACTCGACCCGCGGAAGATGGAACAGATGATGAAACAGATGGGGATCGACACCGAGGAGATTGAGGCGACGCGCGTCGTCATCACCACCCCCGACGGCGACCTCGTCTTCTCGGACGCCGACGTCACGAAGATCGAGGCCCAGGGCCAGGAGACCTACCAGATCGTCGGCTCGCCCGACCTCGAGGAGGGTGCGGAGGCCGCCGGCGCGGTCGATGCGGCCGAACCCGCCGAAGCCGAGATCCCCGACGCCGATATCGAGATCGTCGCGACCCGTGCCGGCGTCGGGAAGGACGAGGCGCGGAAAGCCCTCGAAGCGACCGACGGCGACCTCGCCGCGGCCATCGCGAACCTCGAGTGACGGCGGTCGTCCTCGTCCACGACGACCGCGAGTACCTCCGCGAGCCGGGTGCGGAGCTCCAGACGGACCTCGGCGTCCTCACCGTACCGGAGGACGTCTCCTCGGGAGACGTCCTCGAGACTCACCTCGGAGAACGGTTCACCGTTCGTCGCCTCCGCGGCCCCGACCTCTTTCACCACTTCGAGCGCACCGGTGCGCCGATGCTGCCCCGCGATATCGGCCTCGTGATCGGCGAGACCGGCGTCGCCGCCGGCGACCGAGTGCTCGACTGCGGCACCGGTACGGGGGTGCTCGCGAGCTACATGGGCAGGCTCGGCGCCGAGGTCACCAGCTACGAACGCGATCCGGAGTTCGCGGAGGTCGCCCGCGAGAACGTCGCGCTCGCCGGGGTCTCCGACCGGGTCGAGGTGCGATCGGGTGACCTGCTCGACGAGATCGACGACCTCTCGGGGTTCGACGTGCTCACGCTCGATACCGGCGACGCTCCCGAGATCGTCGCACACGCCGACTCGCTGCTCCTCCCCGGAGGATTTCTCGCCGTCTACTCCCCGTTCGTCGAGAGCACCCGCGAGGTCGTCGAGGCCGCCCGCGAGACGCTCTCGGAGGTCCGGACCGTCGAGACGATCCAGCGCGAACTCGACGTGGACGGGAGGGGAACGCGACCGAGCACCGCGCCGGTCGGCCACACCGGCTACCTCACGATCGCTCGCCGGGCGTAGCCGCCTCCACGAGCAGCGAGCGCAGTTCCTTCCGGTAGCCCGCGTGCTCGCGGTCCAGCCCGTCGTCCCGGACCGAGAGGACGTCCGCGAGCGAGATAGCGGGATAACCCCCACCGGCGACGTGGTAGCCCGCGTCCGCCCAGACCGCGACGAGCCCCTCCATCGGCACCCGCCGTCCATCGGCCGGGATCACCGCGCCGTAGGTGAGGAGTTCCACCTCGCGCCCACCGAGCGACGTCGTTCGCGTCGACCGGCGCCTCACGTCCTCGAAGCCGTTGTCGGTCATCGTCTCGCGTATCGCGTCGTCGACCCGCGAGACGACCAGTCGGGTGAGCAGGCCGCTCTCACCCGGGTCGCGGTCGGCGAACGAGACGCGTGTCGCGACGTAAAAGCGCCAGAGCCGGTCGATCCCCGTCGCCTCCTCCACCCGCTCGCGCAGCGTGCGGTCCTCGTAGAGCTCGGTCCGGGCCTCGACGTGCACGCCGAGGAGTCTGACGACGGTCTCCTCGACCGTCTCGACGTGGTGCCACCCCTCGCGAACCCGGTCGGGGACGCGGGCGACCTCCGAGGCCTGTGCCATCCTCCTACCAATCGTCTGCCAGCGGCATATACTGTCGGCCGTCGGTCACCGGCGGGGTCCCGACCCCAACCACTAAGACAGCGGACACGAAACCCCGGCCGTGGAGAGACGTACGGCGACGTCGCTGGTCCTCGCGGTCTGCTGTGTCTTCGCGGTCGGCCTCGCCGCGGCCACCCTCACAGACACCAGTGCCACACAGCCCGGCGTTCCCGGGGGAGACAACGAGAGCGGTGGCATCCTCGCCCCGCCGGCGGGCGAGGATGCCACGGGCGCGGCGGACGAGGTCGACGTTCCGTACCTCTCGGAGATCCTGCTCGTCCTCGGGGTGCTCGCCGCGGTCGGCCTGCTGTATTACCTCTATCACGACTGGCGGGCGGCGTTCGGGTTCGTGCTCGCGCTGCTCGTGATTCTCGCGCTCGTCTACCTGTTCTTCCAGCTGGTCGGCCCGCCCGAGTTCCCCGGAGGGGCGATGGACGAGCCACGGGAGCCGCCGGACGTTCGGGAGGGAGCCGGCGGCGAGGACGACGGCGCCGTTCCGCCCGTCTCGACCCCGACACTCCTGCTCGTCGGGCTCCTCGCGCTGGCGCTCGTCGGCACCGCGCTGGCGTTGTTCGGACGGGTCGGAGACCGCACCGAGAACGAGGTCGTCGCCGCGGAGGCCGAGGGCGACCGGCGGAGCGCCGAGGCGGCCGCGATCGGCGGGGCGGCCGGCCGGGCCGCCGACCGGATCGAGGAGCGAGAGACGTTCGACAACGAGGTCTACCGCGCCTGGCGGGAGATGGTCGGTCCGCTCGAGGTACCGAACCCGGAGACGACGACGCCCGGCGAGTTCGAGGCGGCCGCCGTCGAGGCAGGTGTCGAGCGAGGTGACGCCGCCGCGCTCACCGCGCTGTTCGAGGAGGTCCGCTACGGCGGCCGGGAGGCCTCGGGCGAGCGCGAGCGCCGAGCGGTCGAGACGCTGCGGCGGATCGAAACACGGTACGGGGCCGAGTCGTGAACGGTCGACGGCTCTGGCTTCTCGTGGGCCTGCTGGCGTTCGTGCTGGGGACCGCGGTGTGGGCGTTTCCGGGGCTCGTCGCGCTCTCGATGGACGAGGCGGTGCTGGTGCTCGTCGGCCTGCTCGCGCTCGCGCTCGCGGTCGGCCAGGTCAGGAAACGACGGGGGTCGCGGATACGGACCGTCCGGACGCCCGACCCCGAACGCCCGCTCCCGACGGGGACCCCCGGCGAGGGGACGGATCGGACGATCAGACTGCTTCGTGACGGGCGCAGGGTCCCCCACCAGCAGCGAACGGAGCTGCGCTCGCGGATCGAGGAGGCGCTCGTCGGTGCGCTCTCTGTCTATCGGGGACGACCGGACGCCCGACGGGCGGTCGAGGAGGGGTCTTGGACCGAGGACGGGGCGGTCGCGGCGTACGCGGCGGGCGAGTCGCCGCCGACCGATCCGCTCGGACTCGTCCGTGGGCTCGTGGGTGAGTCGCGCTCGTCACGCGCGCTCAGGCGGACCGTCGACGCGCTCGCCGCCGTGAAGGAGGGCGAGGGAGAGCCGGTCCCCGTCGGCGACGAACCGGAGCGGCGCCCGCCGGTCCGACGCGCGCTCGACACCGACGAGAACGGGGTCGCCGCACGCAGACGGACCGACCGCTGGAGCGGCGTCGGGGCCCTCGCGCTCTCGGGGATTGGCCTCGGCGTGCTCGTCCGCTCGCCCGCGGTGGTCCTCGCGGGTGCGGTCGGCGTCGGCTACGCGGCGTACGCCGCCGCCGGCTCCGAACCGCCGGTCGACCTCTCGATCGAACGTCGGGTGAGCGCCGAGCGACCGGACCGGGACGAGACGGTGACCGTCGAAACGACCGTGACGAACGGGGCGGATCGGACGCTCTTCGACCTCCGGTTTCTCGACGGCGTGCCGGAGACGCTCGCGATCGCCGAGGGCTCGCCACGGGTCGGGGCGACGCTCCGGCCCGGCGAGTCGGTGACGGTGGAGTACACGCTCACCGCGGAGCGTGGCGTCCACTCGTTCCCGCCCGCGACGGCGCTCGTCCGGTCGCTCTCGGGGAGCGTGGAACTGGAGTGCGTGCTCGTCGCGGAGACGACGCTCGTCTGTACGCCGCCGCTCCGACCGACCGTCTCGCCGGTCCCGCTCCGAGCGGGGGCGACCCGGTTCGCGGGGCAGGTCGGAACCGATCGAAGCGGCGAGGGCGTCGAGTTCTACGCCACCCGGGAGTACCGCCCCGGCGACCCGCTCTCGCGGATCGACTGGAACCGGAAGGCGCGCACGGGGGAGCTCTCGACGCTCGAGTTCCGGGAGGAGCGCGCGGCGAGCGTCGTCGTGGTCGTCGACTCCAGGAAGGGCTCGTTTCGCGCGCCCGATCCCGACGACGAGAGCGCGGTCTCCCGCTCGATCGACGCCGCGGGGGCGATGGTCGCCCGGCTGCTCGACGACGGAAACCGGGTCGGTCTCGCCTCGCTCCACCCCGACCCCTGCTGGCTCGCGCCGAGCGCCCACCGCGACCAGCGGGTCCACGCCGCGGAGCTGCTCGCGACACACCCGTCGTTCGATCCGGTCCCGCCGGAGGGGCGCTTTCTCTCCTGGCGGTGGCGGCGGCGCTTCCTCCGCAGGCTCCCGGGCGACGCCCAACTGCTCGTCTGCAGCCCGCTGCTCGACGACCGGATCGTGAGTCTGCTGCGGACGCTCGAGGCGACCGGTCACCCGGTAACGGTCGTCAGTCCCGATCCCACGACCGACAGCTCGACCGGCGAGCGCCTCGTCCGGATCGAACGCGCGCTCAGGCTCACCGGGCTCCGCGAGGCGGGCGTCCGGGTGATCGACTGGCCCTGGGAGGAGGGGATCGACCTGCCGCTCGAACGGGCCCGGACGGGGTGGCGGCGATGAGCGTCGAGCGAGCGAGAGAGATCGACCGCTCGCCAACGCGCGTCGGCAGTGCGCTCGCGCTCTCGGCCGGCGCGCTCGCGCTCGCGCCCGGTGCGAGCACGGTCGGTGCGGGCGTCCTCGTCGGCGCGCTCGGCCTCCTCTCGCTCCTGAACGGCCTCCTCTTCGCCCGCCGCGGGCTCGTCACACTCGGGAGCACACTCCTCGTCGCGGGCGTGCTGGTCGCCGGCGTCGAGGGCGCATCCACGCTCCTCGTACTCTGGGGGGTCGTCGCAGGTGTCTTCGCCTGGGACGTCGGCCAGAACGCGCTCTGTCTGGGCGAGCAGCTCGGCCACGAGGCGGAGACCGTCCGGGCCGAACTCCTCCACGCCGGGTCGAGCGCGGCGGTCGGGCTCGGGACGGCGGCTCTCGGCTACGGGGTCTACCTCGTGGGCACCGGCGGACGACCCGTGGCGGCGGTGGTCCTCCTGCTGTTCGCCGCAGCCGTGCTCGTCGCCGCGCTCTCCTGACGAGGTCGGCCGCACCCGTTTGCCGGCGGTCACCGACACCTGCTTGCGATCACCGGTGAGGGACGACGACCGGCCTCGTGTGCAGACGGAATTCTCCCACGTTATACAGCTCGGTGGCGTATGCACTGCCCATGAGTTACCGACCCGCCGCGGCACCGACCTCGGAACGGAGAGTCCTCGCGATCCTCGCGCTCGCGAGCTGTGCGCTCGCGCTGTTCGTCGCGCTGCCTTACCTCCAGTATATCCTCCTCGGGGGCGTCCTCGCCTACGTCCTCGCTCCCGCACAGCGAACGCTCGCGCCCGTATTCGGCCGGACGGGCGCTGCGCTCTCGCTGCTCTCGACCGCCGTCGTCCTCCTGATCCTGCCGGTGCTCTACGTGCTCTCGATCGCCGTCCGTCAGGCCTCGGGACTCGCCACGACCGCCCAACGAGAGGGGTGGAGCGCCGCGGGAATCGAGCGCGAACTCCAGGCGATCGGCGGCGGCTTCGACGTCGATCAGGCGATCGCGACCTACGAGACCCACCAGACCGAGATCGACGGCGGCGTCCAGGGCGTGCTGAGCGGCGCGGCCGGGTTCGTCGGCGGGGTTCCCTCGATCCTGATCGGGCTCACCGTGACGGCGTTCGTCCTCTTCTCGCTGCTGCGCGACGGCGACCGACTGGCCGCCTGGCTCCTGCAGGTCGCCCCGATGCGCGAGACATATCGAGATGAGCTGTTCACCGAACTCGACCGGCTCATGTGGGCGTCGGTCGTCGGCAACGTCGTGGTCGCGGCGATCCAGGCGGTGCTCCTCGGCGCCGGGCTCTACCTGCTCGACGTCCCCGGGGTGGTCCTCCTCACCGTCGCGACGTTCGTCCTCGCGCTGTTGCCTCTGGTCGGCGCGTTCGCGGTCTGGGTGCCGGTGTCGATCTACCTCCTAGTGCTCGGCCGACCGGGTGCCGCCGCGATCCTCGCGGTCTACGGCGCGATCGTGAGCGCCTCGGACCTCTACCTGCGACCAGCGATCATCGGCAAGAGCGGCACGCTCAGCTCGGGAGTCATCGTCGTCGGGATCTTCGGCGGCGTCGCCGTCTTCGGTGCCGTGGGCCTGTTCGTCGGCCCCGTGATCATCGGGAGCGTGAAAGTGGTCTTGGAACTGTTCTCCCGGACGACGCCCCACGCGTAGCCCGATACGGGAGACGGTCGCCGGACCGGTCAGGTTTCGAAACTGTAAACAAACCGATCACGTGCTGCCCGGTATGGTCCACCCCCGCCTGTGGTCGTCCTTCGCGAAGTCGGCGCCCGGGTCCAGTTTCTTCGCCGGGTTCGCCGTCGTCCTCTGCTTCGCGGCCGCGCTCGCCGCCGGCGTCTGGTACGTCGGCGAACTGCTCGTCGCGAGCACCGACGCCACCGTGACGGTCGACCGACCCGGATTCGGGGAGGAAGAGCGCGACGCGGGCGACCTGCTCCGGGAGGAGGCGCAGTCGTACGCCGGCTGGGCGTTCTTCGTCCCGTTCGTGGTCTGGTTCTCCCTCGACGGCCTGGTCCACCTCGTTGCCCGGTCCGTACACGGCGAGGGCGGGTTCGCCGAGACGCTCGCGGTCGTCGGATGGGCGTTCGTCCCCGAGTCCCTCCGTCTCGGAGCCGGCCTCGTCGCCGTCCGGTCGGCCGCCTCTCGGATCGATCCCGACGCCCCGATCGAGTCGTTCTCGGAGACGTTCGTCGCGGCGCTCACGTCGTTCGACGCGCCGCTGCTCGCGGTCGGGGTGGTCGTCCTCCTCTGCCAGCGGGCGATCCTCACGGCGGGGCTAGAGGAGACCCACGACCTCCCCACGCTGACGGCCGCACTCGCCGTGGGGGCTCCCGCTCCTGCTCTGGGGGCTGCTCACGCTCCTCGCGTGAGGGATCAGAACCCGAGCACGAGCGCCGAGACGCCGATGAAGATCACCATACCGAAGACGTCGACGACGTTCGTGACGATCGGGATGGTCATGTCGTCAGGGTCGATTCCGAGCCTGTAGGAGGCGTAGGTCGTCGCGAAGCTGAAGAACACCGCGAGGACGGCGACGGACATCCCGCTCACGAGCGAGATGACGAGCAGCGTCGCGAACGGAAGCGGCGAGCCGATGAGGATTCCGAGGAGGTAGGCACCGATCGCCAGCGCGGTGAAGATGGTCGCCGCGAGCGCGAGGATCGCCCCGACGTTCGCCCAGAGCGTTCTGTCCCTGGGACTGAGATCGGTCATCCCGAGGTGAAACCGCGTCGAAAGTCGAGAGGAGAGGATCGCCCCGAGGTTACCGCCCGTCCCGATCATCGTCGGCACCATCACCGCGAGGATGCCGTACTGGTTGAGCATCTCCTCGGCGTCCTCCAGGGTGATCCCGGCGAAGAGCACGATCAGCGAGAGGACGATGAGGAGGGGAAACATGTTCCCCACGATCGTCTTCCAGTTCCACGTCCCGAGCGATCCCTGCGGGACGGCCATCAGGCGAGCACCTCCACGAGGCCCACGGAGAAGAGCAGAAAGAGCATCCCGAAGACGTCACCGACCGTGGTGACGATCGGCCCGACGAGGTTGTCGGGGTCGTAGCCGTGTTTGTAGCCCACGAAGATGAGTCCGAGAAGGACGGAGATCATGACGACCGACGTCAGCACGCCGGCGATCAGCATGATGCCGACGAGTTCGTAGAGCGCGGCGACCTGCCAGCCCATGAGGAGGAGCGCGAGCCATGTGATCACCCCGATCACGAGCGAGATGCCGATCCCGTTGATGAACGAGGCCACCACCGCGTTCAGGAGGCGTTCGTCGCGCTGGAAGCGGGGTTCGATCAACCCCTGGTGGAGCCCGCTCGAGATCCGGCCACCCAGCGCGCCGTAGACGTTGCCGCGCGTGGCGAGGAAGACCGGCACCATCACGAGCAGGCCGGGAAACCGCCTGACGCTCTCGACCATCCCCTCGAGGACGAGTCCGGAGAAGAGGCCACCGCAGAGTGCGACGACGAGGACGGGAAGCGCCTCGCGGTATATCGACCGGAAGTCGTCCCACGCGCTCATTGTGGGTGCGTCGTTCAATGTGCGGTTAAACCTAACGAGATGAGCCGACACGCATCGACGGGTTCCGACGGCAACACTCGTCGACGACGGCGGGAAACCTTTTTCCGTGATACACGGAGCAGTAGGGTATGGAAGAGTTCGAGGGGGACACGCCGTCGGCACCGATCTCGTACGAGCCGGTGAGCGTGAAGGACGTGCTGGTGGAGATGAAAGACACCGCGGAGCTGCTGATCGACCTCTCGTACGCCGCGGTACTCCACCGGGACGAGGAGCTCGCCCGGGAGGTGCTCAAGCTTGAGGGTCGGATGGACGTCCTCGAGATGCGGGCGTGGATGGGGCTGATGATGGCCGCGCGGACGACAGACGACGCCGAGGCGCTCGCACCGGTCATGGGGATCGTCGGCGCGACGGACACGATCAGCGACGCCGCCGGCGACATCGCGAAGATCGTCCTGGAGGAGATCGGGCTCCCGGAGGCGATGCGCGCGGCGATCCCGGAAGCCGTCGAGACGCTCGTCCGGGGCACGGTCACCCCGGGCTCCGAGTACGCCGGACGGACGCTCGTGGAGACCGACCTCGAGTCCGAGACTGGCGTGCGCGTTATCGCGATCCGCCGAGGCGAGGAGTGGCTACTCAACCCGGGCCCCGAGACCCGCATCGACGCCGAGGACGTCGTCTTCCTTCGAGGGCCCGAGGTGGCGATCGACGAGGTCTTCGAGACGTTCACCGGGACCACGTACGAGGCACCCGAACTCGACACCCCGGATATCGACGACCTCGAACGGGCCGTCGACACGATCGTCCACATGAAGAACCTCTCGGAGCTTGCGGTCGACCTCGCCTACAGCAGCGTGCTCTTCGACAGCGAGGCGCTCGCCGAGGAGGTCAGGAACCTAGAGATCGAGGTCGACGCGATGGAGTCGCGCTTCGAGGCGTGGACGCTCCGGGCGGCAGCCGACGCGCCCGATCCGGTGGCGCTGCGGGGCCTGATCCACCTCGGGAGCGCGACCGAGGTGATCAGCGACGCCGCCGTCGAGATCAGCGATGGCGTGCTGCGCGAGATCGGCGTCCACCCGGTCGTCCAGATGGCCGTCGAGGAGTCCGACGAGATCATCACCCGGATCGAGGTCGAAGAGCGGAGCGCGCTCGACGGCGTGCCGATCGTCGGAGGGGTCCCGGAGACGGAGTCGACGATGTCGGTGATCGCCATCCGCCGCCCCGGCGAGGGCTGGCTGCTGGTCGGCGGGGCCGACGCCGAGATCAGAAGCGGCGACGTGCTCATCTCGAAGGGGACGCGAACCGCCGCCGATGCGTTCGACGAACTCTCCCGGGCCTGAATCCTGTCGTCCGGGCGATCGTCGTTACTTCTGACGCACCGCCGATCCGTACTGGCGGTCATCCGCGAACGGTCACGACCGGCCGTATCAGTGGTCGTCCTCGCGCCACTTGTGCTCGCATTCGGTGCAGACGAAAAACCGCGTCTCCGACTCGTCGGCCGACCGGATCTGCTGCATGTACCAGAACGCCCGGTCGTTCTCGCAGTTCGGACAGCGGGCGTCCGTGGTGGGGAGCCCGCTCCCCTCGGCGCCGCTCTCGATCACCTCGGTCTCCTCCTGGGCCTCGGTCAGCGTCGTCTCGCTCGCCCTGTCGCGCGCCTGTTCGTGTCCACAGCTCCCACAGACCCACGCCTCCTCGTTCGCCCGCATCATCGACCCACACTCGTCACAGAACTCCATAGTGGCTCTCCTATCCGGTTCGGGGTCTAAAAGCGTCCGGATTCGCGCCGATCGCTCCCGGCGTTCGACCCGCTCAGCCCTCGCCCTCGGACTGGCCCGGTTCGCCCACCGCCTCGATCGGGAGCGCGCCGTAGACCTCCGACTCCAGTTCGTCGACGGACTCGAACGAGTCGCTTCCTGTCTCGGAGACGACCTGGCCCAGGTTCGCCTCGCCGTCGGCGAACAGGACGGTCACGTCGTCGAGTTCGGTCGCCGCGTCGTTTCGCGTCACCGGATACGAGAGTTCCGAGAGCTCCGCCTCGACCCGACTCAGCTTCACCTTGCGTGTCATACGTCCACGTACACCACGGGGCGGCTTGAGCCTTCCTCGAATGAGAACGGTGAAGCGGGTCGCCCGCTCAGTCGGAACCGGATGGTAGGCTTCGGCTTCGACGTCGATCGGCGCGTGCTCGCGCTCGCGTTCGCGCGCATGGCCGACGGCGTCGGCAACTCCTTTCTCATCATCGTCCTCCCCCTCTACATCGCGAGCGGGCTCGTCTCCGGTCGCACGTTCGGGCTCACCGAGAGCGCTATCATCGGGATCGTCCTCTCGACGTACGGCCTGCTCAACAGCGTCAGCCAGCCGCTCACGGGCTACCTCTCCGACCGGACGGGACGGAGACAGCGGTTCATCCTCGTCGGCCTCGCGATCCTCGCGCTCATGAACCTCGTCTACCTCGTCGTCTCCTCGTACGCCGCGCTCGTCGGGATCCGCGTGGTCCAGGGGATCGCCGTGGCGTTCATCGTCCCTGCCTCGATCGCCCTCGTGAACGAACTCGCGACCGCGGGGAACCGGGGCGGGAACATGGGCGTCTACAACACCTTCCGACTGATCGGCTTCGGTGCCGGACCGGTCGTCGCGGGTGCGGTCGTCGCCGCGGGGCCGTACTCGGGACTCGGACTCTCGATCTCCGGCTTCGACGCCGCGTTCTACGTCGCGGCGGGCACCGCCGCGCTGAGTTTCGTCCTCGTGGCGATCCTCGTAAGCGATCCCGAGACGGTCGAACGCTCGCGAAAGCGCCTCCGGATCGCCGTGCGCGATCCGACCGGCGAGACGGCGCTCGACACGACGTTCACGCTCGGTCTCGCCTCGCTGTTCATGGCGACGTCGATCGCGCTGTTCGCCACGCTCCAGCCGCAGGTGAACGTCCTGCTCGACCAGGGCTCGACCTGGTTCGGCGTCCAGTTCGCCGCGTTCGTCCTCGCCCAAGTGCTGCTCCAGACGCCGATCGGCCGGGCGAGCGACCACCTCGGGCGAAAGCCCTTCCTCCTCGCCGGCCTCGTCCTCCTCGGACCGACGACGCTCGTCCAGGGCTTCGTCCCGACCTCGGAGCTGATGTTCCTCGCCCGGTTCGCCCAGGGCGTCGCCGGCGCGATGGTGTTCGCCCCGGCGCTCGCGCTCGCCGGGGACCTCGCCACGGGTGGCGACTCCGGAAAGCGCCTCGCCGTACTCACGATGGCGTTCGGCCTCGGCATCGCCGCCGGACCGCTCCTGGCGGGCTTCCTCGTCCCCTACGGCTTCCCGGTGCCGTTCGCCTTCGGTGCGGGCCTCTCGATCGTCGGCCTCGTGCTGGTCTATACGCAGGTCGAGGAGACGATCGGAGTCGGGACACCGACGGAGACGCCCGAGCCGGCATCACGGGACTGATCTGACGGCGTTACTCCCCCCGTTGCCCGTCCAGTGGACCGTCGAGCGACGGGCGAAGCCGAGTTCGCCGATCACCCGTTCGACCCTCTCGCAGCTCTCGACCCACCTCCGCCGGACGACTTTTGTCGCCGGACGTGGTCGTTCGATCGACCATGGCAGACAGTGACTTGCGCGAGGTGCAGAGACCGCTGAAAGAGGAGTACGAGAGCGACCCGGAAGCGGCGAGGATCACGATGACCGCGACCGGCGAGGGCCACGACGACGTCCGGTCGTGCAGCGTCGACATCGGCCGGGCGATCTACGAGGCGGAGCTCCACGAGGGTGCCGGCGGTCCGGGCTCCGCGGCGTGTTCCGGCGACCTGCTCCTTGGTGCGCTCGCCGCCTGCTCGCAGCTCACCGCACAGGCGGTCGCGGAGAACTTCGGTGAGGAGGTCGAGATCTCGGTCGAGGCCAGCGGCGACCTCGACCTGCGGGGGACGATGGGGATCGACGAGGACGTCCCGGTGGGGTTCGAGGGAATTAGGCTCGAGACGACGGTCGAGGGCGAGCTCTCCGAGGAGACGGCGGAGGCACTGGAGAGGTACACCGAGAAGTACTGCGTCGTCTACCGGACGCTCTTGGATCAGCCGACGATCGAGACGTCGTGGACGTTCGAGTAGCCACGAGAGCCACCGAATCCCGAGACCGACCGAACGTGTCGCGAGCAGGGCGCCGTTCGACGTGGCGTCCCGTGCCCCTCCCACCGCGGTCGTCGGCGGTCCCGGTGTCGTCCACCTCTCGCCCGTCGCCCATTCGAGCCGAACGCGGGACGGTGCGCGGGGCGGAAGGACGTCGCGGTTTCCGCACACGGCCGAGGTGTGCGAAACTGTGACGTGGCCTGGAGACGTACTCGTTCCGTCGAGGAACGATGGAAGCAGTCACGTCGGCGGACGGCACGGAGATCGCGTACGAACGGACGGGGAGCGGTCCACCGCTCGTGCTCGTGCACGGGACGACCGCCGATCACACCCGGTGGGACCCGGTCCGTCCCGCCCTCGAGGAACAGTTCACGGTATACGCGATGGACCGTCGAGGTCGGGGCGAGAGCGGGGACGCCGCCGACTACGAGCTGGACCGGGAGTTCGAGGACGTGGCCGCCGTCGTCGAGTCGATCGACGAGCCGGCCGTCCTGCTCGGCCACTCCTACGGCGCACTCTGCTCGCTGGAGGCGGCCTTGCGAACCGACGACCTGCGCGCGCTCGTCCTGTACGAACCGCTGTTCCCCACAACGGAGGCCGCGCTCTACTCCGAGGACGTTCTCGCCGAGATGGAGGCCCTTCTGGAGGGCGGCGAGGACGAGCGGGCACTGCTTCTGCTCTTCGAAGGGATCGCCGAGCTATCCTCGGCCGAGATGGACACGCTTCGTTCGGCGCCGAACTGGCCGACCCGCGTGGCAGCCGCTCACACCGTGCTCCGCGAGTCGCGAGCAGAGAACGAGTACGAGTTCGACGCGGCCCGGTTCGCGGCCATGACCACGCCGACCGTGCTGTTCTCGGGGAACGAGAGCCCACGGTCTCTCGAGGACTCGACGGCGGCGGTCGACGAGGCGCTCCCGAACAGCCGGATCGTCGTCTTCGACGGGCTGGGACACGGCGCGATCGACGCCGCGCCGGAGCGCTTCGTCGACGAGGTGCTCGCGTTCGTCCGCGAGACGGACTAACCGATCGGCGGTCACACGACCCTGCCTGCTCCCGATCGACTGCGGGCAGGCTCACCGGCTGGCTCTCCCGGCTACGCGGCGCGAGCGAGACGCCAGTGCCGAGCGGCCTCACTCGAACTCCGGGTCGCGCTTCTCGACGAACGCCGCCATCCCCTCGCGCTGGTCGTAGGTGCCGAACAGCCCGCTCCAGAGGCGGCGTTCGTAGGCCAGCCCCGCCGACTGGGGCATCTCGTGGACCTGGTTGAGCGCTTCCTTCGCGGCGCTGAGCGCGAACCGCGGCTGTGCCGCGAGCCGGTTCGCGAGCTTCGCGACGACCGAATCGAGCTCCTCCTGGGCGACGACCTCGCCCACGAGACCGACCGCCGCAGCCGACTCGGCGTCGAGGCGCTCGCCGAGAAAGACCATCCTCCTCGCTACCGGATCGCCGACGATCCGCGAGAGCCGCTGGGTGCCGCCCCAGCCGGGAACGATCCCGAGTTCGATCTCGGTCTGGCCGATGACGGCGTTCTCGCTCGCGATCCGGAGATCGCAGGCGAGCGCGAGCTCCGCACCCCCGCCGAAGGCGTAGCCGTTCACCGCGGCAACGACGGGTGCTGGATGGGTCTCGATCGCGTCGCAGACCCGGTGGCCGAGTTCGGCGTACTCCATCGCCTCCGCGACCGAGAGCTCGCCCATGTAGGAGATGTCCGCTCCGGCGACGAACGCCCTCTCGCCCGCACCGGTGAGGACGACAGCGCGGGCGTCCGTCGTCTCGTCTAGCGCGTCTTCGAGCGCGCGGAGCGTCTCCAGGTCGAGCGCGTTCAGGCTCTCGGGGTTGTCCACGGTGATCGTCGCGACCGGGCCGTCACGCTCGACCGAAAGGGTACCTGCCATGCTCGGGCATCGGCAGGCGGTGGCCTAAACGTTCGGCTGGCGGCGACGAGGGCTCGAAGACGTAGGCTGAAGTGTGTCCCCGGGGATCGGGAACTATGGACTGGACACGCGACGTGCTCTCGTCGCTCGCGACGAACGACGTCGACCTGGTCGCCTCCCTGCCGGACGGGGCGCTCGACCCGCTGCTCTCGGCGCTGGAGTCCGAGTCGAGGATCGAGACGGTCACGGCGACGCGCGAGGAGGGAGCGGTAGGGATACTCTCGGGCGCCTGGCTCGGGGGCCGACGCGGTGCGCTCGTCTGCCAGTCGAGCGGACTCGCGACGACGGTGAACGCGCTCTCGTCGCTCAACAAACCCGCTCGGATCCCGTTCCTCGGCATCGTCTCGCGCCGGGGCGACCTCGGCGAGTTCAACCTCGCGCAGGTGCCGTTCGGCTACGCCGCGTCGTCGGTGCTCGACGAGATCGGGATCAGAAACCGGACGGTGTCCGATGCGAGGGAGATCGGCGACGCGGTCGACCTCGCCGCGAAGACCGCCTTCTCGACCGAGGAGCCGTACGTCCTCCTGCTGGACGCGACGGTCACGGGGGCGAAAGATGAGTTCTGATCCCTCCCGAGCGGACCAGGCGACCTGTACCGAGGCCGTCCTCGACGTGACCCCGGACGCGGCGGTCGTCTCGAACCTCGGCGTCGCCTCGTACGTCCTCGCTGGGGTCAGGGACCGAAAGCGAAACTTCTACTGCTGGGGGAGCATGGGGCTCACGACGCCCGTGGGGCTGGGTCTCGCCCTCGCGACCGACGATCCCATCACCGTGCTCGACGGCGACGGATCGACGCTGATGTCGCTGGGGGCGCTCGCCACCGTCGCCGACTGCGACCCGTCGAACCTGACGGTCGTCGTCTTCGACAACGCGGTCTACGCCACGACGGGGGGCCAGCGCTCGCACTCGGAGACGACCGACTTCGCCGCGGTCGCCGAGGGCGTCGGGCTCTCGGCCACCCACGTCTCCAACGACGACGCCTTCCGGGAAGCCTACCGGGAGGCGGTCGAGGAGGAGGCTGCGACCCTGATCGCCTGTGACGTCGCCCCGGCCGACCCCGACGCCCGCCCGCCGCTCGACGCCACGTACGTCAAACGGCGGTTCAGGAGCGCGGTCGTGGATCCGAACCGGTGAGGATCCTGAGAGCCACGGTACCGGAAAGCGAACCCGGGCGGAACCCGACGAGTAAAGTATCCGATCGCCGTAGCCCTCGCCGATGACCCTCTCCGACGAAGCGCGTTCGCGACTGGCGGACGTCGTCTCCCTCCAGCCGACGAAGAACGCCGAACTCGCCGAGCGCTGGGAGATGGAGGGCGGCAGCGAGGTGCATCGGTACCTCGAGGGGGAGCTCCGCGAGTACTACTACCGCGACGAGAACAGCCTGATCCGGGCGACGCCCGAGGCGGCCGAACTGGTCGGGGTCGACCCGGGCATCGAGGACGACGAGGGCCGAACGATCGTCCGCGTTCCGGAGTTCCAGGTGCAGGTCTTCTCGGTGCTGCCCGGTCCCGAGGAACGCTCACAGAGCGTCGTCGCGACGCTGCACGACCTCAGAGACGAGTATGGGATCGACCCCGACGCGACGGAGGTCAGATCCGCGCTCCAGAGCCTTCGGAGGAAGGGCGTCGTCGAGATCGTCTACCGGACCGTCCCGACCTTCCGCCGGGCGACCGACGACGTCACCGTCGAGGAGAGCGAGTGAGTTCGAGGGAAAACGGCGCTCTCCTCCTACGGCCGGTACCGCTCCCTCCGGCGGTCGAGCAGGTCCCTGATACCCTTTCCCGGTCCACCCTCGATCGGCCAGCCCCGCGTCCTCCAGGCGGGCGGCTCCGGTGAGAACTCGGGACAGGAGCCGGAACACTCTCGTGCGCTCGGGTGTCGTCCCTTCGCCGCACACCAGGGGAGAAGGGCCCCCGCCTCCTCTCGTAGCGCGAAGTGACGGCAGTCTGGGCGCATCGTCTCTCTGTACCGACGCCACCCCCGCTCGTACGCCCGTTCGGCGATCTCCAGCCGGCGCCCGGCCTTCTCTGCACTCGAAACGTACTCGAACTCGGTCGCGGAGCGGTCGAACTCGCTCGGCGAGGGTCGCTCGCCGATTTCGGTCCCCGGTTTCGAGACCGCGAGTTTTCGAGGGTGCCACTCGACGCGTGCCGGCTCCGCTTCCTCGAACTTCATCGTGAGGATGCCGACTTCCACGGGCAGGGACTCGAACAGCGCGGGCTCGACTTCCTCTCCGGTGCGGGCGGTCGCGACCCACACCTCGTCGGCGAGCGCGAGCGCGACGTCGCGTTCGACCTGCGCGGCGAGCGCCCGCGCCGCGCTCGCGTCGAGGTCGGGCTTGTTCTCGATCGCCGCGATCGAGCGTACCCAGTCGGGGTAGGCCCACTTCCGCCTGATCTCGATCCGGTTTCCGTTCCGTCTGGTCTCGAGGATTCCCCGTTCCGACGCCTCGTGGACCGCCTCCCGGACGTAGCGCCAGGGGTAGTCGGGTTTCGGGAGCGCGTCGCGGTACCAGCTCCAGTCCTCGGGAGCGTTCCGGACGACGTGGAGCAGGTCGGAGGTCAGTCGCTTCGGGCCGAACCGTTCTCGCTGGCTGAACGCCTCCCGGTCGACCTCGATCACGATCGTGTCCCAGCGCCGTCGCTTCGTTCCCAGCTGTCGGGAGACGAGGACGCCGCGCTCCTCGGGGAGCCGACCGCCGGGCGGCCACTCCCGTTCGGCCCACCGGCAGGTCAGTAGCTCGAAGACGAACTCCGAGCGCTCCCAGCTCACCCCTCGGCCACCTCAGAGGGGTCGTCGTAGGGGCTCACGCGTCCTCGATTCGGTTCGAGATGAGTTCACCGGATCACTTCCTCTCGGACGGCTACGACGATCCCTCTCAGTAGCCGTTCTCCTCCAGGAACCGGTGGGCGTCCTCTAGGATCTCCCGCGGGCCGTCCTGGGTGATCGTGTTGATCGCCTGCTCGTAGTCGCGCCACTGGAGGTCTCGGTGTTCGGTCGAGAGTTCGGCGGAGGCCTCGAACGACTTCGCGACGAACAGGTGGACCGTCTTGTGGATCGTCGTCCCGTTGGCCTGGAAGACGTAGTCGTAGTCGTCGCGGAAGCCATCTAGGAGTCTGAAGTCCTCGATCCCCGCTTCCTCCGTTACCTCTCGTATCGCCGTCTGCTGTAGCTCCTCGTCCCCCTCGACGCCGCCTTTGGGGAACTCCCAGTCCCCGGGACGGCTCTTGAGGAGGAGGTACTCGCGCCGTCCGCGCGTATCCCGGAACAGGATCGCGCCGGCGCTGACCGCCTCGACTGTCATTACCCACAGGTAAACGATCACCCGTAATGAGGATATCGGACGATTGGAGGAGTGAGGCGTGCGGTTCGTTCGTACGGCACATCCCGGTCGCGGACGACTGAACGGTCCGCCCGAAGTTGCCAAAAGAGTTTACTGGCCCAACACGAACCTCCAGTATGCGCCGCCGCACGGTCCTCACCAGCGCCGGCACAGTCGTCTCGATGAGTGGCTGTCTCGGAGACGATGGCAACTCCGATCCAAACGACGAGGACGGCGGGTGTCCGGATCTGGACCTGGACGACGAACTCGCCTACTCGCCCCACGAACCGACGCGGCTGTTCGAGGCCGTGGACGGGGGTATCGTCGACGTCGCGATGCTCACCGATCCGGACGACGCCGCGCGGTTCGACTCGGATCTCGACACCGAGGACGAGTCGTTCATTGAGGAGACCGATTTCGGTACCGAGGCCGTGATGGCGCTTCAGATCGGCTCCTCCGGGGACCCCACCGCTCCCGTTCCGCTCGGCGTGGAGCGGGACGGAGAGACGATCCGCGCACACCTGTATCGAAGAGAGCGGGTTGCCCGAGGACCTGATGATGTACGCCCTGTTGATCCGAGCGGAAACGGGTTCGGATACCGTCGAGACTGCCGAGGTCGTCCACTACGAGGACGGCAGCGGGAGCCGGCTGTCGAGCGAGTCGACTACCCGCGTGTGAACTCGTGGACCACCATGTCACCTGCCCACAGCGCTAACCGGCTGGCGATCGCATCCCCTCCATGACCGACCGCGACGATGCGCTCTGTTTCGACATGTACGGCACGCTCTGCGAGACGGGGAGCGTCACCCGAACCCTTCGTGCCGAACTCGGGATCTCCGCGGGGTTCGCCGCCGCAGTGGACGAACTCTGGCGGCACAAACAGCTCCAGTACTCCTACCAGCGCGGGCAGATGGGCGAGTACGCCCCCTTCTCGACGGTCACCGCCGACGCGCTCTCGTACGCGCTGGCGTACTACGACATCGATCCCGGTACAGAGGTCCGCGAGCGGATGCTCGCCGCTTACGACCACCTCGACGCGTTTCCGGACGCGGTCGAGTCGCTCGCCGGGCTTCGCGAGGCGGGCTACGGCTGCTGGGTGCTCTCGAACGGCGACCCGGAGATGTTGGAGACGCTCTCGGAGAACGCGGGGCTCACACCGCATCTAGACGGGCTGGTGAGCGCCGACGAGGTCCGGACGTTCAAGCCGGCTCCGGCGGTCTACGAGAACGCGGCCGACCGGCTCGACCGCCAGATCGGGGAGTGTCGGCTCGTCTCCTCGAACGCCTGGGACGTGGCCGGGGCGGCGAACGCGGGCATGGCGACCGCGTGGGTGAACCGGAACGGCGAGCCAGCCGAACGCGTCGGTGGCGACGCCGACATCGAGGTCGACTCGCTCGCCGCGCTCGCCGAACGCCTCGGCTGAGTGAGTCGTGCCGATGAACGCTCTACGAGTAAACTCGGTGTGACTGCACTACTCGACACCGATCGCGACTCGCACCGACGTCAACAGGAGAGTGCTCACTCGCTGCTGGTACCGTTTCGAACTCCGTAGGTCAAAAAGTTGTCCATCGGTCTGGACCGTTCAGCGGCCGCGCCCATGACGGCGTCCACCCGCTCGATCGAACCCGACTGCCTGACCGTCGCGGGTCGGATCGGCCGCACCGATCAGTTCGTCGCCGATCTCGATCACCTGGACGTTCCCGTGGGTTTCCACGTTGCCCCAGACCAATCCCCACTCGGCCGTCTGCGCACGGGCGTCATCGGGAACGCCCGTCTCGTAGTGGACGGGCCGGAGGTTGTTCGTGAAGACGCTCGGTTCCACGATTGCGTCCAGTGGGTCGAGGTCGTAGACGATCGAGTGGAGGATCGCGTGCGCGGTCGCCGTGATGATCCGGACGCCGCCCGGCGAGCCCGCGGTGAGGATCGGCTCTCCGTCCGCCAGAACCATCGAGGGACTCATGCTGCTGAGAGGACGCTTTCGAGGTTCGACCCTGTTTGGCCCTTCTGGGGTGGCGCTGAAGTCGGTTAGCTGGTTGTTGATCAGGAAGCCCCGGCCGGGGACCATCTTGCCAGATCCCATGAACTGTTCGATCGTAGACGTGTACGAGACGGCGTTGCCCCACCTGTCGACGACCGAGAAGTGGGTCGTGGCGCCCGATAGTTCTGCCGAGGCTGGAGCCCCCATCGACTGGAAGTCCCTCGGACTCCCCGGCTGTGAACTCGTTGCCCAGCCCGGGAGGTCGTAGACGGTCGATCCGATCTCGATCAGATCCGCACGTTCGGCGAGGTACGCTTCCGAGAGCAGCCCTTCGAGGGGGACGTCGACGAACTCGGGGTCGCCGAAGAACGCATTCCGATCGGCCCACGCTACCGACTGAGCCTCGGCGAGGATGTGATACTTCTCCGGCGAACGAATTCCGTACTCCTCGCCCCCTAGAAGTTCGAATAGCTTGAGGATGTAGTAGACGATAGCACCACCGGAACTCGGAGGTGGCTGAGAGACTAGCTCGTAGCCATACCAGTTCTCGCGGACTGGCTCGTCGAGGGTAACGTCATAGACGGCTAGATCCTCCTCGTCGACGACTCGCTCGGGCTCCCGGGCGTGCTCCCGTATCGTGGCTGCCATATCCTCGGCGATCGGTCCCTCGTAGAACGCCTCGGCGCCATCCCGTCTTATCAGTCGGAGGGTATCCGCCAGGTCCGGATTGGTCATCGTGTCGCCCACCTCGAAGAGGGTCCCGTCGTCGTCGGTGAACGTCTCGAGCGCGGCGTCGTTGAACTTGCCCGTGTGAGCGGCTATCTGGGAAGCGAGGAACGCGTCGACGGTGAAGCCTTTACGTGCGAGCCTGATCGCGGGTTCGATCAGACGCTGACGCGGCCGCGTGCCGTACAGTTCGCGCGCCGTCTCGAGCCCCCGGACGGTACCGGGAACGCCCATGGCCTCGCCTAACTGGATCCGTTGAGCGAACGGAATGACGGTCCCGTCCTCATCGAGGAACTGGTCCACCTCGGCGTTCCGGGACGCCCGTTCGCGGCTGTTGACTATGTCGACCGTACCGGTCTCGGCATCGTATATCACCATGAACCCACCTCCGCCGATACCGGAGCCGTGAGGCTGAGTGACGGTCAGTACGTACTGGAGCGCGATCGCGGCGTCGACGGCGTTTCCCCCCTCTCGGAGGATCGTCGCGGCAACCGCCGACGCGATCGGGTCTACCGATGAAACCATCCCGTCGGCGGCTCGAACCTCTCGGCCGCACGTGAACTGTGGTTTCTCGCAGCTGAAGCCCGGGACGTCCGTCACGGCTTGATAGTCGGCGGCGACGGACGATGGGACGATACCGAGCCCGGTAGCCGCTCCTGTCAGTGCGAGAAACGCTCGACGGTTTAGCCCCGGTCGATAGCTTCTTTCCGAACTTTTCTTATCTTCTTTTCGAACCATGCTTGTCTTGTGTGACTTTAAACGCTTATCCACTTTTTTATTCATTCACTATACGATTATCTCGATTATTGGTTGATTTTGATTTTCAATCTTTATCACAACCCCGTAGGATGTTGTCACATCGTGCCCGGCAATAAGTGTTGACTATACTATCATATCTGTTTAGTAATAAATAGAGCAAATCGTTCACCGTCCGAGATACGGCGCTTGGATGGTCGATCAGCCATACGCTCATCCCGATACGACGTATCTTGTTGAAGCCAGCCGCGGGGAACCTCGCTGGAACGTTAAGAGGACCGTACACCTGGTGCACAGCGTTTTGATCCGGGATCGAGGCGATCAGTGATGGTGCCAAATCACGCTACGACGTATCGAGATGAGCACAGCTACATCGGCGATCGAACCACGCTCGTTACGGTATTCGATTCGATCAGCTATCGAAATAGCTGATCGGGACCTTCGGTGGGGAACCTCGGTTTCGCCGAACGAACTCTTTCGTCCCGGGTGACGACCTCTGATAAGGACGGTCGTAACCGTTTACCGGTAATCATCTGTACGGGTCGGCGATCACCGGCAAGTGACGAAACGGTCTTTATGATAGGGACGACGCTCTCCGCTCTTCGCTTCGGAGTCGTCTCAGGATGGTCTACGAACTCCGGATCGGCTATCGATAGGTGATGGCGGAAACGACTCCGTGCCAACCCCCTGCCAGCTTCACTCGCGAGTGATACAGGTGGACTTTTGACGCCGGCTCGCATGGACTCGCACAGTCATGACCTTCGTCACCACCCTCACGCTCGAAAGCGGGGATCGGGCGGTGCTCGACGAGGTGGTCTCCGAGATCGCCACGCTCGTCGAGCGGAAAGGCGCGCAGATGAAAGGGCCCCATCCCAGCCCGCCGCGGTCGCTGAGCGTCCCGCAGTACCGGCGGCTCGCCGAGGGAGAGCGCTACTCGCCGTGGCGCTACACCGTCTACACGAGGACGATCGAGATCGTCGGCCACGACCAGGCCGCCCGGATCGTCGCGGGTCGCGAGTACCCGGACTCCGTCCACATCGAAGCCGAGGTCGAACAGGTCAAGCCGCTCGGCCACCGGAACGCGTAGCTCCTCCTCTCTCGACGTCCAGAAATCGTAACTTTGGATCCGGAACTCTCGGGTTCCCCGTGGTGGTGATCACTACGGAGACGAAGTGGGTCCCCACGTCTCACACCCGCTCCTGGTGAATCGATAGCGTCGTGGCTATTTCAGAAACGTTTCCGGCGGTTGCAGGCGAACCGCTGTATTTTCACCCACCAGTCGTAACGGGTGGACGCTCACGTACCGGATGGCCCGTGTAACGGCGTCCGAGTGGGGGGTAGTGTGCCTCCCGTCCCTCTCGTCCCCGGATTTGAGGGACGAGGTTCGTAGCCGGGAACCCGGCTCCTCTTTCGAGGCTGGTCCTGGCACACGGAGCGACAGTTACTGGATATGGTGGGAGTAGCGACCGGGCTGTCTACAGCGAGTATCGGAAAGCAGCCACCTCAGATGGGTGCCTCTGAAAGCCCATCCGATCGACAGATAAATGGGGGGTGGGTGCAGTGGTGGCTGTGGTAGCACAGCCCGCGTTGCTACCGTTGAGTATGGAGTACCTCCTGGTGTATAAACCGTGACAGTGACTCACATTATTACACAGTGTCGTGTATTATTTCCGATTATCCTCCCCGCTGTTGGGGTTTCTCAGAGCGTCAGATCTCTGAACGTCGTGCCACCGCACGTACACTCCGGGGAAGCGCTCACTATGTGGATCGTCCCGTTCTCCTCGCGGCGTGCTGGATACGTCGACCCGCACTCCGTGCACGTTGCTGTGATCGGTTTCGTTCCGTCCTTCACGGCTGCCCCCTCTCCGGGCCGTATGCTGTCAGGCGCCACCCGATATATAAGCTCGTCTTCTAGTTCGTAGACAGGTTCTGGGAAAGCGACTCCTGGTGCTACGACCCACCCGACGACTGTGCTGCTCGTGTGATTCACGGTCGAACGGTACTGAAAACAGGAACACCCCCCCTTTCACAGGAGTCGTGTCAGAGGCTACCCGTGTGGATGGGGGGTTAGTAACGATTGGCGATTCGGCTTCGCTCTTCGGAAGCAGGTTGTTGGTCGAGTAGAGCTGGCGCTGGAGAAGCGTAGCGGGCAAGGGTGACGCTGCCGCGTCACCCGAATGCAATGTTCCCATTTGAATTGCTTAGCTCAGAGGCGAGCGCCGCGAACCTGCTACAGCAGGTTCGCTGGCGTGACGGCCTCTACTGCCCGCGCTGCCAGTCTGAGTCGGTGATCAAACACGGCAGCTTTCGAGAGTATCAGCGGTATCTCTGTAAGGATTGCGACCGCACGTTCAACCCAAAGACCGGCACGATCTTCGCGCACGCGAAGATCGGCCTCGATAAGCTCTTGTTCGCGTTCTACTTGTTGCTCCGGTTCAACACGAGTATCCGCCAACTTGACGCTGAACTTGACGTGTCGTATCGGTCGCTTCGGCGGCGCGTCGAGCAGTTCGCCAGAACGCTCGACGCGCCAGCCATCGATCTCGTGGGGCCCGTCGAAATCGACGAAGTCTACGTGACTGCGGGGTTGAAAGGCCGCGAGCGCGACTCCCGGTCGCGCTCGCGTGGGCTCTCGAAACGTGGTCGCGGAAGCTATGCTCAGGACAAGCCACCAGTGTTCACACTCGTTGATCGTGGTAGCGACCAGCGATACGTCGTCCCAGCGAAATCCGCTGATGAATCGACCGTTCGACTCCTCCTCGGCGACTGCGAGGAGGAGTCGCTCACTGTCTACACTGACGGATTTCGAGCATACGATCCACTCGAAGAGGACGAGAACTACCAGCGAGAAGCCGTGATTCATAGCGAGGGCGAATATGTCGATGGAGACGCACACGTGAACACCTGCGAGAGCCACGCGTCGCTTCTGCGACGGTGGCTCTCGCCCCATCGGGGCGTCTCAAAAGACAAGCTCACACCGTATCTCAGAGCGTTCCAGCTTCGCCGAAGAATCTTACGAAAACCCGGTCAAGAAGCTCTCGAAGAGGTCGTTCGAACTGTACTCTGATTCACCAACAACGTGCTTCCCATGAGCGTTCGGCTTTAAAGAACTGCTGCTTGCTAGCACTGGTCGGTTGATGAGCGTCCCGCACAGGTCGTGAGGTGAGAGATACCTGGTGGATGTCGAGCACGCGCTTCTAAGTGCCCCCCGTTCCTCTCCGAACCCATGAGCACGCTGTCCGATCACCTGACCGAGCTCCGTCGTGACCTCCATCGTCACCCCGAACCCGGCTGGCGGGAGTTCTACACGACCGCCCGGATCGTCGAGGAGCTAGAGCGGATCGGCGTCGACGAGGTCCACGTCGGGCCCGACGCGCTCGATTCGGAACTGCGCTTCGGCGTCCCCGACGAGAGCGAGTTCGAGCCGTGGCGGACGCGGGCGGAGGCGCTCGGCGTCGACCCCGAGACGCTCTCCCGGATCGGTGCGGGCGAGACCGGCTGCGTGGCGGTCGTCGGCTCCGGCGAGCCCGTGGTGGGGCTGCGAGTCGACATCGACGCGCTGCCGATCACCGAGGCGGATACGGATCACCTCCCCGCCGATGACGCCTTCCGCTCGGAGCACGAGGGCTACATGCACGCCTGCGGCCACGACGCCCACGCGACGATCGGTCTCGGCGTGATCGAGCGTCTGAAGGGGGAGTTCGACGGGACGCTGAAGGTGTTCTTCCAGCCCGCCGAGGAGCTGATCGGCGGGGGGAAGGCGATGGCGGAGAGCGGCCACCTCGACGACGTGGAGTACCTCCTCTCCGTTCACGTCGGCCTCGATCACCCCACCGGGGAGGTCGTCGCCGGGATCGACGGCTTCCTCGCGGTGTCGCACGTCGAAGCCGAGTTCCGCGGCCAGTCCGCCCACGCCGGGGCACGCCCCGAGGAGGGCAAGAACGCGATCCTGGCGATGGCGACAGCCGTTCAAAACCTCTACGGCATCCCGCGGCACGCCGACGGGGAGACGCGGGTGAACGCCGGGAAGGTCGGCGGCGGCACGGCGTCGAACATCGTCGCCGAGCACGCGTTCGTCGAGGCGGAGGTCAGAGGCGAGACGACCGAGCTGATGACGTACATGCGCGAGCACGCCGACCGGATCCTCCGTGCGGCGGCGGAGATGCACGACTGCGAGGTCGAGATCCGAACCGAGGGTGAAGCCCCGAGCGCGGTGAGCGACGAGGAACTCGTAGAGGTCGTCGCCGACGTCGCCCGGGAGGTCGATGGAGTCGACACGGTGCTCGATCGGGCGACCCTCGGCGGGAGCGAGGACGCGACCTACCTGATGCAGGCGGTCCAGGAGGGGGGCGGCTACGCCGCCTACGTCGGGATCGGGACCGACCACCCTGGAGGGCACCACACCCCGACGTTCGACGTGGACGAGCGCTCGATCGGGATCGGGATCGATACCCTTTCCGGAGCGGTCGAGCGGATCGTCGCCGACCGTCCGTAGCTCGGGACGCTGCCCGCCAAGATTATGCCGGCGAGCCCCGACCGACCGGTATGCGCGATGCGGGGCACGACGGCATCAGCGTTCTCCACGTCGACGACGACGCGGCGTTCGCCTCGCTCACCGCGACCTACCTCGAACGGATCGACGCGGGGCTGTCCGTCCGGTCGGAGACGAGCGTCGAGACGGCCGTCGACCGGCTTTCGTCTACCGCCGTCGACTGCGTCGTGAGCGACTACGAGATGCCCGAGGCGACCGGCATCGACTTCCTCGACCGGGTTCGAGAACTGGACGCGACGCTCCCGTTCGTCCTCTACACCGGCCGGGGGAGCGAGGAGGTCGCGAGCGAGGCGATCTCTGCGGGGGTGACCGACTACGTCAGGAAGGGCGGCGGCACCGCCCAGTACGAGGTGCTCGCGAACCGGATCCGGAACGCTGTCGAGCGTCACCGCGCCGAGCGCTCGCTCTCCGAATCGGAACGGCGACACGAGCGGCTCATCGAGGCCTCGCCGGCGAGCATCGTGATCCTCGACGCCGGGGGAACGATCCGGTACGCGAACGAGAGCGCCGCGACGCTCGTCGGGGCGGACGAGGGGGCGGAACTCGTCGGCCGGGACGGGCTCTCGTTCGTCCACCCGGATGACAGAGCCCGTTCGGAGGAACGGATCCGCCGGGTCCTCGCGCGGGACGAGGTCGCCCCCCGGACCGAGACGCGACTGCTCACGCTCGACGGCGACGTCCTGTACGCGACGATCGCCACCGCGCCCGTCAGGTTCAGGGGGGAGCCGGCCGGCCAGGTCGTCCTCACCGACGTCACGGCCCGACGCGAGCGCGAGGAGGCGCTTCGGACCCGGGCGGCGGTAATGAACACGGCGCTCGACGGCCTCGCGCTCCTCTCCGGGGAGACGTTCGTCGAGGTGAACCGGGCACACGCCCGGATCTACGGCTACGAGCGTCCGGAGGAGCTCGTCGGGACGTCGTGGAAGCGCCTGTACGCCGAGCGGGAAGCCGACCGGATCGAGCACGAGGTCCTGCCCACGCTCGACGAGGAGGGCGGGTGGCGCGGGGAGGCGACCGGCCGCAGACGCGACGGTAGCGGGTTCCCGCAGTCGCTCTCGCTGTCGCTCACCGACGACGGCGAGATCGTCTGTGCGGTCCGGGACGTGACGGAACAGCACGACCGCGAGCGGACGCTCGGCGTCCTCCACGAGGCGACCCGGCGGCTGATGCGCGCCGGGGACCGTGGGGAGGTCGCCCGGATCACGACGGACGCCGCGAGCGACGTCCTCGGCTTCCCGCTCTGTTCGGTCCGCTGGTACGACGCCGAACGTGACACGCTGGTGCCCGCGGCGGTCACCGACGAGGCGCGCACGCTGCTCGGCCCGATCGAGCCCTTCGAGCGGGGCGAGAGCCTCTCGTGGGAGACGTTCGACACCGGAGAGCCGTCGGTCTTCGAGGACATCCGCGAACACGACGCCGCGCTTCACGCGACCACCGGCGTCCGGACGATGCTGAAGCTCTCGCTGGGCGAGCACGGCCTGCTCACGATGGCGTCGAGGACCGCCGACGACGTCACCGACGCGGACGTCTTCCTCGCCCGGGTCCTGGCGGCGAACGCCGAGGCCGCGCTCGACCGCGCGGAGCGAGAGCGCCAACTCCGAGAACGAGAGTGCGAACTCACCCGGCAGAACGAACGTCTCGACGAGTTCGCGAGCCTGCTCGCCCACGACATCCGGAACCCGCTCAACGTCGCGACCGGCCACCTCGACCTGGCCCGCCGCGAGCGCGAGAGCGACCATCTGGATCGCGTCGCGTCCGCGCACGACCGGATGGCGGCGCTCGTCGAGGACGTCCTCTCGCTCGCGAGGGAGGGCGGGCGGATCGAGGCGCCGGAGCCGGTCGACCTCGCCCGCACCGCCGAACGGGCGTGGGCAAACGTCGAGATTGGCGAGACGACGCTCGAGACGACCTGCTCTCGACCGGTTCTCGGGGATACCCGCCGGCTCGAACGCCTCTTCGAGAACCTCTTTCGGAACGCGGTCGAACACGCGGGCGAGGAGGTGACGGTCCGCGTCGGCGACCTCCCCGACGGGTTCTTCGTCGCCGACGACGGCCCGGGCGTCCCGGAGGACGTCGTGGAGGACCTCTTCGAACCGGGGATCACCGCCTCGCCCACGGGAACGGGGTTCGGGCTGGCGATCGTCGAGGAGATCGCCGAGGCACACGGCTGGTCGGTCACCCTCCGGGAGAGCGCGTCCGGAGCCCGGTTCGAGGTCCGGGGCGTCCACGACGCCACCGCCGACACGGACGGCTGATCGAACGCATAGGACTATGCCCGTGTGAGCGGTGTGTGCGCTATGAACGGGATCCACGACCTTGGCGGAATGGACGGCTTCGGTCCACCCGACCATCACGAGCACGAGGGAGCGTTCGGCGAACCGTGGGAGGGCGGCGTCTACAGCCTCTTCGTCGCGACGCTCGGCAACGGGCTCGCCGAGCTCGACGAGTTCCGGTACGCGATCGAACGGATGCCCCCGGAGACGTACCTCGACGCGAGCTACTACGAGCGCTGGCTCGGCGCGTTCGAGACGCTACTGCTCGAAGCGGGCGTGATCGATCCCGAAGAGGTCGAAGAGCGGGTGACCGCGTTCGAGACCGAGGAGATGTCGCGCCCTGCCCACGAATCGGGGGTGTCGTTCGCGGCGCTCGCCGACGGCGTGGCGGACGCCTACTCCTCGCGGCGCGAGGGGCGGGAGCCGCGGTTCGCGGCGGGAGAGCGGGTGAGGGTGCGACGCGAGGCGCCGCGGGGACACACGCGGTGTCCGCGCTACGCTCGCGGCGCGACCGGCACCGTCGATCGGGTGGTCGGAACACACGTCCTCCCCGACGCGAACGCCCACGGCGAGGCGGGCGCGGAGCCGGTCTACACCGTCGGGATCGAGGCCGAGGAGCTCTGGGGATCGGAGGGGGAGACGAACGGGTCCGTCCACCTCGACCTCTGGGAGTCGTATCTGGGGGTGCCGGAGTGACCGAACGAACGCACGGCCGACCGGAGATCGTGGAGGAGCTCGCAGAGCGCGACCCGGAGGCCCGCGCACGGGCGCTCCAGTCGCTGCTGATCGAGCAGGGACTCCTCTCGACCGACGCGATCGACGCGGTGATCTCCCACTACGAGACCGAGGTCGGGCCGATGAACGGCGCGCGCGTCGTCGCCCGGGCGTGGACCGATTCGAGCTACAGAGAGCGGCTGCTCTCGGACGCGACGGGCGCGATCGGTGAGGTAGGGATCGAGGTCGACGAGGACGTCGTCGAGATCCGGGCGGTGGCGAACTCCTCCGACACTCACAACGTCGTGGTCTGTACGCTCTGTTCGTGCTACCCGTGGACCGTGCTCGGGCTGGCGCCGACCTGGTACAAGTCGCCGGAGTACCGCTCGCGGATCGTCCGCGAACCCCGCGCGATGCTCGCCGAGAGCTTCGACCTCGATCTCGACGAGTCGATCGGGATCGACGTCTGGGACAGCACCTCCGAGGTGCGGTACATGGTGCTCCCGCAGCGCCCGCCCGGGACCGAGGACCTGGACGAGGAGGAACTCGCGGAACGTGTCACGCGTGACGCGATGATCGGCGTGGAACGGCTCGCGCCATGAGCCTTGACGATGCCCGTACGGCAGAGGGTCTGCCGACCGACGGCGAGGAACCGGTCTTCGACTCGCCCTGGCAGGCCCGCGCGTTCGCGCTCGCGGTGGCGACGACCGATACCAGCCCCCTCGACTGGCACACCTTTCAGGCCGAACTCGTCGCGGCAATCGACGACGGGATCGGCGAGGACGGGGAGGGGATCGAGGAGGTTTACTACCGGCAGTGGCTCACCGCGATCGAGACGCTGCTGGTCGACCGCGGCGTCGTCGACGCCGGGGCGCTCGCCGACCGCGTGGACGAGTTCGAGGTCGGCGAACGCGACGCCTCCGAGTTCGTCGAGGGCGACCCGCACGGCCACTCCCACGGCCACGACCACTGATCCGATCCCGGAACCCGGTGTACGCGACACCACGGCCGGGGAGGACGTCTCACCCGTCGAGATCGGGATCGAACAGCTCCTCGACGGCGCAGTCGTAGTGGCGGGCGAGCTTGAACGCGAGCCCTAGCGACGGGTCGTAGCGCTCGCGCTCGATCGAGTTGATGGTCTGGCGTGTGACGCCGACGGCGGCGGCCAGGTCCGCCTGACTCTCCCCGGTTCGGCTTCGCCGTTCTCGAAGGTCGTTTCTCATGCACGTCGCCGGAGCACCGTGTAGATCACGCCGAAGACGGTGTAGACCGCGACGAGCGCCCACACCGACCCGTGGAACGACGGTGGGAGCGTGAGGACGCCGCCGTCTTCGAGCACGAGGCCGCCGGGCGCGCCGATGACGAGCGCGAACGCGAAGACGCCGAGGGTGTAGTCGCTCGCCCGCCGTTCGATGGCTGTCTCGCGCTCGTCGTACAGTCTCACCGGGCTGAACCACCAGACGCCGAGCATGCCGGCGAAGCCGGCCCAGTAGACCAGCACCCCGGCGAGGAACTGCTCGAGGCGGATCCCCACGAGCAGGCCGAGGATGCCGACCGCGAGCGAGCCGTAGATCAGTCGTCTGTGTCGCCGCCGTCGGGCGAGCGGTTCCGTCGTCGGTGCTGCGTGGTCGGTCATGGTAGATGGATGTCACCGGGTGTAAAGCACACGTGCCGTAAAGTATCCTTTACAGTAAAGCACCCTTTACACTACATCCTAAAACTATCGCTCGCGGTCAGCCCCCCGCTGTCGTCGTCATACGAACCGACAAGACGCGGTCGAACGGCCCACTCTCGATCGGACGTCTCTGACGACCGTGGTTCCCTGAACGGGCACGCGAGCGACGTCCGCAGCGATCGCCCAGAGCGTCCGCCGTCGGTCGTCGACGGTCACCCCCCTTCCCGCCGCTCGACGGCGCGATACACTCCGTCTCATCCGGACGACGGTGTTCGATCGTTCATTCGGCCAGAAAGCGCCGGACGCTCGCGTCGAAGCCCCGTTTCCGCTCCTCGAACGCACCGTGGCCGGTGCCGGGAAGCAGCTTGAGCGTCGCGTCCGGTATCACGTGGGCGGACTCCGCGATCAGGTCGGCGGGAAAGAGCGGGTCCTCGTCGCCGCCGATCACGAGCGTCGGCACGTCGATCTCGCTGAGAACGTCCCCCGCGTCGTGATCGAGGCAGGCGGTCACGGAGACGAGGAAGTCCTCCGGCTCCTCGGGTCGCGGGACGACCGGCGGGAGCCGTCCGAGCGCGCCGTAGACCGCCCGGCGGCGCGGGTCCTCGTACGTCACCCTGATCGTATCTCGATACAGCTCCTTCCAGTGGTTCCCACGTCCCAACTCTCGCCAGCGTTCGACGATCCGTCTCCCCTCCTCGCCCAGGCGATGTGCGGCGACGGCGATCACCAGTCGGTCGACGCACCCCGAGTGCTCAGCGCCGAGGTGTTGGGCGATCAGCCCACCCATCGAGACGCCGAGGACGTCCGCGGGGCCGACCTCCGCCAGTACCTTCGCGTAGCCCGTCGCCATCTCCCGCGTCGTCGTTTTACCACCGAGTCCCCTCGGTCGACTCACCACGTGGACGGTGTACCTGTCGGTGAACGGCCGGTAGTACCGCCGGAGGACGAGTCGAACGACCAGGGGCGTCTCCGTAGGCCCCAGCGCGTCACCCAGCCCGGGCAGTACGACCAGCGTTCGGGAGCCGTCACCGACGGTGATCGTCGGGTGACCGGCAACCGTCTCTCGGTCCATACCGGGAAAACGGTCGGGGCGTGGATAGCTCTCCCCCCGATCACATGTAGCCCAGATCGCGAAGCCGCGCCATCACGCCCTCCTTGTCCTGGGCGCGGCCCTCGCGCTCGGTCGTTCCCTCCAGGTCCTGGAGCCACGCGGGGTGGTCGGCGCTCTTTCCCGACCCTCCCTGCGTGCCGAGCGAGCGAAAGCCCTCGAAGTACTTCGGCGAGACCGGGAGGTCCTCCGGTACCAGGTCGTTCGGCAGGTCTTCGGAGCTCTCGGGGACGTATCCCACGGGAAAGCCCTCGACCAGGTCGGGGACGACGAAGCGCCAGAAGGCGTCCCAGACCGCCCGTTCGTCGAACTGCAGGATCGGATGGATCCGGTCGTGCGGCGGGTACTTCTCGGAGTCGTGACGCGGGCTGAAGAACGTTTCATTCGCCCTTGCGTCCTGTTCGTCCCAGCGAACGCCCGAGAAGATCCCGTCGAAGCCCTCTCGCTCTACGATCTCGTTGAGCGCGACGGTCTTCAGCAGGTGGTTGCCCTCGTAGCTGTCGGCGGTGAATTTCAGCACCTTCTCGTCGTACTCCAACTTCTCCCGAAGTTCGCGCCGGTTCCGCTCGTTCAGGTCGGCTACGGGAACCTCGTCGCCGGGATCGACGCCGAGGCGTTCGAAGTCCTCGTTTCGGGCGTAGCGCAGGTCGAGGTCAAGGCGCTCGGCCCACTGATCGGCGAACGCGAGCGTCTCGGGGAAGTGTTCATAGTGGTCGATGAAAACGACCGGAGGGAGTTCGTGGTCGAACTCGGCACAGACCTCGAGGAGCACGTAGAGCACGAGCGTCGAGTCCTTCCCGCCGGTCCACATCACCGCCGGGTTCTCGTACTGTTCGAGGGCGAGACGCGTCACCTCGACCGCCTTTCCCAGTTTCTCCTCCATCGCGGGGTAGTCCTCCGGGCCTTCGTCCCTGCCGTCGTCGTAATCGACCTCGACGTACCCGGGAAAGCTCTGGCTCATTCGTCGGGGAGAGACGAGACTCTCGGCTATCACCTTTGTCATGTGGATCACCGGACTGGCTGCGGTCCCCGTTCGGCCGAGTCTCGACGCGTCTGTATCGGGATGACGTGAGAATGGAGGTCGGGTTCGGGGGGGAGGGTCCCCTCTCGCTCTCTCCGGCGCGGATCGACCGGTCCGTCGTCGGTCGAATCTGGGTAGCCGACACTTCCGACACGGCAGAAAGGGTTTAGATACTCACATGTTCGACACGCTGTGAACGGGGACGAGTACGATCACCCGCTGCTGGGCGTGAACAGAGGCTACACACTCGTCGGGTTCCTCTACCTGATCCTGGGTGGGATCGTCGCGGTCGCCGATCCCGTACACACCTCCGGGGTTTCCTCCGCCGCAGAACTCCTCGTTCCCGCGTCGCTGGTCGTACCGTTCCTCTATGCGGTGAGCAACGGTGGCCCGCTTCTCGCGTTTCTGTTGAGTCAGCAGACGCTCGGGGCGATGTACCTTCTCGATCTGCTCACCGGGGGAGCGACCGTCGACCCGGTCGCCCCCCTGATCGCGCTGATGGTGGGTGCGGGAGCCGCCGGGGTGGCGGTCTACGCGACCGGCGTCCACCGTACCCGCCAGGTTCGCGTCCCCGTCTACGAGGGGTACCGGGCGAACCTCCTCTTCGCGTCCGTCTGTTACCTCGGAGCGGCTGTCGTTCTATGGACCACGTGGGACCACTGGCGCGTCCTGCGGGGAGCTATCCCCCTCTTCGAGGTCATCGACGGGATGTTCCTCGTCTCGGGGTGTCTCGTGATCGCGTACTGGCCGATCTGGATTCGGACGCTGAATCCGGCGGGCTCGGTCTGATAGGGATCATCGTAGAAGTTCATACTTCTCCGATTTCGAACCGAGCGACATCGGTGACACGTGTACCCGAGAGATTCAGTTGACTACGATGATCCCTATGAGTTCCCGACCGGTGAGACCCCCGCTCGCCCGTGACAGGTGTAGACGTTCACGAGTACACGCGTCAGGCGTCGTATCCAACGAACGTCCGCACGCGCTCTATTCGACGAGTCCTCTGTGTACGAACGAGATAGAGGGTTCCAGAAATCGTCCGCCGACTCTCACATGTAGCCGAGATCGCGAAGCCGCTCCATCAGGTCCTCTTTGTCCTGGGCGCGGCCCTCGCGCTCGACGGTGTTCTCGACGTCCTGGAGCCAGGCGGGGTCGTCCGTGGACTTCTGCGTGCTGACCTCGCTGCCGAGCGACCGGAAGCCCTCGAAGTACTTCGGCGAGACGGGGATGTCCTCCTGTTTCACGCCCTCCGGGAAGTCGTCGTAAGACTGCGGGACGTAGCCGTCCTCGGGGAAGTTCTCCACCGTATCGGGAACGACGAAGTACCAGAAGGCGTCCCACACGGCACGTTCGTCGAAGTGGAGGATGGGCTGGATGCGGTCGTGGGGCGGGTAGATCTCGGGGTCGTGACGCGGGCTGAAGAAGGTCTCGTCGGCGCGAGCGTCCTGTTCGTCCCAGCGTACGCCGGAGATCACGCCGTCGATCTCGTGCTCCTCTAAGGCGTTGTTGAGCGCGACCGTCTTCAGCAGGTGGTTACCGACGTAGGTGTCGAGCAGGAACGGGAACGTCTCCTCCTCGTACTCGAGCAGGTTGCGCACGTGATGTTGGTTCTGCTCGTTCAGTTCGTCGATCTCGATGTCGTCACCGGGCTGGAGGCCGTGTCCCTCGACGTACGCGCCGACGTCCTCGTTGCGCGCGTAGATCACGTCGAGGTCCCACTCCTCGGCCCAGCGGGCGACGAACTCGTGGATCTCGTCGAAGTGCTGGTAGTGGTCGATGAACACCGCCGGGGGCACCTCGAGGTCGAAGCGCTCTGCGACCTCCTTGATGAAGTAGAGCGTGAGCGTCGAGTCCTTCCCCCCGGTCCACATCACGGCGGGCTTTTCGTACTGCTCCAGGCCCTCTCGGGTCACCTCGATCGCCTTCTCGATCTTCGCCTCGATCGTCGGGTAGTCCTCCGGCGACTCGCTCTCGCCGTCGGTGTACTCCACGTCGAGGTACTCCGGGAAGTTCGCTGACATCGTAATTAGATCTCATTAGGCGTTCGCACAAAGTAATTGTGGGACACACGGTACCAGACGCCGGGTCAGCGGTAGGGCGCTGTCGGGTCTTCGACGTCGCGGAGCGCTGGCTGTCTCGGTATCGAGTTCCCCGTCACCCCTGGTCGGGGCCGGAGTCCCTCGGGAGCACTCGATGGGGAGACGGTGGTGCCGTCGCCCGGATCGGTCGTCGACCGACTCGGTTGCGACGGCGGATTGCTCCGTCGTCCGGTGGCCGGACCGAAGGCCCTCGACCGGCCGTCGAGGTGACCTCAGCCCGCTCGCGCGAGTCGGAGCTCTCCGGCGCGGCCGACACGGGTTAGCTATTTGTCTTCATGGTGCATACAGACCTCGGACGACGACCCCACCCGGATCCCGATCTACACGACCCGAATACCGATCCCACACCGATGAACCCGACCGACAGGGAGCTACACCGTGGCTCCGACGATCCGATCCACCGCGACAGCGCGTACTTCGACGAGCGCGCCGACCGGTTCCGGGCGGTCGAGCGGACCCTCTCAGAGCGGGCCTGCGTCTCGGGAGGCCGGAACGAACTGCCGAGATCGAACGAGACAAGGGACGAAATCGTAGAGAGCCCGGCGGCGTACGGAACGATCGACGACGTCTCGATCGTTCCGACGGACGGGCTCCCGGAGTGGTACACGGAACGCGTGTCCCACGGGGAATCGACCGCACAGGGGATCGAGAGCTGTACGCTCGAGGCGAGCCCCGTGGGGGGTCGTTCCGGCGGTCCGATCGCCCTGCTCGCCGCCGACGAGTACCTCCGACTCGACGTGCTGGTCGACGGGGTGCTGTGGGACACCTACGTCCCGGTGCCGCGCACCCCAGAGGAGTACGAGGGGTCGTCGCTGGCCACGCTCAGAGAGCGCCTCGACGGTCGCCCTATCGAGCGGTTTCACTGCGCGCGGATGCCGATCAGATACGACGATGGCCGGTACGTCCCCGACTACGCCACGGGAAGCTACGACCGCTGGCTCAGGGAGCGCGGGTTCGTCCGCTGGTCGGCGTCGGAGGGGTACGAACTGAGACCCGGGCTCCGTGTGCCGAAACTCGTCGCCGGCGTCCTCTCGGTCGTCGTGGGCTGTTCGATCGCGCTCGCCGCGACCTGGGCATTCTTCGCCGTCACGGTCCCCGAACTGTTCCTCGTCGGACTCTGGTACCTGCTCCCGCTCTCGTATCTGGGCTCGGCACTGCTGGCACGCCGCGTGTTCAGAACGGTCTTCGGGTGGCTGGGCGAGCGACGGCGACGCGGCTCGGTCGCCCGCGTCAGGAGCGGTCGCTCCCGGTGACGGTAGACGATCCGAGAAACCGGTCGAGTCAGCCGCTGATGAACTTGTTGTCGCGCCAGTTGACGCCGGGCTGGTCGTTCTGTGCGGCGTTCGGCCCCTCGACGACCTCGACGCTCGCGGGCCGTTCCTCGCCGTCGACGATCTTCGTCGCCTCGAGTTCGCCGTCGTACTCGGTGATCGCGGTGAGCGTGCCCTTCTCCGCGAGGCGGGCGATGTCACAGAGCACCTCGTACATCTGGTACTGCAGCGCCGTGTTCTGAAGGACGGTCTCCTTGTCGCCTTTGAACGCGGCGAACTCGACGAGTTCGGAGGGGATCTCCTCTTCCTCTTCGCCCCAGGCCGGCGGGCCGCCGGCTCGCTGGGGCTCTTCCTCGTAGACGCGCACCTCGGTCACGCTCGCTTTGAGCTGCGCTGTGGGGGTGTACTTGCTTACGGTTCCTTCGGTCGCGACCGCCCTGACGATCAGGGTGTTGTTCCGGCGGGTGATGTCGATGTCCTCGATCTCACCCGGGAGTCGCGGATCGTCTTCGAAGTACTCGAAGACCTCTTCGAGGGGCAGTTCCAGCGTCGAGTGAAGGTGGTATACGCGGCCTGACATGGGTTCTCCGTGATCGCGTTGGGTTCCACGCTCGGTGGACGAGCCGACCACGATGACCGGACACGCGTACATACGCGCCCGGGACTTATAGCTCCTGTCCCTCGCGGCCGCCAGCGGCGGCTCACTCGGCGTCGAGCGTCGCCGCGAGCTCGCCACGCTCGTGGAGTTCGGCGAGCACGTCGCTGCCGCCGACGAACTCGCCGTCGACGAACGTCTGGGGGGTCGTCTCCCAGCCGCTGTGTTCCTTGAGCGCGACGCGGAACTCCTCCAGCGACTCGAGCGTGTCGACGCACTCGACGTCCTCTCGGTGCTGTTTGATCAGCCGCAGCGCGCGGTCGGAGTAGCCACACTGGGGCATCAGCTCGTTGCCCTTCATGAAGAGGACGACCTCGTTCTCGGCGATGGCGGTGTCGACGCGCTCGGTGACCTCCTCCTGCGGGAGACTCTGGTTCGGGTTGAACGGCATGGCTCCCCCTAGCCGGCCCAGGAACTAATCGGTTGCGTAGCCGGTACGGGGAAACCCGGTTTCGACTACCCGCCGTCGCTGCCGACGGGGATCACCTGCACGAGCGAGTAGACGGGGACGCCGCTCACGTCCTCGACGCCCTGTTTGTCGACCATCACCGCACACGCGACCGGCTCTCCGCCGCGCTCCCTAATCGCCTCGACGGTCTCGGTCATCGTCGTCCCGCTCGTGATCGTGTCGTCGACGACGTAACAGTCCCTGTTCCTGATGTCGGCGAAGTTCCGCGAGAAGCTCCCGCCCAGGTCCTCGATGTCGCCGTCCTCCCACTGGTGTTTCCGGGGGGCGTAGGTACAGAGGTCGGTCTCGAGCTCCGCGCCGACCATCGTCGCGATCGGCGCGCCGGCCTTCTCGATCCCCACGGTGAGGTCGATCTCGTCGCCGTGTTTCGTCAGCAGGTCCGCGAGCGCCCGCGAGACGTGTCGCAGCCGGGCGCTGTCGCGGCCGATCGCACTCCAGTCGACGTGGATGTCCGCCGGGCTGCCCGGGTCGGGCCGTTCGACCGGTTCGTCGCCGCCCCCGCGTTCGACCAACCAGCTCGCCGTCTCCCGCGAGACGTTGAGTTCGTCCGCGATCTCGCCCTTCGAGAGCCCGCGGGCGGCGAGGTCCGCGGCGCTCTCGATCAGGTCGTCGACGTTCTTCATGTGCTGAATTCGAGGGCGGTTTTTATAGTCGTGTCGTCGTCCCCGAACGCCTTCTCCACTTCGTCGAGGCCGTAGATCCCGGTGACGAGGTCCGAGAGGAAGCTCTCGGGAAGCGAGGAAAGCGAGTCGCTCGCCGCCTCGAAGTGATGCACACCCGAGTTGACGCTGCCCACGAGCGCCTTGTTCTCGAGGACGAACTCGCGGTGGAGTGTCCCTCCGTCTATCTCGAACTCCCAGGAGGAGGGCACGCCCAGCAGCGCCCCGACGCCGTTCGGCGCGAGCGCCTCGATCGCCTCGAAGGCGTGTGGCGCGTAGCCCGTCGCCTCGTAGACGAAGTCCATCGACTCGTGGACCGCTCTCAGTTCGGAGACGGGCGTCTCCCGCGAGTCGACGTACGTCGCCTCGAGCGACTCGATGAGGTCGATCGTCGGGTCGGGTCGGTCGCGCCGGCCGAGACAGTACGTCCGCTCGAATCTGTAGACGTGTTCGCACATCGCGAGCGTGAGCAGTCCGAGGCTCCCGTTGCCGAGTACGAGCGCGCTCTCGGGCTCCCAGGTGAACGCCGAACGTGCTGCCGTGGCGTGCGCTACGGCCTTCTCGGTGATACTGATCGGTTCGATCAGGAAGCCCATCTCCGCCTGGTCCTCGGGGATAGGTACCAGGAACTCCTCGGCCGAGGTGACGTACTCCGCGGCGAAGCCGTGGGCGCCGACGATCCCCCGTTCGACGTACTCGCCCTCGGGTGCCATGTCGGCCTCCCCACGCTCGAAGTAGGGGTTCGTCCCGTTCGGCGGGCGTCTGACGGTGGGAACGACGACGTCGCCCTCCTCGAACCCCGTGCCGTTCGGGTCCTCGACGACGCCGACGGCCTCGTGACCGAGGACGAGGTGGTCCTCCCCCTCCGGTGGGCCGCCGTGGCCGCCCGCGATCACCTCGCGATCGGTCCCGTCGATCCCCACTCTCAGTACTCTGACGAGCGCCTCTCCCTCGGCGGGGTCGGGTCGCGGCTTCTCGATCACGGTGGGTTCGGTCTCGCCCTCCCGTACGACGACTGCTCTCATAGGTCGGTGTGGGTGCCGCACGGGTATAAACATTCATTCTATAGCGAGTAAAGATATTCACCGCGGGAACGCTGCCCCTCGTGTCCGCCGCATTCCGTTCGTCGCGGGCCGAGAGGTGGGCGACAGTATATGCCGAGGCCGCGACGATGGGTGGTATGGAACGGTACGACCAGCTCTACCGGCTCTACGACGAGTTCCCGACCGCGCACGTCAGACAGTACCAGGAGTTCGTCGACCTCTTCCCGCCGATCGACTCGCGGGTCGCGCTCACCCACTGGCAGAACGCGAGCGACGAGCTCGCGGGGATGAAAGACGAGATCCGCGAGGCCTTCCCGGAGGGCGAGACGTTCGCCGACCTCGCCGCACGGGCGACGCGCGAACAGGCGTTCACCGCGCTCGATCTGTGTACCAAGTACAGGCGGGCGGTGAACGTGCTCGTACTCGACGTGGACGAGACGCTCCGTTCGGCGGGCAACACCGACAACGAGATTCCCCGGTCGACGCTCTCGCTGCTCACGCGCTTTCACGAGGCCGGCGTCCCGATCGTCATCTGCACGGGCCAGACCCTAGAGAACGTGAAGGGGTTCATGATCCAGGGGCTGGGCAGCGAGATCGTCCACTCCGGGGAGCTCTCGATCGTCTACGAGGCGGGCACGGGGGTGTTCACGCCCGGCCACGGCGCGAACACGAAACAGCTGCTCTACGAGGACCTGGATAGCGAGGTGGTCGCGGTCTTCGACGAGCTCCGGTCGCGCGTGCTCCGCGACGCACCCGACCACCTCCGTCGGGGGTGTCACCTCCAGGGCAACGAGTTCAACGTCACGATGAAGCCGAACTTCGCGACCGGGGGGAGTCAGGCGAGGGAGCTGATCGACGATGCGCTCGTCCACGAACTCGACCTGCTGGGGGACGCGGTCGCGGAGCGCATCGAAGAGGAGAGAAACGAGGTTCACGGGTGGACGCGCGCGTTCTACGCCGACGCCGACCCGGAGATCCGGTCGGTGCTCGAACGATCCGGAGGGATCGGCGAAGCGGACCCGGGGGACGTCCCCGATCGCGCTCGCGAGTTCTTCGAGCGGATCGACGTCGCCTACTACGAGGCCGACGCCGCCGAGATCGGAAGCCTCGAACTGAACAAGGTCGTCGGCGTCGAGGCCGCCTTTTCGGTCCTCGCTATCGACGACCCGTTCGCGCTCGTGATGGGCGACTCGAAGAGCGATCTTCGGGTCATGGAGTGGGTCGCCGAGGAGGGTGCCGGGATCGCCGCCGCCCCCGAACACGCCTCCGACGACGTGCTCGAACACGTCCTCTCGGGCGACGAGCTCGTCTTCGACCGCGGCGCCAGCGCCGAGGTGCTCCGGGTGGCCTACGCGCTCAACCGACTGGCCGCACTCGACTGATCCCCCGGATCCGACCGCCGGTGGATTTAGGGTCTCCCTCCCTGACCGATCGAACGATGTGCGCTACCGTCTTCGTCGCGGGGGCGACGGGCGTTCTCGGACGCCGACTCGTCGACCGGCTCACCGACGTCGGGTACGGGGTTGTGGGGTTGGTCCGCGACGACGCCGGTGCCGAGTCCGTGCGATCGGGAGGCGGTCTCCCCCATCGCGGCGACGTCCTCGACCGTGGCTCGATCGGGGAGGGCGTCGAGGGTGCGGACGTCGTGATCAACGCGGCGACGGCGATCCCGACCGGAACGAAGCCGACGGCCGCGGAGTGGGAGCGAAACGACCGCATCAGACGGGAGGGGACCCGGAACCTCGCTGTCGTCGCGGCGGCGGAGGGGGTCGACCGGTTCGTCCAGCAGAGCGTCGTGTGGGTCGCCCGCCAGTCCGACGGGAGCGCGTTCGACGAACGGGCGGAGCCCACCCCCGACCGGACGACCGAGTCGGCCGTCGACGCGGAGCGGATCGCCCGCGAGGTCGGCCGTGACGGGGTCGGAGACGTGACGGTCCTGCGTGGCGGCTGGTTCTACGCGCCCGACTCGGCGCAGACCCGGGCGATCGCGGAGAGCCTGCTGTCGGGCGAGATGCCGATCGTCGGTGGTGGCCTCCTCGGCCGTCGTGACGCCGTCGTCTCGACGATCCACGCGGACGACGCGGCCACGGCGTACGTGAGAGCGATCGAGGACGGCGCCTCGGGGACCTTCCACGTCGACGACCGGCCCGTGACGGTCGCGACGTTCCTCCGGACGTTCGCAGACGCGCTCGACGCACCGGAGCCCCGCCGGGTGCCGGGCTGGCTGGCCCGGTTCGCCGTCGGACGCGACACGGTCCGGTTCCTCACGAGCTCGATGCCGACCACGAACGACCGTTTCCGGGAGGTCGCGGCCTGGGAGCCGACCTATCCGACGGTGGAGGAGGGCGTCGCTGCGATCGTCGAGCGGTGGGGGCGCGAGGGCTACCCGTTCGAGACGGAGGCGGGATGACGCCCTCCCGATCTCCGGTCCCTCACTCGCCGCGCTCCCCCCGCGCCGCCTCGACCGTCCCGACGAACTCGCGCGCACGCTCGGTCAGCGCGTCCCAGTCCTCGCGATCGACGATGGAATCCGAGACGAGCGCGCTCCCCGTGCCGACGGCGAGCGCCCCCGCTTCTACGTACTCGGTGGCGTTCTCGAGGTCCACCCCTCCGGTCGGTATAATCGGGATCTGACCGAGCGGGCCGTGGATCGATTCGATGTGCCCCGGGCCGACCGACGACGCCGGAAAGAGTTTGACGGCGTCCGCACCCGCCTCGTACGCCCGGAGCGCCTCGGTCGGGGTGAAGACCCCCGGCATCACGACCAGTCCGTACCGGTTCGCCGTCTCGATCACCTCCGGATCGAGCGTCGGCGTGATGACGAACTCCGCGCCCGCGAGCGAGGCCGCCCGCGCCGTCTCGCTGTCGAGGACGGTCCCGACGCCAACGGCGGTCCACTCGGGGAGCTCGGTCGAGAGCTCCTCGATCATCCGCATCGCGCCGGGGGTGTCCGCCGTCACCTCGACGGCCGTGACGCCGCCCTCGGCGAGTGCCCTCGCGATCTCCACGACCGTCTCCTCGGTGACTCCCCGCAACACGGCGACGACGCCGCCGTCGACGATCCGCTCGAGACCGTTCGTCTGCTCGCTCATGTACCCCGTCGACCGCGAACGGTGATAAAGACAGGCGGATGGGGTCCGTCACGTCGGCGCGTACGACTGGTCCCGTGCGACGACCGTCTCCGGGTCGAACCGGACCAGCCTGTACCGATCGGGTACGTCGAACACCCCGAGAAACCGGTCGTCCCACCGCTCTCTCGGGCCAATGTACCGCGAGAAGACCGCACTCGCCCGCTCGGGATCGAACGGCTCGACGCTCGCCCGTCCGCGCATCCCGACGTGCTGGACGAGCCCTCGCTCCGCGTCGAAGTCGACGACCGCGACGGCGGTCCTCGGGTCTCGCTCGATCCGGGCCGGGTAGCTCTTGGTGACCGGGTCGGCGACGATCCAGAGGTGGTGGCCGTCCCAGTCGTACCACAGCGGTGAGACCCGCGGCCCCTCGTCCGTGGCAGTCGAGAGGAAACAGAACAGCGGCCGCGCTAGGAACGTGTCCACGTCGACACCGAGCATGTCCTCGACGAGTCACATGCGCCCTCTCGGAAACCACGCGGCAAAAAGTGCGAGCCTTCGCACTCTCAGCTGTTTTCACTCGAACCGTACTCCTCTTTCGGAAATCCCCACGTTTTAGGTGAAGACCACCACAGAGGGGGTATGGTACGCGACTACGCCCAGCTCCACGACCCGAACGCGGAGTACACGATGCGTAATCTCTCCGCCCGATCGATGGACCTGAGTGCCTCGCGGGGCGACCGCGACGTGACGATCACCGACGTCCAGACGACGATGGTGAACGGGAACTTCCCGTGGACGCTCGTGCGGATCTACACCGACGCCGGAGTCGTCGGTACGGGCGAGGCCTACTGGGGCGCGGGCGTGCCCGAACTGATCGAGCGGATGAAACCCTTCCTCTTCGGCGAGAACCCGCTCGACATCGACCGGCTCACCGAGCATCTCGTCCAGAAGATGTCCGGCGAGGGATCGATCGCGGGCGTCACCGTCACCGCGATATCGGGCATCGAGATCGCGCTCCACGACCTCGCGGGGAAGATCCTCGACGTCCCCGCCTACCAGCTGTTAGGGGGGAAGTACAGAGACGAGATGCGGGTCTACTGTGACTGTCACACGGCCGACGAGGCGGACCCGATCGCCTGCGCCGACGAGGCCGAACACGTCGTCGAGGAGCTGGGCTACGACGCGCTGAAGTTCGACCTCGACGTGCCTTCCGGTCACGAGAAGGACCGCGCGAACCGCCACCTCCGGGAGCCGGAGATCGCACACAAGACCTCGATCGTCGAGGCGGTCACCGACAGAGTGGGTTCGCGTGCGGACGTCGCCTTCGACTGTCACTGGACGTTCTCGGCGGGGAGTGCGCGACGGCTCGCGGGGGCACTGGAGGAGTTCCCGGTCTGGTGGCTCGAGGACCCCGTCCCGCCGGAGAACCACGACGTCCAGCGCGAGGTCACCCGGTTCACGTCGACGCCGATCGCCGCGGGCGAGAACGTCTACCGGAAACACGGCCACAGAAAGCTCGTCGAGGATCAGGCGGTCGACATCATCGCACCCGACATGCCGAAGGTCGGCGGGATGCGCGAGACGCGAAAGATCGCCGATCTCGCCGACACCTACTACGTTCCGGTCGCGATGCACAACGTCGCCTCTCCCGTGGGTACGGTCGCGAGCGCACACGTCGGCGCGGCGATTTCGAACTCGCTGGCCGTCGAGTACCACTCGTATCAGCTCGGTTGGTGGGAGGACCTGGTCGAAGAGGACGTCATCGAGGAAGGCTACATCGAGATTCCCGAGGAGCCGGGACTGGGCGTCACCCTCGACATGGACGCGGTCTCCGAGCACATGATGGAGGGTGAGGAGCTCTTCGACGAGGCGTAAGCCGACGTCGCGCTCGCCGAGCGCCGCTCGGTCGTGTCAGCCGAGGTGTTCGAGATTCGAACCTGCGGGGTCGACCACCGCTGTTTTCGACGCCCGCGATCGGCCGGACACCTACGAACAGTGAAATAAATCTCATTAGTGATCGGCGTCAGTGTACGAACCGAGTTGGGGGACACAGCACGGTGACGGAGGGGGGATCGAACGCCCGGACGGGGACGACCGCCGGAGACGGGTCCACCGTGGGACGTCGTCGGATGCTTCGAACGGGGGTGAACGTGGGGGTGTGTGGCGTCCTCGCGTTCGGTCTCGGCGCCGACTACGTCTCCACGGACGACCCCGGGACGATCACGTACGCGCTGGCTCGCCCGGAGCCGGACTCGGCGACCCTAGTGCCCCGAACGAAGGAGGTGCCACCCGCCTGGCACGAGAGCCTCCGGCACGCGTTCGCGGCCCAGGATCGGATCCGGGAGCTGGAGCTCTCCCCGCTGATCGAATCGTTCGTCGTTCCCGGTAGTTTCGACGGACACGAGGCGTCACTCTCGGTCACGGCGACCGACGAGGGGGTACGCGAGCGTCTCGAACCGATCCTCGATACGGTGCCCCTCGACCTGAACGTCGCCGACGAGGTCCCTCCAGCACCCGCAACGGGTACCGAGTCACCGGAGCCGTACCAGATAGCGGAGCTGGATCCCGATCGGATCCCGGGCGGCGTTCTCTGTGAGAGCGACGACAGCGTCGGGACGCTCGCTCCGGCGCTGTTCGGTGCGGAGAGCGGATCGCGGTTCTTCGGGACCTCGAACCACCTGTACGGGGAGGGCGGGACGAAGGAGACCGAACACCGGGGCGAACCGCTGTCGGTCGTTCACGACGACGAATCCCGTCGGATCGGCGACGTCCACCGGGGCTATCCGCTGGCGGATCTCGTCGTGGCGACGCCCGTCGACGGCTACCGTCCGGCAGCCGAGATCGAACGGGCGTTTCCCTCTCGCGTCATCGGGCAGTACACGAAGGCGGGTCTGGCTGAGCTGGCCGCTCGGGGGGAACCGCTGACGAAACTCGGCGCGATGACCGACGAGACCAGCGGACGGATCGAGGGGATCGACGGGGTGACCTGTTTCACCGGCGAGCTCTGCAGGGAGGGACAGCTCAAGTGGGGCGACGAGGAGTCGTTCACCGACGGCGACAGCGGCTCGGTGAACTTCCACGTCGACGAGGAGCGCCCCGAGGAGTACGTCCTCGTCGGCGGGATGAGCAACGCCCGGACCTGGTGGCCGGGGGCCGATTTCATCTGGGGGACCGCCGGCTACCACCTGCTGGAGGAGTACGGGATCCACTTCTAACCATGCTCACATCGTTCGACACCCAGGCGGTGGATACATGAGCCCCTCCGGATCGTCCCGGCCGTCGGATCGGCTCACGGAGGCCCTCCGCTCGGTTCCCTGGCGAGTCGTTCTCGTCGACCTCGCGTTCGTCGTCGTGTGGGTACTCGCAGTTTCGCTCGCCTTTCGGATAGTCGACGCTCCGATCTGGCTCTACTACCTCGTCGCCTTCGGCGGCGTGATCGCCTACTCGCTCGCGAGGTAGCGTTCGATTCCGTCTCGTAGGTAGCCCGAAACCGAGAATCCTTACCAGAAACAGTAATCGCTCAACTAGATAAAACGAACTATCCAACTAGAAAATAATACACAATTTTAGAATAATATTCAATCCCACTAGCTAGATTTATTATCGGTAATTGTATTTACAGTCCTGTGTGGGGGTCATTTCCACACAGATGCCTATGAGCAAACAAGAAACACGACCTGATACGGTATCCAATCCGGATGAAGAATCGAACCGTTATACCTACGAGGAGGCGACGGAACTCGACGAGAGTGCCTTCGACGGTGACACCATCGGGCGGCGCACCTTCTTGAGCGTCGCGGCCGCGACCGGCGCCGCACTCACCCTCCCGGGTGCGGTATCGGCAGAGGTCTCGGACGACCGAGTGACTGACCTCGGCGAGTTCGTCGTCAACGCTACACCCGACAGTTACGAGGCGACGCTGGTCCTCGAGTTCGAGGACGTCGATTCGGTACACTCGTTCTACGACGAGTTCGGCGAACCCGACTGGGACATCGACGAGGACCTTCGCGCGACGAAGGTCGTCTACCGCGAGGAGCCGACGCCGGCCGCGCACGCCTACCTCACCGAAGCCGAGCTATCTGACGCCCTCGACACGTTCGACGGCATCGAGTTCGTCGACTACTCGCCCGGCGCGAACCCGTTCTGGACACTCGAAGAGCCCTACGGCGACTACGATGTCTTCCCCGAGTACGTCGAGGAGTTCGACGTCTTCCCGCGAGTCGAGGACGCCCGCGACTGGACCTCTCACGGGGAGACCGGCCAGGCACTCGACCACCTCGCCGAGGAGTACCCCGACATGGTCAGCGTCGAGCGGATCGGCCACGGACCTGGCTGGCCGAACGTGTTCACCGGCGAGGATCCCGACCAGCGCGACATTTACATCGCGGAGCTGACCAACGACGTGCAGGACCGCGAAGCGTTCGCCGAGAAGGAGAAGGCGGTGTTCATCGTCGGCATCCACGGCAACGAGCGCGCGGGCGTCGAGGCCGGCAGCCGAATCCTCGAGAGCGCCGCGAAGGGGGAGGCCGAGGATTTCAACCCGTTGCTCGACGACATCGCCATCGTCTACGTCTACATCAACCCGGACGGGTGGACCATCCGGAAGCCTACCCTCTGGAGCCCCAACCAGCTCTCGCACTACCGCGGGAACGGCTCCCTGCTCGACACGAACCGCCAATACCCGACGATCGGCTGGGCGAACCCCTCGTTTTGGCCCGCCGACGCCGGCAACGAGCCCGACGTTCGCCCCGGTTACGACGTCGGCTACTGGGACGTCGTCCCGGACGCGATGGCGACCGTCGAGCATCTCCGGGCGTACGAGAACGTCGAGTACCTCTGTGACTACCACATGATGGGGTGGGCGAGTCAGATGGTGCTGAACCTCGAGTCCAACGCCGCCTACGACCACGACGGTACCCACAACCTGGACGAGGTCAACCGGCGGATCGGTGCCGCGATGGAGGACTACTGGGGGAGTCCCGATGCGATCGCCGACGACACCATCCGGGCCGGGGCGGACACGAGCTGGCGGTCGAACTACGTCCCGAACACCCTGTTCGACTACGGCTCGATCTACGACTCGCTCGGCTACAACATCACCGGTGGGCTGCTCGGCTGGGCCGGCCAGCCCGAGGAGTTCGGCGGCCTGGGCGCCATCACGGTCGCCCCCGAACTGGGGATGCGCGACGCGACGAACTGGCGACCGTACATCGAGCGACACCTCGAGACCGCCTACTACCTCTCCCAGCTCGAGTACGCCAGGCTCTGTGCCGCGGATACGAACGCGACGGTCGCCACCGACGGTCAGGACACGGCCTACGTGACCACCGACGAACTGACGCGCCGGTCGGCGGACCTCTCGCACACCGACGAGAGCCCCGGCAGGGGTCGAGGCCGCGGGCAGGACCGCGCCACGGAGGTTCGACGCCGTCACGGGACCGTCCAGCCCGGTCCCGGTGGGAGCGCGAGCGCGTCCTCCGAGGAACGAACTCACTCGCTGGCCGCGCAGTTCGACGCCGGAGACGCCGAGGAGGGAGTCGTGCGACTCCTCAACCCCGGTGGCCAGGTCGTTCGCGAGATCGACCTCGCCGAGAGCGACGAGACGGGGTTCTACGTACCGAACCCCGCCTCTGGCGACTGGTCGGTCGAGTACGAGGGCGAGGGCGACGTCGAGGTCGAGTTCGTCACGATCGAGACGGACGAGGAGCACCCGGACCCCTGGGAGGCCTTCGGCTACGAGCAGACCGAGTACGTCGTCAACCCGATGCAGTTCTTCGCCGATCTCGAACCTCACCTCGAGGACGGCGGTATGGACGGACTGCGCGTCCACGACGTGCGGGTCGGCCGGCTGATGAGAGGCCGATCGGGCCGGCGCCGGTACGACAAGGTCGTGATCTCCCACGACGTCGGGCGCGACGACGACCGCTACGTCGAGGCGATCGAGGAGTTCGTCGAGGCCGGCGGTGACCTCGTGCTCACCGACACGGGTCTCTACCTGCTGGACGCGCTGGAGGTGGGCGACGCGGCGAATATCTCCGAGGACGACCTCCAGAGCATCGAGGTCGGCATCGCGAACCTGTTCGACCGGGACTTCGACCACTACCTGCTGTCGGGTATCCGGAACCTGCAGCACGAGATATGGAAGAGCCCGCAGGTGGGATACGTCCCAAATACGAACGACCAACCGGCCACCGTCGTCGACGACGACGCGTTCGCGGCCGCCGGTGGCGACGTCGCCGGACGGATGAGCGGCGACGGTGTGGGGGGTGTAGCCGCCGGCTCTCTGTCGGCTGGCGACGCCGAGATCAACCTGATCGGATCGGCCCTGCCACCGGCGAACCAGCGCGAACTGCACCCGTTCGGGATGGCCGACTACGCGGTGTCGTTCATGGGTCACACGATGCTCTGTAACGCGCTGGGCTTCGAACAGCGCCGGTTCGTCGAGGGCGAGCTAGTCGGGACCTGGGGCGAACTCCGGTAGCACCGTTCCCGTCCACACCGCTCCGACGCGTCGAGCGGACCCGACGCGAAGGCGGTGATCCTCTGCCCGTTCGCTCGGAATGAACGGACGACCGGTCCCCACCCTCGTCGCGGCGCTCACCTCGCGCCCGGAGCCGTTCCGAGCGCGGTCGGATCGACCTCGGTCGAGACGTACGCGAGACTACCGACCAGAAACACCACGCCGATCGGGAGCAGCCAGACGAAGACGGTGAGGAGAGCGGCGCTCGCCTGGATCCCGAAGACGAGGAAGACCACCGGCGCACAGCACGCGGTCCCGGAGACGAGCGCGGGAACCGACGCGAGAACGCCCGTACTCGTGCCGATCCCACAGGATTTTGGCTGGGTGATCGCGAGGTAGGAGAGCGCCAGGTTCAGTCCGACCAGCAGCGAGAGGCCGAGCCCGATCGCGAGGTTCACGGGCGAGAGGAGGTATCTGAACAGGAGGAGATCGATCGTCGCGACCCCCTCGTAGGCGAACGGCCCCGGTCCTGGTTCGACCATGCGCGAGAGTGGGTCGTCCACGACGAACAGCGAGAGACCTGCCTCCGGACGGACGTTCAGGTCGCCGATCGCGAACAGGAAACCGAGGAGGTAGAGGAGAGCGACGAGCGAGAAGACCGCGGCGGAGTCACGCCGGGCGAGCGCGCCACGGCTCACCGCCGTCGTCCGCGAGAGTCAGGAGCGTCCCCGTGCGGTCGCGCCCATTCAGTCGATCACCTCGGTGTCGGGGTAGAAGGCGACCCAGGCGAACCACATCGCGTCGAAGGCGTTGAGCCGCTCCAGCGGTAGGTCCTCGGCGTCGTGGCTCTCGCCGTCGACCAGGTACCCCTCGCCGTCGACCTCGACGGACTCGCCGTCGGGGTTCCGATAGACGTAGCCCGTGTCGAGGTCGGGATCGTACGCCGCCAGGTGGGAGCCACCGCCGACGTCTGTCTCGAGCAGCCGGTCCTCCCGCAGCCGCTCTTTCTCGACCGCGAGCGCCCCGTCGGAACCGCGTGCGCCGAGGAAGACCTCCTTCTGGCCGTGGCGGCCGTCCTCGTGCATCGTCCGAAACATCGTCCCATCGTCCTCGTAGTAGTCCCGTTTCGGGTTGTACGCCCCGTACGGATCGCGGTCGTAGTCCCTGGAGAAGCCGGTCCGTTCGGTGAGCACCGCGCCGTCGGGGTAGGTCTCCCGGAACCGCTCCCACGTCGTCCAGATCACCGGAACCTCGCGGAGCGCTCTCCCCTCGTTCGGGCCGTCGATCGCCGTTCCGAGCACCTGCGGCCACCAGCTCTCTCCCGCTCGGTCGTACATGATCAGGTTGCTGTTGACCAACCTCCCCGACACGCCGAACTCGGTCCTGCCGCGTTCGAAGCCGATCGCGGTGCCCGTCAGCGGGCAGTAGGTGACCGCGACGTCGAGCCCTCCAACCCGATCGTTGACGATCTCGTGCCAGACGAGAATCGACTGCGGGTACGCCCGGGCGTCGCCCTCCACCTCGACCGCGAACACCGGATCGCCGTCGTCGAGCCGTCCGTCGACCTCGTCCATCGATTCGAACTCGGGGTCGTCGATCGAGGGGATGCCGTCCTGGCTCACCCCGCCCGAGAACACGCTCTCGGTGAACGATTCGAGGTCGTGCTCGAGCGGCACGACCGCCTCCCTGGTGGGTGGGTCCTCACTCTCGTCCCCGTCCTCGCCCCGTTCGCGATCAGCGTCGGTTCCGTCGTCCCCCGTGCCGTACGGCCCCTCCGAACCGCTACCCGTACAGCCCGCGAGCGCGGCGGTCGAGACCCCCATCGTCGCGAGCAGCGCCCGCCGGGTGAGGCGTCGCTCGTTCCGTTCGGTCATAGGTGACGAGAGGGGGCCTCGGGGGTTACCCGTGTGGCGGTCGTGCGTCACGCTCGCACACCCGTGATCGTCCCCGGCCCCCGAGCCGTTCTGCGATCTCCCGGCCGACGGTCCGCGAATCGACCTCGACGACCTCGATCGGATTGCCGACCCGGATCTCACCGCTCGAGACGACGTCCGCACAGATCCCGCTGCGCCCGCGCAATGCCCGTGCGAGCCCCGTCTCCTCGGCCACGCGCTCGACGTGCGCGCAGGGCGGCCGCCGTCGGGTCCCGCGCAACCGCGCCTCGCCCACCGCGACCGTCGCGCCGAGCAGTTCCTCGAGGTCGACGCCGCGCGTGACGACGTTCCGCCGGTGTTGTCCCCCGCCGAGGTCGATCCCGGCTTCCTCGCGGATCGCCTCCAGGTCCTCTGCCGCGATCAGCGTCACCTCGCAGACGTCGAACGGGGCGTAGTGACCCGTCCCGCGCTGGTAGCGGTCGCCCGCAAGCCCTCCTGGGACCGCCTCGACCGACTCGACGCGCTCCATCAGTGCCGATCCCTCGCTCGCGACGAACAGCGACTCGACGGTTCCGGTCATGGCGGGTGTAGCCGCCCGAGCGCGATAGCCGTTTTCCGCCCGTCGGAGTTTTGCCCCGGTCTCGAGTGGTCGGGGTATGGGAGAACGCGAGGCGATCGAGCGCTCGGACGAGCCGGTGACGGTCGACCGGCTGAAGAGTGATCTCCGCACGCTCGGGCTCGAACCCGGGGACGCGGTCCTCGTCCACTGCTCGCTCTCGGCGCTCGGCTGGGTTTCGGGTGGTGCGCCCGCGGTCGTCGATTCGTTGCGGGAGGTGCTCACCGAGGCAGGGACGCTCGCGATGCCGACGCACTCGACGCAGCTCTCGGATCCCGCTCGCTGGGAGAACCCACCCGTTCCCGATCCCTGGATCGAACGGATCCGTGAGACGGCACCACCGTACAGGAAGGAGGTCACCCCGACGCGGATGATGGGCGCGGTCGCGGAGTGTTTTCGTACCTATCCCGGCGTCCTGCGAAGCGACCATCCGACGCACTCGGTCGCGGCGTGGGGCGCGGCGGCCGAACGGGTCGTCTCGGGGCACGCGCTCGACCGGCCCCACGGCGAGAACTCTCCGCTCGCCACGCTCTGCGATCTCGATTCCGACGTACTCCGTCTCGGCGTGACGGCGAACACCTCGTTGCACCTCGCGGAGAACCGGGCGGCGAACGCCCGCTACGGGGAGAACGGCGCACCGGTGCTCGTGGACGGCGAACGCGAGTGGCCGATGTTCGAGGAGATCGAGAGCGAAGGGGACTTTCGGGCCCTGGAAACCGACTTCGAGCGGGAGCGTCCGGGAGCGGTTCGCCGTGGACCGGCCGGTGAGGCCGAGGCGACGCTCTGTCGGATGCGTCCGCTCGTCGAGTTCGGTCGCGAGTGGTTCGAGGAGAACCGGGGGTAGTCGGATAGCGTGTCCGTATTCGAGGCGTAATCTCCCCGCCGTCAGTGATCGTCCTCCGCGACGACCACGGTCGCCTCGAACCGACGCTCGGCGAGCGATTCGTCCTCCTTGAACACGTCGACCTCGATCGGGAGTCGGTAGATTCCGGGCTGTAGGTTCGGCGTGTCGGGTCGGAGGTAGTACACCCGCTCGGCGTCGTCACCCGGTTCCAGTCGGTAGCTGAGTCCGACGTCGTTGTGGACGGCCGCCGTGAAGTCCCTCGTCGTGATGTGTAGGGACCGGTCGTAGGACTCAGTCCAGAGGTAGATCGGCTCTCCGTCCCCGACGTCGGGCCACATCCGGAGGATCCCGAACGGGGGGCGGTGAATGACCTCCGACGTCGACGGTTTCGTCTCCGGCGTTCCTCGCCGAGAGGACGACGCTCGATGGATCACCCTCTCAACGATCGACGAGATCGACCGTCACGTCGAGATCTCTCCTGCCAGTAGCGTCCTCCTCGCGAACGTTCACTCGTTCGATGACGTACATCCGTAGCTTCGCCTGCTCGGTCGGTTCGACTAATCGTCGGCGGCGGCCCCAGCGGAGTCCGCACCGCCCGCCGCGGCGTCGCCCTCGATGCTCGGCGGGTACTTCCCGCGATCGAGTTTCAGGTCCGAGAGCGGCCGTGCCATGCAGGTGAGCGCGAACCGCTCGGCTTCCTGCTCGGTGAGTCCGCGGGCGGCCGGTTGCGTGACCTCGCCCTCTACGATCTCCGCCGAGCAGGCCAGACACATCCCGACGCGGCAGGAGTACTCCTGGGCGATCCCCTCCTCCAGACAGCGCTTGAGGATCGTCTCGGTCTCTTTCACCTCGATCGTCTCGCCGGTGGTGACGAACTCGACGGTGTGGGCAGTCATAGCCCCGGATACGAAGAGGTCTATGAAAAACCCTTCCTCACTTCCGTCCTCGCGCGGCCGACGGAAATCTGGCAAGAGTTTTCTCCGCGGGGCCGGGAAGGCGTGTATGAGCACGCGCGAGCACGACGTGGTCGTCGTCGGCGCCGGCACGGCCGGCTGTTACGCCGCGGCGACCGTCGCGGGGGCGGGCTACGACGTCGCGTTGGTAGAGCGGAAATCCGAGACGGAGGCGGGCCACATCGCCTGTGGCGACGCGCTCAAGGGCTCGGACGCCTTCCCGACCGCGATCCCCCGGTCGAGGATCGAGGCGTCGATGACGAACACCGACGTCGACCACGGCCGGTTCGAACTCCCCGAACACGACACGGTCGTCGAGATCCCGATCCCCGGCGAACTCGCGGTGCTGGACCGCTGGGAGTACGGCCGACAGCTGATCGCGGGCGCGGAGGACGCGGGCGCGGAGATCCACTACGACACGGTGGTCCAGGACGTCGTCCAGCCCAACGGCCGGATCGAGGGCGTGCGAGCGATCAGAAAGGGCGAGCCGATCGAGTACAGCGCCGAGGTCGTCATCGACGGCGCGGGCGCGCTCTCGATCCTCCAGGATCGGGCGGACCTCTCAGAGGCGACGTTCGACACGAACGTCACCTACTCGCAGTTCTCCTCCGCGTATCGAGAGATCGTCGAGGTCGAGGAGCCGGTCGAGTGGGAGGACGCGCTCGTGTTCAAGCCGACCGAACGCGCGGCGGGCTACCTCTGGTACTTCCCACGAACGAGCACGGAGATCAACGCCGGTGTCGGTTTCCAGATGACCGAAGAGCCGATGCAGCTCGTCGACGACCTGAAACGAGACCTGCGGAGCCGATCCGAGTTCAGAAACGCGCGCGTGACCGACAAACTCGGCGCGGCGCTGCCCACCCGACGACCGTACGACTCGGCCGTCGCACCCGGCATGGTCGCGGTCGGTGACTCGGCGGGTCACGTCAACCCCACCACGGGTGGTGGGATGGCGGGAGCGGCCTACGCGGGCGAGTACGCGGGCGAGGAGATCGTCGCCTCGCTCGAATCGGGCGACCGCTCCGAGGAGGCGCTCTGGAACTACAACGAGCGGGTGATGGAGCACTTCGGCGGGCGGTTCGCCGCCCTCGACGTCTACAACGTCATGTCCACCGCCGTCGAGACCGACGACCTGATGGGGCTGCTCGCGGCCCTCCCCGGACAGAAGCTCTCGGACGCGCTCTACTCCGGCAGCGCGGACATCGGCTGGAAGCTGAAGCTGCAGGCCGCGGTGAAGAGCTACGGCTACTGGGGCGTGATCTGGACCTTTTATCAGACGAAACAGCTCGCCGACGAGCTCTTGGAACACTACGAGGCGTATCCGAGTTCGCCCGAGGGACTGGCCGCCTGGCAGCGAGAACGCGACGCGCTGATGGATCGGATCTACGAGACGACCGGCGCCGAGGCGAAGTACTGAGCGTTCGAAAACTTAGTGCGTCGCGCGGTACTCGCCGTGTTTCACGCCGATCGCGAGCGCCAGCAGCCCGAAGACGATCATCGACGGCGCGACCATCATCAGCACCGTCTCCGTCGTCATCCCCACCGGCCTGGTGAGCAGGACGGCGACGCCGACCCCGACGATCGCGAGGAACGCGACGGCCGTCTTCGTCGTATCTAACTCCATGCCCTCCGTTGGTCGCCGTCGGAATGAGGCGTGTCGGTTCCCGACGGCGATCGCACTCGCAGTCGGTGTCTCGTCCCGCCGCGTGCGACGGGACGGATGAATCGGAGCGACACCGCGTGTTCTACGAGTCACCTGACGTCGTACTCGGAGACGTCGGTGGAGCCACAGGACGGACACATCAACTCGTCCGAATCGAGCGCCGTCCCGCACTCTCTGCACTCGTAGATGACGGCCGCGTCGTCATCCAGCCACCTCCGCACGGTGTCTGCGAGTGACATCGTGCTGGCGAAGTTACTCCCGGGGTGGTCTTAGGCGTTGTGTATCGATCGAATCGGCAGAAACCGTCACGCTCGCGGCCTGACGACGTCGGCGAGCGTCACAAGAACCCCCAGTAGCCACCCCAGTGGGACGGCGATCGCGAACCACATCGCGACGTACGCGACTCCCTCCAGCGAGTAGTGTCCACGGAGGTAGCTCTCGATCCCGCCGTAGACGAGGAGCTCGTCGAGCAACCAGATCGCGAGCGCGTCGCTCCCGGGGAGCACGACCGCGCCGACGGTCGGCGAGAACAGCGCCGCGACGACTGGGGGTAAAAAGAGCGCGGTCATCGCCGAGGGGTAGGCGAGCAGGACCGTCACCGCGCGCCCGCCGATCCGGGCGAGGACGACCGCCGCGCCCGCCGCGAGCGTCGCGACGACCGCGGCCGCGACGACTGCGACGATCTCCTCTCCCCTGTAGGCGAACTGGAACCAGCTGATCGCCGTGAGCGCGCCCCAGACGACGACGGACAGCCCCATCACGCCCGCGACGCCGAGACCGGCCGCGAGCCGGTCGATGCGCCGGGAGTGAAAGCGAAGCGCGAAGCCGGCGAGCGTCAGCGGGTAGGCGAGCGCGACGAGCAGCGCGCCGAGGGCGGCCCAGGCCCTGTAGGCGGCCCACCCGCTCCTCGTCGTAGGCGTCCACTTTCCGAGCACCGAGTGGGCGGCGTCGCGCTGGCGTGGGAACAGCAGCTCCATCCAGCTCTCGTGGAGACGTCGGAGGTCTAGCTGGATCGCTCCGATCGCCCCGATCCGTCGGGACTGTACGGCCATAGCGGAAACATATTTATTCAGATATATTACCCTTGTGGGTCGCCTACCAGGGCGCGAAGTCGGGGTCGACGGTGCGCTCTCGCTCCGGGATCCCGTCGATCGTCTCCACCTCCTCCGCCGAGAGCGACAGCGAGAGAGAGGCGAAGTTGTCCCTGATGTGCTCTCTCCCCGTCGCCTTCGGGATCGCGGTGATCCCGTGCTCGCGGAGCCACGCGAGGCTCACCTGCGCCGCGCTCGCGTCGTGGTCCTCCGCGATCGCCTCGAGTTCGGGCACGTCGAACACCTCGCCGCGGGCGAGCGGGGAGTAGGCGACGAGTTCGATCCCCATCTCGCGACAGACCTCCCGAAGCTCCTCCTGGGGGAGTTTCGGGTGGCACTCGACCTGATTCGCGAAGATCGGTGCGTCGAGGTGGTCGGTCGCAGTCCGCAGGTCCTCCGGCTCGAAGTTGCTGACGCCGACCCTGTCGATCTTCCCCTCGTCCCGGAGGTCGTCGAACGCCGGGAGCGTCTCCTCCGGCTCGTACTCGCGTGCGGGCCAGTGGACGTAGAGCAAGTCGACCGCGTTCACGCCGAGTCTCTTCAGGCTCTCCTCCGTGCTCTCCAGCACGTCGTCGTAGTCCAGATCGTCGATCCAGACCTTCGTCGCGAGGAAGATCTCCTCTCTCGGCACGTCACTCTCGGCGATCGCCTCGCCGACGGCGTCCTCGTTGCCGTAGGCCTGGGCGGTGTCTACGTGCCGGTAGCCGGTCGAGAGCGCGGTCTTCACGCTCTCGACGCACTGGTCGCGGTCGTCGTTCTGCCAGGTGCCGAGGCCGAGCGTCGGCATTCCCGAGGCGCACGGTACGTCGCCACAGGTGAGAGAATCAACCATCGAGCGAACGGAGGGACGAGTTTCGGATAGCGGTTGGGCCTGCGGCGGGCGCGCACCGACCACACCGGTCCGGATCGGCCGATCGCTTCCGGTGTGAAGGGGTTATCCAAACGGTTTAGGTGGGGTGGGAGATACCAGCGCCATGTCCGTGGACCTCTCCGAGGAACGACAACGGATAGCCACCTCCTCCTCGCCCGATCGGGCGTTTCAGACCCTCCCCTGGAAGCACAGGCGCGAGGTGTTCTTCGGCCTGCCCGAATCCGTCCAGCGGACCCTCGTGGCGGAGCTCGGCGAGGGGGAGCTGACGCGGTTCGTTCGTCGGCTCGATCCGGACGAGGCGACCGACGTACTGGGATTGGTCGACGAGGAGACGCGCGAGGCTCTCCTCCGACAGCTCGACGAGAGCCGCCGCGAGAAGATCGAACTCCTGCTCGAGTTCGATCCCGAGACCGCGGGGGGGCTGATGAACCTCGACTACGTGACGGTCGGATACGACCGGAGCTTCGGGGACGTGCGGAGACGTGTCCAGCGGTACGAGGAGCGCACCGGTCGCTTTCCGACGATTCTCGTCATGCAGGACGACACGCTGCTGGGCGAACTCCCCGGGCCTGCGCTGGCGATGACCGACGCCGACAGCGAGTCGATCACCGACTTCGTCAAGGCGGCACCGTGGGTCAGGTTCGACGAGGACCAGTCGGACGTCATCGAGGTCTTCCGTTCGAACCCCGAGAGCACCGTCGCTGTCCTCGACGACGAGGAGGAGGAGGACACCGTCCTCGGGGTCATCTACGCGGAGGACCTGCTCCGGATCGTCGAGGAGGAGGCCAGCAGGACGCTCTACGAGTTCACCGGGGTCGCAGAGGAGGAGGGGATCCTCGACGGGCCGCTCTCGAAGGTCCGCAACCGGTACAAGTGGCTGATCCTCAACCTCGGGACGGCGTTCCTGGCCGCGGCCGTCGTCGGCCTCTACGAGGACACGATCGCCGCGTTCACGCTGCTTGCGGTCTACATGCCCGTGGTCGCCGGGATGGGTGGGAACGCGGGGACGCAGTCGATGGCGGTGACGGTCCGCGGCCTCGCACTCGGCCAGGTATCGCTCGCGACCGGCGGGCGCGTCGTCGTGAACGAGATCGTCGCGGGCGCCGCCAACGGAACGATCACCGGCGTGCTCGTTGCGCTCATCGCCTCCGTGTTCAACCAGAGCCCGCTGCTGGGGCTGGTACTCGGTGTCTCGATGGTGTTGAACCTCGTGATCGCCGGCTTCTTCGGGACGACGATCCCCCTCGTGCTCGATCGGATCGGGAAGGACCCGGCCACCTCGGCAACGATCTTCATCACCACCGCGACCGACGTGCTCGGGTTCTTCATCTTCCTCGGTCTCGCCGGGATCGTCCTGGGGATCTGACCGGCCGGTCGACGAAACGCTCCTGCGCCCTCCGCCGAGGGATCCTAGCCGAAGTTCTCGACCTTCGCCGCGTCGCTCTCCCCGCCGGCCGCCTCGACGGCGTCGACCGCCTCGGTGACGAACGCCTGGAAGCCGTAGACGAACACCTGCTGGCCGTCGAGGTGCTCTTCTACCACCGGTTCGAGCGCCTCCTCTTCCGCGAGGAACTCGACGGTGACGCCCTCCTCCGAGAGCGTGTCGAGGCGTTCTCGGTGGACCGGTTCGTCGTCGCGGTAGACGATGGCGACCTCGTTGCCGTCGGCGAGCGCGCGTTCGCCGATGCCGACCGCGGGGCCGACGCCCGGGCCGCCCGCGAGCACGAGGCTCTCGGCTTCCCCCTCGTAGTGGGCGCTGCCGAACGGCCCCTCGATCCGCACGGTCTCGCCCTCGCTCTCGGCGAGCCAGGGACCGAGGCTTCCCTCCGGGTCGACCCCGACGGTGATCTCGAACGTCTCCCCGACGTCGGGCGAGGAGAGGGTGTAAAAGCGCGAGACGTGCTCGTCGTCGACCCGCGCGGTGAGTTTGACGAACTGGCCGGGGACGGCGTCGAACCCCTCGGGGCTCTCCAGGTCGAGGGCGACGGTGTCGGCTCCGACCTCGGCGACAGAGTGGACGGTGACCTCCGCGTTCATGGCTCCCGGTTCTCGCGCGGCGGGCATAGTCCCCGCGGTTTCGGAGCCCTCGGAGAGACGGCGTCGATCGGAGCCCGACGTTCACTCGAAACCGGGTATCTCTCACCGGTGGCAGGTCGGCGCCGTCCGGCAGCGCTGAACGGTTCAGAAGGCTTTTGCACCGGCGAGGGCAACCTCAAGATCACATGCCCGAGGACCTCAACTGGGCCATCGGCGGGGAAGCCGGCGATGGCATCGATTCGACGGGGAAGATCTTCGCCCAGGCGCTCTCACGCGCCGGGCGGCACGTCTTCACCTCGAAGGACTTCGCCTCCCGGATCAGGGGCGGCTACACCGCGTACAAGGTCCGCACGTCCGTCGACCGCGTCGACAGCGTCGTCGACCGCCTCGACGTCCTCGTCGCGCTCACCCAGCGGACGATCGACGAGAACACGGAGGAACTCCACGACGAGAGCGTGATCATCTACGACGGCGAGCGCTCGTGGGACGCCGAGATCCCGGAGGAGGTCGTCGGCCTCGACGTCCCGCTGAAGTCGCTCGCCGAGGACGCCGGCGGTGCGATCATGCAGAACGTCGTCGCGCTCGGGGCGGCCTGCGCGGTCGCCGACTTCGACATCGAGTACCTCGATAGCTCGCTCGAGAAACGCTTCGGGAGCAAGGGCTCGAAGCTCGTGGAGAACAACCAGCAGGCCGCCCGGATGGGCCGGGACTACGTCTACGAGAACTACGACCACGACTACCCCTACAGCCTGGAGACGACCGACGAGGACTACGTCCTGTTGAACGGAGACGAGGCGATCGGGATGGGCGCGATCGCCGCCGGCTGCAAGTTCTACGCCGGCTACCCGATCACGCCAGCTACCGCAGTGATGGAGTACCTGATGGGCCGGATCGACCGCTTCGGGGGCACCGTCATTCAGGCGGAAGACGAACTCGCGGCGATCAACATGACCCTCGGCGCGGCGCGGACCGGCGCGCGCGCGATGACGGCGACCTCCGGACCCGGGATCGATCTGATGACCGAGACGTTCGGACTCGTCGCCACCTCGGAGACACCGATGGTGATCGTCGACGTGATGCGCTCGGGTCCCTCGACCGGGATGCCGACGAAACAGGAACAGGGCGACCTGAACATGCTGCTCTACGGCGGCCACGGAGAGATCCCCCGGTTCGTCGTCGCGCCGACGACCGTCGCCGAGTGTTTCCACAAGACCGTCGAGGCGTTCAACCTCGCCGAGAAGTACCAGACCCCCGTGTATCTCGTCGGCGACCTCGCGATGGCGGTCACCGAACAGACGTTCTCGCCCGAGGAGTTCGACATGGACGCGGTCGAGAACGACCGCGGGAAGATCGTCCCCGAGGAGGAGATAGAGGAGTGGCTCGACGACGAGGGCCACTTCCGCGCCCACGCGAACACCGAGGACGGCATCAGCCCCCGCGCGCTCCCCGGGACGGCGAACGGCGCACACATGTCGACGGGACTCGAACACGACGAACTCGGCCGCCGGACCGAGGACACCGAGGTCCGTGTCGAGCAGGTCGACAAGCGAAACCGCAAGGTAGAGACGGCCAGAGAGCGAGAGGACTGGTCGGCCCGGGAGTTCGGGAACCCCGATTCGGGGAACCTCGTCGTCTCGTGGGGGTCGAACGAGGGGGCGATCCGCGAGGCGATGGCGGAGTTCGACATCGACGCGCGGTTCATCTCGGTGCCGTATATCTTCCCGCGGCCGGATCTGACCGAGGCGGTCGAGGCTGCGGAGGAGACGGTCGTGATCGAGTGTAACGCGACCGGACAGTTCGCCGACCTGATCGAACACGACACGCTTACGCGCGTGAAACGCATCAACAAGTACAACGGGGTTCAGTTCGCCGCGGACGAACTCGCCGAGGAGATCTCGGCGGTCTTCGACGGCGTCGAACCGGAGGTCACCGCATGAGTTCAGAGACACAGGCACACTTCACCGACTTCAAGAGCGACAAACAGCCCACCTGGTGTCCCGGCTGCGGGGACTTCGGGACGATGAACGGGATGATGAAGGCGCTCGCGAACACGGGCAACGACCCGGACAACACGTTCCTCGTCGCGGGCATCGGCTGCTCGGGCAAGATCGGCACGTACATGCACAGCTACGCGCTCCACGGCGTCCACGGCCGGGCGCTCCCGCTCGGGACGGGCGTGAAACTCGCGAACCCGGAACTCGAGGTGATGGTCGCCGGCGGCGACGGCGACGGCTACTCGATCGGCGCCGGTCACTTCGTCCACGCGGTGCGACGGAACGTCGACATGACGTACGTCGTGATGGACAACCGGATCTACGGGCTGACGAAGGGGCAGGCCTCGCCGACGAGCCGCGAGGACTTCGAGACGTCGACGTCACCCGAAGGGACGAAACAGTCCCCCGTCCACCCGCTCGCGCTCGCCTTCTCGGCTGGAGCGACGTTCATCGGCCAGACGTTCTCTTCCGATGCGCTGGGCCACGCCGCGGTGATCGAGGAGGCGATCGAACACGACGGCTTCGCGCTCGTGAACACCTACAGCCCCTGCGTGACGTTCAACGACGTCGACACGTACGACTACTTCCGCGACGCGATCGTCGACCTGGAGGAGGAGGGCCACGACCCGACGGACTACGAGGCCGCCCGCGAGAAGATCATGGACTTCGACACGGTCTACACGGGCGTGCTCTACCAGGACGAGTCGAGCGTCGGCTACGAGAAACGCCTCGGTCTCTCCGAGAGCATGGCCGACGTGCCCGAGGGGGCCCCGGACGGTGCCGACGACCTCGTCCGCGAGTTCTACTGACCAGTACTCATAGAAATAGTTACATAAACCCTCGATAGTTTTCCGTCGATGGAGCGATCGCTCGACGACGTAGCGTCGGCGCTCGGAGCTATGGCGGTCGGCGTCCTCGCGCTCGGCCAGTACGACGCGGTTCCGATCGCCGCGCTGGCGGGGATGCTCGCGCTCCTGTTGCTCGCGCTCGCCACGGTGGAGTTCTATAGAGGGAAACGGCTGGAGACAGTCGGTGCGGCCGCGCTCGCGGTCGGGTGTGGATCGCTCGCCGCCGGCGTCGACGGGGGTGTCGCGACCGCTCCACTCCTCGTACTGTTCGGCGTCGGCCTCTGGGCACTCCTCGTCGGCCGCTTTTTCGACCGGCTGTTCGAGGGCCCTCGAAGCGCGTGAGCGATTCTGTCCTTCGTTCGACGACGAACTGTCACGAATCGATTACCTCTCTTTTATGTACCGCACCGTATAACACGCCCTAGTATGAGCGCCGAATCGCACGACATCGTCGTCGTCGGGGGAGGAACGGCGGGGGCCTTCGCGGCGGCGACCGCCGCCGACGAGGGTGTCGATGTGGTGTTGATCGAACGGAAATCGGAGGAGACGGCGGGTCACATCGCCTGTGGCGACGCGATCAAGGGGAAGAGCACGTTCCCCGACGTGATCGACCGTGAGTACCTCAGAGAGGAGTCGTTCACGAACCAGGGTATTCGCCGGGCGATCTTCGAGAACCCACAGACCGGCGAGTCGATCGACATCCCGTTCCCCGACGGCGGGGCGATCGTCGACCGGAAACGCTACGGCGAGGTGCTCCTGGAGGAGGCGGATCGAAAGGGCGCTGAGATCCACTACGATACGGTGGTCCAGGACGTGGTCCAGAACGGCCGGGTGCAGGGCGTCACCGCGAAGCGAAACGGCGAACGGCGCACATACGAGGCCGAGGTCGTCATCGACGCGGCCGGAGCGCTCTCGGTGCTGCAGGACAAGGCCGACTTCTCGGGCACCTCGTTCGACACGAACGTGAGCTACCAGCAGTTCTGTTCCGCGTATCGAGAGGTCGTCGAGGTCGAGGAGCCGGTTCCGTGGGACGACGCCATCGTCTTCAAGCCGACCGAGGAACTGGGCTACCTCTGGTACTTCCCGCGGACCAGTACCGAGATCAACGCCGGTCTCGGCTTCCAGATGAACAAGGAGCCCATGGAGCTGGTGGACGTGCTCAAACGCGACCTCCGTGACCGTCCGGAGTTCGAAAACGCGCGCGTGACCGACAAACTCGGGGCGGCGCTCCCCACGAGGAGACCGTACGACTCGGCCGTCGCGCCGGGGCTGATGGCCGTCGGAGACGCAGCGGGTCACGTCAACCCGACGACCGGTGGGGGCATCCCCGGTGCCGCGAAGGCGGGGCACTGGGCCGCGCTCGAAGCGATCGACGCCATCGGGGAGGACGACGTGAGCGAGTCCGCGCTCTGGAACTACAACCACCGCGTGATGACCGACTTCGGCAAGCGCTTCGCCGCGATGGACCTCTACAACATCTTCGGCGGCGCCCACGATCTGGACGACCTCGTCGGCGTGATCACCGCACTGCCCGGTCAGCAGCTCGTCGACGCGCTCGGCAAGGAGGGGACGGCCTCGATGAGCCTCGGGCTGAAGGTGACGACGCTGTTCGATACGTTCGGTCACTGGGGACTGCTCTACGAGCTCTACCGGGTCAGCCAGCGAGCGGCGGAGCTGAAAGATGTCTACGACGAGTACCCGAGACACCCCGACGGCTTCGCCGCCTGGCAGGCGAAACGCGACGCGGTGATGGACGAGGTCTACGCGATCACCGGTGCCGAGCCGAAGTACTGAGCCCGGACCGCCCGGCGGTCGTTCTCTCCTCGCTACTGCTGACATGTCGGGTTTGTCCATACCCTGCGAGCGCGGCCGGTTCCCTGCGACCGCACTCGTGCCGGCAGCACGGCCACCGTTCTCCCGCAATCGTTATACCGGTCGACTATAACGATCGTTCATGGACTACAAGGACGCCGTCGTGATCTCGCTCGCGCTCCTGGGCGGAACGTTCGGCGCATCGATCGGGGGAGGGGTCGGACTGCTCGTGGGAACGATCGTCGGAGCGGTGTGGGCGTATCACACCGACCTGCGAGAGCGTGCCCTCCGTGACGGTCGGACCGACTGACCCGCCGAGCTTTGTGTTCTCCACACCTACGCCCACCATGGAGATCGAGGTCTCGGACATCGACCACGTCGCGATCCGTGTCTCGGATATCGACCGAGCGCTCGGGTTCTATCACGACCTGCTCGGGCTGCCGATCAGGGATCGAGAGCGCTTCGAGCGGGAGGAGGTGCCGTTCGTCGCGGTCGTCGCGGGCGGGAGACACCTCCACCTCGTGCCGACCGACGAGGAGATAGACGTCGGCGGCGAGCACGTCTGCCTCCTCGTACGCTCGAACGAGACGGATACGAAGAGGGCGATCGAGGAGTTACTCGAAGAGCTTCGCGAGGCCGCCGTCGAGGTCGAGGAGGGCGAGCCGATCGAGCGGCTGGGTGCCTACGGCCGGGACTGGGCGGCGTACGTCCGCGATCCCGACGGGCGGCGGGTCGAGCTGAAACTACACTAATCGGCATCGGCAGGGTCGACGACCGTCTCGTCGATCTCGTCGATCCCGACCCGGTCACAGAGGTCGTAGAGCGGACAGGCCTCGGGGCCGTCGAGACAGGCGGGCTTTCGCGCCGAGCAGAACTCGCGGCCGAACTGGATGCTCGCCGTGTGGCCGAACCCGCACTTCTGGGGGGGAACCTCCCGTTCGAGCACCTCCCGGACCTCCTCGTGGTCCGCGTCGGGAGGAGCGATACCCATCCGTCGGTAGATCCGGTGGACGTGGGTGTCGACCGGGAAGACCCCACCCCTGCCACCGGAGAAGAGCAAGACGCAGTCTGCGGTCTTCGGCCCGACGCCATTTATCTCGAGCAGGCGCTCTCTGACCTCGTTCGGCTCCCCGTCCTTCACGAACGTATCGAACTCGCTCGCGCCGCCGAACTCCTCTCGGATCTCGACCGCGGCGTCGATGATCACCGCCGACTTCTGGTTGTACAGCCCCGCGGAGCTGATCGTTTCCGCGAGGTCGGATCGTTCTGCCTCGGCGAGCGCCTCGACGAGGTCGCCGGCTCGCGGGCGTTCCCCGCTCGGCCGTTCCGAGGTGCGTTGGACCCCGCTCCCCCCGTACCGTTCCATCAGCGCGTCGTGGGCGGGCTGGCTCGCCTTGTCCGAGGTGTTCTGCGAGAGGATCGTCCGGACGAGACAGGTGAAGGCGTCCTGGCCGCCGTAGGTCTTCTGCCAGTACCGCTCACCTAGGAGGTCGATCACCCGCTCCGCGCGGGTTTCGGCCTCGCTCGGCTCGAACTCGGCCGCCATACCGCCGCCCTCGACTCCCCCGCTGATGTTCACCTCCGGCTCGTCTGCCATCGTCTCGGCCTACGGAGCGTATCCACTTATCCCCCACCGACGCCGGCCAGACCGATCGCCCACCTTATCGAGAGTGACTATCATTTGATATACCGATATATCGTATACGAACCGCGAGAGGCGGCCGTCGGGACGTGCACTCCGCTCGACGCCGGTGGACGGTCTCGCTGGGACGTCTCTCCGGCAGAAGGGGAGAACGGTGGTTTCGGATGAGGTCAGGGGTTCCTCCTCGGCGATGGCTACGAGCTACCGCTGTCGACGGTCCGTGACCGACGCTACCCTCACCTACCGGTCGACCGAGAGGGTCAGAGAGAGCTCTACACCCTCGACCAGTGCGTCGACGAGCTCCCGTTCGAACCCGTTCGCGGCGTACTCCGCCCCGACCAGCACGGTCCGGTCGTCGACGTACTCGCTCGTCCGACCGACCGCGCTCCGGTCGCTCTCGAACGTGAGGTCGGGGTGGCCACGGCCACGGACGACCTGCTCGTGGCCGTCGACTGCGACGGTCGCGCTGATCGCCGCAGTCCCGTCCCGGCAGGCGTCGACGAACGCCGGATCGAAGTCGGCCGGTGCGCGGTCGGCCTCCACCGCGAGGATACAGTCGCCCGCGGGCGTGAGCCAGTCGTCGGTCGTCACCTCGAACGTGCTCGCGTGTTCGGCGCGCACGTTCTCGTGGCCGTGTGCGCGGATCACCTCGTCCATACTGGGACGTGTGAGAGCGGGCACTTCAGCCGGTCGGATCGATCCGTTCGCGGGTCCACCGGTCGTCGTCGTACTTCGCCTCGGCGATCTCCTCCGCACGGTCGAGTTCGGCCCCGGTCCAGGAGCCCTCCTCCGCGTCGGTCCACTCGGCCAAGGCGGTCTCGAGCGCCCGCACTGCCTCCTCCCTCGGAATTCCGCTCTCCTCGAAGATCCCCGTCACCCGGTCCTCGAACGCCCGCTCGCTCACCCCGTGATCCGCGAAGACCGCGAGGTGCGCCTCCGCTCGAACCTCGTAGGTGAGCGAGCCGTGCTGGATCACCGTCTCGCGCTGGCGGTACTGCGCGTTGCCGCTCACCTTCCTCCCCTCCACACCTGCCACCACGTCGTGTGCGGGGTGGAGCTCGCGCAGGTAACAGGCCGGGTGGTGGATCTCGGGCTGTGGCACCTCGGCGAACCGGGCGTCGACGCCCATCCGGGAGAACCCCTCCAGAACCGGCTCACAGAGCAGGTGATAGGAGTCGATGAGCTTCCCGGGGAGCTCCGCAGCGGGCGCGACGATCGAGTAGGAGACGTCGCCCACCGAGTCGTGGTAGATCCCGCCGCCGCCGGTCGGCCTACGTGTGACGGTGATCCCCTCCCGGTCCGTACACTGCCAGTCGACCGTCTCCGGGTCCTGGTGGTAGCCGAGCGAGAGCGTGCTCGGCTCCCAGCGGTAGACTCTCAGTGTGCGCGGGCCCCCTGCCGCGGCGGTCTCGGCGGCCACCTCGTCGAGCGCCATGTTCGTCGGACCGTCCCACGACTCCTCGCGGATCAGCCGCCACTCCCGGTCGGCGAGGTCGGTCATGCTCGCGGTACCGAGCGTGTGGACAAAGCGGTTGCGACGGGCGGCCTCCCGACGGTCGGTGTACGGTCCGCGAGACTTCCGTAAAATACCGATGGTCCATCGATCCACTACAAGATGGAGCAGGGATCGGGGGGATCAGTCACCCCCGACCGCCGCCCTAAGCGGGGAATCAGCTACGACCATAACGGATGAATTACGATCTGAGGCGATTCTCGGCGTTGTGAGAGCCGTTCGGTGTACCGATACGGCTAGTTCTTCTTGGAGGCACCCAAATTCGATCAGAATGGCGCTAGATACCTCTAATCGCTCTATGGGTCGAAGTCCGGACCGAGATCACCGACCGAACCTGGTTTTCGATCAACACAATTGATTATTTGGAAGAAATACTAACTACTAAGGATGCTGACGGTATCCTTGTGGTCGCCTATGGCTAACGAATCTCGAAAATGGACAGACGAGAGGCTACCCGGAAGTCGGCGTTGGTTCCTCACGGGAATCGCTGCAACAGGAATCGGTATGACCGGTATTACTGGTGCGGCAGCAGAAGAGGATAAAGACCCAATCGGGCCGACCGACACTATCGAGTGTGGCCAGACGATTTCTGGGAAACTCACAGAAGATGACGCACATGGCTTTCACGAGGCGGGAGGTGTGGACTTCCCTGAAGTCATGCCCGTCCCGCACGACGCCTTTGAGTTCGCCGCAAATGCGGGTCGGCACCTTACCTTTTCTGTGGATTGCTCCAGATCCCACATGCATCCGTTGCTGATTCTCCTCGATCCGAATCAGGAGATCATAACCTTACCGACGTATTCCTCGTTCTTAGCTCACCCTAACCGATTCCGATATCACGTGCCTGAGACGGGTCAATATACGATCCTTGTGACGAGTAGGTATGCTGACCAGTACTTCGAGTATGAACTTTCTCTTAGTTGCCAGACGACACGGGAGCTGATTGGCGATACCGAACACATCTGTTGCGGTGATGTCGTGCAGGGCGAACTGACCCCCGACGATACTGCCGGCTACAATCTTCACGAACCGACGGCTGTTCACGATGCGTACGAGGTAGACCTTCAGGGAGGAGAAATCATCAGGGCAACACTAATCGGGGATCCGGACCATCAGTGGGAACAGAACGGTTTCTTCAACCACGCCGATGTCGATCTTTTGGACGAAAACGGGGAACGGGTGTTCACCCACGGTATCAGGGATGGGAGGCTGATCAGTCAAAAATCGAATAATTTGGGGGAATCGTATCTCTGGGGAAGGGTTCCAGCCGACGGTCGATACACCCTGCTTGTGACGTCCATCTGGGAGGCATACTTCAGCTACGAACTGGGGATCGCCTGTGGTCCCGATATCCCCATCCACTCCCGAGCGATTGCGTGCGGTGAGACCCGTTGTGGCGACGTTCGGGTCGACCCGGACCGGTTCCCACTGGATCCACCGCCGACCGACAAATACGAGTTCGAGGGTCGCCGGGGACAGGAGATGACGGTGCGCATCGAATTCCTGGACGGAGTACGGAGTTTGGAGCTCCGGGATCCGAGGGGGAGCATGGTCGGATTCATCAACAGCCCAGAGTCCCCGATCGAGATGGTGATCCCGAGCGCCTTAGAGGGGATCTACACGTTCGGCGTGTCGGTCCCAACATCGATCTCCCCGGAATCGAACCCCTATAAACTGACCCTCGAGTGCGAACCGGACGATCTCCCCGAACCGGACGAGTATTACCCCATTGCGTGTGGACAGTCCGTCGTGGGCGAGCTGACGACCGACGATCTGACCGGGTTCCGCGGACCGGAGCATTACCACGACAACTACGCGTTCGATGGGCGACGCGGCCAGACCGTCTCGCTGCGGATGGGGAGTGAAATCGGGAATGGGATGCTGTACCTCCTCGATCCCGATGGTGCAGCGATCGCTCAGACGGACGGGACGGGACGCGTTCGGGATGGTTCAATCGACGACGTAACGCTCGAACAGACCGGATCGTATCGGATCGTCGCGACCAGCCGGACCAGCCTGGCCACCGATGCGACGTTCGAGTACACCCTGACGCTGTTCTGCACCGGAAGCCAGGACTGACCCGACCGCCGGTAGATCGGTCAGTCCGCGCTCACCCGACAGCCCTCCTCCGCATAGGAGACCTGCTCGATCGAGTCGATCGCCCCCTCCCCGCAGACGGGACAGTCGGGGTTCTTCCGGATCTCGACCTCCTCGAACGTCATGTCCATCGCGTCGTAGGCGAGCATCCGCCCCGAGAGCGTCTCGCCGACGCCGACGATCATCTTCACCGCCTCGGTCGCCTGGATGCAGCCGACGGTGCCAGGGAGCACGCCCAACACGCCCGTCGTCGCGCAGTCCGGAACCGTCCCCGCCGGGGGGGCTTCCGGGAACAGACAGCGGTAACAGGGGCCGTCGTCAGCGGGGAACGAGATGACCTGTCCCTCGAACTTGTAGATCGCGCCGTGAGAGAACGGCGTCCCGGAGAGCGTACAGACGTCGTTGACGAGGTATCTGGTGCGAAAGTTGTCCGAGCCGTCGACGACGAGGTCGTACCCGCCCACCAGTTCTTCCGCGTTCTCGGGTTCGAGCCGGAGGTCGTGGGTCTCGACCTCGGTATGGGGATTCAGTCGCTCGACGTAGCGTGCGGCGCTCTCGACTTTCGGCTCGCCGACGTCCGCGTCGCCGTGGACGATCTGGCGCTGGAGGTTCGAGCGCTCGACGACGTCGTCGTCGACGATGCCGAGGGTGCCGACGCCCGCCGCCGCGAGGTACTGGATGATCGGGGAGCCCAGGCCGCCCGCGCCGACGACGAGTACGGACGAATCGAGCAGCGCGCGCTGGCCCTCCGGGCCGATCTCGTCCATGATGATGTGTCTGGAGTACCGGTCCAGCTGGGTCGCATCGAGCGAGAGGCCGCTCATACGACTAGTTCCACTGTCGCGGTAATAAGCGCGTGGCCGACCCGAGGATCCGACGGTGGGTACCGCTGGCCGGCCGGCTCCGTACGAAAACGGTCGATCCGCTACTTCCGACTACTGCGGCTCGGGCGGGTCTTCTCCGTCCCCTTCCCGCGTTTTCTCAGCCCGCGGGACTTCCGCCCGGCGCTCGTCTTGCCGCGGAACGCCCGGCTCTTCTGTCCACTGTCACAGATCCAGTTCAGGTCGTCGTCGTTCTGGATCGCGGGGTGTTCGGGATCCGCGAGGATCACCTCGAACCACTTCTGTGAGCCGTCCTCGCCGACCCAGTAGGAGTTCAGTACTCTGAGGTTCCGGAACTTCCGGCTCGCGCGCTCCTCCGCGATCGACTGGAGGTTCTTGCGGCGGGTGATCCGGGTGACACCCTGGCGCTTCGAACGCCGGCCGGCGCGGAAGCGGCTCTTTCGGGCCGTCCCCTTGCGGACGCTCACGCGCGCGACGACGATGCCCTGTTTCGCCTTGTAGCCGAGTTCGCGCGCGCGGTCGAGCCGCGTCGGGCGCTCTACCCGTTCGATCGCGCCCTGTTCGCGCCACTCCTGTTTCCGCTGCCACTGGAGCTCTCCGAGTGCGCCCTCGTCCGGGCGCTTCCATGCCTCCCTGATGTGTGAGTAGAAGCTTCGTGCCATCGTGTTTCACCACGGGCGTTTCGTGGTTCAGCCGCGGGTGCGGCCACATCCCGGCCCGTCGCGCGACGGGTGCCCGCTGGTGCCCGTCTCCAGCGAGTCGTCCGAACTACCCCGGAGACGCGTTTAAGAGCTTCGAACCGCGCCGCTCGACTCGTCGAAGAGGCTCGCGAGGATCGTCGCGAGCACGGTCGCGAGACCCGTTCCCTCGCTCCAGATGGCGGCCTCCTGCCCGCCGCTGTCGCCCTCCGTGAGGACGCTCAGCAGGACGGCGTCGCCGTCGGCGACCAGCAGCCGACCGCCGTGTCTCGACTGGTCCTGCTCGGGGGGGTAGTACGTCCCTATCTCCCGTCCCTCGAACAGCTCGTGTACCTCGGGGCTCTCGCTTATCACCTGTACCGAGAGCCCGCCCCGACGTTTCTCGACGAGCGCGTCCCGGATCGGATCCGGAACGAGCGTCACGTCGCTCGCGCCGAACAGGACCGTCGCCTCCGCGTCGCCCACGAGCTGTTCGACACGGGCGTCGACGTGTTCGCGACCCTGCAGCGACCAGACGTCCTCGCGCTGTTCGCCCTCCGGGTCGAAGCGTTCCTGGGCCGTCTCGAGGTAGTCGAACGCCCGGTCCCGTTCCTGCTCGAAGCGCTCGTGGAGGATCGTCCTCGCCTCTTCGATGCTCACCGGCCGATACCGCATCGGTGAGGACTGCTGAATCTCGACGAGGCCCTGCTCCTCCAATGATTCGGCCGCGCCGTAGACCTGCGATCGGGGGATCTCGGCCAGTCGATAGACCTCCCTCGCCGTCCCGTCCCCGAGCGTTTGGAGGGCGATGAACACCTTCGCCTCGTAGTTCGAGAGCCCGAGCCGTTCCAACGCCTCGACTGCCTCCTGCCGGTCGATCGCCATGTGATGTCTGTCTCTCGGGTACTCCGCCCGGGGGGATGAAAGCAGTTTCCGTCGGGCCCGTCTCCGGGTTTACTATCGTGGTATACGATTTACGAGCCGTGACGGGTCCCTTTTACCGACCGCTGTCGTAGCGTGTGCGATGGCAGGGAACGTCGCGAGCGTGATGGCCGACCTTGAGGCCGAGGACTTCCACCTGCTCTCCGGTGTCGAACACGGGATGCGCTTCAGCGAGTGGGTCGACCGGGGCAAGCTCCCCGAGTTCTCCGGGCTCACCCGCGAGGAGGTCGACTACCGACTCGGCCGAAGTCTCGAACGCAAACTCGTCGAGCGGAAGACGATCCAGTATGAGGGACTCCGGCTGCGGTTCGCGGGCTACGACGCGCTCGCGTTGCGCACGTTCGCGAAGCGGGACACGATCGACGGCTTCGGCGCGCCGCTGGGCGTCGGAAAGGAGAGCGACGTCTACGAGGTCCGTTCGTACCGCTCGCTCGCGTTGAAGTTCCACCGCGAGGGCTATACCAACTTCCGTGAGGTGAACCGAGAGCGCGATTACACCGCGAGTCACGACCACGTCTCCTGGTTCTACACCGCGCGGAAGGCGGCCGAACGGGAGTACGAGGTCCTCGAGGCACTCTACCCCGACGTGCGGGTCCCGCGACCGGAGGACCAGAACCGCCACGCGCTCGTGATGGAGCTGATCGACGGGGTCGAACTCTCGCGCACGCGGCTGACCGACGAGCAGGTCCGACCGATCTGTTCGGCGATCCTCGCCGAGATGGCGAACGCCTACCGCCTCGGCTACGTCCACGCCGACATGAGCGAGTACAACGTCTTCGTGAGCGAGGAGGGGATCACCGTCTTCGACTGGCCACAGGCGGTCCCCACCGACCACGAGAACGCGAGGGACCTCCTCGAACGCGACGTCGAGAACCTCCTCGGCTACTTCGAGCGGAAGTACCCCGGACAACTGGGCGACGTGAACGTGGCAGCGCTCACCGACGCCGTCGCTACCGACTCGTTCGACGGGGTCGGATCGTACGCTGGGTAAATCGTATACGACGATATCAATAGCCGGCCGTCGTGACCGAGACGCGGATCCCGTCCGGGTCCTCCAGTTCGAGTGCGGTTTCGGAGGCCGAGGCGATCGAGTCGCCGGGCACTCGCTCCGCTATCCGCTCGAGGGTGTCCCGGTCGGGAACGACGAGTTCGAACGATGCGAGACCTCTCCCTTTCGGGGGGTCCGACCGACGGTTCCACGTGTTGAGCGCGAGGTGGTGGTGGTAGTCGCCGACGGCGAGAAAGAGCGCCGAGTCCCCGACTGCCTGTCGCACGTCCAATCCGAGGTCGTCGGCGTAGAACGCCCCCGATTCGTCGAGCGAGGAGACCTCGAGGTGGACGTGACCGATCCTCGTTCCCCTCGGGAGGGTCTCCTCGCCAGCGTCGAGCGCACGCAACTCTTCGAGGTCCAGCGGGAGCGTGTCGATCCCCGGGGTTCCGTCGTCCGTCTCGGGCCACTCGCTTCGCTCCCGGTCGCAGTAGATCTCGACGCCGTTTCCCTCCGGGTCGCGGGTGTAGAGCGCTTCGCTCACGAGGTGATCGGACGCGCCGGTGAGCCGCCAGTGCGAGTCGAGCCGTTCGAGCGCGTCGGCCAACGCCTTCCGAGACGGGACGAGAAACGCCGTGTGAAAGAGTCCGGCCTCGCGTTCAGTTCGCTTCGGTGCGTCCGGGTCCTCCACCAGTTCGAGGAGTGGCCGTTCGCCGGTACCGAGCGTCGGTCGCCCGCTCTCGCGGTCCTCGACCACCAGTCCCACGACGTCCGTGTAGAACACACTCGCCCGGTCGAGGTCGTTTACCCTGAGCGAGACCCGTCCGGGGTGCGATCCCGTCGGGAGACTCTCGTCCCGTCTCATACCGGACCTCGACATTCGGCCGGGATAGAACTGCTGGTGGTGACCGTTCACTCCGAATCCGGCCCTGTCACCGCCTCACCGGGTTCGATCCGTCCTCCCTCGAGGACCCGGGCTCGCAGGCCGCCCCGGTGAACGAGCGCCTCCCGAACCCCCTGGGTCTGGAGGTGGCGTTCGAGGTACGAACACGGTTCACAGAGTTCGACGCCCTCACAGAGCGCACTCCCCACCCGAAACCGCTCGCCGACGAGGTGGTTGAGCGCGATCCCCCTCGTCGTGATGTTCCGCCGATGAACGCCCGGTTCGAGGGCGATACCGTACTCGCGTTCGACGGCGTCGATGGCCTCGCGTTCGATCAGCGTGAGGTCGCTCCCGTCTCGCTCGCGGAAGGTCCCCTCGTCGTCGAAGTAGCGGTCGCCCTCGAGCCCCCGGCCGGCGACCGCGTAGATCCAGTCTCGCCCCTCGACCGGCGCGCCCTGTCCCGGGGCGACGTGGATCGCGACGATCCGCCCGCTCATCGCTCCGTCCGCACGCGTGGCTCCGGCATCAGCGTGTCGCGGGGTCGGTCCGCGAGCCACTCACAGAGCCGGCAGAGCTGCTCGGTCGCCGCCTCGAAGATCCGCTCGCCCTTCTCCGCCGTCGCGTCGGTCGGGTCGCCGAACGCCCCGTTCGGGGAGTTGTCCGCCGCGTCGTAGAAGGTGCGTGCGCCGAAGCGGGTGGAGGTCTCCGGCGGATAATCGGGAACGCCGCCCTCCCTGGCCGATTCGAACTCCTCCTCGCGAACCAGCTCCGGCGCGAGGTGCTGGATCATCGCCGTCTCCTTCGGCCCGGCGTGCGGGCCGTTCCGCTCGAAGACCTCTCGTACGAGGTCGGGGATCGACTCGTCCCACATCCACTCGATCGCGTAGGCGATCCCCTCTTCGTGGAGCCGGCGGCCGACCTCGCGTAGATGGACGACGTTACCGCCGTGGGCGTTGACGTAGACGATCCGGTCGATCCCGTGGTAGGTGAGGTTCCGCGAGAAGCTCTCGACGTAGTCGCGAAACGCGGGGGCGTCGACCCACATCGTCCCCGGGAACTGGCGGTGGTGCGGGCTCACGCCGACGGTGATCGTCGGCGTACAGAGGTAGCCGGTCCGGTCGGCCGCCTCCCGAGCCAGTCCCTCCGCGATGAGGTGGTCGGTCGCCTCGGGCAGGTGTGGGCCGTGCTGTTCGGTCGAGCCGAGCGGGACGAGCGCGAGCGACTCCGACTCGAAGTAGCTCTCGAGGTCGGGCCAGCTCTGGTCGGCGAGGTACATCGAGTGGGGGTAGGCACTCCGGATACGTAACCCGATCGTAGTCGCGTCTGACGGGAGGCTGACTGAGATTCATGGTGGGTGCGAGCGAACGGATCGGACATGGATTCGCTCGACCGACGAACGCGAGGTGAGAGCTCCCTTCCGAGCGCACGCGTCCGCTCGTTCAACGTCGGTCTCCTCGCCCTCGGCTCGCTGCTGTTCGTCAACGGCGTCGGTATCGGCATCACGACCGCGTTCGTCCCGTTCGCGGTGAACACGCTGCTCGTCATCGTGCTCTCGACCGGCCTGTTCGTCCTCGGTGCCGTCTGGATCGTTCGCTCCGGCGGGATCGGCTCGAACGGTACCTCGGACGATAACTCCTTCCCCGATCGGGTGCGACGTGCGAGAAACGGACGCTCGTCCGGGACCCGCCGTAGTCGCCACAGCGGCCGTGGCGGGCTCTAGTTCTCGATACCCAACACCATCACGGTCACCCTCCGCACCCGGTCGAAGTCCTTCACCCGGTGGACGAACTCCCTGATCTCGTCGGCCTCGCCCCGACAGAAGACCGTCTCGAGACACCACTCGCCCTGGTGGGTGTGACTCGTCGCTGTAATCACCTCCTGATGTTCGTGTTGGACGTCGTGGAGTGCCTCGATCACGTGGGTGTGTTCGTAGTCGAAGACGACGGCCGCGGCGACCGTTCCACTCACCCGTTCGAGGTCGGTGTGGCTCTCGACGTACTCGGCCATCGCCTCGCGGATCGCCCGCGAACGGGAGTCGAGACCCTCCGCCTGCCACGTCTCGTCGAACTCGCCGAGCAGGTCCTCCGGGACGTTGAGGCTCGTTCGCATGACCGCGACCTCGGGTGCCCCCCGAATAACGTTGGTGTACTACGGCTTCGCTATCCGGGTGATAACACCCGGTTTCCGCTCTCGAACCCCGGGTGAGCTATGGACCTCGTCCCCCTGTTCGCGGGCGTCGTCGGCCTCGGGATCGGCCACCCCACGAGTTCGATCGCGCTCGTGCTCGCCTTCTTCTGGGTCAGTTCGTTCACCGACACCTCGGACGCGACCTGCTCGGGGACGAGATGACGCCGACGCTCCCTTCGCCGCGCTCGCCGAGAAAGGTGTCCTGGACGGTGACGAGGGCTACACGCACGACGACGGGGGGACTGAGCGCCGGGTTCCGCCAGAACACAGCTGAAAGCTAACACGTACCAAGACCCAATACGACTCGGTGGGATAGCGCGCCTATGGCGACGGAGACCACCGAACGAGCCGACCACCCGTACGACCCGCTCTCGGCGTCGGAGATCGAGCGAACGCGGAAGATCCTCGAAGACGAACGCGAGATCGACGACCGCACTCGCTACATCGAGATCGTCCTCGACGAACCCGGAAAGGAGGCGGTCGGCGGGCACGAGGAGAGCGGGACCGAAGTCGAGCGGAACGCCTTCGTGATCCTGCGCGATACGGACGAGAAGACGACCTACGAGGCGACCGTCTCGCTCGATGAGGAGGGCGTAACCGAGTGGAAGGAGCGCTCTGGGGTACAGCCTGCGATCACGCTAGAGGAGTTCGACGCGTGCGAGGAGACGGTGAAGGCGAACGAGGAGTGGCGCGAAGCGGCGGCGAAGCGAGGCGTGGAGGACTTCGACCTCGCGATCGTCGACCCCTGGTCGGCCGGCTACCACCTCGTTCCCGAGGACGTCGACCGGGACCGGCGGCTCGCCCACGCGATGTCCTGGGTCCGAACGAGCGAGGAGGACAACGGCTACGCCCGACCGATGGACGGGCTCCACGCCTGGGTCGACCTCGACGAGATGGAGGTAGTGAAGGTGCTGGATCGGGGCCAGAAGGTCGAGAACGTCTACGAGGACCTTGAGGACGCCCCGTACCGGGAGGACGAACGCGAGCTCCGAACCGATCTGAAGCCGTACAACGTCGACCAGCCGGAGGGACCGAGCTGGAGCGTCGACGGCCGAAAGGTCGAGTGGCAGAACTGGCACCTCCGAGTGGGCTGGACCCAGCGCGAGGGGCTCGTGCTCTACGACGTCGGCTACGAGGATGACGGCGACGTACGACAGGTCCTCGACCGGGCGTCGCTCGCGGAGATGGCGGTGCCATACGGCGACCGCGATCCGAACCACAACTGGAAGAACGCCTGGGACGTCGGCGAGTACAACGTCGGGAAGCTCGCGAACTCGCTCGCCGAAGGCTGTGACTGTCTCGGCTACATGCACTACTTCGACGCGGTGATGAACGACGGCTCGGGCGAGGCGCTGGTCGTCCCGAACGCGATCTGTCTCCACGAGGAGGATTTCGGGACGCTCTGGAAACACACCGACTGGCGTACCGGAACGACGGAGGTCAGACGCAACCGCCGACTGGTGATCTCGTTCGTCTCCACCGTCGGGAACTACGACTACCAGTTCAACTGGTACCTCTACCAGGACGGCTCGATCCAGCCGCAGGTCCGGCTCACCGGCATCGACAGCAACGGGACGGTCGCACGTGGCGAGGATCCGGGCGGCTTCTTCGAGATGCTGGCACCCAACCTGAAGGGGATGGTCCACCAGCATTTCTTCAGTTTCCGCCTCGACGTGGCGGTCGACGGCCGGACGAACGAGCTGTACAGAAGAGAGAACCGCCGAGTGCCGAAGGGACCGGATACGGAGATCAGGTGGGACGGGGAGAGTAGAGGCCACTGGACCGGTGAGAACGGGGTGGAGGGGATCAACCCGACGGGTGCGGCCTTCTACGCCGAGAAGGAGAAACTCGCGAGCGAGCACGAGGCCCAGGAGCTGATCGACTCGTTGAAGGGCCGGTACTGGCAGGTGGAGAACCCCGAGAAGGAGAACTCGCTCGGCCAACCGGTCGGCTACCGGCTCATGCCGGGTGAGAACGTGGAGGCGGCCGCCCAGCCCGACTCCAGCATCATGGAGCGCGCGGGGTTCATCGAGTACCACCTCTGGGCGACCCCGTACAACGAGGACGAACGGTTCCCCGGTGGGGAGTATCCAAACCAGAGCGCAGGCAGGGAAGGGCTACCGGCGTGGACCGAGGCGGACCGCTCGCTCGACGGCGAGGACCTCGTGCTCTGGTACACCCTCGGGGTGAACCACGTCACCCGACCGGAGGACTGGCCGATCTTACCCGTACATATCGCGGACTTCAAACTCGAACCCGTGAACTTCTTCGACGAGAACCCGGCGATGGACGTCCCGCCCGAACACGCGATCAAGGACATACAGGCGCGGCGCGAGGAGAAGTACGACGATCCCGAGAGCGTAGTCCGGTCCGACGACGATTGAAAGGGATCGGCGAAGTGTCCTCTCGTTCTCCGGGTTCCTTCGGACGAAGCGTTCGACCTATGGCAAAAGTTAACATAGGTGCGGACGAACTACGAGAGGCGTTCTTCGCGCTGGGGGGTGGGAGGTGACGTACGTGCCGTGTGGAACGCGAGAGGAGGAATACCAATGCCAACGTACATCCACCTTACCAGTTACACGGGAGAGGGCGTCCAGAACATCGCGGATAGCCCCGATCGCCTCGACGACGCAAAGGAACTCGCCGATTCCCTGGATGGAGAGTTCAAGGATTTCTACCTCACGTTCGGACAGTACGACATCGTTGCCGTCACGGAATTTCCGGACGACGAGACGGCGGCGCAGTTCGCCCTCGGGGTCGCCAGTAGAGGGGCGGTCAGCACCGAGACGCTCAAAGCGTTCCCCGAGGATGAATTCCGCGACGTCATCGCTGACCTACCCTAAGAGCGGGTCTCCTCCAACGGTTTACGAGTCCAGTTTTTCGCTGCTCTCGAATCGACCGAGACGGGGAAACAATGACCGTGGTTAGAAGACACGAACCTTTCCGTTACTCCCTCTCGACCGTTTCCCGCGGGCGTCCGGAACCGATGGGTACATCCGACTCGCCTCCCTGGTACTCCCAATGAGTCGGGATTTTATTGAAGTACGAGGTGCTGCTGAACACAACCTCAAGGACCTCGACGTGCAGATCCCCCGCGAGGCGTTCACGGTCGTCACCGGGCTCTCCGGATCGGGCAAGTCCTCGCTCGCGTTCGAGACGGTCTACGCCGAGGGCCAGCGACGCTACATCGAGTCGCTCTCCGCGTACGCCCGGAACTTCCTCGGCCAGATGGACAAGCCCCAGGTCGAGTCGGTCGAGGGGCTCTCGCCAGCGATCTCGATCGACCAGGACGGCGCGGCGAACAACCCCCGGTCGACGGTCGGCACGGTCACCGAACTCCACGACTACCTCCGCCTGCTCTACGCCCGCGTCGGCACCCAGTACGATCCCATCACGGGAGAGGAGGTCGGCGAGCAGAGCGCCCAGGACATGGTCCGTCAGATCCTCTCGTTGCCCGAGGGAACGAAGGCGATGATCGCCGCGCCGGTCGTCCGCGACCAGAAGGGCGAGTTCGTCGATCTCTTCGACGAACTGGTCTCCGACGGCTACAGCCGGGTCGAAGTCGACGGCGAACAGTTCGACCTCACGGTGGATCGCCCCGAGCTGGACAAGAACTACGACCACACGATCGACGTGATCGTCGACAGAGTGAAGATCTCGACCGAGGCGCGATCGCGGATCGTCGACAGCGTCGAGACCGCACTCGATCGGGCCGAGGGCGTGTTGAAACTGATCGTTCCGAATCCACCGGCGGACCTCGATCTGGGTTCGAACACGCGCTCGACCGGATCGCTCGGTGGCGAGGCCGACGACCGTCTCGTCCTCGAGTTCTCCGAGGAGCTGGGCAACCCGAACAGCGAGTTCCGGTTCTCCGAGATCGAGACGCGTAGCTTCTCGTTCAACAGCCCGCACGGAGCGTGTCCCGAGTGTGACGGTATCGGCGAGACGAAGGAGATCGACGAGGAGCTCGTCGTACAGGACCCTTCCAAGCCGCTCCGCGACGTCTTCGAGCCGTGGAGCTACCGCCGGTCGTACTACAGAAACAGACTCGACGCGGTCGCAGCTCACTTCGGCGTGAGCGTATCTACACCGTGGGAGGAACTCGACGAGGAGGTCCAGCGGGCCTTTCTCTACGGCACGAGCGAGAAGGTCGTCTTCGAGCGCAGCACCCGTCACGGCACCCGGCGGAAGGAGAAGCGCTTCGAGGGCGTGATCCCGAACCTGGAGCGCCGGTACGTCGAGACCGACTCCGAGGGCACCCGCGACCACATCGAGAAGTACATGGCGGCGACGACCTGTCCGGCCTGTGACGGCACCCGGCTGAAAGAGCAGTCGCGCCACGTGCTCGTCGCAGGGACCGCACTCACCGAGGTCAACCGGATGTCGATCGGCGACGCGCTGGCGCACTTCGAGGGCCTCGAGGCCGAACTGACCGACCGCGAGCGGACGATCGCCGAGGAGATCCTCAAAGAGATCCGTGCCCGCCTGGGCTTCATGTGCGAGGTCGGTCTCGACTACCTCACGCTCGACCGACAGGCGTCGACGCTCTCCGGCGGCGAGAGCCAGCGCATACGGTTGGCGACCCAGATCGGATCGGGGCTCGTCGGCGTGCTCTACGTGCTCGACGAACCGTCGATCGGCCTCCACCAGCGCGACAACGACCGGCTGCTGAACACGCTCGAAGAACTCAGAGATATCGGCAACACGCTGCTCGTCGTCGAACACGACACGGAGACGATGCGCCGGGCGGACGAGGTGATCGACATGGGGCCAGGGCCAGGAAAGCGCGGCGGCGAGGTCGTCGTTCAGGGCGAGTTCGACGAGATCTGTGCCCACGAGGGGTCGATCACCGGCGACTACCTCTCGGGACGACGGACGATCCCGGTCCCCGAGGACCGACGCGAGAGCGAGGCGAGCATCGCGATCCGGGGGGCGCGCCAGCACAACCTGAAGGATCTCGACGTCGAGATTCCTCTGGGAACCTTCGTCGCGATCACGGGCGTCTCGGGGTCGGGCAAGTCGACGCTGATGTACGAGGTGCTCTACAAGGCGCTCGCCCGGGAGATGAACGACAACACCTCGGTCGATCCGGGCGCACACGACGCGATCGACGGGATCGAGAACGTCGAGACGGTGCGGCTGATCGACCAGAGTCCGATCGGGCGGACCCCCCGCTCGAACCCGGCGACCTACACGGGCGTCTTCGATTACATCCGAGAGCTGTTCGCGGAGACGAAGCTCTCGCGCCAGCGCGGCTACGAGCGCGGTCGGTTCTCGTTCAACGTGAAAGGCGGACGCTGTGAGGAGTGTGGCGGACAGGGCACGGTCAAGATCGAGATGAACTTCCTCTCGGACGTCTACGTGCCGTGTGAGGCCTGTGGCGGCTCCCGGTACAACGACGGGACGCTCGACGTCACGTACAACGGCGCGACGATCGCCGACGTACTCGACATGAGCGTCGAGGAGGCGCTCGACTTCTTCGAGCACGACCACCGGATAAAGAGTCGACTCCAGCTACTCTCGGACGTGGGCCTCGACTACATGCGCCTGGGCCAGCCGTCGACGACCCTTTCGGGAGGGGAAGCCCAGCGCGTGAAACTCGCGGAGGAACTCGGAAAGCGCCAGACCGGAGACACGCTCTACTTACTCGACGAGCCGACGACCGGGCTCCACCCCGAGGACGAGCGGAAACTGATCGACGTCCTCCAGCGGCTGGTCGACAACGGCAACACCGTCGTCGTCGTCGAGCACGAGCTGGATCTGGTGAAGAACGCCGATCAGGTCGTCGATCTGGGTCCCGAAGGCGGCGAGAACGGCGGCGAGGTGATCGCGACCGGCACCCCCGAGGAGCTCACGGAGATCGAGGCCTCGCACACGGGCCGGTACCTCAGGGATCTGCTCCCGGACGTGGAGTTAGAGGGGCCGCGGTCGGGCGAGCGAAAGGCGGCGAAGGTCGCGGGCGACGACTGAGTAGAGGGTAGATTCGTCCCGGTTACCCACGGGATCTGCGGTTCAGAGCGGTCCGTCGAGCGAGATGACGAGCTGTTCGATCACGACGACGCCGAGGATCAGCACGACCCACGCGGTCCACCGCCCGAGCTCGACGCCGCACCGCCGGAGCCATCGCTGGACGGGTGGGAAGACGACCGACCCGAGGACGGTCCAGCCGACGCCGACGAGGAGGTCCGACCGGATCTCGGGATACGCGAGGTGAGAGACGCCGACGATCACCACCAGGAACGCGACCACGTACGAGACGACCAGCCCCGGCCTCGTCGCCGTCGCGTGTCTCCCGCACCCGACGCAGAACGCCGCGTCCCCGAACGGTTCGTCACAGGTCCGACACGCCCGTCCCTCCCCGGAGGCGCTCCGGTCGCCGTCCGTGGCCTCGTTCCGACGGAGCTTCCGGCGCCGAACGACCGGGTAGGCGATGCCTGCGACCAGCACCCCGGGTAGTCCGAGGAACGCCGCGGCGAACCAGAGGTGCGAGGGCGACCAGTCGACCTCCGAGTCGTGTATCCGTGCGCGGTCGACCCAGACGCCGAGCGAGTACAGCGCGAGCGACACGACGCCGGCGTACGCGACCAGCAGCAGGGCGGATGACCCGAGGAGGAGCGGAGGGACGACGAGGAGCGAGACGAGCACGAGCGGTCCCCCGAGCGCTCCAACGGGCGCGAGGGTCCACCAACGAGAGCGTTCGATCTCCTCGCGCGAGAGCGGTTCCTCCCGCCCGATCCCCGCGAGGCCGACGGCTCGCTTTCTCCGGTAGAGGTAGGCCCCGGCGGTGACGAGCGATATCGGGAAGACGATCGATGCGAGCAGCCACCGACGCGCGTTCGGCTCCCAGCCGAGCCGCCGGACGGCTCTCGCGTCGCAGTAGACGCCGACGGGGACGGTGACGACCACGACCGCCAGCGCGAGGGCGTTCGGGAGGAGGACCGCCAGGAGCGTTTGAACTCCGCCGACGCCCCCGAACGAGGAGAACGACCGAGAGAGGCTCCACCAGACCAGGAGTACCGGAACTGCCAGTGGCGCGAGCCCGTACGCGACGAGGACGAGATACCACCAGCGAGGTTCGTCCATGCCGGGGGTGGGCCCTAAAAGTATAAAAAGTTCGTAACGTCCGGGCGGCGCGCTCCTCGGGAACGTCCGGAAATCACCGCCATCCCAACGGCTACCTCGCTCAGCCCGGTCGGTTTGGCCGGATGGCTCCCGACGGACGACGCCGGATGCTCGCGGTCGCGAGCGCCGCGCTCTTTCTCTCCGTGCTGGTCTGGTTCAACTACAGCGCGGTGCTGCCGTTCGTCGTCGACGAGTGGGAGCTCTCGGGTACCGAGGCGGGGATCGTCTTCGGGGCGTTCCAGGCGGGCTACCTCCTCGCCATCGTCCCCGCCGGCATGCTCGCGGACAGGTACTCCCCACGGTGGGTGATCGCGGTCGGCGCGACGGTGACCGGGATCGGGAGCCTCGCGTTCGCCGCCGGTGCGACCGGGTTCCTCGACGGAACGCTGCTTCGATTCCTCTCCGGGATCGGGATGGCGGGCGTCTACGTCCCCGGGATGCGCTTCGTCGCCGACTGGTACGCCGAGTCCGGCCGTGGGACGGCGATGGGGGTCTACATCGGGACGTTCTCGCTGAGCAGTGGGCTCTCGTTCCTCGTCGCCTCGGGAATCGCGAGCGCGGTCGGCTGGCGGAGCGCCATCGCCGTGACGAGCGTCGGCGCGCTCGCGGTCGCACCGCTCGTCCTCGGCCTCGGCCGGGACGCCCCGGGAGCGACCCGTCGCGACCGGGTGGGTCTCGACCTCGCGGTCCTGCGAAACCGGTCGTACCTCGCGGCCGTCGGGGTCTACTCCTGGCACAACTGGGAACTCTTCGGCGTGCGCAACTGGCTCGTCGCGTTCCTGCTCGTGACGCCCGCGGTCGCCGCGACCGCATCGCCCGCGCTCGTGGCTGGGACGCTCGCGGGCGTCATGATCCTCCTCGGCGGCTTCGGAAATCTCGCGGGCGGAACGCTCTCCGACCGGATCGGCCGGACGCCGGTGATCGCCGTCGCACTGCTCGCGAGCGGGCTGGTGAGCGCCACGCTCGCTCTGCTCTCGTGGCTCCCGCTCCCGGCGCTCGTGGCGCTCGTCTTCGTCTACGGGGTAGCGCTCACCGCCGACAGCGCGCCGACCTCGACGACCGTGACCGAAGTCGTCGCGGACGAGCGGATGGGGACCGCGCTCTCGATCCAGTCGTTCGTCGGGTTCAGTACCACGGTCGTCTCGCCGGTCGCTTTCGGCTGGGCGCTCGATTCTGGGGGGTACGCCCTCGCGTTCCCGACCCTCGCGTTCGGAGCGTTCGCCGCACTCGTCTGCGTCGCGCTCCTCCGCCGGACGGTCGATTCGGGATAGCCCTTTCACCGTCGGTGTCCTACAGCAGGTATGCCCCGGATCTACGCCGCCCTTCGGGACGGCCTCGTCGTCGCTACGGGCGAGGGGGACGAGTGGCGAACGGCGACCGAACTGACCGACAGACGGATCGAGTGCGTCGCGGTCTCGCCCGAGCGACCGAACCGGATCCTCGTCGGGACGTTCGACGCCGGGCTCTATCGGAGCGAGGACGGTGGTGACTCCTTCGAACGCGTCGGCGAGGCCGTCATCGACTCCGAGCGGGTGACGAGCGCGACGGTGAGCCCGCACGACCCCGACGAGCTCTGGGTCGGGACCGAACCGAGTGCAGTCTATCGATCCAGCGACGGTGGTGACACCTGGGAGCAGAGGGAGGGGATCACCGACCTCCCCTCCGAGCCGGAGTGGTACTTCCCGCCCCGGCCCGACACCCACCACGTCCGGTGGATCGAGGTCGATCCGAGGGAGCGAGAACGGCTCTACGTGGGGATCGAGGCTGGGGCGCTGCTCGTCACCGACGACGCGGGCGAGAGCTGGAGCGAGCGCCCGCCCGGATCGAGACGGGACAACCACTCGCTGGCGACCCATCCCGAACTACCCGATAGGGTCTGGTCGGCCGCGGGCGACGGCTACGCCGAGAGCCACGACGGCGGCGAGACGTGGGACCGGCCACAGGAGGGGCTCGACCACCGCTACTGCTGGAGTGTGGTACCGGTGCCCGACGATCCGGAGACGACGTTGCTCTCCTCGGCGAGCGGCGCGAACGCCGCCCACCGGGTCGGCGAGAGCTACCTGTACAGGAGACGGGACGGCGAGCCGTGGGAGCGTCTCGACGACCGTGGGATACCGACGGGCGAGGGCACGTATCGAGCCGTGCTCGCGACCGCCGGAGCGGGCGTCTACGCCGCGACGAACCACGGGATCCACCAAAGCGAAGACGGCGGCGACTCGTGGGATCGACTCCCGCTCGATTCGCGAGAGGCGTTCGAGGACCGCGCGGTTCGCGGGCTGGCGGTCGTCGAGGGGTGACGGACGTGACGAGCGACGAGACACGAACCCCGATCGAGCGTGCGAGTATCGACCACGTCGAGCTGTTCGTCCCCGACCGGGAGGAGGCGGCCGCCTGGTACGAGGCGACCCTCGGGCTCACGCCGGCCCCCGAACTCGAAGCGTGGGCGGCGGACGGACCGCTGATGCTCTCCGGCGACGACGGAGCCACCCTGCTCGCGGTGTTCGAGGGGGAGCCGACCGGCGATCGCGAGCCGACGGGCTACCGACGGGTCGCGTTTCGCGTCGACCGGGAGACGTTCCGGTCGTTCGTCGACTCGCTCCCGGCGCTTCCGGTTTCGGACGCCGACGGCGAGCCGATCCGGCACGAGGACGTCGTCGACCACGACCTCTCGCACTCGATCTACTTCACCGATCCGTACGGCAATCCGTTCGAGGTGACGACGTACGAGGTCGACCGACTCGAGGGGTAGTCACGACCCACACGGACCGTCGTCGCGACCTACAGGACCTGGATGCGCACCGTGTAGGGCAGCGACCCACCACTCTCGCCGTCGCCGACCCCCACCGAGCCAGTGAGTTCGTAGCTCCCCTCCACGAGGCCCGCCGGGTCGATCTCGTACTCGTGCTCGACCCGGTCGTCGGGGTCGAGATCGGTTATCACGCCGATGTCCTGCACGGTCCTCACCGACCGGCCGACGGTGCGGACGTGGTCGCTCTCTTCATACTCGCTGGTCCAGAGGAGGTAGCTCTCGCCGTCGGGTTCCCCCTCCGGGTGGATCGAGAGCACGCCGAACGGGGCGGGCGCGCCGCTTCCGATCTCGACCGTCCGCTCGCCCCGGTTCTCGAGCGAGAGCGAGAGCACGCCCGGATCGTGGTCGCTCGCCAGGTCGTCGACCAGTTCCGCGTCGAACGAGACCTCGACGCCCGAGCTATCGCTGACGGCGACCCAGTAGTAGGTGTCGTCGATGGAGAGGAACTCGTGGCCGTCGAACGCCTCGGCTAGCCCCTCCGGCGGGTTCTCGACGCCGTGGAGGCCGCGAGTCTCGGCCGCCGTCCGGATCGTGTCGTGGTACGCCTCGTCGATCTCCGCTATACCGACCACCTCCTCCTCCGCGGTGGGTGGATCCTCGCCGAGGTCGTTGATCCGGAGCGAGAGCCGTTGGGTGGCGACCGACTCGATCGCGAGGCGCAACGGTTCGCTCGGACCCGAGAGCGTCGACCCCGGTCCGGTGGCGAGACAGCCCGCGAGCGCTGCGGCGCTCAGACCGCTCAGGTACGCGCGTCTGTCCATACTCACACATGAATCCGATGAGATATGTATCCTCGGACGAATGAAGCGCGGGGTTCGGTCACCGACCGAGGGGTTATTTACGGACAGGCCGGTAGGAACGGTCGATGTACGACTTCGCGGTCGTCGGTGCCGGCCCCGCCGGCTCTCGTTTCTCGCGCGGAGCCGCCGAGGCGGGCCACGACGTGGTCACCTTCGAGAGCGGTTCCGTCGGCACTCCGCTCGCCTGCTCGGGCCACGTCAGCACCGATATCTGGGAGTTCGTCCCAGACGACGCTCGGGAGAGGCTGTTCCAGAACGAGATCTACGGCGCGCGGTTTCACACCGGCGGGCCGGGCAGCCGGGAGTACCCCTTCTACAAGCGCGAGGTCGTCTCGAACGTGATCGATCGAGTGGGACTGGACCGCACGCTCGCCGACCTCGCCCGTGAGGCCGGCGCGTCGGTCAGAGAGGGCCACACCGTAACCGGGATCGAGGAGGGCCATGACGAGGTCGAACTCACCGTCAGAGGGCCGGAGACGACGGAGACCGTACGGACGAGGATGATCGTCGGCTGCGACGGGCCGACCTCCAGGGTACGCAGGGCGCTCTCGCTACCCGAACCCGGCGAGATCCTCCACGGCGTGCTCGGGTTCAGCGAGGAGAAAGACGACGAGGCGTTCGTCGACGTCCACCTCACCGCGCCGCGATTCTTCGCCTGGCGGATCCCCCGCGGCGAGGCCGGCGTCGAGTACGGGTTAGCTGCGCCGCCGGCCCGCGATCTCAGGGAGCTGTTCGACGAGTTCACCGCCGGCTACGGCGTCGAGATCGCCGAGTTCTGCTCCGGGGCGATCCCGATCGGCCTGCCGGAGCGGGTGACGAGTCACAGGGGGCTGCTGATCGGCGACGCCGCCGCCCAGACGAAGCCCTTTACGGGTGGCGGGATCCTCTACGGGATGACCGCGGCGGATCACGCGGTCCGGACGGTGAACCCCCGGAACCCGGCGAGTCTCGCCCGCTACGAGGAGGCGTGGCGCTCCGATCTCTCGCGCGAGATCGAACTGGGACACTGGCTGCGGCGGGCGTACTCGCTGCCGGAGCCGATCCAGCGAGTGGGTCTCAGGACGCTCTCGGGCGAGATCGGCGTCCACATGGACCGGCCGACCTCGCTCTTTTCGCTCGAGCAGTTGAAGGCGCTCTTCTCGCGGTCCTGAGCCAATTGTCGGGTCGGGACGTCAGCCCGCCTACTCGAGGGTGCCGAGTGTGATACGAGAGGGGTCGGTGATCTCGCCGTCGTCGCCGACGGCATCGGGATCCATGAACAGGACCGCGTCGTCGACCATCTCATCCTCGACGGTGACCGGGTGACCCAGGCGGTCTTCGAGTGCGGCCCGGTCCTCGGTGGCCGCGTTCGCGTTCGACGGCGAGAGGTAGTAGCTACACGCCCCGATGTCGACGTCGGTGTCGAGCGCCTCGGGTAGCTCGCGTAGCTGTTCGACGGTCACGTCGTCGAGCGTCCGGATCCACACCCGTTCGGTGTCCGATCCGGAGGCGACGCTCGACTGCGTTCGGAGCCGTTCGACGAGTCCCTCGTAGTCGATCGCGTCCATGGGCGGTCGTCGTCGTGAGGACGGTTAGCGAGTCTCCCGGCCTGTGAAAGCCGCGCTCGCCGACCGTCGTCTCTCAGTAGCTCGGCAGTCGCGCCGACCGGCCGCTGCCCTCGACGAACGGCAGGTCGACCCGCTCCGCACCGACCTCCTCGCCGTTCACCCGAACGGTCAGCGCGTCGCCCTTGAGGTCGAACGGGACGAACGCGAACGCGATGGCGCTCTCTAGAAGGGGACTCTCCGCGGCGCGGGTGACCTCCCCCGCGGAGCCGTCGCCGTCGAACACGACGGCACCGGGCTCCGGAAGCGCCTCGCAGGTCAGCCCGACGAGTCGCTTGCTCGGCTGGCCCCTGTTCTCGACCCGGCTCACGACCTCCTGACCGACGAAACAGCCCTTCTCGAAGTCGACGGCGTTTTTCATACCTGCGACGTTCGGGATTCGTCCCTCCAGTTCGCTCGGGAAGAGCGGCGTCCCGGCCTCGAGCGCGAGCGACTCCCACGTCTGGAGCCCGAACGGCGCGGCGCCCGTCCCGAACGTCAACAGCCCGCTCACGACCCGCTCGGCCTCCTCGGCCCGACAGACCACTTCGTAGGACTCCTCGCCAAGCGGGTCGTCGCCCGCGATCACGGTGACGCCGACGTCCGCGATCTCGCCCCGGTCGAAGACGAGCGTCCCGTCTGGCGCGCCACGGTTGAACACGCTCCCGATCTTTTCAGTCGATACCGGCCCGTGAACGCCGAAGACGGCGAACTCGTCGCTCGCGGCCTCGATCGTCACGTCCTGGATGAACGTCTTCTCCGACCAGTCGGCGGCGATCGGTTCGGCGTGCCCCGGCGCGGTGAAAAGCAGGAGCCGCTCGCCGGCGTTGTAGACGTAGAGGTCGGTCACGATCCCACCCTGTGGGTCACAGAGCAGCGCGTAGACCCCCCGTCCGTCCCCTCCTGGTACCCGGTTCGAGACGACGTTGTCGACGTACTCGACGCGGTCCTCGCCGGTGACGCTCACGACCCCGTAGGGGGCCTCGGTCACGCCGACGGCGTTTCGCACCGCGCGGTGGGTGCGCTCGGGTCGCCCGTAGTGACGCGGGTAGCGCCGGCCGCCTCGCTCCGTGAAGACGGCACCGTGGTCGGCGTGGAACGACTCGACGACGGTCATCGCGCCCTCCGTGTGTGCATACGGGGGGTTGGAGACGGCGGGTCTAAAGGGGTGTGACTGCGGCCCCCGTTCATAGGGATCATCGTAGGAGCGCATACGTTCCGGGCTGCGAATCGAACGACACCGGAGACGTGTGAGCCCGCGAGATCCGGGTGGCGACGACGATCCCTATCAGAACGGGAGACGATCGCGGACCCGGTCGAGGAACGATCGCTCGTCCGCTTTCCCGGGTGCGATCGAGTCCGCGGGACGGATCACCGTCCGGTCGCCGTTCTCCTCGACGGTGATGAGGTCGTCGTCCTTGAGGTTGCGCAGCGCCTCCTCCAGTTCGTCGATCGAGACGTCGGCGGTGGCCCGGAGTTCGAACACGGTGAGCCCCTCCTCGCGCCACTCGACGAGCGCGTCGAGCACCGCGACCTCGTGCTCGTCTCGACGCCCGTAGCCCCGCGATCTCGCCATACCCCCTACTCGTCGTGCAGGGGTCTTATACTGTCGGCCACCCCGCGAGTCGACGCCCGGTCCCCTCGCCGATGGGGAGGGTTTTTGGTCACCCCGACAGATAGACAGCCAATCATGGGTCTCAGGTGTTCGCTTCTCGGACACGAGTACGGCGAACCGGAAATCGAACGGTCTCGCGACGAGCGGGGGAGCGAGGTCGTCATCACCGTCACGGAGTTCCAGCGCTGTACCCACTGCGGGGCAGCCACGGTGATCAGCGAGAACACGGAGGTCAGCACGACCGGGGAGACGGGGTCGTGGTCGGACGAGCCTGACGGCGGGCCGGTCGTCTCGACCGGGGACCCCGATCGGGCCTCCTCGGCCGACCGCGGCCGGGAACGACGACCGGACCCCACCTCCGGAGACGACTCTGCTCCCGCGACGGACTCCCGTTCCCGGGTGAGCCACGACTCCGGGAGGGTTCGCCCGCGAGAGCGCTCTTCCCGAACGACCTCCCGGAACGACTCGTGGAGCACGACCGCGAACTACGATCCGGATCAGGACGACGCGGAGATCCTGGAGGACGACCCCGAGGAGCGACGCCCCGGCGAGTGGCCGAGCCACGAGGACGAGCGGGCGTCGCCCGAACCCGGCGCGACGGCGGGTCGATGGCCGGAGACCGAGGGCGAGGACGAGGGGTTCAGCGTCGCGGCCGACGAGGAGGCGCTCGTCGACGTCGAGGTCAGTGGGGGGCCGAACGCCGACCGGGGTTCGCGCGAGCGGTCGACCGACACCGTCGTCGGGTTCGAGCGGGCGGCGAGCGCGCCGGTCTCCGACCGCCCGGTCGGCTCCGGCATCGCGGGCGAACTCGTCTGTCCCGCCTGTGACGCCGACCGCCTCGGCGACCGCCCCTCGCTCCGTGTGGGCGACATCTGCCCGGAGTGTCACCGGGGCTACCTCGCCGAGCGGTAGACGAAACCCGTAAATCCACCCCACTCGATTACGGTCCCATGCGCGAGTACAAGATGCGCCGGGGCGAGCACCTAGAGGAGCGAATCCCCGACCTGGAGGCGACCGTCGAGGAGTACTTCGGTCCGATCACCGAAACCGAGGAGTACAACGGGAGCGACCTCTTCGTCGTCTCCGAACCCGACAACCCCGTCTTCGAGCGCATCGTGGCCGGCGCTGTCTCCTACAGCGGCAAGAAGGACACGCTCGCCGTCGAGTTCGAGGAGCGCGATCCGACCGAGCTCTCGCCCGACGACCTCGAAGCAGCCGGCGAGGCAGTCAGCGCGAAGAACGACTTCCTCCTCGAGGCCACCGGGCGCGACGCGAAGTCCCGTCGCGAGTCGCTCAAACGCGAGGTCGAGGACGACGAGACACCGGACGTCGCCTAGGAGAGCGCGCGTTCGATCGACGCGGCTACGTCGCGAGCACGATCGGCGAGCGGTCGGCTCACGTTCCCCCGCTCGACCGCCCCGTCGAGGTCGTCGTCGTCGACCCGTTCGACCCTGCCGGCGGCGTCTTTCACCACGTCGACGTGGAGGTCGACGTACCGGGCGGCGCCGGGGAAGAGTTCGATCGGGGTACAGACGTTCACGTACGTCCCTTTCCGCACGCCCTCCTCGCTCCGGTAGACCGTCGGGTACCACCACCGTCCCTCCGAGAGCGTGGTGAGCGCGACGTCGCCGTCCTCCCGGGTCGCCGAGAGCGCGTCGTAGGTGCCCCCCGCGGTCATCTCGCGGCGGAGGACGACGCTCCCCTCGGGATCCACCTCGACCACCTCTCCCCGGCCGAGCGTGATCAGCCGCCCGTCGGGTTTGCCGTGTTCGATCGCGAGCGCGTCGCCGACTCCTGGGCCGAACTGGTCGGCGACCACCCCGAACGGGAACGCCTCGATCGCCGGACAGAGCGCCTCGACGAAGTCGACGGGACCGCTCGCCCGTTCGCTCCCCGCCTTGATCCGGTGGTGGCCGGCCATGGTCCCCGTGACCTCCCTTCGTAGGTCGTCGAGCGCGAACCGTGACTCGCGGCCGAACCAGCACCAGGTCGTCGCGAACGGCGCAGTCCGGACGCCCTCCTCGCCCACCTCCCGATCGAGCGCGTCGTCGACCGCGAGCGCCCGCTCGCGTGCCGCCGAGAGCGCCGCCGAGAGCGTCTCCAGGCTCGCCCTCTCCGCACCCCGACCCAGTTCGACACCCCATGCCTCCGGCGGGTCGTCGAGCAGGTCGACCAGCCCTGCCGTCTCGCGATCGGGCGCGTCGACGACGCCCTCGCGACCGGCGACCAGCCGAACCAGACCGCCGGGCGTCCCAACGCCGACCTCACCGGTGAGCGTCGGCTCCCGATCGCTCCACGGCGGGGTCGGCTTCGCGACCTGCACCCTGACGCTGTCGCCGACCTCGACGTACCCGTCCGCGTCGTCGAACGGGAGAAAGCCCTCCCCGTCGCCGCAGTCGACGACCGCCCCACGACCCCGTTCCCGGCGCACGGTGCCCTCGACGATGGCCCCTCGCGCTAGCGGGTCGTCCCAGGCGAACGTGTCGATTCCTAGCCCCTCGAGCAGTGCCCTCGTCGCCGCGACGGCGTCGGGGTCGCCCGAGAGTTCGACGCCCTGGCGGTCCCCCGTGGTCGCCAGGTCGCAGTCGGCGAGCGTGTGGGAGAACTCCCGGTCGAACCGCTCGCGTATCGGCTTCGATACCTGGACGACCTCGTGGTCCCCCTCGGCCAGCAGTCGGGTCAGCGCAGTGGTGTAGATCCCCCGAACGCGCACCCTCATAGTCGCTCCCGATCGGTCGAAAAGCGCACCCGCCCGTTCACCGTCGGCCCGAGCGTACACTCGACTACGTCCGGTAGCGCCTCGCCGACGAGCACCCGGACGTCCTCGACGGGCACGCCCCAGGAGTCGAAGCGGAGGTAGCCCCTGATCTCGGCGCCGTGGGTGAACAGATCGCAGTAGTCGACGGTGTGCTCGGGGAACTCCTCGGAGCTGTGTGCGAGATCCATGTCGGAGACGACCCGGTCGTGTGCGCCGAAGAAGCCCTCGACCCGTTCCGCGTCCTCCCTCGCCAGTTCGACGACCCGATCCGCGACCCGCTCGACCGTCTCCCGATCGACGCCGGCCTCGCGGAACGCCCGCTGGGTTCGCCCGTCGAAGTGCATACGCCCGCTATGGGGACGGGGGTGTTGAGCGTGCCGAGTCGGGACGGCGCTCTCCCGCCGGGGGAACGGTTAGGGACCGGCCGGCCCAACGGTGGGTATGAACAGGGGCCGGGATCCGGTCGAGCGCGAGACGAGCGACGATCGCGACCTCTACGAGATCACGACCTGGGAGCGTCGGTCGTTCCTCGACTCGCTCGCGGTCGGGATCCACCGCTTCGGCGCCGTGAGCCTGCGGGTGGTGCTCGTGGCGCTCGCGTTCGTCCTCTTGCTCGCACAGCTGATCCTCGGGGGTGTCGGCGTGCTCGTCGCCGACCCCGTCGTCGGCACGCTCGTCTTCCTCTCGGTCGTCCCCGCCCTGGGGATCGCCGTCTACATCTGGTACGCCGACGTGACGACCGGCGAGCCGCTCTCGCTGCTCGTCGTCACCTTCCTGCTCGCCGTCCTCTTCGCGATGTTCGCGGCCGTCATCAACAGCGTCCTGCAACCGGCCTTCGGCGCCCTCGGCTTCCTCGGACTCGTCCTCTTCTTCTTCCTCGTCGTCGGCCCCGTCGAGGAGACGGTGAAACTGCTCGCCGTACGGCTCTACGCCTACCGATCGACGCGCTTCGACGCGGTGATCGACGGGATGGTCTACGGCGCGGTCGCCGGCCTCGGCTTCGCCACCATCGAGAACGCCTTCTACATCACGCAGGGACTGGACTCGGGGCTGGCCGCGATGGAGGTCGTCGACGAGGCCGGCGCGACCGCTGCGGTCCGATCACTCGCCGGCCCCGGACACGTCCTCTACTCGGCCATCGCCGGCTTCTACCTCGGCCTCGCGAAGTTCAACCCCGAGAACGCGGGCCCGATCGTGATAAAGGGGCTGACGATCGCGGCGATCCTCCACGCGCTGTACAACAGCCTCGCGGGGATCGTCCCCGGCCTGCTCGTCGCTTCCGCGACCTGGATCACCCTCCCGATCGCACTGCTCGGGTTCATCGTCCTCTACGACGGCTTCGTCGCCTACATACTCTATCGGAAAGCCTCGCGCTACATGAAGGCGTACAGGGACGCCGGCATCGAGCGCCTCGACGAACGCGAGCTGATTCCCGAGCGCACCGAGTTCGACCCCTGATACGGACCCTGTACTGTGTACCGCTCGGTCCGAACGGTACAGGCTACAGCAGTCCGTGCGAGACCGTGGTCGTCGACGAGCGCCGGACGGGTTCTCGAGAGGGGCCACTCGCCCGGTTCGTGGCCGCGAGCGGAGCGGTCGGGATCCACTTCTGGACTGTCACGTTCGTTCATCACCCGGGATCGTCCCACCCGGTGAGTGGATTTCACCCGGTGAATATTTCCGGTTCTGCGCCCATGGTAATCCGAAGTGGCGAGACGATGGGGTCGGTGAGCGGAGGCGCGAGCGAGAACGCCGAGGGGGAACCCGCGCTAGAAGAACTCGTCCGTCGGCAGCGGCCAGCGCGTGAGGAGTGCGGAAAAGGTCCCCCGACTCCCGTCGCCAACCCTCGACCGGTCCACCGTCGCGCCCGACCCGGCACGGACACGACAGCATGAAACCGAGTAGATCGAGATCGCCGGTCGAAGACATCGCGTACCTCACGCGGGCGGACCACCGGGTGGCGGCGCTCGCGGCGTCGACGGTCCGTCCCCGGAGCCGATCCGAACTGGTCGAGCTGACCGGCGTCTCCTCCTCGACGATCCGACGGACGATCCGCGAGTTCGAGGACCGAAACTGGGTTCGAAAGGTGGACTACCAGTACGAGACGACCCAGCTCGGGGCGTACATCGCCTCGGGGATGGTGGAGCTGATCGACCGCGTCGAGACCGAGCAGACGCTGCGGGACGTCTGGGGGTGGCTCCCGGGCGAGGAGAGCGGCTTCACGATCGAGATGGTCTCCGATGCGGCCGTGACGGTCGCCGCCGCCGACGCCCCGTACGCTCCGGTGAACCGGTTCGTCTCCCTGTTCGAGGGGTCGGATCGGTTCCGGGCCGTCGGGTTCGACGTGGCGCTGCTCGAGCCGTGCCGGGACGAACTCTGCCGGCGGCTCGACGACGGGATGCACGCGGACCTCATCGCCCCGCCCAGGGTCGCGAACTACATCCGCTCGACCCGTTCGGAGCAGTTCTCGACGACCTTCGAGAGGGGTGACCTCACGATCCGATTACACGACGACCTGCCCTCGTACGGGGTCTGTCTCTTCGACGACCGGGTCGCGATCAGCGGCTACGGCCCCGAGGGCGTGACCGTCCGCGTGCTCGTCGACAGCGACGCCCCAGCGGTGTACGAGTGGGCCGAGTCGACGTACACCGCCTACCGACGCACGACGCCGACGCTCCCGCTCGACCCGATCCAGGAGTGACCACCTCGATCCTGTGTCGTGATCGAGGCCGCTCGGTCGACGTTTCTCGTCTCACTCTCGCCGTCGTCAGTCGCGATACCGGGTCGAGCGGTGGTCCACGGAACGGACCCCGCGCCCGTCCGTCCGGTCGATCACCCGCTGCACGACGGTCACGGGGCGCCCAAATCCCAGTCGGTAGCTACCTCGTGTTCGCGTTCGTATCCGGTCTCGGGAGTGGGGAAGACGAGACCATGTCAAACGACGAACGAGTGATGCACGGTGTCGAGCTCGACCGACTCGACGCCTTCGCCGAACGCGCGGCCGAACACCCCGACGCGATCACGCTCGGTCTCGGAGCCCGCTCGACGTACGAGGGGACTTGCGGCCACAGCCTGTCAAAGGTCGACAGCTACACGCTCGGTGACGAGGTGATCGTGCGCGAGACCCGCGACTACACGATCCCGTACGGCGGCTGTAAGGAGCTGCTCGACGCCGGTGGGTGGATCGGTGCGACCGACCGGATGGATCCGATCGAGGGCGCGTTGGCCGCGCTCGCCGCCTGTATCAACGTCGGGATCACGGTCAACGCCGTCGCGAACGGCGTCGACGTCGAGGGGCTCCAGACGCGGGTCCGGACCGAGGTCGATCCCCGCGTCCTCTTCAGCCTCGCTGACCTCACCGAGGCCGACGGCGTCTTCGAGAACCTGACGGTCGAGATCGAGATCGAGGGCGAGGCGCTCGAGAAGGACCTCGTCGACGAGTGGGCGCGGCGGGCGCCCGTCTACACGCTCGTCTCGCTCGCCCAGGACGTCGAGGTGACGATCACCACCCCCACCGAGGTGGCGGGTGCGAACCCGCGAGGGGATCGAGAATAACCGACTCGCACGAATTCGACCGCCTCGAACGGACGGTCAAGAGCATCTACCGGGGGCGCCGAACGGCCGGTCGAGGAGTTCCACTTCGAGACCGGACGCGAACTCGCTGCCGGCCGGTACCGCGAGACAGGCAGCGCTCACGGAGAGAGGTGCTCACCGGTCGACGGTCGCCGGTCCGTCGGCGTACGGTTCGGTCACGGATTCGACGTACTTCGCGATCACGTCCACTTCGAGGTGGACCGGATCGCCCGCCGACTTCGCCGACAGCGTCGTCACCTCGTAGGTCGTCGGGACGATCGCCACGGAGAACGTCTCGGTGCCGAGATCGGCGACCGTGAGGCTGATACCGTCGACCGTGATCGAGCCCTTCTCGACGACGTAGCGTGCGAGTGCCGCGGGCAGCGAGAAGGAAAACCGCCAGTCCTCGCCCACCCGCTCGACCGACTCGACGCGAGCGGTCGCGTCGACGTGACCCTGGACCACGTGGCCGTCGAACCGTCCCCCGGCAGTCATCGCCCGTTCGAGGTTCACTTCCTCGCCCTCTTCGACCTCCCCGAGATAGGTCCGCTCGACCGTCTCGGTCGCGAGGAACACGGAAAAGCCCGCGGCGTCCGTTCGCTCGACGGTGAGACACGCCCCGTTCACGCTCACGCTCTCGCCCTCACGGAGCGCGTCGGCGAACGAGCAGTCGATCCAGAGGCGTCTCTCACCCTCGTCGTGGGTGACCTCGCGCACCACGCCCCGCTCCTCGACGATCCCGGTGAACATACCCCGGGTTGGTGAGTGCGGGCTAAACCCGTTCCGCCCACCCCCATATTAATATATGATAATACTGTCGGGTCGTATGGGAACTCTCGATACACCCCCCCACTCCTCGAAGGCGACTCATGTGTGCATGCGACAGATTGACGGCTGTGAGGGGTCGCCACGTACACGATGGCTATCAGCGTGCGTACGTGTCCGCAGTGTGAGTGGACGGGGACGGAGTCGACGTTCGACACGGGGAACGACGACAGGGCCTGTCCCGTCTGCCGCCACACGATCCTGGACTCCTGAGACAAAAGTATAGCAAATACACACTGTTCGGAATTCTCGACAGGTTTACCGAGCGAATAGGTAACCGCCAGGGACGACTCCCCTCGCTCGACATGACCGGACAGGAGAGAGGACGGACCCGGCGGGGGTTCCTCCGGACGACCGGGGCGGGGGCGGCGGGGCTCGCGTGGGCGGCCCACGCGCCGCGGGCATCGGCGACCGGGGAGGCGGCGGGCCTGCTGGTCCTCGTCTACGACGACAGCCCGGCCGAGGACTACACGAAGACGTTTCGGGTCCACCGGGAGTACGACGTCCCGGGCTGTATCGCTGCCTGCCCGGGGTTGATGGAGGACGGTTCGGGCGAGTGGCTCTCGCCGGGACAGCTCCGGGAGATCCACGCGGAGGGCTGGGAGGTGATGAGCCACACGAACCACCACCGGCTGCTCGGTGAGGTACCGCTCGAGGGGAGCGTCGAGGCCGGCGAGACGCGGATCCCGGTCAGGAGCGACCTCCAGGGACGCTTTTCGGGCGACCCGCTCGTCTTCATCGACGGCGACAGCCGGGTCGAGGCGACCGCCGCGGGCCGCGAGCGCGAGGACGACGACGAGCGGTTTCTCCTCGTAGAGGAGGGCCTCCCCGAGTCGCTCTCCTCGGAGGCGGTCGTCCGCTACACCGACGCGTTCACCGAGGAGGTGCTCGCCGGGTCACAGTCGACGCTAGAGGGCTGGCTGGAGGACCAGGGCGGGCGGGTCGACGGCTACGTCCACACCTACGACTGGGTTGAGGGCGTCAGGAACGTCGTCCCGTCGGTCTACGACGCCACGCCGAACGGCCGGCCCGGTCGCGGGCCGTTCAACCCCGATCTCGACCCGGACCCGCTCTCGCTGACCCGGGGATACGTGGAGACCGACTCGATGGACGACGATCGGGTGCTCGCGGTGCTCGATACGATCGCGACCGATCCGGACTTCGGCGTCCTCGCCGGTCACTCGAACCACGAGACGCTCCCCGAAGAGCGCATCCGCTTCGTCATCGAGGAGGCGCTCGAACGCGACATCGAGATCGTCACCCTCCAGGAGGCGCTGCACCGCCTCGGCGTGCTCGAAGCGCGCGACGAACGCATCAGGGCGGGGATCGACGTCGAGTTCGGCGCGGAGGAGGCCACGCCGACGCCCACACCGGCGGGCGAGGAATCGGACGCCGAGGACGACGCTCCCGCGTCGGACGACGGGACGCCCGACGGGGGCGGCGAGGACGTGACGGGCGAGGAGGGGGGGACACGGAGCCTCTGGGAGCGGCTCGTCGAGTTCCTCCGTTCGCTGTTCGGGCTCTGATCCCCGATCCGTGACGTGGCGCTTTTCCCCTCCGGTCGAGTAGGTACGGTATGAACTCGCCCGGGCTGCTCACGCTGATACAACTCGCCTCGGGGCTGGTCTTCGCCATCCCGCTGGCGATCATCGGCGTCGAGTTCCTCGGCGGGGGTCAGCCGCTTCTGGGTCTCGGCTTCCTCTCGCTCGCGGCGGTGATGCTCGTCCTCCCGGAGTACCTCACGCGCAAGGTCGGCGGCCCGCGCGACTGGATTAGGCGTCGGCTCCCGGGTCGCTCCCGGGAGGAGTAGAGAGGCGACGGAGCCACCGGAACACGTATCGACTCTTCCGTGCGTACTGTTACCATGGATTCGGTGATCGACGATATCGAGTTCATCGCCAGCTCGAGACACCGCGTCGGCGTGCTCGACGCGCTCGCGGAACGGGGTTGTGACCGGGACGGCCTGCGTGCGACGACGGGGGCGTCCTCGCCCACCATGGGACGCGTTCTGGGCAGTTTCGAGGATCGGCGCTGGATCGAACGGATCGGTCCGAGGTACGAGCTGACGCCGCTGGGGGCGTTCGTCGCCGAGCGCTTTTCTGAGCTGCGCGAGGCGATGGAGACCGAGCGGAAACTGCGCGACGTCTGGCGGTGGCTCCCCCGCGAGATGGAAGGCTTTTCGGTGGAGCTGTTCGCGGACGCCGTCGTCGCCTACCCGGGACCGGGCTACCCGTACGAGCCCGTCGAACGGGTGATCCAGCTCGTCGAGGAGAGCGACTCGATGTGTGGGCTGGGGACGACGGTGTTCAAGTCGATCGCCAACGAGGCGGTCTGTCTGGCGGTGCTCGACGGGATGGCGTTCGAGTACGTCTACCCCCCGGACGTGCTGGCGGCGACCGTCGCCTGGAACCCCGAGATGGTCGAGCGGGCGACCTCCCGGGACCACTGCACCGTCCTGGTCCACGACGACCTGCCCGACAGGGAGCGCTGTGGCATCGGCATCTTCGACCACCGGGTGGGAATCTGCTGTCACGACGCGGACTCCAGAGCGCTCCTGGCGTGGATCGACACCGACGCACCCGAGGCCCGGGAGTGGGCGCTCTCGGTCTTCGAACGCTATCGCGACGAGGCACGACCGGCCGACGAGGCCGCCACGGCGACGCCGATCCCCGAGGGGTTCACCGTCCCGTGACGATCGGTAGTAGCCGGTGTGTCGCTTTCGGCAGGATAGCCGCCCCACGACGCGATCTCTGCGACCGACCGAACTCCCGATTCGTTCCCGGCGAACCGTCGCTTTCACTCCGTGAAATATTTCACTAGGAATTTACAGTACCCCGGCGGTCGTAGCTCCCTGTGCGAAGAGGTGACAAACATGACCGAAACCGAACTGGAGGACTACCTGATCCTCCGCAACCTGGACGAACCACTTCCCAGACACGAGTTCGAATCCGCTGCCGAACACGCCGTCGGGGTCGTACAGCAACTCGCCGACGAGGGTGTCGGTATCCGGTGGCTGAAGTCGGACGTGCGAACTCGAACCGACGGATCGGTCACGGGGACGTTCTGTCACTACCAGGCGGAGAGCGAAAAGGCGCTGTACGAACACGCAGAGCGTGTGGGGCTTCCGGTGACCCGGATCGACCTCCGCGGCGAGACGATCGAAAACGGGGCCGGGTGATCCGAGTGCGCTACGTCGTCACGATGACACACAGCACGGAGAACTGCTGGGCACGGGAGGAGAACGAGGGGAAAGCCACGGAGTGGATCGGTGGAATGGAGGAGACGGCGGCCGACGCCGACGTCGAGGTACACGGGGCGTACGTCTGCCCGAACGAGCACACGTTCTACTTCGTGCTGGAAGCCGACTCCTTCGAAGGAGTCACCGCGTTCCTCGGACCACCCCTGCTCACCGACCACGACGCCCACGTCGCACCCGTCGTCTCGTTCGCGGAGGCCGAGCGTGCCGTGCGGTGAGGGACACGAACGGGGAGGACACACGCGGCGAGGGACCGCCGCACGACGAACGATCTGTCGCACTCACGGACGATCGCCGACCGAGCAGTACCGACTCGACTCTCGGCCTCTCACCGGGCGTGTATATCTCCGTCCGGGTCGGAGGGCTCTCCGAGGAGTGAAACCGAGATGACCGACGACGGAGGAGTAGCCGACTACACCGAGGTGACCGACCGGCAGCGAGAGACTTGGTCGACCGGCGACTTCAACGAGGTCGCCAGACAGAACATCGTCATGGCCGAGGCGCTCTGCGAGGCGGTCGACCCGCGCCCGGGCCAGCGCGTGCTGGACGTGGCCTGTGGCAGCGGAACGGCAGCGCTCGTCGCGGCGCGGCGGTACTGCGAGGTGACGGGCGTCGACTACGTCCCCGGACTGATCGAGCGCGCACGGGCCCGGGCGGCCGCCGCGGGCCTCGACGCGGAGTTCCACGTCGGGGACGCCCAGGAGCTACCGTTTCCCGACGACAGCTTCGACGCGGTGCTCTCGGTCTACGGCGTGCAGTTCGCGCCGGACCAGGAGCGGGCGGCGAGCGAACTGCTCCGAGTCTGTCGTCCGGGCGGGACGATCGGGCTCGCCGGTCCGATCCCCGAGGGCTGGAGCGGGGACTTCTTCGCCGCCCACGCCGAGTACGTCCCGCCGCCACCCGGCGTCGAACCGCCCCACCGGTGGGGAACGGACGACGGACTCGGCGAACTGCTCGGTGCGGGCGTTCGTTCGATCGAGAACGACCGACGGACGGCGCTGCAGTACTACCGGTCGGTCGACCACGCCGTGGAGGTGTTCGGCACGTACTTCGGACCGACGGTCAGGGCGCTCGAGGCGATCGACGCGGAGGCAGGCGAGCGCCTCCGCGCGGATCTCGCGGCCGTCTTCGACCGGTACAACCGCGCGACCGACGGGACCGCGGTCGTCGAGAACCGGTACCTCCAGACCGTCGCGGTCCGTGCGTGACCCACACGCGAATCCCGTGGGGGACCTCGCTGGATGGGTAGCGGTCGTTTCGTCGAGTCCGACGGACACCCGAAAAACAGCCCCTCGTTTCGTCGGCTCCCCGCCCCGACGCCGAACCCGCTGTGCTCCTCGTCGGTGATCGCGTACCCACGCTCGTGCTCACTCCAACCGGGGGACGAGCGATCGGTGGTACTCGCCGAGGAGCTCGTAGCCATCCTCGGTGACGAGTACGAGGTCCTCGATCCGGACGCCGCCGATCGTGCCGTCGTAGACGCCGGGTTCGACCGTGAGGACCATCCCGGGTTCGAGGGGCTCCGAGGATCGCATCGACGGTGCCTCGTGGAGGCTCACACCCACGCCGTGACCGATCCCGTGGGTGAACCCCGGCTCGCCGGTCGGGGAGAAGCCGTACGCGCCGATCTCCGCCGCGGCCTCGCGATGGACCTCGTTCGCGGGCGTTCCCGCCCCACTGGAGAGGGCGTCGAAGGCGGCGTCCTGTGCGCGTTCGACCGCGACGTGCGCCCGGCGCTCCCAGCCGCCCTCGCTCTCGACGACGAACGTGCGCGAGCAGTCGCCGTAGTAGCCGTCCGGACCGCGTGGCGAGAGGTCGAGAAGAACCGTCTCGCCCGGCACGATCGTGTCGTTGCCGGTGAAGTGGAGGTCGGCACACGAGGGCCCCGCACCGATCACGGTGTTGCCCGCGTCCGTCAGGCCCTCGGCTGCGAACGTCGCGTTCACCTCCCGTCTGAGCCGTTCGGTCGTGAGCGTCTCGCCCGCCCACCGCACGCCGTCGCCCTCGACGACCGCCTCCGCCAGCACCGTCTCCGCGCGGCGCATCCCCTCGACCGTCGCTGTCTGAACGGCTCTCAGGCGGTCGATCTCGGCGTCGCTCTTCACCGCACGCATCCCGTCCACGACGGTCGTCGAGGCGAGGTCGTGACCGGCGCGTTCGAGGCGGACCGCCGTTTCGTGCGGGACGTGCGCCGGAACGAGCACGGTCGAGTCGGGTTCGAGGAGGTCCGCGGCGCGCTCGCTCGCGGTCTTCCGTGGGCCGTCTCCCGCCGGGAGTACGGTCCCCGGGAAGTCGCGTTCTGCCTGCTCGGCGAACAGCGCGGGCGCAGGGAGGAAGGCCTCGTCCTCCCGATAGACGAACGCGTAGGCCCTGTCTGGCCCGGAAAACCGCGTGAGGTACCGCAGATCGTCGTCGAAGCGGTCACCGACGTGAACGAACGCGTCTGCGTCGCGTTCGGCCAGTTCCGCGGCGATCGGCTCGTAGTCGGTGCGCAGCCGCCCGGCCATCTAATCCGCTCTGGGTGCCTCGGCCTCGCCGGTGAGTTCGGCGATGAGTTCGGTCGGCTCCTCGCCAGTCGGGCGGTTCCTGAGCAGCACGTCGATCGGGAGCGTCGGCGCGCCGTCGACGAGGTTCTGGAGCAGGACGAGTCGCTCGCGTGCCCGGCTCATCCCGACGTAGAACACCCGGCGCTCGTTGTCGGTGAGCACGGGTACCGGGTTCGTCGTCCGGGTGAACTCACCCTCGACCTCGATCCCCTGCTGGTCGACCGTCGCGGCCATCTGCTCGACGACTTTTTCGGTCAAATCGGTCGCGACGAAGACGTGGTCGGCCTCGCGCCCCTTCGCGGAGTGGATCGTTCCTATTCTCACTCGGTTCGGGTCCATGTCGGCGTGCGAGCCACGGAAGTACGCCTCCATGCTTTTTCGCTGGAAGCTCGTGATCTTCCGGGACATGTCCGCCGCCGAGGCGGGGTCGGGCAGGAAGGGGACGCGACTCTTGATCTCCTCGGGCGTGACCTCGATCTCGGTGAGGTCGTCCGCACCCTCGGCCTCCTTCCGGTCGTCGATCAGGGTGAACAGGTCGTCGCGGTCGTTCGTCCCGAACGCGCTGTCGGCGAACATATCGGCGAGCCGTCTCGCTTCGAGGCCGTTCACCGCCTCGCCCTCGTCCAGTTTCTCGACGCCGCTCACGTACGCCGAGAGGCGGTCGGTCCACATCCGCTGGTCGGTGAGGATCTTGAAGGGCATCCCCTCGCCGATGAACTCGTCGATGAAGCCGAACATCTGATAGCGCGCCCTGAACAGCACCATCACCGTCTCGTCGGGCGTGGAGTTTATCGTCCCCCGCACGTTCCTGACCAGGTCGAGCATCGAGGGGTTCTCGACCGCCTCGACGATCCCGCCCTCCTTTCGCGGTTTGAGGTTCTTCTCCTGGCGGACCTCGATGTGACGCACCTCGGTCTGGACCACGTCGAGCACCCGGGAGGGGAGCCGGTAGGAGGTGTCGAGGATGACGTCCTCGCCCTCCTCTTCGAGCAGTAAGGACGGATCGGCGCCCTGCCAGGCGTAGACGACCTGGTCGTCGTCACCGGCGATCAGCACCCGCTTCATGTGGGGTTTCCACTCCTCGTAGACGTCGTACTGGAGTGTCGTGATGTCCTGGAACTCGTCGATCACGAGGTAGTCGACGTTCGGGACGAGCGAGCGCTGCTTTACGCGCTCTAACATGTCGGCGAAGCCGACGAGCCCCTCGTTGCCCTTGTGCGCCCGCCAGCCGCGGATCGCCTCGGGGATGTCGAGTCGGTCATCAGAGGAGGGCCACGTGGGGGTGTACTTGTTCCCCTCCAGCGAGTTCGGGTCGAGCTCCGGAGGGAGCCGCACCGTCTCGATGTCCCACTGGAACGGGACGTCGTACCAGTCGGCGACCTCCCTGCTGGTGCGCTGGAGCCACTGGCTCGTCGCGATCACCTTGTTGCCGAGCGCGGTCGAGCGGGCCGTCCGGCGGTGTGCGCCCTCGTACTCGTCCTGGTACTCCAGCCCGTAGGCCTCACAGAACTCCTTTTTGTCCTTCTCGCCGACGACGTCGCCGCGCGAGAGGTCGAGCAGCTCGTACGCCTTCGCGTGCATCGTACAGACGTTGCCCTGGAGCGAGCGCGGCGAGACGTCGAGCCGTTCGGCGAGCCGTTCCCTGATCTCCGCGGCGGCCGCCCTGGTGTAGGAGACGACGAGGATGTCGTTGACCGCGACGTCCTCCTCTAGGATCTCGTCCACGCGGTCTAAGAGCGCCGTCGTCTTCCCGGTGCCCGGGCCGCCGAACAGCCGGGTGACGTGAGAGTCGGTCATTGCAACCGGACACGCCCGCCTGGATGATAAGCTCCGTGGGTTTCGATCGCTCCTGTCCCTCTTCGAGAGACGACAAGATCCCCTCTAAGGAACCCTCTGGGGAGTCGAGTTCGAGGGACGTTCGGTCACGTCGGTCCGTTACCGAGGATGCCAGCCGCAGACCCCGCACTCGGTCGCGGATCGATCGTGAAGCCCACCACACTCCGGACACTGCTTTTTGTTGTACTCGGTCACCCAGCCCGCCGGACCGGTCTCGTGTCCACGCTGGGTGAGGAACTGGTCGAACAGGTCGTCGTGCTGTGCGGAGGCCATACCTGTAGTGCTATGACACACCATCACATAAGTCCACCGCCCGTGCCAAAAGATGGCACGGGTGGCGCTCGGACCGGAGAGGTCGTCGCGACCCGTCGCTCGTGGTCAGTCGCTCGTGATCGTCCGTGGGCTGTCGGTGCTCGCGACGGTCGATTCGACGGTTCCCTCGTGGACCAGCTCCTCGATCACGGCCCGGTGTGCCCGGCGCAGACGCTCGGAGAGCGACTGGTGGCTGATGCCGAGCTCCTCCGAGAGTTCGCTCAGCGTGACCGCACGTGGGACGTCGTAGTAGCCGTTCTCGTAGGCCGCAGAGAGCGTCACCCGCTGGCCGTCGGTGAGGGTGTGTGGCTCCTCCGAGTCGATCGAGACGTCCTTGATCATCTCGACCGAGAGGTCGATCCCGGACGACTCACACCGCTGTACCGCATCCGAGAGCGCCGAGCGCTCCTCGAACAGGAGCCTGACACACCAGTCGTGATCCCGCGTGTAGGCGTCGAGGATGATCCCCGCATCGTCCAGCAGGTGCTCGATCGCCTCGGCCCCTCGCACCCACTTCATCCGGTAGAGTCGACGGCCCGTGCCGTCGCTCAGCCGGTCGTAGCTCTCGATCGTCTCGTCGTCGTCGAGTGCGGCCTCGACCGTGTCGAGGTCGTCCGAGAACGCCCAGATCAACGGGATCGGCGCGTCGCTCCCGCTCGCGACGACCGTCTCGAGTTCGAATCGAACGTCCTTCACCGAACGTAGCGTCCCCTCCAGCACCGCCGCCTCCGCCGGAACGGACGCGACCGCGATCGTACTCTCCGATACGCCGCGCTCCTTGCTCTCCTCTCCGCGCATACACCCCATGACGAAGATAACTACATCGTCCCGACGGATAACCGTTCTGCACGCTGTCTCGAAACGTGGGACCGGCTCACAGCCCGTAGAGCCCGCCGAACTTCTCCTCGGCGTAGGAGAGAAACGCCTCCGAACCGAACTCCTGCCCGGTCGCTACCCTCACCAGCTCCGACGTCTCGTACCGACAGCCGTGGCGGTGGACGCGCTCGGTGAGCCAGTCGTGGATCGGCCCGAACTCCCCCTCGCGGACCAGCGAGTCCACGTCGTACTCCTCGCGGATCGCCGCGTCGACCTGTGCCGATATCAGGCTGCCGATCGTGTACCCGTGGAAGGCGGCGAACCGCGAGGACCAGTGGATGTCCTGCAGGCAGCCCTCGCTGTCGGTCTCGGGCCGAACGCCGAGGTACTCCTCCATCCGATCGTTCCAGAGCCCCGGAATCTCGTCGACCTCGATCTTCCCCTCGACGAACGCCCGGCCGATCTCACACCGCAGCAGGACGTGGAGGTGGTAGGTGAGCTCGTCCGCCTCGACCCGGATGAGGTTGTCCGGGTCGACCCGGTTCACCGCCTCGTAGACCGTCTCCACGTCCAGGTCCTCGTGTCGTGGGAATCGATCTTCGAAAATCGGGAGGAACAGCTCCCAGAACGCCCGTGTTCGACCGACGTGGTTCTCCCAGAACCGCGACTGCGACTCGTGGACGCCGCTCGATCGCGGCTCCCCGAGGGGGTTCGAGTAGGCGTCCCGACGAAGTCCGAGCTGGTAGGTGGCGTGGCCGAACTCGTGGATCGTCGCCGTGAGCGCGTCGATCGGGTCGCCATCGCGAAAGCGGGTGGTGATCCGGCCGTCGAACTGGTTGCCGGCCATGAACGGGTGTGGCGCGGTGTCGAGCCTGCCGCGGTCCCAGTCGTACCCGAGGAGGTCGAGCGCGTCGCGGCTGAGCGCCATCTGCGTCGCCTCGTCGTAGCTCCCCTCCCAGGGCGAGGCGAGGTCGTCGCTCTCCCGGATCGCCTCGATCATCGGGACGAGTCCCTCCCTGAGCCGGTCGAAGACCGACTCGACCTCTGCGAGCGGGAGGCAGGGCTGGGCGTCCTCGTACATCACCTCGAACGGGCTCTTCTCGGGATCGATCTGCTCGGCGCGCTCGACCTGGAGCTCGCGCAGGCGGGAGAGCGTCGGTGCGAACGCCGCGAAGTCGTCCGCTCGCTTCGCCTCCCGCCATGTCCGTGTCGCCTCGGCGCGCGTCCGAGCCAGCTCCTCGACGAGGTCACTCGGGACGCTCGCCGCCCGCTCGTGCTGACGGCGGACCTCGCGGACGACCGCCCGCTCCTCGTCGTCGAGCTCCTCGTTCCCGGCTCCGTCTATCGCCCGCGAGAGCCCGTCGCTCGTCAGTGCCTCGTGGCGAACGGTCGAGAGCGTCGAGAGCTGTTCCGCGCGGGCGGGCGTGCCGCCGTCGGGCATCATCACCTGCTGGTCCCAGCCGAGCACCCCGGCCGCGTGCCCGAGGTTCGCGACCCGTTCGTACCGCGCCAGGAGGTCGTCGTACGCGTCTGCGGACATGGGTACCGTTGTTCACGCGACGGATATCAACGGTCGGGTAGCGGTCAGTCGCGGCGGACGACGATCACCGGACAGAGCGCCTCCTCGACGATCCGCATCGGGACGTCCCCGAAGACCATCGTCCGGAGCGAGGGTTTCGTCTCCCCGATGACGACAGCGTCGGCCTCCTCCGTGGCCGCGAGGATCGTCGCGATGGGCTCCTCGGAGCGTTCGGTCCGGAGGTCGATCGAACCGGGGGGGACGCCCGCGGAGACGAGGCGTGCTCGCGCCCCGCGGAGCAGCAGGTCGGCCTCCCCCTCCTCTTCGTCCTCCCCGGAGACGTGAAAGAGCGTGATCGTCGTCGTCGTCCCGTTCGCGATCCTGGCGACGACCTCGAGGATCCGTTCGAGGTTCGTCTCGCTCCTCACGGGGACGAGCACCCGTTCGAGGGACTCCGCGACGCCCGGGAAGAGCACCGAGCCGCACTCGCGTTCGACGGTGACCCGGTCGACCGTCTCCGCGCGATCCGGCGTGAACACGAGCAGCGGTTCGACCTCGGTTCCTCGATCCGAGAAGCCCTCGGCGAGCGCTTCGAGACGCTCTCTCGCTACCTCCTCGAAGTTCTCCCTGGCCTGCTCGGGTGGGGTTTGTTCCGGCACCTGGTAGGTGCCGAGCAGGACCACCCGCAGCGAGCCGACGAGGTCGTAGACGACCGACGGGAGCGTGACGTCCTCTCGCACCGAGACCGGGACGAGCGTGGTTCGTTTCGGCATGGTCAGTGCGCTCCTCGGAGAGAGACGTCCCGGCCGTAAAAAGCGTACCACAGGGCGGCGCCGACGAGCACCACACAGCCGACGAGTATCGAGAGGTTCGCCATGAAGTAGATCAGTCCGAAGCTCGAGACGGCGCCGACGGCTGGTAGGACCGGTGACCCCGGCATTCGGAAGCTCGGATCGTACCACCCCGGCTCCCGTCGGCGGAGCTCGATCACGGTGAGACAGATCAGCCCGTACATCACGAGGTGGAGGAAGGAGGCGACCTCCGCCAGGACCTCGACGCGTCCGAAGAGGACGAGCGCGAGGATCGGCCCGCCCGCGAGACCCAGGGCGACGTGTGGCGTACCGAAGCGCTCGTTGACGACGGCGACCCCGTCGGGCAGCAGCCTGTCCTTCGAGAGCGCGTAGATCGCCCGCGAGGACGAGAGGATCGAGGCGTTCGCGGAGGAGACCGTCGCGAGCAGTCCCGCGACGAGGATCGCTATCGCGCCGGGCGTGCCGGCGTACGAGCGGGCGACCTCGACGGGGGCGGTCTCGCCGAGTTCGGCCAGCCGTTCGGCACCGAAGGCGCTCGTGGAGACGTAGATCATCACGACGTAGAGCGTGCCGACGACGAGCACGCTCCCGACCATGGCGATCGGGAGGTTCCGGCCCGGCTCTCTGATCTCTCCCGCGACGGTCGCGACCTGGACGAAGCCGAGGTAGGAGGTGAACACCAGTGCCGCGGTCGTGAAGACCGGGGCGAGCCCGAACGGGGCGAACCGCTCGGGGACCTGTTCGGCGCCGAAGACGCCGAGGGAGTCGAGCACGCCGAAGACGAGGAAGACGACCAGGATCGAGAGCAAGAGCGTGACGATGCCGTTCTGGAGCTCTCCCGCCTTCTCGGTTCCCCCGACACTCACCGCCGTGAGGACGACCCCGCCGACGAGCGCGACGGCCGTGACGAACCAGCGATCGCCGCCGCCAGCGAGCGCCGCAGCGTACTCGCCGAAGCCGACGAGGTAGAACGCCGAGGCGAACACCAGCCCGGTCCAGAGGCTCAACCCCACGAGGCAGCCGAGAAAGGCACCGAAGCCGCGCGAGATGAAGTAATAGCCGCCACCGCTCTTCGGCATCGCCGTCGCGAGTTCGGAGGCCGGGAGCGCGACGAGCAGTGCGATCACCGCCCCGATGGCGAACGAGGCGGCCGCGGCCGGTCCCGCCCGGCCCGCCGCGATCCCCGGGAAGACGAAGATGCCGGCGCCGATCATCGTCCCGATCCCTATGGCCAGCGCCGCCGTCAGGCCGAGCGTCCGCTCCAATTCCCGTTCCGTCTCGACCTGTACCTCTTGGGACATACCCCGCTTAGGGACCCGGTACAGAAGTATTCCGCTTCGATACCCGACCGCTTACCGGTCGGCTAACGGCTTCCGGCGAACCATACCTATCCCCGTCGTCGTGCTCCGTTCGGGTATGACCTGGGGAGTGAGGGAGGGAGAAGGGGAACGCGCCGTCTCGCCGGTCGTCGGCGTCGTGCTGATGGTCGCGATCACGGTCGTGCTCGCGGGGGCGGCGGGAGCGATGCTGCTTGGCTTCGGGCCGCTGGAGCCGGCACCGACGGTGAGCTACTCGTTCTCCTCGTCGGGCGACGAGTTGACGATCACCCACACCCACGGCAGAGCGATCGAGGCGGGGACGCTCACCGTCCACGGCGTGGCCGACGAGGACACCCTCGCAGGTGGATCGCGCGTCGGGACGTCGGTGACGGTCGAACCGGTCGACGAGACGATCCGGATCGTCTGGACGGGCATCGAGAGCGGGAGTTCGTACGTCCTCGGCGAGTACGGGGTCTGACGCGAGGATCGACGACGGGAAGCCTCAGCGAAGCCCCCGGAGTACGAGCACGAGTCCCGTGAGCGTGCCGAGGGCGACGAGGGCGATGCCGGCGATACCGAGCAGTTCGCCCGCTCTCGTACTCGGGGATCCGGTAGCCGTACTCCATAACCGCCGCCGAAAGCACCAACGAGAGCCCCGCGCCGAATATCGTGGTCGCGAGGTCGACGCCGAACGGGTTGCCGATGTCGGGCATACTCGTGAGAGACACGGCGGACGCGTAGTCGTGGTGCCGGCGGTTCACGAGGTCAGAGGTCGTAGAGCGCGTCGTACTTCTCGGTGACGTACTCCACGAACGGTTCGGCGCTGTAGGGGTCGCCCGTTGCGACCTCCACGAGGTCGGGAGTGGTGTACCGGCAGCCGTGACGGTGGACGTTCTCGGTGAGCCAGTCGTGGATCGGGCCGAACTCGCCGTCTTCGACCAGCGCGTCCACGTCGTACTCCTCGCGGATCGTCGCGTCCAGCTGGGCGGCGAGCACGCTCCCGAGCGAGTAGGTCGGGAAGTAGCCGAACGAGCCGTGGCTCCAGTGGATGTCCTGCAGGCAGCCCTCGCTGTCGGTCTCCGGCCGGATCCCGAGGTACTCCTCGTACTTGTCGTTCCAGAGTTCGGGCACCTCATCCACCTCGATATCGCCCGCGATCAGCGCGCGTTCGACCTCGAACCGGATCACGATGTGGAGGTGGTAGGTGAGCTCGTCCGCCTCGACGCGGATGAGGTTGTCGTCGTAGACCTGGTTGACCGCCTCGTAGGCCTCCTCGACGCCGACCCCGGAGAGCTGTGGGAACCGCTCGCCGACGGTCGGGAGGAACAGCTCCCAGAACGCCCGCGTTCGACCGACGTGGTTCTCCCAGAACCGCGACTGCGACTCGTGGACGGTCAGGTCGCGGGCGCTGCCGAGCGGCGTGCCGTAGTGGTCGTCGGGCAGCCCGAGCGTGTACGTCGCGTGACCGAACTCGTGGATCGTGCTCATCACGGCGCCGATCGGATCGGCCTCGTCGTAGCGCGTCGTCACCCGGGCGTCGAACTGCGTCCCGGTCGAGAACGGGTGTGGCGCGGTGTCGAGCCTGCCGCGGTCCCAGTCGTACCCGAGGAGGTCGAGCGCGTCGCGCGCGAGCGCCTCCTGGGTGTCGGCGTCGAACTCGCCCCCCCGGAGCGCCTCGGTCGCGAGGTCGGCGTCGCTCTCGCCGATCGCGTCGATCAGCGGGACGAGTTCGTCGCGGAGCTCCCCCAGGATCGCCTCCGCGGTCTCTAAGTCGAGGTACGGTTCGTAGTCGGCGAAGAGCACGGCGTACGGGTCGGCGTCGGGGTCGATCTGCCGGGCGTACTCGCGTTTCAGGTCGACGAGCTCCTCCAGCGCCGGCGCGAACGCCTCGAAGTCGTCCTCGGCTCTCGCCTCCGACCACAGCGGGTGTGCCTCGCTCGTCGTCCGCGAGATCTCCTCGACGAGCTCGGTCTCGACGCGGGTGTTCCTGTCGTATCGCCGTCGCACCTCGCGAACGACCGCCCGCTGTCCCTCCGAGAGCGTCTCGCCCGCTACCCCCTCGAGGAACTCGCCCATCTCCTCGTCGGTGAGCTCCTCGTGGACGAGCGCCGAGAGCGTCGAGAGCTGCTCGGCGCGCGCGGTGACGCCCCCTTCCGGCATCATCACCTCCTGGTCCCAGCGGAGCACGCCCGCGGCGTTGCCGATGTTCGAGAGCCGTTTCACCTTCGTCACGAACGCGTCGTAGGTCTCCGTCGCCTCGCTCGAGGCGGGTTCGCTCGCCATACCCCGGGTGAGAACGCCGACGGTATCAACGCCGTGGTATCGGAAGCCGACAGGGGCGGGTCGGCGCGTCGCGTCACTCGTCGTTCTCGGTCACTCCGCCGACCGTTCCGATCCGTCGGATCGTCTCATCCGTCGTCGTCGACGGTTGCGTTACCGACGTCGTCGGGCGGACCGGTCCCGTCGTCCGTGGCGTTATCGACGTCACCCGGTGGTCCGGGTGGGACGCCGTCATCGACCGGCGGATCGGGTGGGCCGTCAGCCCCGTCGTCGCCCTCGGGTCCGGGGTCGTCGTCGGTCTCGCCAGTCCCTCCGTCGTCCTCATTTCCCTCCTCGGGCTCCCCGTTGTCGTCCGCGTCGTCGTCGCCGTTCGTATCGTCGTCATCGGCCTCGCCGTCGCCGTTCAGGCCGTCGTCACCGTTCCCGTCCTCGTCGCTGTCGTCCGTCCCCTCGCTGTCGCTCTCGCCGCCGTCGTCATTTCCCTCCGCATCCTCCCCGTCATCGGTATCGCCGTCTCCGTCGTCGACCCCGTTCGAATCGTCGTCCTCGTCCCCGGCTTCGTCGTCACCGTTCCCATCCTCGCCGTTCGCGTCGTCGTCTCCGGGCTCGTCGCTCTCGCCGCTGTCGTCATTTCCCTCCGCATCCTCCGCATCGTCGTCCTCCTCGTCACCGATCACTACGTCGATCGGCTCGTCGTCGTTCTCCTCGTCCGTGTCGCCGTTCGACTCCTCGCCGTCGTCGGTCTCGCCAGCCCCTTCGTCGTCCTCATTTCCCTCCTCGGGCTCCTCGTCGTCTGCGTCACCGTTCGTATCGTCGACTTCGTCGTCGCCGTTCGCATCGTCATCGTCTTCCCCTTCGGGGGTGTCGTCCGCGTCGTCCGCGTCGTCATCGCCGTTTCCGTCGTCGTCTCCGTTCGCGTCGTCGTCCGCATCGTCCGTGTCGTCATCTGTCCCGGTGTCGTCGTCACCGGGGTCATCATTGTCACCTTCAGGGGTGTCGTCGGCGTCGTCGTCTCCGGTCGCTCCATCGTCGTCGGCGCCGTCGTCTCCTGCGGGTTGATCGTCGTCCGCTCCCTCGTCGTCCGTCTCCGCGGTGTCGTCCGCATCGTCGGTCTCCTCTGGTTCGTCGTCACCGGCCTCCACAGCGTCGTCTGCGTCGTCAGTCTCCGTCGTATCGTCGGTCTCCGTGGCGTCGTCCGTCTCTGCGGCGTCATCGGTCTCTCCAGCCTCGGTATCGTCGCTCTCCGGCGGGTCGGCGTCGTCATCGTCCACTGCTTCCGTCGGCGTCTCCTCGCCGTCGTCCGCATTGTCCGTCTCGTCCTCGGGCGTCTCGCCGTCCTCTCCGCCCACCGTCTCGCCTTCCGGTGGCTCGGGGGCCTCGTCGGCCGCGAAGAAGCCCGCCGGACCGAAGACGACCGCCGCGGCGAGCGCGAATATCACGAGTCCGAGGACGAGCACGAGCACCTGCGGCTGTCGCCACAGCGGCGGCTCCTCGGACTTCGCGGTCGTACCGAGCGAGCCTCCCGAGGACGACGAGTCGCTCACGATAGCCCCTCTACCCGGTCACGGCTAATAGGACTGGCCCTTTCTCATTCGAGAAACGCCTCCGATTCGGAGACGTTCCGGTAGATCCGGTAACACCGGCGGAGTACGTCGACCGAGACGCTCTCGGCCTCCGTGTGCGCCTCGCCCGGCTCCGCCGCGCCGCAGACGACACAGGCGGTGCCGGCCCGTGCGAGGCGGCCCGCGTCGGTCGCGTGGGGCTTCGTCACGAGTTCCGGTCTCGCTTCTTGACTCTCCGCTGCGGCGTCGAGGGTCGCCTCCGCGAACCTCCCGTCCGAACAGCGCATCGGGGGCAGGTCGCTCTCGACCTCCCACTCGACGCCTTCGATCCGCGAGACGTCCTTGAGTGGGAGGTACTCGCCCGGAACCGTCCGCTCGTCGACCGTCGCCTCACAGCGCTCGGGGATGACGTTCATCGCGCTGCCGCCATCTATCTCGGTGACGGCGACGCTCCCCGAGAGATCGTGGCCGAAGACGCTCACCGTCGGGGCTTCCATCCCCCGGACGAGTCCGACCGCGTCGCACGCCCGGTAGATCGCGTTCTCGCCAGCCTCCGGTCGGCTCGCGTGTTCGGCCCTCCCGCGGGCGACGATCCGGCCACCACGTCGGCCCTTGTGTGCGATCACCACGTCGGTCACGTCCTCGCCCGAGTAGTTCGTAGAGCCCTCGCCGACGACCGCGTACTCCGGGGAGAACCCGTTCTCGATCGCGTAGCGTGCGCCTCTCCCACCCGTCTCCTCGCCGACGAAGCTCGCGAAGACGAGTTCGCAGGTTGGCTCCGCGTCTTCGAACGCGCACATCGCCGCCGCGACCGACCCCTTCATGTCCGCAGTGCCACGGCCGTAGAGCCTGCCGTCGCGCCCCTCGACCACGTACTCCCCGTCCTCGATCTGTCCCTCGTCCGGCGGCACGACGTCGTGGTGGCCGACGAGCGCGAGTTGGGGCCCCGAACTCGATCCTCTCCGGGCGATCACGTTCCCGACCGCGTCGCGCTCGACATCGGCGTCGGTCTCCTCGCGCAGCCAGCGCTCGATCAGGTCTCCGACGGCGGTCTCGTCCTCGTGGCTCGGGACCGTACACAGTTCTCGCGTCAGGCGCTCGACGTCGTCCATGCGGGGCGCTGTGCGCTACAGGGGCTTAGTCGCGGTGTTCGCGATCGCCGGCCCCGGTCGGGGCCCCGTGCTCCATCGTCCGGTAGCGCGCGAGGTTCACCGCCGCGAAGAGGAAGACCGTGAGCGGGAGCGCGACCGCGATCCCGAAGAGGACGGCGTTCCCGGGGGAGGCGACGGCCGTCGAGAGCAGGAGGGCGGTAGAGGCGACGGTCGTCGCGACGAGGACGAGCACCCAGGGTGTTTGGCGGGTCAGGAGGTCCTCCGGTTCCCGGGTGAACACCAGCCGATCCACGATTACCGAGAGCAGCGCGAGGCCGGTGACGACGATCGCGAGCGCGAGCGCGACGCCGGCGCGTTCGTTCCCGGGGACGACGTTGAGGACGCCGAAGAGGGCGTACAGCGCCACCGCGACGGCGCCGTAGAGGCCGAGCCAGAGCGCGGCGGCGACCCCGAGCGTGCCTCGCGTCGAGTCCATGCGCGACATCGCTCGGTGGCTCGCTTAGTCGTTTCCATCGTGCATGACACACGCTTATACCCGGTCCGACTCTACGCCACCCATGAAGGTTCTTCCGGACACGAGCGTCGTTATCGACGGTCGTATCTCAGAGCGGATCCGCGACGGCAGCTACGACGGGGCGACGGTGTTGATCCCCGAGGCGGTCGTCGGGGAGCTCGAACACCAGGCGAACGAGGGCCACGACACCGGCTGGGACGGCCTAGAGGAGCTGAAACGGCTGGCCGACCTCGCCGACGAGGGGGCGATCGCGATCGAGTACGTCGGCCGACGGCCCGAGGCGATCGAACTCGACCGGGCGAGCGAGGGAGAGATCGACGCGCTGATCCGAGACATCGCCGCCGAGGAGGGTGCCAGGTTCGTCACGAGCGACATCGTCCAGAGCGAGGTCGCCGAGGCGAAGGGCCTCGACGTGGAGTACGTCGCCCCGCGGGTCGAGGCGATCGACAGCCTTGACCTCGAGGGCTACTTCGACGGGGAGACGATGAGCGTCCACCTCAAGGCGGGCGTCGCGCCGATGGCCAAACGCGGGGCGATCGGCGAGATGGTCTACGAGCACGTCGCGGAGGGGAAACTGGACGCCGAGCGGATCGAGGAGATGGCGCGCGAGATCGAGACAGCGGCCAAGCGCTCGCGCGAGGGGTTCATCGAGCTGCGCGAGCCGGGGATGACGATCATCCAGTTCCGCGACTACCGGATCGCCATCGCCCGGCCGCCGTTCAGTGATGGAATCGAGATCACCGCGGTTCGGCCGCTCGTGCAGACCGACCTCGACGACTACGAGTACGCCGACGAGCTCCGCGACCGGCTGGTGTCTCGCCAGCGCGGGGTGCTGATCGCGGGGTCGCCCGGTGCCGGGAAGTCGACGTTCGCACAGGCGGTCGCGGGCTTTCTCGCCGACTCGGGCTACGCGGTGAAGACGATGGAGAAACCGCGGGACCTGCAGGTCGACGAGGGGATCACCCAGTACACGGCGCTCGGTGGATCCATGGAGAAGACCGCCGACGCACTGCTCATGGTCAGACCCGACTACACGATCTACGACGAGGTAAGAAAGACCTCCGACTTCCGCGTCTTCGCCGACATGCGGCTGGCGGGTGTCGGAATGGTCGGCGTCGTCCACGCCACCAGGGCGATCGACGCGCTCCAGCGCCTCATAGGAAGAGTCGAACTCGGGATGATCCCGCAGGTCGTCGATACGGTCGTCTACATCGAGGACGGGATGGTCCACACGGTCTACGACGTCACGACCGAGGTGAAAGTCCCCCACGGGATGACCGAGGAGGACCTCACCCGGCCGGTGATCGTCATCCGGGACTACGAGACGGGCACGCCGGAGTACGAGATCTACACGTTCAACCGGCAGGTCGTCACGGTCCCGATCGGGGGCGAGGAGGAGGACGAGGGCGGCGTCGACCGGCTGGCCCGCCAGGAGATCGAACGCGAGATCCGCTCGATCGCGCGGGGATACGTCGACGTCGAACTCCAGAGTCAGAACCGCGCGGTGGTCTACGTCGAGGAGGACGACATCTCGTCGGTAATCGGCAAGGGCGGCGGGCGGATCACCGACGTCGAGAACCGGTTAGGGATCGACATCGACGTGCGGACCCACGACGAGAAGCCCGGCGCGATCGGCGGAGGAAACGCGCCGAGCGGCGGGAGCGGGGGTCAGACCGAGCAAGCCAGCGAGACCGTCGTTCCAGAGATCACCTCCAGACACGTCCGGATCGAACTGGAGCGCGCCCAGCCCGGACAGACGGTCGAGGTGCGCGCGGAGGGGGAGTACCTCTTTACGGCTACCGTGGGACGGGGTGGGGACATCCAGGTCTCGCGGGGCAGCGCCATCGCCGAGGAACTCGAGTACGCGATCGACCGGAAACAGGAGATCTCGGTCGTCGGCGCCTGAGGGGGCGAATCGGCGTGGCCGGATCGTCGCGCTCGACCGGACGATGCTCTCGCTCGCCGAGCGATAGAGAGAGAAGGGAGTCGCCGTTCAGTCGCCGCAGCAGGGACTGGTCTCCGTGCCGCCGTCGGCGGCGATCGCCTCGCCGTCGAGCGTGTAGAGGTTCTGTCTCGCGTCGGCGAAGTAGATGTCCTCGTTGACGATACCGATCGTCTGCAAGCGTTCGAGCGCGTACCTGACCGTACGCGCCGAGAGCATCGACTCCTCGACGATCTGCTTCTGCGTCAGCGAGCCGTTGTACTCCAGGACCTTGAAGACGAGTTTCGCGCTCGGGGGCAGGTCCGTCAACCCCTCTGCCTCTGATCCAGCCATCGTTACGTTTCGAAACGCTACACGCTCATAAAGCTTGATCATCTGCCACCGTGTGACATGCTCGATCGGTAACGGGTTCCTCCGCTCGCGCACACGATGGAAGGGCCACGAGACCGACGTCGGAACCCGACGATCGGTCGGATCGGCCGTTCGCGGTCCGGAGCGACCGGTGAGAACCCCGGTCCAAACGAACCCCTTTTCACCCACCCTGACCGACTGTAGGGTATGTCGACCGAAGCCGTCGAAGCCCGCTCGGCGCACATCCGGGCGGTCACCGTGACGATGGTCGCGACGCTCGCCGGCGTCCTCGCGGCGGTCCTCTCGGGGTCGTTCGCGTCGGGCGCGGGGGACCCGCTCGCGCTCGCCATCCTCGTCGGGGTCATCCTCGTGCAGTTCCCGGCGATGAAGCTCGTGGGGATCGTCGAGGAGTACTCGACGAAGGACAAACTGTTCGTCTCGTTCATGAGCTTCTGTCTCTGGTTCGTCACCTGGGGCATCCTCCTGACCACCGACACCCAGGTCTTCTAGCATGGCGAGCGACAGCATCGCGGTCGTCGACCTGGACCGGTGCCAGCCCGACCGCTGTAACTACGAGTGTGCGAACTACTGCCCGCCCAACCGGACCGGAAAGGAGTGTATCACGCTCCGGGGCGACGCCGCCGAGGAGGGCGAGATCGAGGGGACGCCCGATCAGGTGAAGATCAGCGAGGAGATCTGTCTGGGCGAGACCTGCGGGATCTGCGTCGAGAAGTGCCCGTTCGACGCGATCGAGATCATCAACCTCCCCCAGGAACTCACCGAAGATCCGGTGCACAGATACGGCGAGAACGCCTTCTCGCTCTACGGCCTGCCGGTCCCGGTCGACGGCCAGGTCACGGGGCTCCTCGGTCCGAACGGGATCGGGAAGTCGACGGCTGTCCGGATCCTCGCGGGCGAGATGACGCCGAACCTCGGCCAGTACGTCGAGGAGCCGTCCTGGGAGGCGGTGCTCGACGCCTACCGCGGAACAGAGCTCCAGGAGTACATCGAGGGGGTCCGTGACGGCGAGGTGACCGTCGCGCGCAAACCGCAGTACGTGGATGGGATCCCCGACCAGTTCGACGGGACGACGATCGACCTGCTCTCGCGGACCGACGAGCGGGACGTGCTCGACGACCTGGTCGAGCGGCTCTCGATCGCGCCGGTGATCGACCAGGAGATCGGCGATCTCTCCGGCGGCGAACTCCAGCGGGTGGCGATCGCCGCCTGTCTCGCCCGCGACGCCGACTTCTACTTCCTCGACGAGATCACCCCCTACCTCGACATCGGCCAGCGGGTGACGGTCGCCCGCCTGCTCAGGGAACTCGTCGAGGAGGACGAGGAACGGTCGATGCTCGTCGTCGAACACGATCTCGCGATCCTCGACCTGCTCTGTGACAACCTCCACGTCGCCTACGGCGAGCCGGGGGCGTTCGGCGTCATCACGGACCCGAAGAGCGTACGGAAGGGGATCAACGAGTACCTCTCGGGCTACCTCGACAACGAGAACATGCGGATCCGGCCCGAGGCGATCGAGTTCGAGGAACACGCTCCCAGAGCCGTCGCCCACCGCGACCTCCTCGCGGCCTACCCGGCGATGGAGAAGTCCTACGGCGAGGACGCCTTCTCGCTCTCGGTCGAGGGCGGGGAGATCAGGGAGAACGAGGTGCTGGGGATCGTCGGCCCGAACGGGATCGGGAAGTCGACGTTCGCGAGGCTGCTCGCCGGTCGGATCGACCCCGACGACGGCGAGACCGACCTGGAGTTGGAGATCGCCTACAAACCGCAGTACGTTGAGATCGACCAGCCGATGCGCGTCGACGTCTTCCTCTCCTCGATCACCGACCGCTTTGGCTCCTCGCACTGGAACACGGAGGTCGCCGGACCGCTGCAGCTCGGCCGGATCATGGAGCAGAACCTCACCGACCTCTCCGGGGGCGAGCGCCAGCGGGTGGCGATCGCCGCCTGCCTCTCGAAGAACGCGGACGTCTACCTGCTCGACGAGCCGAGCGCTCACTTAGACGTCGAGCAGCGCGTGCTCGCGACGCGGGCGATCCGCAGACACGCCGAGCGGACCGACGCGACCGTGCTCGTCATCGACCACGACATCTACATGATCGATCTGCTCGCGGATCGTCTCCTGGTGTTCGAGGGCGAACCCGCCGAACGCGGGCGGGCGAGCCAGCCACAGGAGATGCGCGAGGGGATGAACGCCTTCCTCTCGGAGCTCGACGTCACGTTCCGCCGCGACGAGCGGACGAGCAGGCCGCGGATCAACAAGCCCGACAGTCAGCTCGACCGCGAGCAGAAACGACAGGGCGAGTACTACTACGCGCCGTAGTCTCCCCTTCGTCCGAGCCTCGCGCGTGCAACGCTTTTCGGCACCCGGAGTCTCCTGCGGATATGACCGACGACGAAGGGCGGGAACGGGAGCCGGACGGAGACGGCTCGGGTCTGCGCGAGACGCTTGAGGGGTGGTTCGTGACCGGCGCGGTGCTCTTCATCCCGCTGGTGGTCACGCTGATCGTCCTCCAGTTCGCACTGGATTTCATTTCCTCGGTCCTCGTTCCGGTCGTCCGGGTCGTGAACTACCTCCTCCCGTTTTCGGTCCCGAACCCGGTGATCGAACTGGGGAGCGTGCTCGCGTTCCTCCTCGTCCTGCTCGTCACGGGCGCGATCGCACGCGGCACGGCCGATCACGTCTCGAAGGAGTGGTTCGACGGGCTCATCGAGTCGATCCCCCTGCTCGGAGCGGTCTACCGGGGCTTTCGCCAGATGAGCGAGATCCTCCTCTCGGACGACTCCGACAGCTTCGAGGAGGTGAAGCTGATCGAAGTCCCCCACGAGGAGACGTATCGCCTCGGCTTCCTGACCGCGGAGACGCCGCCGGAGATCGAGGAGGCGGCCGGCCACGAGGAGATGTGTACGGTCTTCCTGCCGAACCCGCCGAACCCGAGCGGCGGGTCGCTGCTCTTCGTCCCCACGGATCGGGTTCTTGACGTGGACATGACCGTCGAAGAAGGGCTCCAGACGATCGTCACTACCGGCGTCGCGACGGCTCCCGAGGAGTGAGCGACTCCCGACCGCCGGGTTCGGTGTTCCTTCTCGACTCTCGTGACCCGTGCGACCGTTCTCTCAGCCGTTTCCTTCGGACGCCTCTCCGTTCTCGTCCGAGCCGTCGCCGAACAGATCGAGGGTCTCGGTCATCGCCCACGGCAGTACGATCATCGCTCCGGTGACGCCGAGAAAGCCCGTGACGAGCAGCCCCGTCGGCGGGTCGTCGTGCGAGCCGGTCGCGAGGAGGACGAACGAGCCGATTCCCAGCCCGGCCATCCCGAGGCCGAGGACGAGGTCAGACCACCGGGTTCAGGACTCCTCGAGTGCGGGTTCGAGATCCGCGAGCCACCAGTCTGAACCCTCTCCATCAGCGTCGGTAGACGGTCGCTCCGGCCCCAGTACGACGTTCAGCGCGGATGGGCCGCCGGCGACGAGCAGCACCCCGACGCCGACCGCGACGAGCGCCACCAGTCCGGCCAGCGGCACCCCCCGGGTCTGAGTCAGCAGGAACGCCGTCACGAACGCGAGGACCGACAACCCCGCACAGATCCCCCGGACGGTGGCGATGAACGACGCTCGCATCGGCGCGCCCTACTGACTGATAGTTTATATGTCTGTCGACCCGACGGTCCGTCACTCCCCAGTCAGCCGCACCAGCACGTCGTCGCGGTCGGTCGGGAACGGGTCGTCCTCGTCCGTCCTCCCGTCCCGGTTCGACGTGATCGCGTAGAGCTCGCCCTCCGGCCCCGCTTCGACGTGGCGGATCCGCCCGAGTGCGCCCGCGAGGGCGCTGTACGACGCCGCGGTGTATCCCTCGTAGTACCACTCCTCGTCGTAGCGAGTCGCGTCCTCGCCCTCGATTTCGGGCGGATCGTCGCTCTCCGCCACCGCCACGACGTTGAGTCGCTGCGAGCGGAGCCCCGCGACAAGCAGCTTGCCCTCCCACTCGGGGATCGCGCTTTCGCCGTAGTAACAGAGCCCGGACGGCGCCCACGTCGTCCGCGGACCGGTGTTCACGAGCGGCGGGACCACACCCTCGAACTCGTCGTATGGACCTTCCTGCTCGTCCCCCGGCGGGCCGCGGGCGTCGGGCCAGCCGTAGTCACCACCCGGTATCAGAACGTTCACCTCGTCCCGCGCTCCCGGTCCGTGTTCGGCGATCACCGGGGTGCCGTCGGGAAGCCAGTCGATCCCCTGCGGGTTCCGGTGACCGAGCGTGTAGACCCGCGGATCGGCACCGGAACCGAGGTCCGGGTTCCCCTCCGCGGGTCCGCCTTCGGCCGTCACTCTCAGTACTTTCCCCGCGAGCGAGGCCGGGTCCCGCGTCTCGTCCAGCCGTTCGGCGTCGCCCGTACAGATCCAGAGGCGATCGTCCGGTCCGAACGCGATCCGCCCGCCGTTGTGTGTCGTCTCCGCGGGGATCCCGTCGACGATCACCTCGCGACTCCCCTCGACGTCCTCGGCGTCGACGTCGAAGCGGACCACCCGGTTCACTCCTTCCTCCGAGGTGTAGTAGACGTAGACGAACGCCGGCTCCGGATACCTCGGATCGGCTGCTACCCCTAGCGTCCCACCCTCGCCACCCTCGACCCACCACGGCGCATCTTCCGCACCGGGATCGAGCGCCTCCGCGTCGATGGCGTCGTCGGGTTCGGCGAGCGCCGAGAGTTCGTCGCCGTCGAGCCTGAGGACCCGGCCCGTCCGCTCGGTCAGGAAGAGCTCGCCGGTCGACACGGCCGTTACGTCCCATGGGATCTCGAGGTTCCGGACGAGCACGTCGAAGGAGGCGTCGTCCCCGGCGTCGTCACCGGGCACATTCGCGGAGGGAACCCCGTCGAGACAGCCGGAGAGCGCGACACTCGACGCGCCGAGGCCGAGGAGGAGCCCCCGGCGCGTCCGGGAGGGGTGCATGGACCGAGGTTCGTCCGAACGGCCGAAAACGTGTCGGGTAGCTCGATCGGACGAGGCGATCGCGATCGACCGTGTTCGGATCGGTCCCCGACCGCCGTTCGGCGCGCTTTTGCGCTTCGACGGACTGACACTCACACGTGTCCGAACCACGAGTGTCCCGTCGGACGGTCCTGGCCTCCGGTGGCGCCGTTCTCGCGTTCGGTGTCGCGGGGTGTCTCGGGAACGACGAGGACGAGTCCGGGCTCGGAAACCCGGAACCGTACGTCGAAGTCCGGGCGACGAGTGAGGGAGGCGACCGGTTCGATCCCGCGATCGTCCACCTCGTCCGAGGGGGGACCGTCGAGTGGATCGCCGACGAGGACGGTCACGACGTCGTCGCGTACCACCCGGACACGCACGGTTCGCGATCTCGAATGCCCGCCGGGACGGAGCCGTGGGCGAGCGGCCCGCTCCAGGAGGGCGAGTCGTTCGACCACGAGTTCGAGACCGAAGGGGTCTACGACTACGCCTGTACGCGCCACGAGGACTCGGGGATGACCGGAACGGTCGTCGTCGCCTGGCCGGAACCCGAGGGTCAATCTGCCCTCGAACCGCCGGAAGGGGAGTACCCGGACGCTGCGGCCGACTCGATCGACCGCCGGAGACGACGGGTCCGCGAGTTCCTCGAGGAGGAACACGGACGGGAGTGAGAGCCGTCGTCACGAACCGGTCGGTCCCCGCTCCGTTCGATCGGATCACTCGCGCGGCTCGTCGGGGTCGAAGCCGTACCACGTCGCGACCCGCGAGATCGCGTGTTCGTGGGCGTACCAGAGGACGGCGACGGCGACGACGATAATCACGGCGTCCTCGATTCCGCCCATCAGCCCGAGCCCGACGATCAGCGTGGTCGCACACGCCGCCGGGTGGTTCGTCTTCGTCACCAGCATCGTGGCCGTCGTGAGCATCATCGCGACCGTCGCGCTCGCCGAGAGGTAGACGAGTTCCATCGTGAACGCGGGGTCCGGCCGGGCGAAGACGACGTACGCACTGACGTCGTTCGCGAACAGTTCGTAGGCGAGCAACCCCGAAACCACCGCGACAGCGTGGCCACCGATGACGTGATACGGCCCCTCCTCGCGGGGCTGCTCGCCGGTCGCGAGCAGGTACGCCGACGGCCCCAGACTCGGGAAGAGAAACGGTCTCCCCGTGACGAGCGTGATGAGTCCCAGCACGGCGAAGTGGAAGAAGGTGTTCAGCGTCGCGCTGTACTCGTCTCGCAGGTCGAGCTCAAACCCGGCCATACCGGTTCCCTCCGACGGTCGATCCCGGGTCGACAATCGACCGGACGATTCGGCCGGCGGATCCCGACCCGAGCACACCTGCGGCCGTCATCGACCGTCCCTGTGGGCTACAGCGACAAGTGTCGTCCCCCTGCACAGTCCCTTCGATCGCCGGCCCGGCCGTCGATATCGTATTTGAGCGGTAGGACAGACGAACCAGCTCAGAACAGCGTCCGCTGGCAGGTCCCACAGAGCGTCTGCTCTTTGATATCGACCTCGCGAACGGTCGGCGAGAAGTTCATCACACAGCGCTTGTTGTCGCAGTGTTCGAGCCCGAGGGTGTGGCCGATCTCGTGGACGACCTCCTTTCTGACCCGGTCGCCGAACACCTCGCGGGCGCTCTTCTGTGAGAAGCCGCCGTCGCTCGCCGTCTGGAGCCGATACGTCGAGATGACGCTACCCTTCCCGTCCAGGTAGGCCAGCCCGAAGACGTAGTTCCGGCGGCGGTAGTAGAGGTCCTTCGCGGTGATGCCGATGTTCTTCTCGCCGGCGCCGACGCGGCTGACGAGCTCGATGAACTCCTCCGCGCGGTGTTGATCGCGGTTCCTGTCGTAGGACCCGTCCGGGATCGGCTGCTCGCTCGCGACGGTCACCTCGCAGTCGTAGACCGACCGGAGCCCCGAGGAGGCTTCGCGTTTGACCTCGGCGGGGAGCTCGCCAACCGGCACGATGTCGACGTGCATGGAAACTCGTATGGGGGCCGCTGTCATAAATACGTCGTGCAAGACGCGACCCGATACGCGCTCTGCGACGCGCTCTCGGCGTACGACCCGCTCGTCGAGGTCGGGATCGGCCGCCGCCCCGGGGTCGCCGCCGCGCTCGCCGGGCGGGGCCACGCCGTCACCGCGACCGACGTCGTGGAGCGAGCGGTCCCCGAGGGCGTCCGGTTCGTCCGCGACGACGTGACCGAACCCAGGACCGAGATCTACGCCGACGCGGCGGCGCTCTACGCGCTCAACGCTCCCCCCGAACTCCACCGCCCGATCCGTGACCTCGCCCGGGAGGTAGGTGCAGCCTTTCGCTTCACCACGCTCGGAACCGACCCGCCGACGGTGCCAGCCGAGACGCGGACGCTCCCCGAGGAGACGCTCTATCTCGCGACCGAGGGACCGGGATAATCGACAGCGATTTACACGAACTCCTCCATTCGCCGTCCATGAACGCAGACGCGGTCGTTCTCGACATCGACGGGGTGCTCGTGGACGTCGCCGACTCCTACCGCCGGGCGATCGTCGAGTCGGTCGCGACGTGCTACGGGGAGACGATCGAGCGATCGTCGATCCAGCGGTTCAAGGACGCGGGCGGGTTCAACAACGACTGGGTGCTCACCGAGGCGGTGGCGCTGTTCGTCCTCGCACGCGAGGAGGGGTATCCGGGGGACGTGGACGGGTTCACCGCACGGGTCGCAGAGCGCGGCGGCGGGCTCTCAGGTGCGCGCACGGTCGTCCGCGACGCGCTTACCGAGACGGACGCCGATCGCATCGAGACGCGGCTTGACCCGGCAGAACTCAGAACGGTCTTCCAGTGGCTCTACCTCGGTAGCGACCTCTACGCCGAACTCGAAGGGGGGGACCCGCCCGAGGCCGGTCCCGAGCGCTCTCCGGGGTTCATCCACGACGAACCGGTGATCGTCACCCCGGAGACGATCGAGACGCTCACCGAACGCTACCCCGTGGGGGTCGTGACCGGTCGCCCCCGTGCGGAGGCCGAGATCGCGCTCGAGCGGGTCGGCCTCGACATCCCTCCGGAGCACCGGTTCACGATGGACGACTGGGAGGAGGGGAAGCCCCACCCGAGGGCCCTGCTGACGCTCGGAGAGCGGTTCGAGGCCGCCTCGGTTCCGTTCGTCGGCGATATCCTCGACGACGTGCGGACGGCGGTGAACGCCGACCGGGAGGACTCCCTGCGGAGCTACCACGGGATCGGCGTGCTCACCGGTGGGCTCACGGGGGCGGAAGGGAGGCGGAAGTTCGAGGCCGCCGGCGCGAGCGCGGTGTTGGAGTCGGTGAACGACCTCCCCGACCTGCTCGACCGATCTCCGAGTAGCCGCTCTCGGAAGGCTTAGGGCGGGCGAGTCTCACCCTGGGGTATGCGACTCGCACTCCTCGGAGGCACCGGCGATATCGGCGAGGGACTGGCGCTGCGGTGGGCACGCGACACCGACCACGAGGTGCTCGTCGGCTCGCGCGACCCGGACCGTGCCAGAGACCGCGTCGAGGAGTACAAGGAGATCCTCGCCGAGGACGGTGCCGAAGGGACGATCAAGGGATTCGAGAACGGGATGGCGGCCGACCGGGCGGACGTCGTCGTCCTCTCGGTCCCGCCGTACCACGTCGAGAGCACGGTCGAGTCGGTCGCCGACCGGATCGGCGACGCGATCCTCGTGAGTCCTGCGGTCGGGATCAAACGCGACGACGAGGGCTTTCACTACCATCGCCCGCCAGCGGGGAGCGTCACGGCGCTCGCGGCGGAGGCCGCCCCCGACGACGTTCCCGTGGTAGGAGCGTTCCACAGCCTGCCGGCGAGTCGACTCTCGGATCTGGGAGACGACCTCGGCTTCGACACGCTCGTCGTCGGCGACGATCGCGACGCGAACCGAGAGATCGCAGCGCTCGCCGACGAGATCGACGGATTACGCGTCTTCGAAGCGGGTCCGCTCGCGAACGCCGCCGAAGTAGAAAGTCTCACGCCGCTTCTGATCAACCTCGCCCGGTTCAACCGGGAGCTGGATCACGTCGGCGTCCGTTTCGACTGAGTCCGGGACCCGATCAGGCCGACTCGATCACGACGGTGCCGTCCGCGCCGGCGACGACGCGGTACTCGCCGTACTGAAAGACGACGTACGCGTCCGGGTCGGCCGTCTCGCCCTGTGGTGAGAACAGCGAGTCCAGCGCCTCCGGATCGATCCAGCCGTAGAGCGGTTCGAGGTCGACCGGATCGACCCCCTCTTCCTCCGCGAGGGCGGTGATGATCGTCTCCGCGATCGATCCGGGACCCCCCCAGTCGTGGACGACTTCGATCGATCCGCACTCCGCCTGCCTCCCCACGTGCTCGAATGCCATACCTACACGTGACGTCTCCACGGGTTGAACTCGCGGGCTTACCTGTACGCTCTTTATATGATTCTCTATCGTAAATGTCCGGTGTCAGCCGTCGTCCACTGCCAGCTGTGTCTCGACGAGGCGTTTGGTCGCCCTGCGGAGCCGACCGCTCGTGGCGGTCGGCGAGATACCGAGTTCCTCGGCGAGGTCGGAGAGCGAGAGCGCCCGGGGCTCCTCGAAGTAGCCCGACTCGTAGGCGGTGACGAGCACCTCGTACTGCGCGTCGGTGAGCCCCACCCCGCCCATCTCGGGGAGCTGATCCGCGCTGTAGAGCTGTTCGGTACGGATCGTGATCCCCTCGCGCTCGCAGTGTTCTCGCAGGCCCACGAACGTCTCGCGGTCGGGGACCTGGAGCCTGACGAGCCAGCCGTCGCGGTCGCTCTCCGCGGAGAGGATGGCGATGCCGAGTTCGAGGATCGTCGGGATCGGCTCGGTCCACGCGTCCGTGCTCGTGATCCGGTAGATCCGCTTTCGGTCGGTCTCCGCGACCACGACGGCGTCGGTGACGCTCGGGTCGGCCTCGAGGGCCTCGTCGACCGCCTCGAAGTCGGGGGCACGGACCGAGAAGAAGGCGAACGGAGCCACCGGATCGATCGCCGCCTGCCACTCCGTCCGGATGTGGGCGTCGGGCAGCGCCCGGATCGTCTCCGAGAGGACGATGGAGGGGTGGGCGAGGTGGACGTCGGCGATCATTCCGGGGCCCGGCGCTCGCTTACGCCCCGGCTTCTTCGAGCGCGTTCTCGATGTCGTTGCGCTGGGTCACGCCGACGAACCGCTCGACGACGCCGTCGTCGTTCTCGACGACGAGCGTCGGCAGCGATCGGACCTGGTACTCGTTCGCCGTCTCCTGTTCCTCGTCGACGTTGACTTTCTGGAGGCGAAAGCGGTCGCCCCACTCCTCTTCGATGTCCTCGAGGATCGGGTCCTGGGTCTTGCAGGGGCCACACCAGTCGGCGTAGAAGTCGTACAGGGTCACTCCCATTGTAGGCCACCGTTGCCGGGCCGCTCGCATAAGGGTTTCCTCACACCGTCGACCGGTCGAGACGGACGAAAAGCTTATTCGGGGTGCGCGGCCACCTGCGAGTATGGACAGAGGTCAGAACAGCGGTGGGCTGATGTCGAGTGCGGGGCTGGTCAGGTACTTCGACGCGGAGGACAGAAACGCCCCGACGCTCGACCCGAAGTCGGTCATGGCGTTCGCGGTCCTCTTCGGCGTCTTCATCCAGATCCTGAACGTCGTCGTGTAGCGCGAGGCTTTTCCCCCGACCGGCGGTAGCTGGAGTATGAGCCTGCGAGCCGGCGTCGTCGCCGTTCAGGGCGACGTCACGGAACACGCCGACGCGATCCTCGGGTCGGGTGAACGCCACGGCCGGTCGGTCGAGGCGAGCGAGATCAGATCGGGAGGGGTCGTCCCGGACTGCGACCTCCTCTTGCTCCCGGGCGGCGAGTCGACGACGATCTCCCGACTGCTCGCGCGCGAGGGGATCGACGAGGAGATCCGCGCACACGTCGCCGCCGGAAAGCCCGTCCTCGCCACCTGCGCCGGGCTGATCGTCGCCTCGACCGACGCGAACGACGAGCGCGTCAGCCCGCTCGACGTCCTCGACGTCACCGTCGACCGCAACGCCTTCGGCCGGCAGCGCGACAGTTTCGAGGCCCCGATCGAGGTGGAGGGTCTCGCCGACCCCTTCCCCGCGGTGTTCATCCGCGCGCCGCTGATCGACTCGGTCGGGGCGGACGTGGAGGTGCTCGCCGACTGGGAGGGCAGACCCGTCGCGGTGCGCGAGGGCTCCGTCGTGGGCACCTCGTTTCACCCCGAACTCACCGACGACCCGCGGATCCACGGCCTCGCCTTCTTCGACGCGCTCACGGCCGAGTAGCGGGGTCTTTTACCCCTCGCGCCGTTCGGAGAGCTATGAACGCATCGATCGACGCGGTCCGGGTCGCCGGTACTCCGAACGGGCCGGTCCCGGTCGTCGTCCTCGCGGTCGACGGCGAAGAGGACGTCCTCCCGATCTTCATCGGCTTCGCCGAGGCCGAGAGCATCGCGGCTGGCGTCGACGCCCGCGACGTCGGCCGACCGCTCACCCACGACCTGCTGCTCGACGTGATGGAGGAACTCGGCGGCCGACTCGACCGGATCGTCGTCACCGGGATCGAGGAGAGCGAGGAGGGTGGGACGTACCTCGCCGACCTCCACCTCGTCGGCCCGCTCTCGGAGCACACCGTCGACGCACGGCCGAGCGACTCGCTCGCGCTCGCCGCCCGGACGAACGCCCCGATCGAGGTCGAGGAGGGTGTCTTCGAGGCCGGTCGGACCTCGCCCGCCGAGTTCGCCGACCTCGCCGACATCCGCGAGGTGCAGCCGGTATGACCGGGAGCGAGGGAAGCGCCGAGGAGATCGTCGACGAACTGTTCGCGGTGATCGAGGACCGGAGGGAGAACCTCCCGGAGGGGTCGTACACGACGTCGCTGTTCACCCACGAGAAGGGCGAGAACGCGGTGCTCGAGAAACTCGGCGAGGAGACGACCGAACTGATCCTCGCGGCGAAGGACGACGACCGGGAGGAACTCGCCCACGAGGCCGCCGACATCGTCTACCACCTGCTGGTCCTGCTCTCGATGAAGGGGATGGACGTCTCGGACCTGCGCGCCGAACTCGCCCGACGACGCTGACGCCGGGGTATCGTTATCGCGCTCGCGGACGAGAGGTGGATATGAAGCGCATCGCGTTCGTCGGCGGCCGAAACGCCGGGACGAGTCAGATGGCGGCCGCGTTCGCCGAGCGCGAGGCGAAGCGCCGCGGCCTCGACGTCGAGGTGGTGACGGGCGGGGTCGAACCGGGCGTGGGCGTCGACGAGGCGGCGGCCGAGACGATGGACGAGCTGGGGATCGACGTTCGAGACCGGACCCCCCGGAAGCTCTCGACGGACGAACTCCACGGGGTCGACCTGCTGGTGACGATGAACCGGCCGGCGGAGGCCGTCCGGCCAGACGGCTGGGACGGCGAGAGCCGGACCTGGGACGTGCCGATCACGGACGAACTCGACCGGGAGACCGCTCGAAACCAGCGTGACGTGATCGAACGACGGGTCTCAAAACTGTTCGATACGCTCTAGCTCTCGACGCGCTCGAAGCGGTGGCGGACGACTTCGCTGTCGTCGTTCCACTCGAAGTTCCCGCCGTGGACGGCGACCATCCGCTCCCTGTAGCTCTCGAGATCGGGCGAGCCCTCCGCCCGGGCGTCCTCGTCGGTCAGGTCGCCCAGTGTGCGCTCGTCGACGTCGGTCACCTCGAACTCCGTTCCATCTATCTCGAACGTATCGCCCTCCTCCGCGTAAGCGTGCCCGCGGTGGAGCTGGGTGATCTCGCCTTCCTTCGCCAGCCCGATCACGTGGTCGTTCGGAAGCAGGGTGCCGGGATCGATCTCTGCCATACCGGGGACCGTAGGGCTGTGGGTGCTTAGTTCCCGTTCGTCGGCGCAGGTTTAGGTGGGACTCGCGCGTACCGCTCGGAGATGACGCGCTATCGCGCGGAGGCCGAGTTCGACACCCTCCGATCGCTTCGGGTCCACCGCCCCGGCTTCGAGACGTTCGTCGGCTCGCTCGACCACCGCCGCCACGGCTTTCCAGACCCCCTCTCGGTCTCGACTGCACGAGCCGAACACGACGAACTGGTCGCCGTGCTCGAGGGCGAGGGTCTCGAGGTCAGGTACCTCCACGACGACCTCGACGGAGTCACGCTCGACTCACTCCTCGGGGACTCGGTTTCCCTCCCCGACCAGGTCCGAACGGCACTCGCCGAGATGTCGCCCGCCGACCGGCTCACGGCCGTCGCCACCGGCCTCCGAGCGACGCTGGACGGTCACCAGAACGACCCGGAGATCGAAGTCGCGATGAGCGGGGTCGCCTCGAACCTCTACTTCCAGCGGGACGATCAGCTCCTCGCCGACCGCAGCCCGGTGGTCTGCCGGCCGTACAGCGAGGTCCGGGTCCGGGAGATGCCGCTCGTCCGGGCAGGGTGGGAGTCGCTCGGCGAAGACCCCATCGTTGCCGGCCCGGAACCGATCGAGGGCGGGGATTTCCTCCCACTCGACGAGTTCGCGCTTCTCATGGTCTCTGCGGCCCTCGACGGCGAGGAGCACGTGCTCCGGACGAGCGTCGCGGCCGGGGAGGCGCTGCTGGAGTCGGGTGCACTCGGCTACGAGGAGGTCGGCCTCGTCCGCGCGCCGCTCGAAGCGGATCGACGGGAGGCGGCGTCTCGGGGACGGGAGAGTCGGCTGATGCACCTCGACGGCTGGTGTAACGTCCCCGCGGAGGGCCTCGCGGTCGTCCGGGAGTCGCTCGCGGAGGAGGCGACGGTCGAGGTCTACCGTAGAGAGGGGGACGGCTACCGCCACGACCGCACCGAACGGAGCCTGCTGGCATATCTGAGGAGGAAGGAGTACGAGACGATCGACGCGCCGTACGACGAGCGGTGGGCGACGAACTTCCTCACGATCGACGACGGGACGGTCGTGGCGGTCGCCGAGAGCACACAGGGAACAGAGGGCCAGACGATCCGACGGATGCGGGAGGCGGGGATAGAGGTCGTCCCGGACGGCGTGGGGATGCGGGTGAACGAACTGACGAAGGGCGGCGGGGCGGTTCACTGCATGACCCAGCCGATCGCTCGGACGTGATGGGATCGATGAGGGCGTGACGCTCCACAGTCGTCCGGTCGACCGACGACAGATCAGTCGGTCCCTCCCCCCGAACCCGATGTCTCCGGATCTCGCTCCGGGGTGTCGCTCGTGGATCCGTCGTCGGCGACAACCCCGTCGCCGTCCTCGCCGACGGTCTTCTCGACCTCTTTGCTCACCGTCTCGCCGACGGTCTCCTCGACCTCCTTGCTGACGGTCTCCTCGACTCGCTCGGCCATTTCGTCGACCTCTTTGCTCACCGTCTCGCCGACGGTCTTCTCGACCTCTTTGCTGACCGTGTCGCCCACCGTCCTCTCGACCTTCTCGACTTCTTTGCTGACGGTCTCGCCGACGGTCTTCTCGACCTCCTTGCTGACGGTCTCACCGACGGTCTTCTCGACCTCCTTGCTGACGGTCTCACCGACGGTCTTCTCGACCCGCTCGGCGACCTCGCGGGTCATCCAGTCGGGGTCGAATCGGGCCATCTTCCACGCGATGTGGATCACGTACGAGACCAACACCCCCAGCCCGAACGCGACACCGACGCCGGTCCCGGCCGTGAGGATGAGCGCGATCGAGACGAAGATCATCAGCCCGTAGGCGAGGTCGACGACGAAGTCGACGCGAATCGGGTTCATCGTCCGTCCACCCCGATCGGTCCTGCCCGGCCGCTCTCTGTGGCCATTACCGGAGAACGGGGCTCCAGACGGGTATAGCCACGCATCCATCGGCGCGGTACGGGTCCGGCGAACGGTCGTTTTCCGACCGCCGGAGACGTCCGCACGCAACCGCCGTCCGAGCGGAGACCGACCCCTTAACCACCTCCACGGCCTTCGGTCGGTATGACCGAACCTCTGTTGCTCCTCGGTGTAGCGGTCGCGCTGTTCGTCGGTTTCAACATCGGCGGCGCGACGACCGGACCGGCGTTCGGCCCGGCGGTCGGTTCGAACGCCATCTCGAAGACGGGGGCGGCGGCGCTGATGTCGGTATTCTTCTTGGTCGGCGCCTGGACGATCGGTCGCGAGGTCGTCGACACGCTGGGCAACGATCTCGTCACCGACTCGGCGGTGTTCACGATCGAGTCGAGCATCGTCGTCCTCTTTTTCATCGGCGGGGCGCTGTTCGTGGGTAACTACTACGGCGTCCCCGCGTCGACGTCGATGACCGCCGTCGGGGCCATCGCGGGCCTCGGCGTCGCGACGGGGGAGCTGAACTGGGCCGTGATGGGCGAGATCGCCGTCTGGTGGATCGTCGCGCCGATCGTCGGCTTCTGGATATCGGGGATGATCGGCCGCTACCTCTATCCGCGGCTCAACCGGTGGGTGGCGATCACGGCCAGCCCCGGCCCGCTCGTCGAACTCGATAGCTCCGGCACGCTCCCTCGACCGGCCCCCGGTCCGAACACCACCAGACGGGAGCTGGGCGGGGCCGTCGTCGTCGTCAGCATCGGCTGTCTGATGGCCTTCTCCTCGGGCACCTCCAACATCGCGAACGCGATCGCCCCGCTGGTGGGCGCGGGCGTCGACATCGACCTGATGATCCTCCTCGGCTGCGTCGCCGTCGCCATCGGCGCGTTCACGATCGCCCGCCGGACGCTCGACACGCTCGGCAACGAGATCACCGACCTCCCCCTGACGGCGGCGATCGTCGTCGCGATCGTCTCCTCGACGATCGTGATCGGCCTCTCGGCGATCGGTATCCCTGCCTCGTTCGTCATCATCGCGACGACCTCAATCGTCGGGCTCGGCTGGGGACGCGCGACCCGGAGCGCGACGCTCGTGGAGGTGATCCGGGGCGAGCGGACGACGGCCCTCTCCGTCGGCGCGCTCGCGAAGGAGCAGCCGGGCGAGGACGCCCCGCCGATCGGCGAGGAGGAACCCGAGGAGATCCCCACGGCGGCGGACCTGTTCGACCCCGCAACGACCGGCCGCGTGATCGCCGTACAGAACGTCGTTCCGGTCATCTCGACGGTCGGCGCCTACCTGACGTTCACCGTACTGTTCGGCGTCTGGTGGTGACCGATCGTCTCGGGGTCGTGTCGTCGATCCGTTCACCGCGGGGATGCGGCGGGGCGGTTCACTGTCCGACGCAGCCGATCGATCGAACGTAACGGGTTCGGTGTCCGACGCGATCCGTTCGTAGTGCTTCATGGAGCGCATCCGGTGGCGAACGCTTCCCTCGCGGGGTTCGGGTTCGGAGGGGGGTCAGCTGACGTTGTTCCCTCCTGAGGCGGAGACGATCTATCGTGGCAGACGGACCTCATGATAATTCATAACTAATTATATGCGGTAGCCCGGCGTTCTAGAGGGGCGATCGACGATGGAACTCCCGACGACACCCGTGGACGGCGATGCGATAGCGGAGCTCGAAGCGTCGTTCCGTGGTCCGGTGCACCGACCGGCGGACGACGGATACGACGAGGCCCGGACGGTGTACAACGCGATGATCGATCGCCGGCCGGCCGTCGTCGCTCGCCCCACGGGGGCCGCGGACGTGATGACCGCCGTCGATTTCGCCCGCGAACGGGAGCTCCTGATCGCCGTGAAAGGCGGTGGGCACAACGTCGCCGGGAACGCCGTCTGTGACGACGGCCTGATGATCGACCTCGCTCTCATGTCGTCGGTTCGCGTCGACCCCGCCGCCCGAACGGTCCGCGTCGGTCCGGGCGCGAGACTGGGGGATCTCGACCACGAGACGGCCCCGTTCGGCCTCGTCGTCCCCGCCGGTGTCGTCTCGATCACCGGTGTCGCGGGGCTGGCGCTCGGTGGCGGCTTCGGCTACCTCTGCCGGAAGTACGGGCTGACGATCGACAACCTCCGGTCGGTGGACCTCGTGAGGGCTGATGGCGAACTCGTTCGAGCCACCGAGGACGAACACCCCGACCTGTTCTGGGGCGTCAGGGGTGGGAGCGGCAACTTCGGGATCGTCACGAGCTTCGAGTTCGACCTGCACGAACTCGAGGAGGTCCTCGCCGGACTGGTCGTCTACCGGGCGGAGGAGGCACACTCGGTCGTCCGGTCGTGGTGGGAAAACGCGTCCGAAGCCCCCGACGAACTCTCGGTGTGGCTCAACTTCTCTCACGCCGCTCCCGAACCGTTCATCCCCGAGGAACACCACGGCGAACGGGTCCTCTCGGTCGTCCCGATCTACGCGGGCGATATCGAGGACGGTCCTGACGAAATCGCCCCGTTTCGCGAACTGGGCGACCCTATCGCCGATACGGTCGAACCCCGGCGGTTCGTCGACTGGCAGCGGGCGTTCGACGACTCGTACCCGGCGGGTGAGCGGTACTTCTGGAAGTCGCACAACTTCAGGTCCCCGTCGCCCGAGGCGCTCGATCGTATCACGGAGTATGCCGTCGCGCCGCCGACGCCGGAGACGAGGGTCTCAGTGACGCACCTCGGCGGAGCGGTCAACCGGGTCCCACGCGACGCGACCGCGTATCCACACCGAGACGCCGACTTCCTGGTGAACATCACGACGCGCTGGGCGGACCCCGCGATGGACGAGGAGTGTATCCGCTGGACCCGGGAGTACTTCGAGGCGCTGGCTCCCCACGCGACGGGTGGGACCTACGTGAACTTCACGACCGAACCGGAGGGTGAGCAGTCGATGGCCTATCTGGAGAACTACGATCGGCTGGTCGCACTCAAAAACGAGTGGGATCCGGACAACCGCTTCAGGCTGAACCAGAACGTCGCACCGACCGCCTGAAGGCGCTTCCGGCTCGTCTCACCGCCCTCGTACGCCACCATACCTCGGAAGAGTAGATGGCTCGTATCTATCGCGGCGGTTCCGTCGAATTCGTAGCTAGCTCACCACCGCACCGATCCCGCCCGCGAGCGCGCTCTCGAGTGCCATCACGAGCGAGATGACCAGCGCGATCGCGAAGATCCCGAAGCCGGCGACCGCGCCGGTTGCGGCACCGACCGGTCCCGCGGCGAGGCCGACGACGCTGATCGCGATCCAGAGGACGAGTCCGGAGACGACGCCGCCGAGCGCGCCCGCGAGCGCGCCGTGCCAGAACCCGCGGAGGAAGCCGCCGCTGGCGAGGTAGCCCGCGAGGAAGCCGCCGACGAGCCCCGCGGTGAGCTGGCCCAGGCCGGGGAGCGTGAGCCCGACCAGCCCGACGAGAACGATCACGACGAAGCCGATACCGACCGCACGCCAGTCTGTCATGGACGCTCTACGCCGTCGAGGGAGAAAACGCCTCGGCTGGCGCTCTCCGACAACGGACGGCTTTTCCGTGGCGACGGCGTAGTTCGGCCATGATTTTCGAGAACCTCCCCACCGTGCCGACGTCGGAGGAGCTCATCGACAAGGCGTTCTCGCGGGCGGCGCGTGCGGGCCGGTCGAAGAGCGGCCTCGACGCCCAGGCGTCGATGCTCCAGACGGCGTCGAACATCCTCTCCGACAACCTCCAGAACGTGATCACCGAGTGGCCCGACTTCGAGACGGTCGACCCCTTCTACTACGAACTCGCCGACGCGATCGTCGACGTGGACGAACTCCGACAGTCGCTCTCGCGCGTGCAGTGGGCCTCGCGACAGACGAAGAAGATCGGCCGCGAGGCACAGGGTAAGCTCCGCGGCGAGACGGAGATGGCGAGAAAGACGAGAAAGCAGGCGTTCGCGCGGATGGCGGAGGTCGTGCGACAGGTAGACGACGACCTCCTCGCGATCAACGAGGCCAGAAACGACCTCAGAGACCTGCCGGACATCCGCCCGGACGAGCCGACGATCGTCGTCGCTGGCTACCCCAATGTAGGTAAATCCTCGTTCGTCAACAGCGTCACGCGGGCGCGAAACGAGATCGCGGAGTACCCCTTCACCACGAGGGGGATCTACGTCGGCCACACGGAACGCGATCACGTCCGCTACCAGATCGTCGACACCCCCGGGCTGCTCGACCGGCCCCCCGAGGAGCGAAACGAGATCGAGTCGCAGGCGGTCTCGGCGATCACCCACCTCGCCGACGCCGTCCTCGTCTTCCTCGACGCGAGCCTCGACTGTGGCTACCCGCTCGACGTCCAGCTCGAACTCCAGGAGGTGATCGAGCGCGAGTTCGACGAGATCCCCGTCATCACCGTCTGCAACAAGGCCGACCGCTCGACCGACGTCGAGGCCGACCACTACGTGAGCGTCGCGGAGGACGAGGGCGTCGAGGAACTGCTCGACGCCGCGATCGAGGCGATCGGCTACGAGCCGACGCTGCCGTTCGAGGACTGAGAGCGGTTCGCCGTTCGATTCACGTCACTCTCGATCGACCCTCGTCGGGCGTCGAAGACGATTCACTCGTGATCGCCCTTGGGAAGGGGATTCCCACCCGACGGGAATCGTGGGTGCGATTACGGTCTCCGGCGGCCGAGTCGACGTATGGACCGATCGTCCACGCCGCAGGACTCTGAGACAGACTGGTCGTGGGACAGAGAGTGCGATCCGGACCGGTTCGCTAGCGTGCTCGCCGACCCGGTCGCCCGGGCGATGTTCGAGCGGGCCGACGAGCCGATCACCGTCGGTGAACTCGCCGTCGAACTGGACCTTCCCTCGTCGACCGCCTACAGGAAGGTGGCGACGCTCTGTGAGACCGGGCTGTTGACGGAGCTGCGTCGATTCCGGACCGACGACCCGCCCTCGGAGTACGTGCGTACGGTAGACAGCGTCTCGGTGGTCTACGACGACGTGACGAGCGTCGAGTGTGTCACGAACGGGATAACGGTCTGTCGGACGGAGGGCTGAGTCGATTCCCGGATCGCAGAATTACGGTCCGGCCGAATCGAACACGGCCGTCACGTGTGCAGAGACGGTTACCGGACCCGACTCGACCCGCGTCCGCTCGCTTTCGTCCTTCGCGGTGTCGAGGACGACGTCCCGTCCGCTCACCTGGTACGGCCGGAGATCCCCGCTCGCCGTCGAGAGGGCGAGAATCCCGCCGAGGGTGAGATCCGCGCTCTCGGCGAGCACCCTCGCGTCCGAACGAGCGCTCGCCACCGAACGGCGGAGCGCCTCCTCCCGCATCGTCTCCCTCGTCTCCCTTCGCAGCGTGAAGCGGATCTGATTCATCCCGACGAGGCCGACGGTGGTGGCGTCGATCACCTCTCCGATCCGGGCGAGGTCGTGTAGCTCGACCTCGAAACCATGACTTCCCCTGAACCGGCGCTCCTCGTCTCCCGACCTCCGGTGGTCCTCCCGCATCTGGAAGTGTGTCGTGTGGATTCGGTCCTCGTCGAGTCCGAGGTCGGCGAACGTCTCGTCGAGGCGTTTCACGCCCGCTGCGACGGTCTCCCTGTCCGCTTCCGGCGTGTCCTCGACGGTCTCCACCGCGAGGACGAGTTCGGCCGCGTCGGCGTCGGTCTCCACGCTCGCGCTCGTATCGACCGTGATCTCCCGTCCGTCGCTCATGAGGTTCTTCACCGTCCACCGGTATACCTGTTCTCGCCCTACCCGTTTGACGACCGCCCCCGCTACCACCGGATTGAAGCCACCCTGTCGAGTTGTCGGAGCGACGACCACCGATGCTTCCTCTCGCTACCGGCCCCTCGCTCACCCCACCGTTCGACGACCCGATCCTGATATTCGCCATCGCGATGTGTGCGTTCCTGCTTGCGCCGCTGGTCTTCGAGCGTTACCGTCTCCCCGGCATCATCGGGGTGATCGTCGTCGGGGCGGCGATCGGTCCCAATGGAATAGGACTGCTCGACCGCACCGAGACGTTCGTCCTGCTAGGCGAGGTGGGCCTGGTCTACCTGATGTTCGTCGCCGGCCTGGAGATCGACCTCGACGAGTTCGTCGAGAACCGCGAGATGAGCGTCGTCTTCGGCGCGCTCTCGTTTCTCCTTCCGCAGGCGATCGGGACCGTCTTCGGCATCACCATCCTCGGGTTCGATCTCCCCACCGCGGCGCTCTACGCGGCCATCTTCTCCTCACACACGCTGCTCGCCTACCCGATCGTCAACCGGCTGGGGATCGCGAAGAACGACGCCGTCACCGCGGCGATCGGTGGGACGATCCTCACCGACACCGCGGCGCTGCTCGTCCTCGCGATCGCGATCGGCGCGGCCGCCGGCGATCTCACCCTCGGCTTCTGGGCGGAGCTGGGAATCGGGCTCTCGGTCTTCTTCGCCGGCGTCTGGATCCTGGTACCGAGGCTCGGCCGATTCTTCTTCCGGAATGTGCCCGACGAGAGCTACTACGAGTTCCTCTTCGTGATAGCCGTACTGTTCGTCTGTGCGTTCGTCGCGGAGCTCGCCGGCGTCAAGCACATCATCGGGGCGTTCCTCGCTGGCCTCGCGCTCAACCGGCTGATCCCGCAGACCGGCACGCTGATGAACCGGATCGAGTTCGTCGGCAACGCGCTGCTCATCCCCTTCTTTCTCATATCGGTGGGAATGCTCGTCGACGTCGCGGTGATCGTCGAGGGTCCGGAGACGCTCGTCATTGCCGGATCGATCGTCGTCCTCATGCTCTCGACGAAGCTCGTGGCGTCGTTCGCGACCGGGGCGATCTACGACTACACGGTCCCCGAACGGCTGACGATGTTCTCGCTGTCTGCGGGCCAGGCCGCCGCCGCGCTCGCGATCACGCTCATCGGCTTCGATCTCGGCCTGTTCGACGAGCCGATGGTCAACGGCGTCGTCGTGATGATCCTCGTCGTGAGCGTGATCAGCCCGGCGCTCTCCGAACGGTACGGCCGGAGGATCGTCGAGGCCGAGGAGCAGGCGGAGTACGACCCCGGCGAGGCCCCGCCGCGCGTGCTCGTCCCGCTCTCTGGCAACTCCGAGACGCTCGAACGGCTGCTCGACTTTGGGATGCTCGTCCGCGAGTCGGGCGGGAACGAGCCGCTCCGGGCGATGACGGTCGTCCGTGGCGACTTGACGGATCCGATCCGCGGCTCGCGGGGGCGAGGGGACGACGCCACCGGCGCGGAGGTCGCCGAGGCGGAGGAGGTGCTGACCCACGCCGAGGAGTACGTCTCCGGGGCCGAGGTGCCGATCGAGACACAGACGCACGTCGACGAGAACGTCGTCACGGGGATCCTCCGGGCGGTCGAGGAGAACCGGATTCGAACCGTCATCACCGGCTGGCCAGGCACGCGCCGCTTCGGTTCGCGGCTGTTCGGCGGGACGATCGACCAGCTCGTAGAACGGAGCACACAGCTCGTGCTCGTCTCGAAGCTGGAGGAGAAGCTCAACGTCGCGGATCGGGTGGTCTGTCTGCTCCCCGGCCGGATCGCCTCCCACCCCGGCTTCTACGAGGCGGTCGGCGTGGTGAAGACCGTCGCGGACCAGCTCGGCGTCGAGCTCGTCTGTCTCGTCGCCGGCGCGAACGCCGAGCGGTACGAGGAGCTGATCGACGCGGTCGAACCCGACACCACGCTCTCAGTCGAGACGGTCCCGATCGGGCCAACGATGGACGACGCGGTGGCCGAACACGTCGGGGAGACCGACCTGTTCGTCGCGATCAGTCCCCGACCGAACGCCCGAGGCTGGCGTTCGGACCTCTCGGATCTCCCGGACCGCCTCGTCTCCTCGCCGGCGGCCAACGTCGTCGTCACGTACCCCGCCGAGGAGGACAGCTCCGACCGACGCCGGTTCCTCCGGGTCGGCTGATCCCGTCTCGATGAACGGAACGTTTCGTGTGCAAGCGAAGCCCTCGATCGGGTCGTCCCGGTTCCGCGTCGTGCCGTGCCTGTCGGAAACCTCGATCCGATCGACGTCGTAACGGACGATCAGAACGACTCGGTACAGGACGTCGCGGCGGACGACGGGGCGCTCACCGGTATCGTCTCGCTCGACGACCTCGTCGCGCCGATCGACGAACAGCTCGAGGAGGTCTCGGACAGGATCGAGGCCCAGTCGCCCGAGCACAGCCCCTGAACCGGTCTCGGGACCGGTAGATGTCGGTGGTCGTCCGTTCACGGCCGTCCGAACGCGGTCCGTTCAGTCGCTCCGTCTCCCGTAGGCCGCGCTCCCCAGTTCCTGGTAGGCGGCGTGTGCGGCGTACTCCTCGAGCCGGGGCTCGCGGCAGTACCTGATCGTCTCGCTGTGCGTGTCGAACTCCACCGCTCCCGTCCGCTCTAGCTTCGGTAACGACTCCCCGACGAGCGTCTCGGTGAGTTCTCCCGTTTCGAGGCCCGCTGCCGAGTCGAGGCACGTCTCGATCAGCCGGACTGCCTCCTCGAGTTCGTCGACGGAGGCCGCGTCGACGTCGCGCTGGACGAAGTAGTAGAGGACGTACCGGCAGTACCGCTCCGAGAGGACGGCGAAGACCGCGTCCAGCGACGGGGGTGTCCGTCCCCGTTCGGTCACTGGACTCACCGGACAGCCCCGTTCTCGGCAACCCCACCCACGATACTCCCTCTCCCCCATTCGAACTCTACAACGGTCATTCCTTATAATTATTCCCGGTGACCGGAGAGCCGTTTCCCTTCGACCCCCAACGGCTTCGTCTCCCGGCGTCCGGAGCGACGGATCACCGCGCGATCGGCCGCGGTCGGCCGCGACTCCGACGATCGGACGGTCGTACTCCGCGAGGACCGACTCGACGCCCGCACGTTCGTCCTCGTCGACGAGGAGCTTCACCAGACGAACGGGAGGGCTACGGAGGGGTCTCGGAAAGCACGCTACCGGCAGGCTCAGGCTACCGTTCGGTTATCTCGACGAACCGAACCTGCACCGAAACCTCGTCGTCGGTGTGCTGGTTGATCCGGGAGTGGAGCCTCTCGGCGAGCTCCGGGTCCGCCTCGTCGGGCGGCACCCCTATGGTGACGATCACCGTGTCCACCTGCCGGGTCATCGCCACCCGGTCGGCCTGCTGGAACTCCGCCTCGTCGTCGAGGATGAACTCCACGTCCGCGAGCACGTAGCTGTCGTACTCCTCGGAGAGCACGTCGTCGATCTCCGACTGTGCCTCCGACTCGAACGCGGAGAGCTGGTAGGAGGTGTAGGTCACCCCGCCGAGGAAGGCCGTGCAGACGAGCGCGGCGACGGCGAAGGCGGCGACGTGTTTGCGGAACTTCCCGCGGGCGATGTCGGTCTCCATCCAGCTGGTCGGCCGGTAGCCGGCGTACCAGAGCGTGAGCAGCCCCGCGAGGTTCACCGAGATGACGTTCACGAGGGTGAGGACGGTCGCCCCGGCGGCGGCCAGCGGCAGCCCCCAGGCGATCGCGATGCCGGCGGCCGCGGCGGGCGGGATCAGCGCCGCGGCGATCATCACGCCGACGAGTGCGACCGAGATGCCCGTCGCGATGCTGATCACGCCCGCGACGCCAGCGCCGAGCGCGACGGCGAGCAGGAGCACTCCGGGGGTAAAGCGCTCGCTGATCTCCGTGATCGCCGCCGGATCGAGTCCGGGAGGGACGATGTGGAGCGTCCGGACGACCCAGGCGAAGACCGCAGCGCTGCCGATGGCGAGGAAGACGCCGATCGCCTGGTACTTCAGCCCCTTCTTGAACAGCTCGTCGTCGTTCACGACGGTGCCGACGCTCGCGGCCAGCGCGGGCCCGATCAGCGGTGCGATCACCATCGAGCCGACGACGACGGCTGGTGAATCGAGCAACAGCCCCGCGGTCGCGACGACGGCGCTGATCACCGTCATCGTGACGTAGACGTCGAAGGAGGGTGTGAGTCCGGTCGCTTCGGCCTGGAGTTCCTGTCTCGAGATCCGCTCCTCGTCGACGTCGTCGCTCGCAAAGCGCTCTTCGAGCTCATCGAAGCGCTCGGACTCGACGGTCTCGGCGCTCAGCACCACCGTGTACGACTCGCGCTCGACGCCGAGTTCGACGAGCCGGTCGAGGATCGGCTCGACCGCGCTCTTCGGCAGCGGGACGTACGCGACGCCTTCGACCTCTCGGGTGCTCGTCTCGTCGGTGAGCACGTAGTCGATCCCCTCCTCCGTGAGGTGTTCCTCGATCGCGTCCCCCTTGCCGGCCGGGATCAGCACCTGAAGCAGACGCACAGCGGAGTCAACGAAATCGGCGGGGAAGTAGTCTCTGGTGGCTACTGCAGTCGGGCGGCCCCGATGATCGCCCCCGCCCCGACGACCGCGGCGACGCCCACGACGCCGAAGACCGGGTCGTACGTCCCGAGCGTGTCGTGGGTGACGCCTGCGAGATACGGCGCGAGCAGCCCGCTCACGGCGAACGCCCCGGAGACGAGCCCGAAGACCGCGCCGATGTTCACCCGGCCGAAGAGATCAGCAGTCAACGGCGCGAGCAGCGCGCCGTTCCCGCCGTAGGCCAGCCCGTAGACCGCCGCGAAGCCGAGGATCGCCGCCGCGCTCCCCGCCCCGATCAGCGAGAGCGTCGCCACGCCCATCACCGCCGAGCAGGTCGCGAACGTGCGCGCTCTCCCCACCCGATCCGCGGCGTGACCGATCACCACCCGGCCGACCGCGCTCGCTCCGCCGAGCGCGCCGAGGGCGGCCGCGCCGACGGCCCGCGAGATCCCCAGGTCGACGACGTGGAGCACGAGGTGCGAGAGGACGACGTAGAGCGTCGAGTAGACGAGCACCCAGCCGAGGAAGAGGGCGAGAAACGACGGGCTGCGAGCCACCCGGAGGACGTCCGAGAGCCCCTCGCGCAGGGTGAGCGTCCCCTCCTCGCCGAACCCGCCGTCGACCTCCCCTGCGGGGACCTCTCCCGGGTCGGGTCGGCCGCGGATCAGCGCGGTGGCGCCGACGAGCGCGAGCGCGGTCCCTCCGGCGAGGACGAGCATCGTCGAGCGCCAGCCGACCCGGACGATCAGCGCGTCGGTCGCGGGCGCGACGACGAGCATCCCCACCCCGAGTCCGGCGGAGGCGAGCCCACCCGCGAGACCGAGTCTGCGGTCGAACCACCGTGGGACCGTCGCGTAGGAGACGACGTAGACCACGCTCAGTCCGACCCCCGTCAGCACCCCGTAAGTGAAGACGAACGCGAGGAGGGAGCCGACGAGGCTCGTCGCGACCAGGCCGGTACAGAGGACGGCTCCGCCGAGGACGAGCATCCTGCGGGTACCGTAGCGGTCGACGAGCACGCCGACGCCGGCGCCGCCGACGTAGAGCATCACCGTCTGGACGCCGAAGGCGACGCTCGTGAGCCCGCGCGAGCGGCCGAACTCGGCGAGGATGGCGTCGGCGAGCACGCCGAACGAATAGGAGAGGCCGAAGACGACGAACGAGCCGAGGAAACAGCCGACGACGACGACCCAGCCGGTGTACAGACCTCTTCGATCGTCGCCGGTCATCGCTCGTGTTCACCTACCACGGACCGGGATAAAACGTCCGAGGGTTCGGACGCCGGCTCAGTAGGGGAGGAAGTAGAGCCCGAGGGCGAAGACGGGCGTCAACACGACCATGATGATGAGCGTGTAGCCGAGGATGTCCCGCGCCCTGACCTTCGTGATCCCCAGCAAGGGGATCGCCCAGAACGGCTGGAACATGTTCGTCCACATGTCACCCGTCCCGTAGGCGATGATCGCCTGCCCTGGTGGGACGCCGAGTTCGTTCGCCGTCTCGCCGATGATCCCGCCGATGATCCCCCACTCGCCGCCGCCGCTCGGGACGAAGAAGTTCATGATCCCGCCGAGGATCCAGGCGAACACCGGGAACGTCGCGGGTGTCGCGACGCCGAGGAGGAACTCCGCGATCAGGTCCGAGAGCCCGGAGTTCTCGACGATACCGAGGATGCCGGCGTAGAACGGGAACTGGAGGATGATGCCCGCAGAGCTCTCGGTCGCGTCGCGGATCGCGCCCATGTACGCCGTCGGGGTCCCGTAGAGGAACAGCCCGAGGGCGATGAAGAGGAAGTTGAAGACGTTGAGGTCGAGCGCCTCGCCGATGCCGGCGGTCGCGAAGTGCTGAACGAGGTAGACCATCATGCCGAACCCGACGAGGTACGCAACGAGACGGCTGTCGTTGAGTCGATCGGAGGGGTTGGTCGGCTCCTGGCCACCGTCGGTGGCGACCTCTCGCTCGGTTGCTTCCGAGACGAGTTCGGGGGCGTACTCCTCGATCCCGACCGCGTTCTCCTCCTCGGGTGCGAGGAAGTACAGTAACGGGACGACGGTGAGGAAGACGAGGATCGCGATCCCGAACGCGTAGACGGTGAAGACGCTCTCGGAGAGCGGGACGACGCCGATGATGTCGACGAAGACGTGGTCTTCGGTCGCCGAGAGCAGCCCCGCGCTGGTCGAGGGGCCGACGTGCCAGATCACCTGGCTCGTGTAGCCGGCGGCGCACAGGAGCGGGTAGTGAAACGTCATCCCGCGCTGGAGGCCGGCGCGCGCGACGAAGACGGCGAAGATCGCGCCCACGATCAGCCCGACCCCCCAGTGGAAGTAGCCCGCCAGCATCGCGACGGCCGCGACGAGCGCAGCGGCCTGAGCACCGCTGTTGGGAACGGACGCGATCCTGTTCAACAGCCCGCTCACCTGCTTCGAGTCCGCGACCGCGTAGCCGGTCACCAGCACCAGCACCATCTGCATCCCGAACTCGAGGAGCACCCAGAAGCCGTCGTACCAGTTGACGATGTTCTCGAGCGGACCGTCCGGCGTGAGCACGAGCGCCGCGGCGTACGCGATCAGCGTGAGCATGATCGCGAAGATGAACGGGCTCGGAACCCACCGCTCGGACCAGTTCGCCACCCCTTGCCCGACGCGCTGTAACCCTCCCTGTGAGCTACTCGCTGCCATGTGACGTGAGAGCTATCACCAGGGATAATAAAGCTGCGCGTTCCGGTATCCACCCGAGTAGAGCCCTCTGAGTGGCGTTCTGTCCCGTCTCTCCGGGTGATCCGAACCGACCTCACCGCCTCCGTACGACGGCGGTACTGCCGGTATTATGTGGCCCACGCTCTAGCCCTGCGTATGGGACGCGAGCCAACGTACCTCAAGGAGACGGAACGGCCGTCGCTCGAGGTAGCCCAGGAGGTCACGGAGTCGGTCGCCGAGATCGTCGCGAGCGTCAGAGACGGGGGGGACGAGGCGCTGTTCGACCTCACCGAGAAGTTCGACGGCGTCACCAGAGACGCGGTCCGCGTCTCGGAGAGCGAGATCGAGGCAGCCTACGACTCCCTCTCGGGGGACGACCGGGAGGCGATCGACGAGACGATCGCGAACGTCCGGACGTTCCACGAGGAACAGCGAGAGCACGTCGAGGGTTTCGAGCGCGAGTTCGGCGACGGGATCGTTCTCGGCCAGCGCGTCGTCCCGGTCGAGACGGCGGGCGTCTACGTCCCCGGCGGCCGCTACCCGCTCGTCGCCTCGCCCGCGATGACGATCGTCCCGGCCGTCGTCGCGGGCGTCGACCGGATCGTCGCCTGCGCGCCCCCGCAGGACGACGGGACGATCCAGCCGGCACAGCTCTACGCGATGGACCGCGCCGGCGCGGACGAGGTCTACTGTGCGGGCGGCGCACAGGCGATCGCCGCGATGGCCTACGGCACCGAGTCGGTCCCGTCCGTGGACGTCGTCACCGGCCCGGGCAACGTCTACACGACCGAGGCGAAACGGCAGGTGTTCGGGCGGGTCGGGATCGACTTCCTCGCCGGCCCCACGGAGGTGCTGATCCTGGTCGACGAGACGGCCGACCCGGCGCTCGTCGCGACAGACGTCCTCGCGCAGGCCGAACACGACACGGAGTCGCGGGCGATCCTCGTCTCGACGGACGAAGCCACGGCGAGAGAGACGATAGAGGAGATCGAACGGCAGCTCCCCGACCTCCCGACCGAGGAGATCGCACGCGAGTCCTGGAAGACCAACGGGGAGGTCGTGGTGGCGGAGGACGACGAGACGGCGATCGAGGTCGCGAACGAGTACGCGATGGAACACCTCCAGGTGATGGCCGACGAGCCGCGACGCTTCTTCGACGGACTGCGCAACTACGGCTCGCTCTTTCTCGGTCATCACTCCCCTGTCGTCTTCGGGGACAAGGCGGTCGGGACGAACCACTGCCTGCCGACGCTCGAGGTCGCCCGCTACAGCGGCGGTATCTGGGTCGGGACCTACCTGAAGACGCTCACCCACCAGCAGCTCACCGCCGACGGCGCGGCGTCGATCGCCCCACACGCGGCGAAGATCTGCGAACTCGAGGGCACCCACGCCCATCGGTTCTCCGCGGAGGCCCGCTTCGGGGACGATGAATAGGCCGCCGGACGGAGATCGGGACCGGGCGGCGATCACTGCCGCGCCGTCGGCCAGTGACGGGTTTTACTACGGGCGGCCGAGAAACCTGGGACGATGAAACTCGCGTTCGTCTGCGTCGGAAACGCGGGACGGAGCCAGCTGGCGAGCGCGCTCGCCGAGGCGGAGCGAGAGCGCCGCGACCTCTCGCCGGAGATCGTCACCGGCGGGACCGACTCGCGCGACCGCGTCCATCCGGAGGTCGTCGAGGTGCTCGCCGAGGAGGGCATCGATATCGGGGACCGACGTCCCCGGAAGATCAGGCCCGAGGACGTCGAGGACGCGAATCACGTCGTGACGATGGGTTGCTCGATCGAGGAGTTCCGGCCGGAGGGCTGGAGCGGGACGACCGAGACCTGGGAGGTAGAACACCCGGACGGGGAGGATCTCGACGACTATCGCGCACAGCGCGAGGAGATCCGAGAGCGGGTGCGCTCGCTGTTCGATCGGATCGAGGCCGGTGAGTTCGCAGACGCCTCCTGAGGGAATGAGGTCTCATACGGACCGCTGTACGTCATTTCCGGAAACCGCGACCGCACTGCGGTTGCTCCGATAGATCGTTACAGCAGACCGCATCAGTACCAGGTCGTCCCGGCGTCGACGTTGATATCCTGTGCGGTGACGTGACGTGCCTCCTCGCTCGCGAGGAACGTCGCCATCGCCGCGACGTCCTCGGCCTCGACGAGCCGCCCGAGCGCGGTGTCGTCGGTGAACACCGCCCGCTTCGCCTCGTCGTAGGAGACACCCATCCGCTCGGCCTGCGCCTCGATCACCCGATCGATCCGCGGCCCCCGGGTGGCACCCGGACAGATCGCGTTCACGGTGACGTCGTCCTCGCCGAGTTCGAACGCGAGCGTTCTCGTCAGCCCGATCACCGCCATCTTCGAGGCGGTGTAGGGCGTGCGGTCGGCGAGCGGTCGTTTCCCGCTGATCGACGAGACGTTTATCACGCTCGCCCGGTCGCTCCCTCGGAGGTGCGCTACGGCGTGTTTCGTCGTCAGGAAGAGGCCGGTAACGTTCACCGCCATCGTCCGCTCTATCTCCTCGCGTTCGACCTCCTCAATCGGCGCGGTCGGCCCCGCGATGCCGGCGTTGTTCACGAGGCAGTCGAGGCCGCCGAACCGTTCGACCGTCGCCTCGATCGCGCGTTCGATCGACGCCTCGTCGGTCACGTCGGTTTCGACCGGAAGCGCTCTCTCGGTATCCTCGATCAGCTCCGCCGTCTCGTATCGGCCGTCGCTTCGCGCCGCGAGCGCCACGTTCGCGCCACGATCGGCGAACGCGAGCGCTATCTCGCGGCCGATCCCTCCACTCGCACCGGTGACGAAGACCGTGCGTCCGTTCATGGGCGAGGTGTCCGGCACGAGGGCATAAGTACTCGCCTCGCGGCGGGCTCACTCCCGGCGGCGTCGCACGTTGCGGTACTGCTCTCTGAGGTACGTCGTCCCGAGGTAGATCAGCACGAGCGGGCCGAGCAGTTCGAACAGGAGTCCGCCGAACACCGACGGGCCGGAGACGGCGAGCCTGAGGAGCCAGACGGCCGCGACGACGAGCGCGGTGACGGCGAGCAGCCCTCTGAGGCCGATCCCGATCGGCCCCGGCGGCTCGTCGCTCGCGAAGCGTGGCCCTCCCTCCTCGGTCATACGACCGGAGATCCGCTGCCGTCGCATTAACCTTCGGACACCCGACCGCGTGTCCGATCGGCTCCCGTCGAACCACAGCCGTTTACCCCTTCCCCCGCCTCACGTCACCATGTTCGAAGAGCGACCCGACCGCGGTGCCGAGATCGTCCTCGTCGGCCGGTCGAACGTCGGGAAGTCGACGCTGATGCGCGAACTCACCGGACACAGCGTCTCGACCGGGCAGAAGCCGGGGGTGACCCGCAGACCGAACCACTTCGACTGGGCCGAGCGAGACTTCATGATCTCCGACCTCCCCGGCTTCGGCTTCATGAGCGGCGTCCCCGAGGAGGTCAGAGAGGGGATCAAGACCGACGTGGTGCGCTACGTCGAGGAGAACGCCGATTCGATCCTCGTGGGGGTGCTCGTCGTCGACGGGAAGGCGGTAATCGACGTGATCGACCGTCACACGGATCGGGGAGAGATCCCCCACGACGTCGAGCTGTTCTCGTTTCTCCAGGAACTGGGGATCCCCACGGTCGTCGCGGTGAACAAGATGGACAAAGTGAGCGAGAAGGACGAGCGCCTCAACGCGCTCTGCGATCGTCTCGGGCTGCTCCCGCCGTGGCAGCAGTGGCGGGACACGATCGCTCCGGTCACCGCGAAGAAGGGACGGATCGAGCCCCTACGCGAGTCGCTCGGGAGCCACCTCCACGAGGCGAAGCGCGACGACCTGCTCGGCTACGTCGGCTGACCGGCGACGTCGACGCCCTCTCCCACGTCGCTCGCCTGCACGTGCGGGCAGGAGGGCTACCCGGGCGAGTGCCGAACCCGACCCATGGCCGACACGATCGACCGGCCCGGAAGCGGGGGTCACGGGACGACCGACCACGAGTCGAGCACCGAGTACGCGTTCGTCCCTCGGGAGGCGGGCGAGCGATGAGCTTCGAGACGTACACGCTCTCGGTGCGCGAGGCCGAAACCGAGGAAGGGATCAGCGTCGACCTCACGACCGAGGACGGGGCGATCGAACGCTCGGCGTGGATCGACTACGACGACCACGGCCTGACGACGGGCGAGGGCGAGCGCCCGGCCGAGCGGACGAGTCGGTTCGAGACCGACGCGAGGAGGACCGACCTCCAGATCGTCCACGACGGGGGCGCGTTCGACGTGCAGGTCCGCGGGGACTCTGGCGTGCTCGACCGGGTCCGGGTCGACGCCGACGAGTGGAACCTCACGCTGGTCGAGTAGTCCGGCGGAACACACGACGGGGAGGGGGTCCGAAGCGGCCATCGCGGCCGCCTCCGGTAGCTTCTTTCGCGCGAGCGGAGTCGACTCCCCATGTCGCTTTCCTCCGAGCGGACGACCGAGATCGACCGCGTGCTCGACCGCTGGATGATCGACGAGGGCGTCCCCGGCGCGAGCGTCGCGGTGCTCACGGGCGACGAGATCGGGTACACCGCGGGGTACGGCTCTCGTGACCTGGCCTCGAACGCTCCAGCCACCCCCGACACGCTCTACGGCATCGGTTCGGTCACGAAGTCGTTCACCGCGCTCTCTGCGCTCCAACTCGTAGAGAGGGACGAACTCTCGCTCGACGAGCCGATCGGGACCTACCTCGACCGCGAGGGGCTCCCCGAGGCCACTGTCCACGACCTGCTCACCCACTCGTCGGGGATGCCGTCGCTCGCGGTGAGCGAGGCGCTGCTCTCACGGCAGGCGGGGATGGAGGAGGCGGGCGTCCCGCTGGGGGACAGAGAGGACTTCTACCGCCACCTCCGGGGCGCCCGCGAGGAGTGGGCCGGAACCCCGGAGGGACGGTTCATGTACTCGAACTCGGGGTACATGCTGGTCGCCGACGCGGTGTCGGAGATCGACGGCCGCCCGTTCGCGCAGGTGGTGGAGGAAGAGATCCTCTCGCCGCTTGGGATGGAGCGCTCGACGTTCTCCGAAGAGCGATTCGAGGCCGATCCGGACACGATGACGCCGTACGAGCTGACCGACGAGGGTGTGGAAGAGCGTTCACTCCCCATCAGAGAGCTGAGCCAGGGCCCCGGCGGGCTGTTGAGTTCGGTCGTCGAACTCGCGAGCTACCTCCGGCTCCAGCTCGGCGGGGGCGCGGTCGACGGCGAACGAATCGTGAGCGCGGCGCTGCTCGCCCGGGCGCACGAGGGCCACACCGAGACGCCGGTCGGTCCGTACGGGTACGGCTGGCGCACCCGGGAGGTGGCGGGCGAGCGCGTGATCGGCCACGGCGGGTCGATCGGCGTCGCGACCGCCTACCTCGGCTTCCTCCCGGATCGGGAGATGGGTGTCGCCGTCCTCTGCAACACCGGTCCCGGATACTCGACCTACGCGCTCGCCCAGGAGGTCGTCGCCGCCGCGCTCGGGGAGGACCCGGACGAGGTCGCCGAGCGCGTTCGTCGGAGGCGGATGGACCGGCTCTGTGGCGAGTACGAGACGTATCGCGGGATCAAACGTGCGCGGGTCGAGCGCCAGGGCGAGGGATTGGTCCTCACGTTCGAGGACGCCTTCGGCGGCGCGCCGCTGCCGCTCGTCCCGGAGGACGAGCGACTGGCGGGCTATCGGTTCACGACGCCTGCGGCCTCCGGTGTGCCCCAGTCGGTGCTGTTCGAGGTGAGTGGTGAGGAGGTAGACTGCTACGTCGATCGGTGGCGGCTGCACAGGCAGTAGCCGTAAGGTGTTTCGAACGCTCACGAACCCTCGATATCCTGCTCTCCGGTCCGTCGACCTCGAAGTATTCGACACGGAGGCACGGATCGAACTCGATCCTCGCTGCGACGATTCGTCGACGTCCGATACTCTCTGGGAGAGCCGTGAAGGCTCTACGAGGTGGAGAGACCTAGCTCTCGGCGGGCGTAATCCGGTCGGCCGACGTCTCGCGAAGGGTCATGCACGTCCCCGAGAGACGGGCGACCGACTTCCCCTCCTCGTTCGTGATCTCGCACTCCGCGACGCCGATCGTACGACCCTTGTGGAGGACTCGACCGACCGCCTCCAGGCGTCCGGTCCAGACCGGTCGCAGGAAGTTCACCGTGAGCTCGACCGTGGTGAACGATTCGTCCGCTCCGACGGTGCTCATGTCCGCGGTGCTCAGGGCGGCGTCGCCGACGTCACAGAGGACGCCGCCGTGGACCGTCCCCATGGGGTTCTCGTGCTCCGGCCCGACGTCGAGTGCCCACCGTGACTCGCCGTCGCCCATCGACAGGAGTTCGAGACCGAGTAGCCCCCCCAGCGGCCACGTGGGGTAGTCGTCGCTCGCCATCCTGGCGAACCCGTCCGGTCCGCGGAAACCACCCTCCCGCGTGAACGCGACCGCCTCCTCCACCTCGACATCCTCCACCTCGACACGGTGAAGCGTGGCCTCACGAACCAGCCCGGCCAGGTCGTCCGTCACGGACTGTAACCGCTCGTACTCCTTTCGGTCGAACTCGATCGTCAGGGCCGCCGATTCCTCGCCCGTCCCCGGTGGTGCCTCGGCCATATCTGGTTCTCGCTAGAGATCTCGTCGGTACAGCAGGTGTCGACTGCCTTCGCTACCGAGGAACGCTCGCACTCCGTACGCAATGCTACGTGTCAACTCTTCTCTCCCGAGTTCTGCGACCACTCGGATCAGACCGATCGGATCCGATCGGCACGCACCTCGAGCGGCCTCGCGTGGTGACAGATCGGCGCTTCCGCCGGCTTCTCGAACCCGTTGGCCGCGAACAGCCCGTTCTCGCGGACCGTCACGTCCGCGGTCGCGAGCCGCCACGGCTCGTGGTCGACCTCGCCCACGTAGAGCCGTCCGCGATCACTCTCGGTGAAAAACCGGTAGTTCTCGACGAGGAACGCCTCCAGACTCCCCCGCTCGACCGGGCGGTGTGTTCCACTGACCTCGACCGTCGCGTCGAACGCCGCCGGCGGTACACCCGTACTCGTCCGCCGGCTCCGGATCTCGATTCGCTCTCCCCGACGATCGAAGCGCATCCGGGCGCGGTAGTACGGCAGACGAAAGACCCGCCGTGCGAGCGCGACCGAGAGCCGGTCGTCGGCGTCGAGGCTGAAGAAGTAGACGCCCGACTCGCGCTCGACGTAGGTCCGCAGGTTGAGTTCGGGGAACGACCGTCCGAGTCTCTCGGGTAGGCCCCGCGGCCGGATCGCCTCCATCACGAACGGCACGACGCCGAGGTACGCCTTTTCCTGGTGTGTCGCCACGTCGAGGCGGTCCGGGAGTCGTCCCTGTACGACCGCAGGCTCCACCGGCCAGTGACAGAAGACGCCGTCCCGCCAGCGCATCGAGAGCACCGATGCCACGTCCGAGCTACGTACCGAAACCGTATCGGGGTTCCCATCCCGGTCGTCGCTGTGCCCGCTCACCGGGAGAGCGATTGCGGTCGTTCGACGCGTATCCGGAGCGACCGGGCGCACGCACACCGCGGGTCGGTCCCGGGTGGGCTGAGCCCCTCGCGCCGGAACAGCCCGTCCGCGTCGACCTCACCGACAGCCTCGGCGGGGAGCAACTCCCACGGGTGGTGGTCTATCTCTCCCTCGACGAGGCGGCCGAACCGGGTGTCCGCGACGTACCGGTACCGTTCCACGAGGAAGGCGTCGAGTGAGCCCTCTTCCGCACGGTACGGTGTTCCACCGCACTCGAACCGACCGGAGAAGAGCGTCCGGTCGTCCGCTCGGCACCGAACCGTCACGTCGCCGTCGCCGGCGGTGTGCGAGAGATCCGCGTGGGCGTACGGCAGGCCGAACAGGTATCGACCGGGAACCGCCGAGAGCGGGTCGCCCGTGGCGAGCGCGAGGAAGTAGACCCCTTCCTCGCGTCCGCCACTCGTGTAGGTCCGGAGGTTGAGCTGTGCGAACGACCTCCCGCCGACGGGAACGCCGAACGGCCGCACGCCGTCGACCGCGAGGGCGACGACGCTCACCCAGGCGCTGTCGTCGTACGTCGCCGGTTCGAGTCCGTTCGGGAGCCGTCGCCGCACCTGGTCCGTGTCGACCGGCCAGTGACAGAAGACCACGTCGCGCACCCGGAGCGACACGACCGGAGCCATCAGACGAGTCGGTTCGTCAGGTCGTCGCCGTCCTCGATCCGTCGGAGGTTGTCCGTTACGAGCCCCGCCACGTCCTCGTAGTACTCGCGGGTGTACGCCGAGGCGTGGGGCGTGACGATCACCTCGTCCATCCCCCACAGCGGCGAGTCGTGTGGCAGCGGCTCGACCTCGAAGACGTCGAGGGCGGCCCCCCTGATTCCGTCCGATTCGAGGGCCTCGATCAGCGCGTCCTCGTCGACGACCGATCCCCGCGAGACGTTGATCAGGTAGCTCTCCTCGCTCATGGCCCCGAGGACGTCGGCGTCGATCAGCCGTTCGGTCTCGCCCGACAGCGGTACGGAGACGGCGACGAACGTCGCATCCGAGACCGCCTCGTGGAGCTCGTCGGGAGTGTAGACCCGCGAGACGCCCTCGACCTGTTCGCCCGAGCGGCGGACGCCGGCGACCTCCATCCCGAGCGCGGTCGCTCGCTCGGCGATCCCGGTCCCGATGGTGCCGAGGCCGACGACGCAGAGCGACTCGCTGGAGAGGGTGAAGGCCTCGTCCCAGGCGGGCCGGCGCCAGACCGGTTCGTGCTGGAAGTCCCGGTAGCGGTGGTGGCGACGGGCGAACGAGAGGAGGTAGCCCAGCACCGTCTCGCCGACGCTCGTCCCGTGGATGCCCGCGCTGTTCGTGAGGGTCGTCCCCGCGTCCTCGAACTCCGAGAGGGGAAAGCGGTCGTAGCCCGCCTGGATCGAGTGGACCCACTCGACCTCGAAGAAGGCGTCGCGGTGTGCGAGGGTGACGATCCCGTCGTACTCGCCGATCTCGTCGTCGCCGACGACCGAGACGTCGGGATGGACCTCCGAAAGCGTCGATACGAGCCGTTCGGGCGGGAAGACGCCGACGACGGAGTCGTGGACCCCGAGGCGATCGATCTGCATACCGGCGCTTCGTCGGGCACGCCGATGAGTGTTCTGGAGTCGGCCGTTCAGAGCCGTGGGTCGCTCTCGGACGCTATCGCCCGTCAGGAGTGGGTGGCTCGGTGTGAATCGCTCTCGTCACACGGGGCTCGGCGGGGGTAACGCCTCGTCATCGCCACCGGCTCCCGATTGGAGGCCGGTACCCAAAAACCACGCGTCGCGGAGCTCAGTACGAGAGGAGCGAGGCGTCCCGCTCGCCCCGGAGGTGGTGCTCGATATCGTCCAGACGCCAGCCGAGCGGCGAGACGACGCTCTCGGTCGCCCGGAGGAGTTCTCGCCGGTAGAACGCGGGATCGTATCCCGCCGCCTCGAACGGGAGGCGCACGCGCTCTCGCGCGCTCGCCCCGTCGTCGACGACGACGAACGCCACCGACTGGCCGGGCGCTCGCGCCATCCCGTGGCGGTCGTACCGACGGAGCGCGCTCACCGTCCGAGTCTCGCGGGTGTACTCTTCGGGCCGCTTCGAGACCCGCTTCCGGATCACCAGTTCCTCGACCGGTACCGCCCCGCGCTCGAGTTCCCTCACGTAGCGTCCCGCGCGGTCGCAGACCGCGGCCGGGTCGCGGTGTTCGTCGAGGACCCGGACCAGCTCCCGCTGGGCGTCGGCGACGTACTCGGGCGTACTCCGCTGACGACACTCGATCCCCCTGTACGTGTAGCGGTCCTCGTCCGCGACCCTCCCGAAGTAGCGCATCAGCGCCCCCGCGTTCGATCCCCGTCGCGGGACGAAACAGACCCAGTCGTACTCGGCTTCGACCTCGAGCGCGATCCCCGTATCGCGGGAAATCCGCTCGGCGACCGGTCCGAGCGCCGCCGTCTCCCGATCGGGGTCCGGCCGCACCCAGAGGCTGTCGACGATCCCGTGGACGACCCGCCACCCGTTCGCCTCGAGGACCTCCTTCGAGCGCAGCAGGAGGTCCCGCGCGATCGCGTTGATCGCCTCGTGACACTCGATCCGGCCGAACTTCGCGTTCCGGTAGCCCTGGTAGCCGAAACAGCTCACCAGGATCCACTTGATCGCCCCGGATTTCGCCCGGAGCGCGGCGGCCTCCTCCTCGTCGTCGGTCTCCGCGAGCCGCCGTTTGTACCGGGCGCGGTCGTCGAGCAGCGGCCCCAGGACGTCGGGGAGGAAGCCCGGCTCGTCACAGACGTTGTACCCGAGTTCGGGGACGTCCTCCCGTCCCTCGTGACACGCACAGAGCACGGTGTCGGGGCTGACGTTGTACTCGCGGATGATCCGCGGGTAGAGCGAGGCGAAGTCGATCTCGACGACCCCCTCGTGGAGACCCACCTCCGGGTCGAACGTGAACCCCCCGCGGTCGGCCGCGTGCAGCGTGCGGACGTCCTTGAACGCCTCCGGCCGCCACTTCTGCCACGGGACGAGCACGCCCCTGTCGAGCGCCTTTCTGACCTGGATCGACGTGAGGATCGTCCCGATCGAGCCCCAGGCGGCCTCCTGGAGCGGCCGCCACGACCGGCGAACGAGGTAGAGGAGTCCGTCGAGACGCGACTCCGCCCAGAGGAAGCTGTTCGAGGTGTCGACGATCGCTCGGCCGGGGACGTCGTAGCGCGCCGGCGAGTGGCCCACGGTTCCATAACTCTCGAACGTGTTCGCGCCGGCCAGCTTCCGCCAGCCCGGCCCCCGACCCAGCGGGAGGTCGACCCCGGCCGCGAGCGCGCGCTTCGACAACAGCGGGATCAGTCCGCCGTCGCTCAGCACTAGCACGTCCGGGTCGACCCGTTCGAGCCGGCGGACTACTGTACCGAGCACGGCGTCCTCGTCGCCCTCGACGGGTTCGCCGTCGAGGACGAGCCCCGCGAGCTCCTCGTCGGCCAGCGCCCGCTCGCCGATCCGGATCGAGAGCCCCTCCAGTGGCTCCCCGGGCGTCGGGTCGGTGCCCGTCTCGACGCAGTAGCGAAACCCCGGGGCGAGGTCGACGTTGAACAGTCGGTAGGTCCCCGGCGGCTCTCGACCGATCTCCCGCTCCCGGAGGATCCGCGTCGCGAGCGTCCGTGGGGCGTCGTGACTCTCGACGGTCACCCGGAGGACGCGCTCCGGTTCGGGCGATCCGAATTCGGTCTGCCACGACTCGAACCCGATCCCGACGACGAGCCGCTCGTCCGCCAGTCGTTCGCGTAGCGTCTCGAGACGACGCTCCTCGCCCGCGACGTAGATCCTCGGGCGGTAGCCCTCGACCCGTCGGCTCCGGACCTTCCCCCCCTCGCGGCGCCACTCGACGACCGCGTCCTCGAGGAAGTCGAACGCGAACGGCATCTCACTCCGGACGCCCTCCCACCCGCTCGTCGCCCCCGTCCGCCCCGACGCTCTCCTTGTCTCCACCGTCCCCGACCGCGTCGACCGCCTCCCGGAGCTGACGGAGTTCGCGTTCGTGCGAGAGCAGCATCGATAGCAGGACCACTGGCTCCGGATCGGTCGCGTTCAGCTGGCCGGCCGCCGCGGCGTGGCGCTCGGCTCGCTCGAACAGTCGATCGAAGTCGGCCTGCCACCCTCGCCTGAGCCCCCGCCGGTAGGGCGCACACCGCTCCCGGTACCGCCGGAGGAACTCCCGGTAGGTGGGGTTCGTCCGGCCCATCTCACCCCTCCACCCACCCGAGGGGGGCGTCGACCGGGTCGAGCGGTCCGACACCGATCTCGGTACCCGTATCGACCGCACCGAACAGCGCCACCCAGTACGGGATCGTCGTCTGCCAGTAGCCGCCGTCCCAGTAGCAGGTCGTCTCGAACGACTCCCCCGAGAACGCGAAGCCGAACGGCGTCTCCCGGCAGGCGAGCTCGGTATCGGCGGCGACGGCCAGGCTGTCGGCGGCGGGGTCTTCGGCCGTCGTCGTCACCAGGACGGGGACGTCGACGGCCGACGCGAGATTCGAGAGCACCGCGAGCGTCGCGTCGAGGAGGTGCTCGGCCCGGTCGGCGTCGAGGTCCGGGTCGCGGTAGAGCGCGGTCACCGCGGGGGCGACCACCAACGAGGTCCGGCCGGTTACCAGGCCCGGAAGCCGTCGGACCAGCGAGTGGTGCTGGTAGGCGGTGAACGCCCGTGCGATCCGGAGGCTGTCCAGCGTGCGCTCGGCGGGGGCCGCCCCGTAGAGCGCGTACGTCGCGGCGTGGTTCCGCGCGTCGATCCAGAACGCCGAGCCCGGTCGCCGCCGCAGTCGGTCGGCCACGAGCGCCGGGAGCGCGGGCGAGCGCGGACGCGGCAGCCGCAGGAGCGCGAGCCCCGGATCGAGCGCCGGGAGCCCGTGACGGTCGTGGCCTGTGGTGGTCGTCGCCATCTCTCGGCTCACATATACTCGATCGGTGAGATAAGTCGTCGCCGTCCGCACGGTGAAAGTGGACACGTCTTCTCCAGTAAGGGACGTAAATACAGCCGCCGTCGATAGTGGATCGTTGACGATCGCGTCGATCAGCGCGGCAGAACCGACACTGTTCCCATTTCCGTTCGAACTCCTGGACGAACGCGATTCCGGATCTGGAACGGGGTCCGACCGGAACTGATTCGCGATCCCGCGGAAACCGGGATCACCGACGCCACTGGGCCCGTCGCTTGTGTTCCTCCGCGACCCGTTCGATCGCGCGCTCGTCGAGGACGCCCTCCTCGGTGACGACCCCGACGAACAGCTCCGGAGGCACCTCCTCGAAGATCTCCGCGAGGACCGTCAGGGCCGCACTCCCCTCGTAGAGCGCCGATCGGTTGCCTTCCTCCAGATCGACCGGCCCCACCCGGACCTTGTCGGTCGCGGCGACCGCGTAGACCGGCACGTCGTACCGTTCCGCGACGACGGCCGCGGTGTGGGTGCCGACCTTGTTCACGACCGTGCCGTCGGCGAGCACCGAATCGGCCCCGACGAGCACGGTGTCGGCGTCCCCGAGAACGCCCGCGACCCGCCCGTCGAAGGTGAGCGTCACGTCGAGGCCCTCGCTCGCGAGGCGTTCCGCGACGCCGACGCCCTCGTTCCCCGGTCGGGATTCGAGGACGACCGCGCTCTCCACGCTCGCCTTCCGGATCGCCTCGAACACCGTGCCCGACCGCGAGAGGGTGAGCACCCGGTCCCCGAGGAGCGCGGCGGCCTCGCGGGCGGCGCGTCGGTCCGCGTCCCACGCCCGATCGAGTTCCTCGGTCGCCGCACGGAGGAGCGCTCCCGACGTCTGTCCCTCGCTCGCGGCCGCCATCGCGCGGTCGATACGGTTCTCGACGACGGCCATCGTCGGTCGGGCGTCGAGCAGGCGCTCTGCGACCGAGACGAGGTCGCCCCACCCCTCGTCCCCCCCGTTTCCTCTCCCTGCGGCGACCGCCCGGTCGCGGAGCACCTCGAGCGCGCGAACCGAGACGTACGCCGCGCCGTGGCTCCGGTCGTCACGGACCGTCTCGACCGTGGGACCGACGACCTCGTAGACCGCCCATCCCTCCGGATCGAGATCGGCCGGAGAGACCCACTCGCCGTCGGTTCTCGTGGTGCAGTCGAACAGACACGGCCGGCCACCCACGATCGGGTCGCCGACCCGGACGAGTTCGCAGGCGTCCGCGAGACCGAGCTCCGAGAGCGCGTCGCCGATCGCCGATTCGAGGTCCTCGCCGGTCGCCGTCGGGATCGAACCGTCGCGGAGGAGCAGCTCGCTCCGGTGACGGATCACGGGGTGGACGGTGTCGGCCATTGAGAGACGAACGCACGCGGTCGGCATGACTTTGAGGGGCCGTCACGAATCGCCGAGCATGAAACGGGTGCTCCTCATGAGCGACACACACGTCCCCTCGCGGGCGGCCCGACTCCCGCCGTGGGTGGACGACCTGCTCCCCGAGGTCGACCACGTGATCCACGCCGGGGACTTCGACTCGCCGGAGGCGTACGACCGGATCGACGAGCGAGCGACCGACCTCACCGCGGTCAGGGGTAACACCGACCCACCGTCGCTCGGCCTGCCCCGGGTCGCCACGCTCGACGTCGAGGAGGTCCGCTTCGTCGTCACCCACGGCGACGGGCCGACACACTCCTACCGGGATCGGGTCGCCGAGACCGCCGCGGCGAACGCCGAGGGGACGACCGTCGGCGTCTCGGGGCACACCCACGCCATCCACGACGATCGCGTCGACGGGATCAGGCTCCTGAACCCGGGGAGCGCGAGCGGTGCCATGCCGGCGCGACGACAGAGCGTACTCCTCGTCGAGGTCGACGGTGAGTCGGTCACGGTGACGCGAAGGGAGCGCGAGCGATAGCCGGTGTCGGCGGCCTTTTCACCCGCGCACGCCCAGGTCGGGTATGCACCTCATCGCCGTTCCCGACCTGCCGGAGGTCCGCGAGGGCGACGACCTCGGGGCCCTGATCGGGGACCGGATCGACCTCGACCCGGACGACGTCCTCTGCGTCGCGAGCACGGTCGTCTCGAAGGCCGAGGGTCGGAGCGCCTCGCTCTCGGCGTTCCCGGCGGGACCGCGCGCCCGGGAGATCGCGGATCGCTTGTCCGGAATCCACGACGAGGAGAAGGACCCGCGGTTCGCACAGGCAGTGCTGGAAGAGAGCGTCGAACTGCTGATGGAGGCGCCGTTCCTGCTCACGGAGACGCGCTTCGGCCACGTCTGTGTGAACGCCGGGATCGACCGCTCGAACACCGGTGGGGCGGACCTGCTGTTGCTCCCGAGACGACCCACCGAGAGCGCGTCGCGGATCCGCGACGGTCTCGAGTACGGGAACCCGGTGATCGTCACGGACACCTGCGGCCGGCCCTTTCGCCACGGCCAGCGCGGGGTCGCCCTCGGCTGGACGGGGATGCCCGCGAGTCGGGACTGGCGCGGCGAGGCGGATCGAGAGGGGAGAGAGCTCGGGGTGACGGTCGAGAACGTGATCGACGAACTGGCGGCGGCGGCGAACCTCGTGACCGGTGAAGGGGCGGGCGGGACGCCGGCGGTCGTCGTCCGGGGCTTCGAGTTCGGCGATCTCGGGGGCAGCGACGAGCACTTTCGAGCCGTGGAGACCGACTTCGTCCGCCAGGCGCTGCGTGGCTGGTCCTACGACGAGGGGGGTGCGGAAGGGTGATCGGGGTCGAGCTCACGCCCGAGCACCCGGTCGAGCGGATGGCCGAGTTGGGCACCGCGGCGGAGGCGGCCAGCTTCGAGGCCGCGCTCGCGAGCTGTCACTACAACAACCGCGACCCGTTCGTCGCGCTCTCCCGGATCGCCCGCGAGACGGAGACGATCCGACTGGGTCCGGGCGTCGCGAACCCCTACGAGGTCCATCCCGTCTCGCTCGCCTCGCGGGTCGCCACGCTCTCCGAGACGAGCGGCGGCCGCGCGGTCTTCGGGATCGGGCCCGGGGACCGTTCGACGCTCTCGTCGCTCGGCGTCGAGCAGGAGCGCCCGCTCCGGCGAGTGCTGGAGGCGTTCAACGTGGCTGCGGACCTCTTCTCCGGCGAACGGGTCGACCACGACGGGACGTTCTCCGCCGAGAGTGCGGCGCTCAACTTCGAGGTGGGCGATATCCCGATCTACGTCGGGGCGCAGGGTCCGCATATGCTCAGGATGAGCGCGAAACACGCCGACGGCGTCCTCTACAACGGTGCCCATCCCGAGGACGTCGCCTGGGCGGCGGGACAGGTCGAACGGGGTCTAGAGGAGCGGCCCGACGAACGTGGGTCGTTCGACTTCACGGTCTTCGCGAGCACGAGCGTCGCAGCCGAGCGGGAGGCGGCGGTCGAGGCCGCCCGGCCGCCGGTGGCGTTCATCGCGAGCGGGGCCGCTCCCCCGGTGCTGGATCGCCACGGTATCGACGCCGAGCGCGCCGAGGAGATCGGCGAGCGCCTCTCGGCGGGGTCGTTCTCGGAGGCGTTCTCCCTCGTTACGGGACCGATGATCGAGGCGTTCTGCGTCGCCGGGACGCCGGCGGAGGTGGAGAGCCGGTTCGACGCGATTCTCGAGACGTCTGACGGGATCGTGGTGGGATCGCCACTGGGACCGGATCTGGAGGAGGCGATCTCGCTCACCGGTGACGCGCTCTCCCGATGAAGGGGGTCGTCTCGCACCCCCGCCACAGGGGGCGATCACTCCCCGGTCCCTCCGTCGGATCACTCGCCGCGTTCCTGCGGCGGGGCGCGACCGACCTGTTCGGGGAGGAGGGCGCTCACGACGCCGCCGGCGGCCAGACCGAAGAAGACGACGATCGCGCCAGCCAGGATGAGGTTCCCGACGAGCATCATCAGCACGTTGAAGACGGCGTTGACCGGGTCGCCCGTCGCGACCTCGAAGAAGTAACCCATCATCTCCACCGTGTCCGTGAAGGGGTTGACCATACTCGACATCTGGAACGGCCCCTACTTGTCCCTACCGTCTTCGGCAGGCCTTTGTCCGCCGCCGGTCTCCGCCACGTATGGAGGAGTCGACGCTCGACGCGTTCGCGGAGGCGTCGGGGGTCGAGGATTCCTCGTCGCGCGACGAGGAATCCTCGAACGGGACGGGGGACGAGGACCCGCCCTCGGTGCGCGTCACCTACCGGTTCTCGACGGAGCCTCGCGAGTGCGTCCGGTGTGGCGAGTCGGGGCGCGAACACTGGGCGGGCGACGGGGGGTTCGTCTGTCCAGCCTGCGTGGAGTGGTAGCGGGCCGCTCCGTGGATCCGTGATCGGCTCTCCGAGGCGGCGACGGGGAACGGTTACGAAACAGTAACGTTACGGTTCTCCGGGCGCTACCACGGTACAACGTCCCGGGCCTCGTGGTGTGTGACCGGGTGACGTGGTGTATGCCCTCATGACGGATTCGAACCCCTCACAGTCGTCGTCCGCGAGACGCTCGGAGGAGCCGCTGGTCGCACAGCGACCCGAGCCGCTCTCGTTCTCGGAGGCGAGCGCGCTCGCGGAGCGGGTCGTCGAGAACGTCGAACGCGTGATCGTCGGCCAGCGCGACGCGATCGAGGACGTGCTGATCGCGCTGCTCGGCCGTGGCCACGTCCTCATCGAGGACGTCCCCGGGGTAGGGAAGACGATGCTCGCCCGCTCGATCGCCCGGTCGATCGACTGCTCGTTCCGGCGGGTGCAGTTCACCCCCGACCTGCTGCCCTCGGACATCACCGGCGCGAACGTCTTCAACCAGCGGACCCGCGAGTTCGAGTTCAACGAGGGACCGGTGTTCGCGAACGTCGTCCTCGGCGACGAGATCAACCGCGCGCCGCCGAAGGCGCAGTCAGCTCTCCTCGAAGCGATGGAGGAGACGCAGGTGACCGTCGACGGCACCACCCACCCCCTGCCCCGTCCGTTCACCGTCATCGCGACGCAGAACGCGGTCGAGCCGTCTCGCACCTACGAGCTCCCGATCGCCGAACTCGACCGGTTCATGAAGAAGATCCACCTCGGCTACCCCGAGGAGCGAGACGAGATCGAGGTGCTCGATCGGGTCGTCGGGGCACACCCGATCGAGACGCTCGAACCCGTCGCCGGGGTCGACGAGATCAGACGCGCCAGAGAGAGCGTCGCCGCGGTGACGGTGAAGGAGCCGGTGCGGGTCTACGCGACGCGACTGGCCTCCTACACGCGCGAACACGCGACGCTCGGGGTGAGCCCCCGGGGAACGCTCGCGCTGCTCCGCGCGGCACAGGGCCGTGCGCTGTTCTCGGGTCGCGAGTACGTCACCCCGGACGACGTCCAGTGGGAGGCGCCGACGGTGATGGGACATCGGATCGTCACCGACGAGACTGCCGAGGGATCGCTCGTCGACCGGGCGCTCGAGACGGTCCCGGTCCCATGAAGGTCACGCGACGCGGCTGGACCGTCGCGCTCGTCGCCGTCGCCGGCTTCGCGATGGCGTCGCTGTTCGGCGCGCGCTCGCTGAACGCGCTGGTCGCCCCCGCGCTGATCGCGCTCGCGTTCGCCGCACTCTCGGTCTCCCGGATCGACCGGCCCGGCGTCGAGCGACCCTCGCCCGAACCGGGATTCCCCGGCGAGCGTCGCACGATCGAGACGACGATCGAGAGCGACTCGGCCGCGCTTGTCACCGTCGAGGAGGAGTTCGCCGAGGGGCTCTCGCCGAAACGGACCCGCTTCGAGACGACGCTCGACGCCGGGGCGCTCGAGACCGAGGTCGAACTCCGTTCCCGGGGAGCGTACCGCCTCGGACCGCTCACGCTCACCGTCACCGACCCGTTCGGCCTCGTCTCCCGGTCGTTCGGCTACACCACCGCGACGGAGGTAGTGATCTACCCGAGGATCCACGACCTGGAGGGCCCCGGCCGGTACGACCTGAGCGTCTTCCCCGAGGCCGAACGGGCCGAGCGCCGCCAGGAGTTCGATCGCCTCCGGATGTACGAACGCGGCGACTCGCTGCGCGACGTCCACTGGAAGACGAGCGCGAAGCGGCCGTCCGACGAGTTCGTCGTCAAGCAGTTCGTCGACGAGACCGATCCGGGCGGGATCCACGTCGTCGCCGAGGGAGTACAGAACCCCGACGGGGTCGCGAGCGCGGCGGCGAGCGTCGTCGACTACCTGCTCTCGGCGGGGACGAGTGCGAGCCTCGCCGTCGGTGACGGCTCGGTCGAGGAGGGCCTCGGTGCCCGACACCGACGTGCGGTCCTCGACATCCTCGCACGGACCGAGGCACGGTCGGTCCCGCCGGCCGTGAGGGAGGGAGCCGACGTGCTCGTGCGCGCGGAGTCGGACGGGATCGTCGTCTCAGTGGAGGGCGCGTCGACCGGCTTCGACCGGCTCGCGGGCGAGACGGACGGGAGGGCGATCGCCGACGGGGGAGTGCGATGAGCGGGACGCGGACCGCGGATCGCTCCGCTGGCCTCGTCTCGCCCGGGTCGGTCGCCCGGTTCGCCGCGCTCGTCCTCACCGGGTCGTACCTCGTCGTGCTCTACGGCGTCGCGGACGTCGTCGGGAGCTCTCACGAGCTGCTCGCGGTCACGCTCGCCTCGTTCGTCGTCGCGACGCTCGCCGCCCGGCTGATCGGGCTGAAGACCGCCGCGTTCTTCGGGGTCGTCGCGTTCGCCGCCGGCAACCTCTACTACCTCTCGTCGGTCCCCGAGGGGGTCGCCTTCCTCCTCTCGATCGGCGAGCTCGCCGCGGACTCGCTCGCGCTGCTCACCGGGCTCTCGATCTACCAGATGGTCGGCGTCGACGTCTGGGTGCTCGCGTTCGTTCCCGCACCGGTGTTCCTCTCGTGGTATCTCGTCCTGCGAGGCTACTACGCGCCCGGCGCGGCCGTCGGCGGCCTCGCGCTCTCGGTGCTCGTGCTCACCGGGGACGCGAGCCTGCTCGTCGCCGTCGTCGGCGTCGTCGCGCTGTTCGCCACGGTCGGCTTCGGCGAACTGTCGACCCGAGGGGCGTCGATCGGTCGGGGTGACGCCGTCGTGTTCGCCTGCTCGGTCATGATCGTCGCGACGCTCGCGTTCAGCGCGGTGCCCGGCGGGGCGGCCCAGCCGATCCTCCCTGAGAGCTCGCCCTCCTCGCTCGAGGGCGACACCGTGGATGCCGACGAGGAGCTCTCGATCTCCGGCAGCGTCGAGCTCTCGCCGGAGGTCCGCTTCACGGTCGAGAGCGAGCAGCCGGCGTACTGGCGGACCGACGCCTACGACCGCTACACCGGCGACGGCTGGGTGCAGACGGGCGAAGCGAACGCCTACGACGGGACGCTCGACGGTCCGGAGGGCGAGAGCGAGACGGTCGACCAGCGGGTCAGGATCGAGACGGAGGCGCGGGCGATGCCCGCCGTCTGGCAGCCGGTCGACCTCGACGGCGTCGACGAGCTCACGGTCTCGGAGGAGGGCGGGCTCTCCCCTTCGGAGCCGCTCGCCGCGAACGACTCCTACGCGGTCACGAGCGAGCGCCTCGCGGTCGAGCCCGAGGCGCTCGACGTCTCCGGTACCGAGTACCCCGACGGGATCGAAGAGCGCTACACGCAGATCCCCGACAGCACGCCGGATCGGGTCGGCGAGTACACCGACGAGCTCACCGCCGAGGCCGAGACGCCGTACGAGACGGCGACGATCGTCGAGAGCCACCTCCGAGAGGAGTGGGAGTACTCGCTCGACGTCCCCCCGCCGGAGGGCGACGTCACCGACCAGTTCCTCTTCGAGATGGACGAGGCCTACTGTACGTACTTCGCCACCGCGATGGTGACGATGCTCCGGAGTCAGGATATACCAGCCAGGTTCGTCGTCGGCTACTCGGAGGGCGAGCGCGTCGACGAGGACCGGTGGGTCGTCCGCGGCTCGGACGCCCACGCCTGGGTCGAGGTCTACTTCCCCGGGACGGGCTGGGTCGAGTTCGAGCCGACGCCACCCTCCGACCGGGAGCGGGTCCACGACTCGTTCGTCGACGACGCCAGGGCGGACGCCGACACCGACATCCGGGTCGACACCGACGAGAGCGGCGGCGAGGAGTGGACGCCCGAGACGGACGACGAGGCGTCGGAGACGAACGAGACGGCTGTCGAGACGGGAGCCGAGACGGACGGCCAGCCCGTCGAGGACGTCCTCACGCCCGACTCCGGGGCGAACGGGGAGAGCGTCGATCGGTACCAGGAGGGCGACGTCGACATCGGCGAGCTCGGCGGCCCGGTCGACCTCCCCGAGGAGGAAGAGGAGGAGCCGGTGGTGACGCCCGAACTGTTCGGCGTCGGCCTCGCGGTCGTCGCGGGGCTGGCCGCGGGCGTCCACCGGAGCGGTGCGATCGGCCGCACCCGTCACGCGATCGGGGTCCGCTGGCAGCGCCGCTCGGCCACCCCCGAGGGGACGGTCGAACGGGCCTACGCTCGGCTCGAGGCCGTCCTCTCGCGGGAGTACCGTTCGCGGCGGGCCGGCGAGTCGGTCCGATCGTATCTGAGGACGCTCTCGCTGGTCGGCCTCGACGACCGGGCGACGCGCGTCGGCGAGCTCTACGAGCGAGCACACTACGGCGACGGGGTGGGAGAGGAGGAAGCGGAGGAGGCGGTCTCGCTGGTCGACGCGATGATCAGGGAGCGGACGCCGATCCTCGGACGCCTCCGCTGAGCGGCCCCCGACAGTATTTAATAGGCAGGTTTCGTAGCTCCGAGTGTAATGTCGGAAGTCTGCTCGACGTGTGGATTGCCCCAGGAACTCTGCGTCTGCGAGGACGTCGCCAAGGAGTCCCAGGAGGTCAACATCCGCATCGACGAGCGAAGGTACGGAAAGGAGGTAACGATCATCGAGGGGCTCGACCCACGCGACGTCGACCTTGACAGCCTCTCCTCTGACCTGAAGTCGAAGTTCGCCTGCGGGGGAACCGTCGAGGACGGCTCGATCGAGCTTCAGGGCAACCACAGGGGTCGTGTCGAACCGTTCTTAGAAGAGAAAGGATACTCGGTCGCCTGAACTCGCCACTTTTCGTTTCTCGCCCGTCGAGCGACGGGTACGGTCGCCCGGCCCGCGGGTGATCCGGACCGGTGAGCCGCCGACCCTCGCGCCGACCGGTCTCAGAACGGGGTGTCGGCCTCGTCGTACTCGGTCTCGCCGTCGGTATCGAGGTCGTAGGGCCAGCCCTCGATCCCGGGCGAGAGCGAGTCCACCCGTCCCGAAAAGCCCTCGTAGGAGTCGACGAGTCGGGCGGCCTGCACGCTCGCCTTCCCGTGGGGACAGACGGTCACGACGCGGTCGGCGTCGGCCAGATCGTCCACCCGTCCCGTGAGCTCCGCGAACGGCACGTTCTCGCTCCCCGGGATGTGTCCGCGCGAGAACGCTCCGGGGGATCTGATGTCGACGATCCGCACGTCCTCACCCGCCTCGATCAGCTCGTTCAGTTCCTCGGCGGTGATCTCGCCGTCGCTCATACGAACGGCTACTCGGGGACGCGATATAAGGAGCCGGGTCGCCGCTACTCGTAGGGATCGTCGTAGAAACTCGTCGTTCCTCGACTGCGAATCGAACGACACCGGTGATGTGCACACCTGAGAGATACGATCGGCTACGACGATCCCTATCAGAGCAGGCCGTCCTCTCGGGCGAGCAACAGGCCGTCGATCGTCGCGCCGTTGGTCGGCGGTGTCCGTGCGACGTCGACGGCCTCCTCGACCGGGACCGGCCGCACTGCGAGGAACTCGTTCTCGTCGAGACGTTGTTCGACCGGGGTGAGCCCCTCGGCGAAGACGATTCCCCGTTCGTGGCGCATCGCGCCAGTCGAGACCCAGTAGCGCTGGAGCAGCGAGGCGCTCTCGGCGGCGAAGCCGGTCTCCTCCTCGAGTTCGCGAAGCCCCGCCTCGGTGTAGGACTCGCCCTCCTCGACGATCCCCGCCGGGAGCTCCATCTGGGTTTGGCGGATCACCGGCCGGTACTGCTCGACGAAGACGACGCGCTCGCCCGCCCGGCCCGACCCTCGCTCCCGGTCCGTTCCGACCCGGTCGCCCTCGTCGGCGACCGCCGGCCCCTCGGCGACCGCGACGACCACCACCGCCGGTGGCAAGTCGGCCCAGTAGTACCGCTTCTCGGTGCCGTTGGGCTGCTCGACCAGGTCGTAGCCCCCGTCGTACCAGCCGGTCTCGTACTCGACGGCCGACTCGACCACCGGCCACTCGCCCTCGCCGACGGTGCGTTCGGGTCGGTCACCGCGCCCTCGCTCTCCGCCGTCTGACTCCTCAGGCATCGTCTACCCGTGTGAGTTCGACGCGGTAAGTCGTTCCGTCCGACTCGACGGCGATCCGGCCCTCGTCGTCGACCGCGTCGGGGACCTGCCCGGCGAGCGCGCTCATCTCGTCGAACGGGGTGTGTGTGAACCACTCCTTCACCCCGAACCGGTCGTCCTCGTACTCCTCGGAGACGCCCTCCGAGAGCGCCGTCGTCACGTAGGGGTACTGCTGGCTCGACAGCGCGTCGCCGTCGGCGGCGTCCGGGTCGTCCGCTATCTCCTCGGCGGTGATGACGTAGACGTCGCCGCCGCCGAGGAACTGCGGGAGCGCCCCCAGCGCGAGCAATGCGACGAGCGTGAGAGCGATCAGACCCAGGGCGAGCTTCGTTGCGCGTCTCACACGATCGGTTGGGACCGGCCGGGAAAGTCGGTTGCGGTCGGTCCGGACGAGTGGCTCTCCGCGCTACGATCCAACTGCGGGGTGGACGATCGATCTGATCCGATACCTCGCTCATTCGCTGGCCCGTCCCCCTTCGACCTCCTGGTTCATCCCCCCGTGATTCCACGCGAACAGCTCCGCGTCGTCTTGCATCCGGTAGGGAGCTATTCCAACACCGCCCTCCTGATACGGATCGCTGTCCGTCCGTACCGGCGGACCGGTAACCCGCCGCTCGGCCTCATACGGTCTGCTGTACCGACGATCAGCGGGTTCGGGCAGTTGGCCGCGGGAACGGAATTCGTCCGTCAATCGAGCGTCGGACGGTCTCATCGGTCCAGAACGCGTGGAACGCACATTCGTGCGTTCACGCCACTGGTGGAAGCCGTCTGGTGAACTCGACAGTGCGTGCATCGTCCATACCCCTCCAACGGTCAGTACAGGGGAGCTACTTACACAGACTGCTGTCAGTCAGTACCGGCCCAAGGGCGACCGTCCTGCGGTTGCGCCGGCAAATCGTTACAGCAGACCGTATTAGCCTTCGCTCGCCTCTAGATACTCTTCACGTGAAATCGTATATCCGTGAACATCGGCAACGGTGTCCGGGAGTGATGGCCAGTTGCGTCGCAAGCCCTCGTACTGGCCGCCGTACCGTTCGACGTACTCGGTGATAGCCCGTCGAGACTTCTCGTTCCCGTCGATATGAGCGGCGACGACGAGTTCGAGACCGTGTCGGTCGAACGCGAGGGGAGGATCGCATCGGCCCGTTCACCGGAATATCCACGACCCCAAAATCGCTTGTCGAGGAGAATCCCAAGGTTTGCGGATCGCTTTTGCCAATCCGGGTACAGTCCCGTCGTGCCTGCGACGACGCCTGCTCCGTCCTCCCCGTCCTTCGGTCGGACCACGTATTTCGCACCCTCGACGTCGTCTCACAGCCGTTCAGCCTCGTCTACGTAGTCGTACGTCTCTTTCACCGTCTCGTGGGGCGACGAATCCCAGTACTCGAACATCTCCTCCGTATCGTCTCCGTTGGAGTAGAGTTCGTGAAGCGCGAATACATCGACGGAGTCATGCGAAATGCGTTCGAGGTCAAGTCGGTCCGTCTCGATGTGTTCAGGGAACATAGTGTATCATCAACGGTTGTCGACCACTCGTATCGGTCCACCAGCGTCCTTCCATGCCGAGGCCTCACCGGCGAGGTGTCCGACGCGGTCGAATCCCAGTTCCTGCGCCCGCTGTGCAGCCAGCGCCGAGCGTGCACCACCCGCACAGTAGAAGATGATCTCGGCTGCATCGTCGAGTTCACGCACGTACCGCGTGTTGTCGGGATCCAGATGAGCCTCCAGGTGTCCCCTCGACGCGTGGATGGCTCCGGAAATCATCCCTTCGGACAGTTCGACAGCGCCACGGACGTCCACGAAGAGGACCTGCGTTTCGTCGCCCAGATCAATTGCTTCCGCTGGCGTATACACCCTGACGGTGGCTTCAGCCACTCTGACCAGCTCGTCGTATCCAGTCGATATACTGTCCCTGTGACGCACCCGTTGTGCTTCCGTCGGTACCTTCGTTGTATCCCGGACTGATGGTTGCGCCGCTGATCCCTCTGCTAGCTGTAGTCCCTCCTCCGACGATCCGCCCGTCGTCGATTCGTCAGCATCACTCATCGTCAGCCCCTCCATCAGTCCGCGCCGATTCGGACGGCGTGGCGCCGTGATTGCGGCTGAACACGTTCGTCGGGTCGTACTGGCCCTTCACCTCGACTATCCGGTCGTCCGTCTCGTCACGCGCGGGAGTCCGTTGGGTTTCTCCGCCCTCGCCCTCGCCCAGTCCAGGGAAGTTTCGGTAACTCTCACCCGGGGAGTGGACCTGCATGTCCCGCTGGAAGGACCGCGCCCACTCGAGGACCGCGTCGTCTTCCGCGGGGTCGTCCCATTTCCCGTCGATAGCGAGGAGATACGGGTGCTCCCGGCCGCTGAACGCCGTGGCGTGCTCCGGGACGTCAGCGATCGCCCCACCGAGGTTCCACACGTAGTAGAGCACCCGGGGGTCCGGCCGCGTCTCGGCCCGATCGAGGAGATCGGCGATGACCTCGTCGTCCAGCGAATCGAGGTAGACCGACCCCTGGTAGTACCGGTGCTCCTGAGCCGGGAAGAACGGGTCGAACCCCTGCTGGAGGTCGAGGTACCGGGTCCGGCCACTGAAGTCGAACAACGGCGAGCCGAACTCCCGAAGTGGCCGGAGGAGGTCCTCACCCTCCTCGGGGTCGCCAGAGTGGACGGCGGTGATGATAGCGACGGGGTCATCGTGATGCTCCTCCGGAAAGTGGGGGTCTTCCGGTACGCCCCAGATGATCGCCTCCCCACTGACCGTTCGCGGCGCGGTCTCGGCGAAGTCGCGCCAGGTCTCGAAGGCCGCCGTCGCGTCCTCGATGGAGTGCCACGTCTCCACCGTGGCCACCTCGGTCCCGATCCGATGCGCCTCGAACTCGAAGGCGGTCACGATGCCGAAGGCACCGCCACCCCCGCGGACCGCCCAGAAGAGGTCCGCGTGCTCGTCCTCGCTGGCAGTCAGGAAGCGGCCGTCGGCAGTGACCAGATCGACCGAGACGAGGTTGTCGCAGGTCAGGCCGTACGCTCGTCGGAGGTGACCGTACCCGCCGCCGAGTGTGAGGCCCGCGACACCAGTGTGGGAAACGACCCCACCCGGAACGGCGAGTCCGAACGCCTGCGTCGCATGATCGACGTCCCGCCACGTGGCACCGCCGCCGACGCGTACGCGTCGGGCGTCGGGATCAACGTTCACCCAGTTCATCGGAGAGAGATTGATGACGATCCCGTCGTCACAGGTTCCGAGGCCTGCGGCGTTGTGCCCGCCGCCGCGGACGGCAACGAGCAGGTCCCGCTCGCGGGCGAACTCGACCGCATCGATCACGTCAGCGACGTCCTGGCATCGAGCGATCACGGAAGGATGTTTGTCGATCATGCCGTTCCAGACGGCGCGAGCGTCGTCGTAGTCGGAATCCCCAGGCCGAATCAGATCGCCGAGAAAGTCCGCGTCGAACTCGTCGAATTGGTCACCGTTTTCTGCTTCAGATCCCATACGACACGATCCGACCGCGAAATCGTTATAGATTCCTACTGAAATATTCCGCCGCGCGGAATCTTTCACGGGGTGAAACACCGACGGGTTGGACCACAGTGATGCGGCCGCTCAAAACGATGGCAGGGAATCGCGTTCGTAGACGTCTCCGAGCGGCCGGGCTTCGGCACGAAACCGTTCGTAGCACGACTCCGCCCACGTCCACACGTCGGGACTCGTCGTCTCGACGAGCGCCTGCAATCTTCCCAGTTCGTGATCGTAACAACAGATGGTCACGCGGTCGTCGAACAGACAGAGTTCGTACCGATCGTCGATTGGAAGGTCCTCGTGTAGCAAGACGGTGTAGCTCTCGCTGTCGGCTGCGTTCATGATCGTCTCTGTGTCTCCCCACGACAGGAGTTCCTCGAACACTTCGGGCGGATAGATATACTCACACTGGAACTCGTCCCCCTGGTCGAGGAACCGACCGAACGAGGTCTCCAACGTCCGCAGCCCCAACATCGCCACACCGACCCCACGCCACGTCGCAGTCTCCGTGATCAGTTCGATACGGCGTTCGATCAGCCGATCCGGATACCCGGGACTGGGATATGTGACCTCTACATCCGTAAATAACTCGACGCTGAAACCGTCGAATTCGTGTGGTAACCACTGCCAGACGTCACGAAGTCGGTGCTCGACGGTCATCGCGTCCACGAACTCCGCGAGTCGTTCGGCGACGAACTCGCCCAGGCCGGTCAGCTGGTACGTCCCGCCCTCCCGTTCGACCCAGTTGCGCTCCTCGAAGTCGGTGAGGATCCGGCTCATGGTTGGCGACGAAGCCCCCGTCGCGGATCGCAACCCGTCACGGTCGCTCGGGCCCGTGGTCAGTGCGTCGAGCACGGCTACGCGGTGGTCCGACGTGACGAGAAATTCGATGTCGTCGGGTGTCGGGTCCATAGTCGTGGTATGTAATGCCACACATTAATCGTCTCGGTGGGTGCCCGACGACCAGTCGCCCCCGGGCAAAACGATACATATCGCATTCGCATCCGTCGTGAGCGACGCTTCCACGAGTGAACGTATCCAAAGAAGAGGAGTTCGACGGGGGCAGATAAAACGAGCTAGCAACCTGACCTACTCGATGATATCTACGGAACGAAATCGTTCGATCTGCGATCGATGAGTCCGGGCGATTCACCGTGAGGTCCGGACGGGACCGTCATTCGTGCAGAACGTCCCGATACAGCCGTCCGAACGCCATCCTGCGCAGCGTCCCCCGCGCCGCCTCGGGTTCGTTCTGGTAGGTCGCGGCGAGTCCCTCCCCCGAAAAGGCGTGCCAGACGACGCGGTCGACGTTCTCGCCGCCCATGACCGTCACCTCTCCGTCGAACTCCCCCTTCCAGGTCTCGAACTCCTCGCGGCTCCCGTCGGTGACCGAGAGCAGCGAGGCGTAGAGCGCCTCGTGTGCCGTCGCGTACACACCGTCAGTGACGCGCTGGTCCATCTCCTTGCGGTCGAAGCCCATCGCGCGGGCGGACTCCCGTACCACCGTCGTCGCCGTCGGTGCGAGCGATCGGTAGGCCTCACGCGCCTCGTCGGTCGTCTCGGGGCGGAGCAGTCCGTGTGTCTCCATGCCCCTCGATTCCGTCCCCGTCACTACCCGTCTTCCGTTCCGGACTCGGACTCCTCGTTGCCTCCCTCCGGTCTCCCGATCATCTCGCGGGTCATCGCCTCGGCCTCGGCGAGTACCTCCTGCGCTTCGGCGTCCAGATCCGGCCTCCTCGTCGGTCCGCCGTGTGCGTCCCCCTCGGCGAGTCGTTCCTCGGTCGTCGCCTCGACCTCTCGCTCCTGCGCGTACTCGCTCACTTCGGCCCCGAGACCGGCGGGGTCGCGCTCGCCCCAGTCGGGGACGTGGTCGTCGAGCCAGGTCTCGTGTGCGTCGTCGCCGCCGATCGCGGTGAACGCGAGGTGGTTCGCCAGGTGCGCGGCGTCGCGCTGTGGTGCCTCACAGACCGGACAGGCGTAGCCCATGCCGGGTTGAGGGGGTCGAGTCGGAAAGCTCTTGACGAAAAACGGTCAGTTGCGCCGTTCGAGGACGTAGCGCTCGCCGTCGAACTCCAGCGTTGAGTCGGCGTCGGTCGAGTGCTTGCCGAGGTACTGTGCGGAGCGGATCCCGATCGACTCGGTCGGCACACTGACGCGGCCGAGCGCGCTCGTGATCAGCTCGAATCTGCTCGTGAACGGTTCGAGGAGTCCCTCGCGTCGCGTTCGTTCCATACTCCTGATACCCCTCGTTCCCTGAAGACGGTTGCGAGAATCGTGACCGCATGGCCCATAGGGTCTGTGTAGCAGTAACACTGCCCCCGTACCCGACCGAAATGTAGGAAACTGGTGAACGATGTCCGGGGTCGCCCACGGGCGGCTCAGTCGTGGATCAGGACGTCGAGGACGGTCGGCCCAGGGTCAGAAAGCGCCTCCTCGAGCGCACCCCCGAGCCCCTCCGGGTCGTCGACCAGCCGTGCGCTCGCGCCGTGGCTCTCCGCGTTCGCGACCAGGTCGACCGGCGGCTCGAACTCGGTCGCGACGAACGCGTGATCGGCCTCCTCTCCCCCGAAGATCCGCATCGTGTTGTCCTTCAGTATTCGATAATTTCGGTTGTCGGCGATTACAACTGTTAGATCGAGGTCGTGCCGCGCGGCCGTGTAGATCGCGTTCGGGTAGTAGAGGTACGAGCCATCGCCGATGAACCCGAGCACCTCGCGACCCTCCTCACCCCGCTCGTCCTCTGCGAACGCGGCGCCGATACTCGCCGGCAAGCCGTAGCCCAGCCCGCCGCTCTTGTTCCCCAGCAGCTGTCCGGGGCCGAGGTGGAGCCGTCTCCGGAGCGGTGCGCCCGCAGTGACACCCTCGTTGACCAGTAGCACCTCGCCCGCGGTCGCCGCGAGCGCCCGCGCGAGGTCGTCCTTCGAGGCGCGAGGGTCGTCGCTCTCGCCCTCGCTCCCCCCGCCTCCACGCCGGTCGAGCGCGGACTCGATCCGGCCGGTTCGAGCGGAGCGTTCGTCCTCCGAGAGTCGCTCACCGATCCTGTTCGCGAGTTCTCTCAGCACCGTCCCGGGATCGCCGATCACGGTGTGGTCCGCCGGCTCGTTCTTCCCGAGTTCCCACGGGTCGTCGCCGATCGCGATCAGGGTTGCCTCGGCGGGCACGCGACGGCCGTCGTAGCGGAGCGAGGGGGTGTTCGTCGAGCAGCCGACGAAGACGAGGCAGTCGGCCTCGGCGAAGCGCCCGGCGGCGACCGAGGCGTCACCGGGGAGGTGAGTGTCCCAGAGCGGGTGGTCGGTCGGGAACGAGGACTCGCTCGTGATGTACTCGCCACAGACGCGTGCGCCGCTTGCTTCGGCGAACTCGACGGCCGCCGAAACCGACCGATCGCCACCGCGAGCGACCCCGTCGCCGATCACCGCGAGCACCGACTCCGCCTCCGAAATCGCCTCCGCGGATCGTTCGATCGCCCCAGCATCACCTCGACCGGCGGTCGGGATCTCACCCAGTCGTTCCGGTTCCCGCTCCGTCTCGGCGAGCGCCACGTCGAGCGGTAGTGCGAGGAAGACGGGTCCCGTCGGCGGCGTGAGCGCGACGCGGACCGCCCGCCGGAGCATCGTCGGCAGGGCGTCGACGTGTTTCACCTCCGCCGCCCACTTCGTGAACGGCTCGGCCATGCGGACGAGGTCGCCCGTAAGGATCGGCTCCTCGTGCTGGAAGTCGGTGCTGTAGTTGCCGGCGGTGAGCAGCAGGGGAGCACCCGTGTAGCTCGCACCGTGGAGGTTGCCCAGTCCGTGGGCGAGCCCCGGAGCGACGTGGACGTTCGCGACGCCGAGCGACAGCACCTCCGGGTCCTCGTGGGCGTGGTACCGCCGCGCGCTCGCGTAGCCCGCGGCCGCCCCGACCGCGACGTCCTCGTGGAGCGCCAGGACGTACTCGATCGAACTTTCGCCGACCCGCTCGCTGATCGGGAGTTCTGTGGTACCCGGGTTCCCGAAGAGCTTCGTGACGCCGTACGATTCGAGAGCCTTGACGAAGACGTCCGCGCCCGTGTGCATACACGGTCCTCGTCGGTCCCGGGCTAAACGGTATGCCCTCCGGCACGGCTCTCTCCCTCTCGTCTCTCCTCGTGGACGCCGTTCGCGGCGACGTCGCGTGCTACCCTGGCGAGCGTGTCCACGCCGATCCCGAGCGCACGCTCGTCGAAGTCGAACGTCCCGGCGTGGTGCGGCCCCGCGAGGTCCGCGCCAACGATCGCGTACGTCGCCTCCCCGCCGTGCTCTCTGACGCGTCGAAGCAGGAAACAGGCGTCCTCGCTCCCGCTGACCAGCCGGTGGGATTCGACGTGCTCGACGTCTTCTGTACCTGAGACGACCGCCGCGACGCGCTCGGCGAACGCCGGTCGGTGGGGTACAGATATCGCCCGCGCCCTCTGTTCGATCTCGACTTCGACGCCGTGGGTGTGTGCCGCCCCTTCGATCGCTCGGGTCGCTCGTTCCCGTGCGTACTCGTAGAGCGCGTCGCTCTCGCCCCGCGTCTCGACTTCCATCACTGCACGCTCGGGGATCACGTTGCTCGCGGTCCCCGCGTCGAGTCGCCCGACGTTCACCCGGGTCATTCCCTCGGAGTGTCTGGGGATCGCCTGTATCGCACAGGTCGCGCTCGCCGCCGCGTGGAGCGCGCTCGCGCCCTCCTCGGGGGCGGCCGCGGCGTGAGCCGATCTCCCGGTGAACGTCACCTCCATCGAGCCCGCGGTGAGGAACTCCACCCCGGAGACGACCGTTCCGGTCGGGATTCCGAGTCCCAGGTGGACCGCCACCAGCGCGTCCATGTCGTCGAGGTGTCCCCCCGAAGCCATCGCCCGCCCGCCGCCGAGGCCCTCCTCCGCGGGCTGGAAGAACAGCTTCAGGGTGCCGTCGAAGCCCTCGTCCGAGGCGACCCGCTCTGCCAGACCGAGTCCGATCGCCGTGTGGCCGTCGTGACCGCAGGCGTGCATCTCGCCCGCGTGCGTCGACTGGAACCCCTCGTTCGCCGGGAGGTGTCCGTCGTCGGCCTCCTCGACCGGGAGCGCGTCCATGTCCACTCGGAACCCGACCGTGGGCCCGTCCCCGTGTTCCAGCGTCCCGACGACGCCGGTGAGTCCGCCCGCCATCCGATCGACGAGGTCGGGATCTGCACCCTCCCCGACCGCTCGCTCGGCCGCCCGTTCGAGCTCCTCGGGTCCGGGTCGTCGCGCCTCGGTCGTGGGATCGACCACGTCCGGACCGACGGCGACGTCGAAGCCCAGTTCCGCGAGCCTCTCCGCGACGATCGAACTCGTTCGGAACTCGCACCAGCCCCGTTCGGGGTGAGCGTGGAGGTCGCGCCGGAGTTCGACGACGTGTTCCGTACTCATGGCGGGGAGAGTCGCCTCCCTCACAAAGCGTTTGGCCTCCCGGTCACTCGCCCGGGACTGCTCTCTCCTCCTCGCCCCAGGGCCACTCCTTTCCCTCCCCGGCCCACGGCCAGCTCCCGACCGCTTTCATCCCCACGTCGAAGCCGCCCTCCTCGGTGGCCTCTCTGATCTCCTCGTCCCCCTTTCGACCGATCTCCCTGTCGGCCTCCGCGAGCTTCACGGTCCCCGCTGCGAGCAGCACCGTCAGGTCGCGCAGGTCGCGGCCGTCGAGCTTGTCGAGCGTATCGGCGTGGGTGTGGCCCCAGCCGCGGCCGCTCTCGCCCGCGAGCGCCCGGCCCTGCACCCCGGGAACCCCACGCTGGACGAACGGCCAGTGGTCGCTGTGAGGCCTGATTCCCGAACTGACGTGGACCGGCGCGTCGAACTCCTCGGCCACCTCCTCGAACGCCTCGCCGACAGGTTCGAACCCGTGGGTGTAGATCGCCAGGTTCCGCGAGTAGCCCGCCCCGTCGAGGTTGAGGACGCACTTCACGGTCTCCAGGTCGCGCATGTGCGTCCAGTAGTAGGCCCCGTAGAGGCCGGTCTCCTCCGCGCCGAACGTGACGAGGCGGACCCTCGTCTCGAGGTCCTCTTCCATCCCCGCGAGTAGCCGTCCCACCTCCGCGACGAGCGCACAGCCCGCACCGTTGTCGTTCGCCCCCTCGCCAACGTCGTGCGCGTCGATGTGCGCCGTCACGAGCACCTCCTCTTCGGTGTCGGGTCCGACGACGCCCTCGACCGTCCGGGAGCGTGTCGGCTCGTTCCGACACTCGACCGAGAGCGTCGTCTCGACCGACTCGCGCTCGCAGTAGCGGACGAGGCGGCTCCCCAGCTCTTTCGAGACACCGACGGCGGGGATCGGCCCCGGGCCGGTTCTCGCACCGACGTCGCCGGTCGGGGGGAGACAGCCCTCGACGTGGTTCCGGAAGACGAACCCCGCTGCCCCCGCCTCGGCCGCCCAGGCGTACTTCTCGCCACGATGTACCCACCGGCCGTAGTCGTCGGGCGTGAGACTCGACGCCATCACGAGTTTCCCCTCTAGCTCTCGTTCCTCGAAATCCTCGGGGAGGCCGTCGCCGATGTCGACGAGTTCGCCGCTCACCTCGCCCGCTGGTGTCCCCGGCAGCGCGACGAGTTCGTTCGACTCCTCGAACCGCCTGTCGCCGATCGCAAGGGAGGTCTCCCCGCGCCACCAGCCGGGGATCGGGAACGCGGTCGTCTCGACCTCCCGAATCCCGTTCTCCACGAACCGCTCCGCGAGCAGCGCCGCGGCCTCCTCCTCGCCATCGGTCCCCGGCATCCGGTTCCCGACGTCGACCAGCGATTCGATCAGCTCTATCCCTCTCGTGCTCGTGTAGGCGTCACCGACGAGTTCCGTGGGCAGTGTTCCCATGACTGGGGCTCACGGGACCGTCGTATGTCGGTTTCGATCGGCTCCCGAACCGTGAGAAACCACGACGAACTACCGACCGAGCGCACAGACCATCACGATCGCCGTCTCGCCGTCCTGGTAGTAGCCGGGAACCTGCCGCTGGGGCTCGAAGCCGAACCGACGATAGAGCGAGCGCGCTGCGGCGTTCCCCACCCGGACCTCGAGTTTCACCCGTGCACAGCCCGCCGCCGCGAGCGCGCCGAGCGCCCGCGCGAGCAGGTCCCGGCCGATTCCCCGTTCCCGATACTCGGGATGGACCGCGATGTCCTTCACGTGGCCGATCGGCCGGCCGTGGTTCGGCACGCTGTCGGCGACGACGTAGCCGACGACCGCATCCCCCTCGCGCGCGACGAGGAATCCGGGTTCGGAGAGAAAGCGCTCGAACGCGGCGTAGGGCCACGGCTCGGCGAAGGAGGCGCTCTCGATCCGGTAGACCGAGAGCAGGTCCGCGCGGGTTGCCCGCTCGATCCGAAGGGGCGAAGCCGTCGTCACGATGGTCGGTACGAATCCGCCGGACAAAACGTCTCGGGCCGTCCCCTACCGGTCGTCGGTCGCCTCGCCGGGCCCGCCCGGCTCCTCGGGTCGCGCGCCGTCCTCGGCCTCCGGTCGGTCGTCCATCGCTCCCGGGCGCCCTTCCTCTCCGGGGTCGACCCGTCCGGGGTCGCCGGTTCCCGGCACGCCCGCACCGGGGTCTTCCATCCCGGTCGGGTCCGGGTCGTCAATCTGTTCGCCCGGCTCGGCGTCGGCGTACTTCCCCGCCGCCGCGTCGCTTCCATCGTCCGTAGGATCGTCGATCGGTGATCCCCTTTCGTCCCTGTGTTCGTCCTCGACCTCCTCGGTCGTTCGGATCACGACCTCGCCCTCGTCGATGCGCTCGATCCGGCCGTCGGGGATGGGCTTCGAGCCGTCGGCGTCACCCCACCCGAGTCTCGCCGTGACCGACTCGACGATTCCCGTGTCGACGTCGACGAAGAGCGTCCCCGCCTCGACGGCCGAGACGACGCCGACCGTCTCGCCGTCGGTGCTGACGACGTCCTTTCCCTCGTCACCGTCTTCGGGGTGTATCCTCGGGTTGCTCGCCATAGCTGTCGTACGGAACGGCTCTCCGGTGCAAAAGGCGTCTGCAGTCACCTGCAGACGGTACCGCTTACCGCCGTTCAGTCGTCGGCCTGTCCGGCTGAGACCGCAGGGAGTCGACTTCGTCTCCTCCCCGTTCAGTCGTCAGCCGGAGCCGCACCGCTTCCGCCCTCGGCCTGCTGTTTCGTGTAGGTGAGCTTCCCGCCGGCGGCGACGATCTCGCGCTCGCGCGGGCTGGCGCTGAGGTAGGCGCTCGCCTCCCAGTCGTCGTTGACACGGATGGTGAACTCGTTCTGACCGGAGGTGAGTCCCTCGGCGACGTCGTCGACGACCTGGATGTCGTCGCCCTGCTCGATCCGCTCGTAGCTCTCCGAGTCGATCGTGTACGGGACGATCCCGAAGTTGAACAGGTTCGCCTTGTGGATCCGGGCGAAGCTCTCGGCGAACACCGCCTCGATGCCGAGGTACATCGGACAGAGCGCGGCGTGCTCTCTCGAAGAGCCCTGCCCGTAGTTCTCGCCGGCGACCAGCACGCCGTTTCCGGCCTCCAGCGCTCGCTCCGAGAAGGTGTCGTCCACCCGCGAGAGGGTGAACTCCGAGAGCTTCTCGATGTTCGAGCGGTACATCAGGATGTCCGAACTCGCGGGGATGATGTGGTCGGTCGTGATGTTGTCCTCCATCTTGAGCAGCGCCTCGCCGCCGATGTGCGAGCCGAGGGGCTCTCTCAGGGGGACGTCGCCGATGTTCGGGCCCTTGATGAGGCCGTCGTCGACCGCCTCGTTCGGCGGGATGAGGTCGGCCTTCGAGCCGTCGTACGTCTCGGGCATCTCGAGGCCGGGGTCTTCGAGATCGCCGAGCTCCTCGGCGAGATCTCTGGGATCGACGATCTCGCCGGCGAGCGCCGCAGCGGTGGCGACCTCGGGCGAGCAGAGGTAGACTGAGTCGTCCTCGATCCCCGAGCGTCCCTCGAAGTTACGGTTGAACGTTCGAAGCGAGACGGAGTCGCTGCCGGGGACGTGGCCGATGCCGATGCAGGGTCCGCAGGTCGCCTCGGAGAAGTTGACGCCGGCGGCCATCATCTCGGCGGTCCAGCCCTCGCGGGCGAGCATCTCGGAGGCCTGCTTCGAGGCGGGCGCGACGATCATGTCGGTCGTCTTCGCGATCTCACGGCCCTCGAGCATCTTCGCCGCGGGGAGGATGTCCTCGTAGGCACCGTTCGTACAGGAGCCGATGATCACCTGATCGACGGGGGTGCCGGCGACCTCGCGCACGGGAACGATGTTGTCGGGCATCGAAGGTTCGGCGATCAGCGGCTCGAGCTCCGAGAGGTCGATGACGACCTGGTCGTCGTACTCGGCGTCGTCGTCGGGCTGGAGGTCGACGTAGGTGTCCTCGCGGCCGAGCTTGGCGAGGAACTCCCTCGTGCGCTCGTCGGTCGGGAAGATCGAGCTCGTCGCGCCGAGTTCGGTCCCGAGGTTGGTGATCGTCGTTCGCTCCGGTACCGAGAGCGTCTCGACGCCGGGGCCGGTGTACTCGAAGATCTTGCCGACGCCGCCCTTGACGGTGAGTTCTCCGAGGAGGTGGAGCGCGACGTCCTTCGCGGTCGCCCACTCGGGCAGTTCACCCTCGAGACGGATCTCGACGATCTCCGGCATGTCGATGTAGTACGCCCCGCCGCCCATCGCGACGGCGATGTCGAGACCGCCGGCTCCGATCGCGAGCTGGCCGAGCCCGCCGGGCGTCGGGGTGTGGCTGTCGGCCCCCAAGAGCGTCTTGCCGGGTGCGGCGAAGTTCTCCTTGTGGACCTGGTGGCAGATGCCGTTACCGGGTCGGGAGAAGTGCGCGCCGAACGTGCCCGCCGCGGACCGGAGGAAGCGGTGATCGTCGGTGTTCTTGAAGTCGAACTGGTAGGTCTGGTGGTCACAGTACTGGGCGGCGAGTTCGGTCTGGACCTCGTCCAGATCGAGCGCCTCGAACTGCAGCCAGACCATCGTCCCCGTCGTGTCCTGGGAGAGGACCTGGTCGATCTCGATGCCGATCTCCTCGCCCGTCTCGAGCTCGCCCTCCGCGAGGTGATCCGAGAGGATCTTCTCCGCGACTGTCTGTCCCATATCGTTCGAAAGTCGGCCACGCTCGCGTATAAATCCCGCGTATTTTACTATCGGAAACCCGAATAAACACGCCGACAGAGCGGCAACTCTTGCTTCGGGCACCGGGATCGAAAACGGTACCGGGTCCCACACCCGCCGGGATTCGACACCGTTTAGAGCACGACCGGAGAGTCACGCTCATGTTCCGCGACGGGCGATTCGTGGCCGACCACGTCGAACCGCTGACGGAAGAACAGATCCAGCCGAACGGCGTCGACCTCACGCTGGATTCGGTGTTCGAACCGCTCGAACCCGGCCGGATCGGCCGCGAGGACAAGGAGATCGGCGAACGCCAGGAGGTCGCGACCGAGGAGGTCGGCGAGTCGGTCCCCGACACGTACTACCTCCCACCCGGCGGCTACGTCGTCCGCTACGTCGAGGCGGTCTCGATCCCCGAAGAGCACGTCGGGTTCCTCTACCCTCGCTCGTCGCTCCTGCGAAACGGCTGTATGCTTAACACGGCCGTCTGGGACGCCGGCTACGAAGGGAGGGGTGAAGGGCTGTTGCAGGTCCACACCGACATCGAGATCGAGCGCGGGGCACGGATCGCCCAGCTCGTGCTCACCGAGGCCGAGCACTCCGGGACGTACGCGGGCTCCTACCAGGGCGAGAACCTCGCGGACTGGTCGTAGCCCGGGGGCGAAAGCGCTTATCACGAACGGCAGCGTAGCGTCACCTGAACGACGGTGCCCACCTCGTCCGCCGCGCCGCATTCCGGGAGAACGTCGTAGATGTCCGATACAACCACCGTCACCGTCGACCCGCACGTCCACTCCGAGGGCTCGTACGACGGCCACGAACCGGTCGAACTGATCCTCGAACATGCGAGCGACATCGGCCTCGACTGCGTGGTGATCACCGACCACGACGAGATCGACGAGTCGCTCTACGCCGCGGAGATCGCCCCCGAGTTCGGGCTGATCGGCGTCCCCGGCGTCGAGGTCTCGACCGCCAGCGGCCACCTGCTGGCGATCGGGGTCGAGGAGCGGCCGGAGCGAGGAAGGCCGTTCGACGAGACGGTCGGGATAGTCAGGGACCTCGGCGGGGCGGCGGTCGTTCCACATCCCTTTCAGCGGAGCCGACACGGGGTGAGAAAGCGGTTCATCGAGGACTGCGACGCCGTCGAGGTCTACAACTCGATGCTCTTCACCGGCTACAGGAACCGCCGGGCCGACACGTTCGCCGAGCGCCGTGACTACCCCAAAGTCGGCGCGAGCGACGCCCACTCCCTCCCGAACGTCGGGCGGGCGTACACGGAGGTGACGATCGAGGGAGTCCGAGAGGTTACCGAGGCCGACTCGACGGCCCTCGTCGACGCCCTCCGCGCCGGGGAGACGGCGATCAGTGGCCGGCGGACGCCGGTCCACAAGAGCACCCGACAGTACGCGAGAGGGGCGGTGAAGAAGTCGGCGTACCTCCTCACGAAGCGCCTCCCGGTCGTCCCGACGGTGCCCGCCTCGATGGGTGACTAGAGCAGACTACCGACCCAGCCCTCGAACCCGTCGGGAACCAGTCCTCGGAGCGTCTCCCCGTCGGTCTCCCCGTTCGCGCTCACGAGGTAGGCACGGCCGGGGACCTCGCCGTAGACCTCCTGGAAGTCGTAGACGAAGCCGTAGACCGACTCCCCTTCCGGTACCTCCGACGCGTCCCCGAGGAACGCGACCGCCTCCCGGACGTGGTACTCGACCAGCCGGTTCACGGCCTCGCTCTCGGGCACCGCGGGATCGACGACCCCGTCGTCGAGCGCGCGTTCGACGACCGGGACGAGCAGATCGATCCGCTTCGCGATCCCCGGCGGTTCCTCGCTCGCCTCGCCCCGAACGGCGCGGTACGCGGCCGTGATCGCCCCACAGCCGGTGTGGCCGACGACGACCGTCGTCCGGGTCGCCGTGTGGCGGATCGGATAGAGGACGCTCCCGTCGACGGTGAGCTCCCCGTCACAGCGGTCCCAGACGAGGTTCCCGATCGTGCTCGGGGTGAACAGCCACCCCGGCTCCTCGACCGACCACATCCCCTCCTGGGAGACCCTCGAGTCCGAACAGCAGACGGCGACAGCGGCCGGCTGCTGGCTCGCTCGCACCCCCTCGAAGTACTCCTCCGGCAACCCCGCTTCGTGTCTCCTGTTCCGTTCCAACAACGTTTCGAGCGACGCGCTCGGCATACCGTCCGCTCTCGGCGGGCGGTCAAAGCAGTATGGGTGGACCGTTCAGCCGCAGCCCTCACCCGGTCTCCCATCCCTCGCGAACGCTACACGGGAACTACCGCAGCCGGTCGATCAGCTCCGCCAGCGTCGCCAGATCGAACTGTCCGGGCGCGGTCGCCTCCTCGGATCTGACGGGCGCGTAGCCGATCACGGAGCCGTAGAGCGGCGCGACCGCCCGCGAGTGTCTCCCCGCTTCACCCATCGCCATCGTGGCTATCGGTCCCTCTCCCGAGAGGTCGTGGGTCACCGAGAGCAGCGAGAGGACGTCGGCTCTCCCGCCGGCGGTGACGGCGAGCTTTCCCACGTCGCCGTGGGCGAGCGCCTCCGAGAGCAGCTCACGCATCTCCATGGTCGAGGGCGTCCCCTCGAAGTCGTGGACCGAGGCGATCACGCGCACCTCGCGGTCGCGGGCGGCGTCGAGCAGGGGGTTCGCCTCGCCCCGTCGGAGGCTCTCCAGTTCGACGTCGACCGCCCCGACCGCGTCGTGTCTCGCCGCCTCGGCGAGCGCGTCGAGCCGCCCCTCCTCCCCCGCTCCCCCGCCCTCCCACGCGGCGCGGTTGGTCGCGATCAGCGGGAGTTCGCCGTCGTAGGCGGCGAGCGCGTCGAGCGGACGCTCCGCGAGGTCCATCCGGAACTCGACGCAGTCGGCGTGCTCGCGGGCGACCGGCTCGTCCCCCAGGTCGGCCGTCGCCGCCGCGAGCGTGAACGAGTCGAAACGGAGTCCCATGCGAGAGGTCAGCACGGGGTGCGAAAAACGGTTCCGGTCGCTTTTGTCCGTCGGCGCCGTAGCCGGCATCGAATGGACGAGTTACGACCCGGCAGACGGCGGTTTCTCGAACTCGCGGCGGGAAGCTCCGCGGTCGCCCTGGCCGGCTGTTCCGACGTCCGGGAGGCCCTCGGCGGCGAGGAGACCGAATCGGTCGACGTCCCCTCGGGCGAGGCGACCGTCACCGCAGCCGTCGAACCCAGCGACGAGGCGCTCGCGGAGCTCGAAGCGGAGGTGATAGAGCGCGTCGAGGAGGGCGAGATCGACCAGATGGAAGCCCAGGCGGAGTTCCAGGAGGGTCGACAGGAGCTGATCGCCGAGGCGGCCGAATCGTTCGAGCGCTCGGTGGACTCCGAGACCGAGGTCGCGATCGAGGACTCGATCGCCGAGTTCGGGGCGTATCTCGTCACCGGCGAGCCGGCGGAACTGATCGGACTGCTCTCGCTCGAAACGGTCGGCGCGCTCGTCTCGGGCGAGGTCTTCGACGAGATCGGCGAGGTCCCGGCCGAACCGCCGGAGGAGGCCCCGGAGGACGTCGAAGAGGACGAACTCGAGAACGGGGATGCGGACGACGAGGTCGCGGAGAACGATACGGACGACGGAGGAGCGACCGACGCCAGCGAGGACGACGAGGGCTGACCTGGCGGTTATGCGTCGGAACGGGGAACAGCGGTCAGACAACGATGCTGTCTTCGGCCTCGAGCAGCTCGTGGTACCGGTTCCTGATCGTCACTTCGCTGATGTCGGCGACCTCGCTCACCGCCGCCTGGGTGGTCTTCTCGTTGGTGAGCAACGCGGCGGCGTAGACGGCCGCGGCGGCGAGGCCGACCGGCGACTTCCCGGAGTGGACGCCCTTCTCCTTCGCGTTGCGCAACAGGTCGCGGGCGCGACCTTCTGCCTCGTCCGAGAGGCCGAGTCCACTGGCGAACCGGGGGACGTACTGTTCGGGGTCGGCGGGCCGCACCTCGAGGCCGAGTTCGCGGACGACGTAGCGGTACGTGCGGGCGATCTCGCTCTTCTCGACCCGGCTGACGTCGGCGATCTCGTCGAGCGACCGGGGGACGCCCGCCTGCCGGGCGGCGGCGTAGACGCTCGCGGTAGCGACGCCCTCGATCGACCGTCCGGGGAGGAGGTCCTCGTTGAGCGCGCGGCGGTAGATCACCGACGCGGTCTCCCTGACGTTCGTCGGGAGGCCGAGTGCGCTCGCCATCCGGTCGATCTCGCCGAGCGCCTGCTTCAGGTTGCGCTCCTTCGAATCCCTCGTTCGAAACCGTTCGTTCCACTTGCGCAGGCGCTGCATCTTCTGGCGTTGGCGGGACCCGAGGGCGTTGCCGTAGGCGTCCTTGTTCCGCCAGTCGATGTTCGTCGAGAGGCCCTTGTCGTGCATCGTGTTCGTCGTCGGAGCGCCGACGCGCGACTTCTGGTCTTTCTCTCTGGCGTCGAACGCACGCCACTCGGGACCCCGGTCGACGGAGTCCGACTCGACGACCAGGCCACAGTCGCCACAGACGGTCTCGCCGTGCTCCTCGTCGGAGACGAGGTGACCGCCACACTCCGGGCAGCCGTGGTCCTCGTCTACGCGTTCGTCTTCGTCTCGTTCGCGGGTTCTGATGTTGGAATCTGTCATTATGTGAACCAGGGGAGGGGCTACCGGGTCCGGAATCGGGACTCGGCTAGCTATCGCTGATCGGACGTTAGTCCGAAAGGAATTTAAGTGTTTCGGGTCTCGGATCATCAACCCGGTAGATACCTGTTGATTCGGGCACTCGGCGCCACTAACTCGAAAGGTTAATATGTGGTTACCCTGCCGTTTCCTCCGGGTCAGTGCTCGACGCCGACCCGCTCGTCGCCGCCCTCCTCGATCGCCGTCGAGAGCGAGACCTCGAGCGCGAGCATCGAGGCCGTCCCACCCGCGACCGTCACGAGGTTCTTCAGCAGGTGGTCGACGACGGCCGCGCCGAGGGCGATCGGCAGGCTCGCGGGCAGGAGCGCGACCACCAGCACCGTGAACGCGCCCTCGTAGAGCCCGATCCCGCCGGGCGACAGCGGGAGCACCTTCGCGAGGTTACCGACGCAGACGGCGAGCGTACAGACCCCGAGGATCGCGAGCGGCGCGGCCTGCACCCCGAACGCGCGGAGGACGAGCGCCGCGGCGAGGACGTCGATCGCCCAGATCAGCGCGCTCGCCGCGCCGACCCTGGCGGAGGTCCTCGGCGTCCTCGCGATCGCCTGGACGTCCCCGGCGAACCGCTCGACCGCACGTGTGACACCCTCCGTGTAGGTGTCCTCGCTCGCACGGGCGAGCGCCGGTCGCACGAACCGACGGTCGGAGTGCGCGCTCGCGAGGACGACCACGCAGAGCGCGACGGCGAGCACCCCGACGCCGCCCGCCGCGATCACGCCCACGCGCCCACTTTCGGCGACCGCACCACCTGCCGGGAGGTCGGCGGAGAGCCCCCCCGAACTCGTCATCCCGCTCGCGACCAGCGCGAGGAACGCGCTGGTCGCGAGCGCGGCGATGGTGAGCGTGTCGAAGAGCCGTTCGACCGCGAGCGAGGCGGCCCCCGTCGGGTAGCCCACCCCGCGTCTCACCTTCAGCACGTAGGCCCTGACGGCGTCGCCCGCCCGCGCCGGGAGCGCGACGTTCGCGGTCTGGCTCAGGAAGATCACCCCGGTGAGAAAGCCCACCTCCTCCCGGTGGCCGAGTTCGGCGAGTACGTCCCGATACCTGAGCCCGCGGAGCGGCCACGAGAGGAGGTAGACGGCCACCGCGAGCCCGACGAGGACCGGGTCGGCCGCGCGCACCTCGCTCACCACCGTCCCGAGGTCGACGTACCGGGCGGTGACGGCGAGCGCGAGGAGGACGAGGAGGAGGCCGGCGACGAGACTCACTCGCGTGGTCAGCCGTGGGCGGACCGAGAGCCCCCACCACGTCCGACCGAGCGCACCTCCCATGCCGAGGACGTCCCGAACCGGATCGACGGTCGTCCCCTCGCCCGGCGTCCACTCCACCGGAAGCTCCCTGATCCGGTAGCCCTGGCGCTGGGCGCGGACGAGCACCTCGGTGTCCCAGAACCAGTGGCCGTCCTCGACCTCGGGGAGCAACGAGTACAACACCTCGCGGTCGAACGCCTTGAACCCGCACTGGTGGTCTCTGAGCTCCGAACGCAGGCCGACCCTCACGAGCGCGTTGTAGACCCGACTCGCGACCCTCCGGGAGAGGGGTCGATCGGCGTCGGAGTCCGGCAGGAGCCGCGAGCCGGTCGCGACGTCGTACTCGCCGGATCGGACGCTCTCGACGAGCGGTTCCAGGTGCCCGAGATCGGTCGCGAGGTCGGTGTCGAAGTAGACGAGCACTTCCCCCTCTGCCTCCCGGAACGCCCTGCAGAGCGCCCGTCCTCGGCCGAGGCGCTCGTCGCTGTGGACGTGTCGAACCCGGTGATCGTCGCGGGCGAGTCGGGCGGCGATCTCGGGGGTCCGATCGGAGCAGCCGTCCTCGGCGACGAGCACCTCGAACGCGGGGAGAAACGACTCGCAGGCCTCGATCGTCCGCCGCACGGCCGACTCGATCGTCGCCGCCTCGTCGAACGCGGGGAGGACGACGCTCACGGGCGGACCCATTGGACGAACTGGGCCGCCTCGGAGTAAGTACCTTCTGACCGCGGGCGTTACCCTCGCGTACCAACCGGGGGGACCTCGTCCGGGGCTCACTCGGCTTCGAGCCGGAAAAACGCCGGAAGGAGGCGTGTTACGCTGCCGTACCAAATCCCCTATACGTGGAACCGCCGTGATCTTCTGCTATGAGCGCCACCGCCCACCCGCCCCAGTCGCTGACCGAGAAGCAGCGCCGCATCCTCGGCTACCTTAGGGATCGCGCGGACACCCGCACCTACTTCAAGTCCCGACTGATCGGCGAGGAGCTCGGCCTGAGCGCGAAGGAGGTCGGCACGAACATGACCGCGATCGCGAACGGCGAGTTCGACGTCCGCGTCGAGAAGTGGGGCTACTCCTCCAGTACGACCTGGAAAGTGACGGCGTGATCGGGACGTCTCCGGAGCGCTCTCTTTCCCTCCCTCCCCGACGATAGCTCACGGAGCGTCCACAGCGCTCGGAGGCCGCTCCACGCGGGTACATATTGCTCTTAGATACTTACTTGTATAAGCCGAGAGAGCACTCGATCGCAATGTCGAAACGAGCCAGCATGCTCAACCGGCGACGCTTCGTGAGCGGTGTGGGTGCGGCCGCCGTCGGTGCGGCGGTCGGATCCACGAGCGCCGGTGCCAGCGAGGACGACGAGGAGGAGACGGGCGACGAACGTGACGAGGGCGAGGGGACCGGCGACGAGGGTCACGACGGGTCGTACGACGACCGGGCGACCGTAATCGCCCACCGCGGGTTCGCCGATACCTATCCCGAGAACACCATCGCAGCGTTCGAGCAGTCGACGATCGGTGAGGACGACGACGCGAGCGACCGGCGGGCGGCCGACTGGATCGAACTCGACGTCTTCCCGACCTGTGACGGAGAGATCGCCGTCTTCCACGACGAGGACCTCTCCGATCTCACCGATACCGAGGGGCTGCTCTACGAGACGCCTGCGGAGACAGTCTTCTCGGCCGAGGTGTTAGAGAGCGGGCAGACGGTGCCCTCGCTCGCGGAGTCGATGGAGGCGATCCCCGACGACGTCGGGGTGAACGTAGACATCAAGAACGGCTCCCCGGACGTGGAGTTCGGTCGGATCGACGATCCGGGCACCGAGCGCGAGGAGTGGGCGTGGCTCGAGACGGTGATCGACGTCGCGACCGACTACGAGAACGAACTGCTGCTCTCGACGTTCTGGGAGGGCGCGCTCGCGACGGTGCGGGAGATCGACCCCGATATCCCCGCGGCGTACCTGCTCTCGGCGTCGATCCAGGAGGGCCTCGACGTCACCGACGAGTACGACTGCGAGGCGATCAACCCGCCGCTGTCGATGATCCTCGGGACGCCCTTCTTCGACGACGATTTCGAGGAGATCGACGTCGTCGCCGAGGCCCACGACCGCGGCGTCCCGGTGAACGCCTGGACGATCAACGAGTGGTACGAGGTCGAGCGGCTGATCGACGCGGGCGTGGACGGGCTCTTCCTCGACTACGCCGAGATCGTCCGCTTCGGCGCGCTCTCGGAGTACTGATACGGACGCTCGTAGTCCCTTCCCGGTGATCGCCTGTCCGGCTCGGCGCTCAGGGATGAACAGTTACAACCGTCCCTACGAGCGGACTCGGAGCCGTCCCGTCGGGGGAGGCGCCTCTATATACCCCCCGCTATACTACCATATTCCTATTAGATCGTTTTATCTGGGTGGATCGCACAGAGGTACCCGTATGCCGACAGACAACTCTCGGCGAACGTTCCTCAAGGGGGCGATCGCCTGTGCGTGCTGCGGGGCGACGGTGGCGGGCTGTGTCACCCAGGAGGGCGAGAACGGTGAACCGGTGGACGCGGACGACTCGGCCGACGACGCCGACGCGGACGCCGACGCTGACGACGCGGCCGACGATTCGGCCGACGACGAGGAGCCCGAGCAGGACGACGACTACGAGGAGTTCGACCCACTGGACGAGGACACCTGGTACCCACAGCTGGTCTCGACGTACCTCGATCACGGCTTCGAGACGGGGAGCATCGAAGAGCTCGACCTATTCGAGGAGCGAGACGAGCCCCACTACGGCAGCGCCCCGATGGAGACCCCGGACGACGAGGACGAGCTGATCGACCCCGACATCATCGACTTCTCGATGGTCCCGACCGAGGACCCCGCGATCTACGAGGAGACGATGGAGCCGCTGATCCAGAACATGGAGGAGGAGACCGGCCGCGACGTCGAGTACGTCGGGCTCGACAACTACGCCGCACAGGTCGAGGCGATGCGCTCCGAGCGGCTGCACGTCGCCGGTTTCGCGACGGGCAACACGCCGTTCGCGGTCAACCTCGCCGGGGCGGTGCCCTTCTCGATCCAGGTCGGCGAGGGGGAGTTCGGCTACCGGCTCTGGGTGATCACCCGCGCGGACAACGACGAGATCAACGAGCTCGCCGACCTCGCCGGTCGGACGGTCTATCACACCGAGCCCTCCTCGAACTCGGGCCACCTCGCGCCGGTCGCGGCGTTTTCCGACCTCGGGGTCACCCCGGGCGAGGACTACGAGATCGAGTTCTCCGGCGGCCACGACAACAGCGCGGTCGGGATCTTCCAGGGCGACATGGAGGTCGGCCCGATCTGTTCGACCTGCTACGCCCGCGCCCAGGAACAGGAGAACATCGACTCCGCGGAGATCAAGTCGGTCTGGGCGAGCGCGCCGTTCCCGACGACCGCGTTCTGTTACCGGTACAACCTGGTGCCCGAACTCCAGGAGGGGATCATGAACGCCTTCCTCGACTACGACTACCAGGACACGGGTATCGCCGACGAGTTCGAGGATCGAGGGACCTGGGTCGAGATCGACTACGCGACCCACTGGCACGACATCCTCGTCAACCACGAGGTCAACGGCGTCGAGTACGACGACGATGAGATAGAGTAATAGCACACCTCCCCGACCCACAACCAATGCTTGTCGTCGAAGACCTGCGGAAGACGTACGACACCGGCGACGAGGCGCTGAAAGGCGTCTCGATGGAGGTGACCGGCAACGAGGTCGTCTCGATCATCGGCCCCAGCGGCGCGGGAAAGAGTACGTTCATCCGGTGTATCAACCGGCTGACCGAGCCGACCGGCGGGCGCGTGATCCTCGACGACACCGAGATCACGGCGCTCTCGAAGAAGGAGCTCCGGAAGGCCAGACGCGACATGGGGATGATCTTCCAGGAGTACGCCCTCGTCGAGCGGCTGACGGTGATGGAGAACGTCCTCTCCGGGCGGCTCGGCTACACGAGCAGTTTCGACGCGTTCAGACGAAAGTTCGCCGGCGAGGACGTCAGCCGTGCGCGGGCGACGCTCGACCGCGTCGGCCTCGCCGGGATGGAGGACAAGCGTGCAGACGAGCTCTCCGGGGGCCAGCGCCAGCGCGTCGGCATCGCCCGCGCGGTGATCCAGCGCCCGAAGATCCTGCTCGTCGACGAGCCGACGTCGAGTCTCGACCCCGAGAGTTCGCGTGCGGTGATGGACCTGCTGACCGAGGTCGCCGCCGACGAGGACATCCCCGTGCTGATCAACATCCACGAGGTCGACCTCGCCGTCGAGTACGCCGATCGGATACACGGACTCGCCGACGGCCGAAAGGTGTTCGAGGGGACGCCCGACGAGCTCGACGACCGTGCGCTCGACACGGTCTACCGGGGCGAGAAGCCAGCGGAGTCGGGCGACGCCGAGAGCCGGACCGAGACGGAGGAGCGAGGGGCGACCGAGGAGAAGGCGCGCCGGGGCGCCCACTAGATGGCCGACGCCTCCCCCGACCCGATCGCGGACGGGATGGGCTACAGCGGCGAGTGGTCCCGGCCGACCGTCTTCTACAACACGACGGTGAAGTGGCTGGTCTACCTCGCGCTGGTGCTGTTCGTCCTCGGCAACATCTGGGCGGTCCGGATCTCGTTCGACCGGCTCCTGCTCGGGATCGACAACGCCTCTATCCTCGTCTCGAGCATGCTGCCGCCCTATTTCGGGGCGTCGATCTACTCCCACGGGATCGTCGTCAACGACGACGCGATGCGGATCTGGAACGGGATGGTCGAGACCGTCGCGATGTCGTTCGTCGCGACGGCCGTCGGCGTCGTGATCAGCATCCCGATCGCCGTGATGGCCGCCGAGAACCTCGTCCCGCGGCCGGTCTACTACGTCGGCCGCGGGATCCTCTCGATATCGCGTGCCTTCCACGAGCTCGTCGTCGCGATCATCGTCGTCGTCGGCTTCGGCTTCGGGGCGCTCGCCGGCGTGATCGCGCTGGTGTTCGCGACGCCGGGGTTCCTCTCGAAGCTACTCGCCGAGGACCTAGAGGACATCAACGAGACACAGGTCGACGCGATCCGCGCGACCGGCGCGAACCGGCTCCAGGTGCTCGCCTACGGCGTGCTCCCGCAGGTCGTCCCCCGGATCGTCGGGCTGACGATCTACCGCTGGGACATCAACGTTCGGGCGGCGACGATCCTGGGTGTGGTCGGTGCGGGCGGCATCGGGAACGTGCTCATCCGGTCGTTCGACCGTTACGACTACGCCTACAGCGCGGCGATCATCCTCGCGATCATCGCGGTCGTGATGGTCGGCGAGGTGCTGAGCGCGCTCGCCCGCAGGAGGCTCCAGTGATGGCGGGCGAGTACTCCGCCTCCTGGCAGCGCCACGACCCGGTCAGACGGATCGCCCGCTTCGCCGCGCTGCTCGGGGCGCTCGTCGTCGTCGTCGCCTCTTGGAGCGCGCTCAACGTCCGCTACGACTACGTCGCGACCGCCCCCCGGGAGATGCGCAACATCTTCGTCCGGATGTACCCCCCGGACGCCGCCTACACGGGCGAGATCGTCTGGCCGCTGATCCACACGGTGAACATCGCGGTCATCGGGACGATGTTCGCCGTCCTGATGGCGCTGCCGATCGCCTACATCGGCGCTGACAACACCACGCCGAACAGGATCACCTACGCGCTGGGGAAGTTCCTCATCGTCGCCAGCCGGTCGGTCCACGTCATCATCTGGGCGCTGATCTTCGTCGTCGTCTTCGGCACCGGCACGCTCGCGGGCATCTTCGCCGTCGCCTTCCGGTCGATCGGCTTCGTCGCGAAGCTGCTCGCCGAGGAGATCGAGGAGATCGATCCGAGCTCCGTCGAGGCGATCCGCGCGACCGGCGGGAACGGCCTCGACGTGCTCGTCTACGGCGTCGTCCCGCAGGTGAAGCCGGCGTTCATCGGCATCACGACCTACCGCTGGGATATCAACGTCCGCGAGGCGACGATCATCGGCTTCGTCGGCGCGGGCGGCATCGGCGTCGAACTCAGCACGCAGATCAACTTCTTCAACTGGAACGGCGTGCTCACGATCCTGCTCGCCATCCTCGGGATCGTGATCGTGAGCGAGGTCGTCTCCGCGTACCTCCGGGGGAAGGTCAGGTGAGCGGCTACGAGGCGGTCGTCTTCGACATGGACGGGGTGCTCGTCGAGGGCTGGGGCACCCACCCCGCGGTCTACCGCGAGGCGGCCGACCAAGCGCTCTCCGAGCTCGGCGCCGAGGCGGTCGACGGGCAGCTTAAGACGCTCGGGGAGACGGCGTACTCCGAGACGACGGCCGGGGCCTGCCGCGACCTCGGGGTCGATCCCGAGGCGTTCTGGGAACGCAGGGAACACCACGCCTCCCGGCTCGCGAACGACCGGCTCGACCGCGGCGAGCGGTCGCTCTACGACGACGTAAACACGCTCACAACCCTCGCCGAGTCGCTTCCGCTCGGGGTCGTGAGCAACAACAGACACGAGACGGTCCGGTTCGTCGTCGAGTCACTCCTCCCCGCCCCGATCTCGGCCTACCGGGGCCGCGACCCGACCGTCGAGGGCTACCGGCGTCGGAAGCCCGACACACACTACCTGAACGCCGTCCTCCGCGAACTCGACGCCGAGGACGCGCTCTACGTTGGCGACCGGGAGACTGACGTCGAGGTCGCGGCGGGCGCTGGGATCGACTCGGCGTTCGTCCGCCGGACACACAACACGGACAGCACGCTCGCGCGCTCTCCGACCCACGAGATCGAGGGGCTCGACGCGCTCGTCGACGTGATCGATTCGACCTGATCAGTCGGGGTCGTAGCGGATCAGCTCGTCGGCTCGCGCGGCGAACCGCGCGGTCTCCCCGTCGAAGGAGTCGGCGTACCGGACCAGGAGGGTGATGAGCGTCTCCGGACGCTCGATCTCGGTCCCCTCCTCGCGGCTGAGCACGCCCGCTTCCGCCAGTTCCGAGAGCGTCCGGCTCACCGTCGCCCGGGAGACCTCGGCCCGCTGGGCGAGCGCGGTCCCCGTGGCGTCGGGATCGGCCAGCAGCGCGAGCACCACCGCTCGCGGCGTCTCCCGGCGGAGGTAGCCGAGCGCCGTCCGCTCGAACGCGGAGAACTGGCCCGTCGGGAAGTAGCGTCTGTACTCCCCGTCGGCGTGGCTCTCGATCGAGCCGGCGTCGACCAGCCGCCGGAGGTGGTGCTGGGTCTCGCCGGTGCCGAGCGAGAGGTCGTCGCGCACCTTCGAGAAGTGTGCGCCAGGCGTCGTCGTGAGGTAGCCGGCGATCGCACGCCGGGTGTCGTTTCCTTCGTTCGCCGACGCCTCGTCGCCGACCAGGCTCACGAGCGGGCTGGACGCTCCGAGCGCGGCGAAGCGCCTGAGCGTCGTCCGCTTCTCCCGGTCGACGCGCTCTGTCATCGAGACGTATACGGACGGGCCGTGTAAAACCGCTTCGACCCTCCGATCGGTTCCCTCCCGCCTAACGCTGCCTTACTGTCCGCCTATCGGGCTCAGTCGAGCTCCTTCTCGATCTCCTCGCCCATCTCCCCTTCCATCTCATCGACCTCATCGTCGAGGTCCGCCTCCACGTCGTCGAGCACCTCGTCGGCGCTCTCGATCGACGTCGGGTCCTGGCCCTCCTTGATCGCCTGGGCCTCCTGTTCCATCTTCTCCATCTGCTCGGCGCCGATCTCGGCCTCCTCGTCGATCTGGCCGAGCAGTTCGTCGATGTTATCGAGTCCGAGCAGTTCGCGCGTCTCGTCGTCGAAGCCCTGGCTGTCGAGCTGTCCCTCGTCGAGCTTCACGTCGCTGCCCGAGAGGTGCTTGCCGTACCGGCCCACCAGCGAGGTGAGCTCCTGAGGGAGGACGAACGTGGTGGACTCGCCCTGTCCGATCGCCTCCAGCGTGTCCATCCCGCGCTCGATGATCGCGCGCTCGCCCATCGACTCGGCGGATTTCGCTCGCAGCACGGTCGAGACCGCATCACCCTGGGCCTCTAAGATCTGGCTCTGTTTCTCACCCTGTGCGCGGATGATGTTCGACTGCTTATCACCCTCCGCCTTCTCGATCGCGCTCCGACGTTCACCCTGGGCCTCCAGGATCATCGCACGCCGCTTTCGCTCGGCGGAGGTCTGCTGCTCCATAGCGCGCTGGACGTCCTGGCTCGGATTCACTTCTCTCACTTCGACCGACTCCACGCGGATACCCCACTCGTCGGTCGGCTCGTCGAGCTCCTTTCGGATCTTCGCGTTGATCTCCTGGCGCTTGTTCAGCGTGTCGTCGAGCTCCATGTCACCCAGGACGGCCCTGAGCGTGGTCTGTGCGAGGTTCGAGACCGCCTTCTTGTAATCGTCGACCTCGAGGAACGCCTTCTTCGCGTCCATCACCTTGATGTAGACGACGGCGTCGGCGGTCACCGGCGAGTTGTCGCGGGTGATCGCTTCCTGGCGGGGGACGTCGAGGGTCTGTGTCCGCATGTCGAAGCGATGCGTCGCGCTCACGAACGGGGGGATGAAGTGGATCCCCGGGTCGAGGAGCTTCCGGTACTCCCCGAACACCGTCAGCGCGCGTTTCTCGGTCGCGTCCACGATCTCGACCATCTGCCAGACCGTGACGATGGCGAGAAACAGGATCAGAAGCCCCACGAACGCGAGCGTGAGTTCGACCTGCAGCGGTGCGAAGTTCATATCGACCAGTATGAACGACGGAGGTAAAAGGGTTCTCATGGACCGCACGACGGCGGCTCAGCCGGTCTCGTACTCGGTCTCGCGCTCGCCCGCCGGATCGACCGCGTCGACCGCCTCCTCTGGCTCGCGACCGCGCGCGAGTTCGCGGTCAATCTGGTCCTCGATCGCACCGAGCGCCTCGACGCGCACGACGTTTCCGCCGCCGGGATCGACGACGATCACCTCCTCGCCCTCGGGGATTTCGCTGTCGAACGACCGGGCGGCGTAGTGGGGGTTGAAGCCGCCGCTCTCGAGTTTTATCTCGCCGGAGGTCGGGGTGACGCGCTCGGTCACCCGGCCGGTACGACCCTTGAGCGAGTCCGAATCGCTGGTCCTGGCCGTCCCCTTCCCGCCGTAGAGGTCGAGTTCGCGGTAGGCGAACAGCGCGACGCCACCGATCAGCAGCACGAGCATCGCGAGCACTGCGGAGAGCACGACGCCGCCGATGAACTGCCCGAGGACCAGGCCCGCGAGCCCCGCGACGATCAGGGCCACGCCGAGGACGATGAGGTGGGCTCCGGGTGCGATCGCCTCGGCGACCGCGAGGATGACCCCGACGACGAGGAGGACGATGGGCAGCGACTCGCCCAGGATCTCTACCATAGCAGGAGGTTAGAACGCCAGCCGATTAACGTTTCCGTGCTTAGATGAGCCCGATCCCGTAGGCGATCACGCCGACCGTGAGCGCCACGCCGAGGACGACGAACAGCGCGTTCTCCGCGCGCACCTCCTGTGGTTCGATCTCCCGACGGATCGGCTCCGCTTCGTCCTCCGTCGTCTCCGCGTCCTCGGAGGCGTCCGCGTCCGCTTCGTCTTCGGGGTCGTCGAACTCGTCGACCGAAAACCGCCACTCCTCCTCGGAGTCCTCAGTCTCACTCATGCGGAAGGAAGGTGCCGTGGAGCCAAAAACCTTCCAGCCTCGCGGCGCTACCGCCGGTCCTCGCCCGCGAGTTCGCCCTCGTAGATCACGCCGCGCTCGCCGTCGACGGTGACGGTCGTCCCGCTCTCGACAGCCGAGAGGTCCGCGCCGCTCACCATCGGGATGCCGAGTTCGCGCGCGACCATCGCGGGGTAGCCGGTCATCCCCGGACGGGCGTCGACGATCCCCCGGACGTGATTGAGTGGGCCGGCGAACTCCGCGTCGAAACCCGGCGGGAGGGAGACGATCGCGCCCTCCGGAACCGACGAGAGGTCGCCGTCGGCCGAGTGGTGGAGGGGACCGGTCGCCCGCTTCGCGACGACGCTCGTTCCGGTCGCGAGCGTCTCGGCGGCGACGTGGACTTTCAGCATGTTCGTCGTGTTCGCCCGCTCGAGTTCGGTCATCATCCCCGAGAGCGCGACGACCGTGTCGCCGGTTTCGGCCGCCCCGACCGCGAGCGTCGCCCCGACCGCGGTGTCGATCACCTCGTCGGCGGTCATGTCCTCTAAGTTCGTGTACTGTGCCCGGACGCCCCACGTCAGCGCGAGCTTCCGCCGCACGTTCTCGTTGGGCGTCGCGGCCACCACCGGAACGCCGGGTCGGAACTTCGCGAGTCGCTCGGCGGTGTAGCCCGACTCGCTCACCGCGACGACCGCGCTCGCGTCGATGTCCCGTGCGAGGAATCGCGCCGACCGCGCGAGCGCCTCCGTGCGAGAGCCCTCCGCCGAGGTCGGCATCCGTCCCTCGCGGAGTTCGTCGTACTCGTGGCTCGCTTCGGCCTCGCGGACGATCCGGTCCATCGCCTCCACGACGCGCACCGGGTGCGCTCCGATCGCCGTCTCCCCCGAGAGCATCACCGCGTCGGTGCCGTCGAGCACCGCGTTCGCCACGTCTGAGGCCTCGGCGCGGGTCGGCCGTCGCGAGGCGACCATCGAATCGAGCATCTCCGTCGCCGTGATCACCGGCGTCCCCCGAGCCCGACACTTCCGGATGATCCGCTTCTGGACGATCGGGACGTCCTCCATCGGACACTCGACGCCGAGGTCGCCACGCGCGACCATCACGCCGTAGGAGGCCTCGATTATCTCCCCCAGGTTCTCGACCGCGTCGGCGCGTTCGATCTTCGAGACGATCGGGATGTTCGCACCCGCCTCCTCGAGTACCGACCCGACCTCGTAGACGTCCTCCGCGCCCCCGACGAAGCTCGCCGCGACGAAGTCCACGCCCATCTCCGCCGCGAGTTCGAGATCGGCTCTATCGGACTCGGTGACGACGTCGAGCGCTAAGTCGACACCCGGGACGTTCACCCCCTTACGGCTCCCGAGGTCACCGCCGCTCTCGACGCGGGCGGTGACGACCCCATCGTCGTTCGCCTCCACGACCGTCTCGATCAGGCCGTCGTCGAGCAGCACTTGATCACCGGGCTCGACCGCGTCGATCGGGAGCGAGAGACCGACCTCCTCTTCGGTCGCCTCCTCCCCGACGACGAACCGGACCTCGCTCCCCGCCTCCAGGCCGATCTCCCCCTCTATCGGCGCTGTCCTGACCTCCGGGCCCTTCGTGTCGAGCATCGCCGCCAGCGAGGTGTCGATCTCGCGGTCGACGGCCTGGATCCGCTCGATCAGCTCCCGCCGATCGTCGATCGTGCCGTGGCTCGCGTTCAGCCTGGCGACCGACATCCCCGCCCGTGCGAGGCGGGCGATCGTCTCCCGGTCGTCCGACGCCGGCCCGAGCGTACAGACGATCTTCGCGTTTCTCATACGGGGTGTAGATCACAACCCGGCAAAAAGACCAACGGTTACCCCGTTCCGAGTGAGGTTTTTCGGTCCCGGGAGTCGGACGATGGAGGTCGCCGCGACCGAGCGCGTTGCGGATTTAATTATGGCTGGTGGGCCCTCGTTGAATACCCAGTACTGGGATACGGGTGTTGCAGGGATTGGGTGGTTTCGCCTGTGGTCCGGTGAATCCGCCGATGCGTAGATATGCGAACTGACACTGTAATTCCTCCGGTTCCCAACAATGTTCGGAGCGTCGTGCGAGATGCACGAGCGCACCTTATTTCACCTAATCTTGCCTAAGGCTGTACGAATACTGTTGTATAATTTGTAATATGTGAAAATTTAACTTCGCCAGCATTATGACCTCGGCATCAATAGCGTTCGTCGATGGCCGACGAGGAACGACTAAAACGCGAATACAACCTTACCGGAACTCCCCGCCGAGGGATGAGTATCGCGACGATCGGCTTTTTCGTCTCGCTCACTGTCATCGTCTTTTACGGCGTTGCGGGCCCTACGTTTCAGGAATCACTGGGGCTGTCCGGCGCGATGCTCGGCTTGCTGTTGTCGTCCCCTCACATTACGAAAGCGCTGTTACGCATTCCGTTCGGGGCATGGGTGGACGACGCCGGTGGCAAAAAGCCGTTTCTCGTCCTTCTCATACTGACCTGTATCGGGATCGCTGGCTTGGTCGTCCTCCTTCTCGTCACGTACCCGGATAATTTCGGCTCACACCTCTACCCCCTCCTGTTGCTGTTCGGCATCCTGGCGGGCTGTGGTGGGGCGACGTTTTCGGTCGGGATCGCCCAGACCTCCTACTGGTACCCGAGTGACCAACAGGGATACGCGATGGGGGTCTTCGCCGGTGCCGGCAACATCGGGCCGGGAATTGCCAATTTCGCGATGCCGATTGCGATCGGGGCAGCTGGATTGACGCTGGCCTACGCCGGCTGGTTCGCAGCAATGGTACTTGTCACGGTGTTTTACGCCGTCTATGCGGTCGATTCGTACTATTTTCAGCTGCGGAAGGATGGGGTTAACCGGGAGAAAGCGAAAACGGTCGCGTCCGAGCTCGGTCAAGACGTCTTTCCAGCGGGCAGTACCAAGGAATCGTTGAAGAAATCCTCCTCAAACAAAAAGACCTGGGCGCTCGTGTTCATGTACACGATCTCCTTCGGAGGTGGGTTTACGGCCCTCTCTACGTGGTATCCGACGTACTGGAATCAGTTTCACGAATTCAGTCTAACGATAGCTGGCCTGTTAGCCGGTATCTTCGTTGTCTACGGCTCGCTAATCAGAATTCCTGGAGGCTCGCTGAGTGATCGGTTCGGGGGAGAGAACGTCGGGATCGTCAGCTTCGCGATCATGGCCATTGGAGGGGTGATCGTCATGTTTTCACAGGCGTTCGTCCCGGCCTTTGTCGGGATGATGGTGATCGGAACCGGGATGGGGATCGTGAACGCTGCGATTTTCGAGCTGGTACCCAAGTACGTGCCGGAGGCGGTCGGCGGTGCATCAGGCTGGATCGGTGGGATCGGCGGTACTGGAACGCTCGTGATTCTCCCCGTACTTGGCGTGTTCGTCGACCTCTACGGCGTGGTCGGCTATGCCTGGGGCTTTGTCCTCTTCGCCGTCCTGAGTACGATCTGCGTGGGAGTCATGATCGTGCTCAAATACACCGTGTCGGAACCCGAAGGCGGGGAAGGGATCGAGGATACCCCAGTTCACTGATCGACCGAGCTACTCGTTGGCCCGTCGGGCGATCATCACCGAGACGGGTGCGTTCCGAAGAACACGTTCGGCAACACTGCCGAGCAGGATTCGGGAGAGACCGGAGCGGCCGTGGCTCCCGATAACGATATGATCGATATCATTGGCTTTAGCGTAACGAATGATCTCCTCCGCAGGCTGTCCGGTCTCGAGGACGGTTTCCAATGACACGTTGTATTCGTCGGCGGCGTTCTGGGCTTCTTCGAAGAGTTCCATCGCGTCTTCTTTCTTGGCTTCGTAGAGACTCTCTGCAGCTCCGCCTTCGGGGCCGTGAGTGAAGTCAGCGGTATCGACGACATGCAGGAGAATGATTTCATCGGCGTTGAATGCCTCGAGTGCTTCTTTGAGTGCATATCGAGCGGGTCCTGAATCATCATACGGGACGAGGATCCGTTCGTTCATGGGGAGTGGTAGCGCCGGAACCGTGTTAAATGATCGGCATTTCTTTCAGGAACATAGTCAGTCGCAGCTTGATATCGCCTTTCAAACATCATGAATGGCTTACGTTTGATACCCCCGCTTCTCAGTGCAGCACTCATCCTTTCTATACATCTATCAGACTTGATAGCCAGCAGAGAGGGCTACTACCGATAACTACACCTCCTGCACTAATCGATTCGGATGAGAACAGGAGATCCGGTCTGCGAACCGTCGCGTACCTCGCTCAGAACAGGTACTAGGAGAATCACCGTCAACGATCCGAATAACAGAAGACTACACGAAAATCCGAACTACCCCACGATCAGCGGACCTTCTCGCCCGGTTTCGCGTCGCCGTGGGTCGTGAGCAGGTCGGCCTCCTCGCCGGCCGCGAGCACCATCCCGTTCGACTCGACGCCGAACAGTTCGGCCTTCTCGATGTTCGCGAGCAGGACGACCGTCTCACCCGGAAGCGTATCGAGGTCGTGGAGCCGTTTGATCCCCGCGACGACCTGGCGCGTCTCGACGCCGATGTCGACCTCGAGCCTCGCGAGGTCGTCCGCGCCGTCGATCCCCTCGGCGGCGACCACCTCGCCCACGCGGATGTCGAGGTCCTGGAACTCCTCGAAGCCGATCCTGTCCTCGACGAGCGGTTCGAGATCCGCCGCCTCGACCGGCTCCTCCTCGGCGTCCTCCTTCAGCGTCGGAGCCTCGTCGGCGTCCGCCTCGTCCGCTCGGTCGTCCGTAGCGGCGGCGATCTTCTCCTCCAGCGTCGCCTCGAGGTCCGACACCCGATCGTCCTCGACCTTCTCGAAGAGCGCCTCCGGTTCGTCGAACTCGGAGGGCGGGGCCTCGAACGCCGCGTCGAGCGAGACCGTTTCTATCGAACCCTCCTCGCCGAGGCCCTCCCAGAGCGTCGCCGCCTTTCCGGGAGCGACGGGGTAGAGCAGCACGGCGACGGCCTTCGCCAGCTGGACACAGTCGCGAATCACCCGCGCCGCGCGTTCGGGATCGTCGTCGACGAGGTTCCACGGCTCGTTGCGCTGGATGTACTCGTTCCCGACGCGGGCGAGTGAGAGCGCAGCCTGGCCGATCGCCCGTACAGAGTACTCGTTGACCGCCTCGCCGAAGTTCGAGAGGGCGCCCTCGATCTCGCGTTCGATCTCCGGAGAGACCTCGACGTCCGGTGTGCCGTCGTAGGTGCGATGAGCGAACAGCAGGCTCCGGTAGAGGAAGTTGCCGATCGTCCCCACGAGTTCGCCGTTGACCCGGTCCGCGAACTTCTCCCAGGAGAAGTCGACGTCCTGCTGGAAGCCGCCGTTGGTCGCGAGGTAGTACCGGAGGAGGTCGGGGTGAAAACCCTCGTCTAAGTACTCTCTCGCCCAGATCGCCCGGTTGCGCGAGGTCGAGAGTCCCTTCCCGTCGATCGTGATGAAGCCGGTCGCACAGACCGCTCTCGGAGCGGTGTAGCCCGCGGCCTCGAGCATCGCCGGCCAGAAGACCGTGTGGTGCTGGATGATGTCGCGGCCGATCACGTGGACGATCTCGCCGCCTTCCTTCCAGACCTCCTCCCAGTCGTACTCGTCCACGCCGACGCGCTCGGAGTACTGTTTCGTGCTCGCGACGTACTCGATCGGGGCGTCGACCCAGACGTAGAGGACGAGGTCTTCTTCCTCCTCGCCGGGGTAGTCGATCCCCCAGTCCATGTCGCGGGTGATACACCAGTCCTGCAGGCCGTCCTCGATCCACTGTCGGGGCTGGTTCCGGGCGTTCGAGGTCCCCTCGAGACCGTCCAAGAACTCCGTGAGGTACTCCTCGAAGGCCGAGACGCGGAAGAACTTGTGCTCTCTGTCCCGGTACTCCGCCGGGTTACCGGTGATCGCCGAGACCGGCTCCTCGATCTCGCCTGGTTCTAAGTGTCTGCCACAGCCCTCGTCACACTCGTCGCCGCGGGCGTGCTCGCCACAGTACGGACAGCTCCCCTCGACGAACCTATCGGGTAAGTACTGTCCGGCCTCCGGGTCGTAGGCGACCTTGATCGCCTTCTCGTAGACGTGGCCTCCTTCCTCAAGCGTGCGGACGATCTCCTTCGTCAGTTCGGTGTTCGTCTCGTCGTGGGTGTGGCCGTAGTTGTCGAAGTCGACGTTGAACCGGGGGAACGTCTCCCGGTACTGCTCGTGGTAGGCGAGCGCGAACGTCTCCGGGTCGGTTCCCTCCTTCGCGGCGTTCACCGCGATCGGCGTGCCGTGCATGTCCGAGCCACTGACGTAGATCGCGTCCTGGCCGAGGCGTCGCAGCGCGCGGGTGAACACGTCTGCGCTGACGTAGCCCCTGAGGTGGCCGATGTGGAGGTCGCCGTTCGCGTACGGCAGTCCACAGGTGACGACCGCCGGTCGGTCCGTCGGGAAGTCCTCTCTCATCGTTCTCGTCTGCCCCCTCGTCGGTGTGCGGGTAAAGCCCGCTGGTTTCGGTTCATGCTGTGTGTGCTGTGGTGTTCTCGGCGAGCGATCGGATCGAAAACGAACGACGCACGGTTTCACCCGCCCCAGCGCCGGTATGACCCGGCTCGGTGGCGAGTCCTTCCGGACGACGACGCGAGTCGCCTCGCGTGACTCTCACCGCATGCGCATGTGGAGGCCGCCCGTAAGAGCCGTCACGTACACGGCTACCCGTCCGTCCGCTCGATAAAAAACCTCGCGGTCGGTCACGCGCCCCGAACGACTACGATGGGGTTATGCGTTGCGTACGACAGGGGGTGCAGAGCGACACCACACGGGGGCTACGAGAGGCGTCCTCTCCCCGGCCACATCGGTCACGATCGAGAAATCGCTCTACGTCGCGGTGCGTTCGGCGTCGGGGCCGTCGGGTTCGGCCTCCGTACGGTCCTCTCGCCGATCCCGGTCGTCGGCCCGCTGCTCTCGTCGGTTATCGTGTCGCCAACGCTCGTCGGCGTCCCGTTCGGTGTCACCGAGCCGGTGTCCGTCGCGGGCGTCGTCGGTCTCCTCGGACTCCTGTTCGCGTTCTCGGTGGGACGTGCCCATCTGAGCGTATCACGCGGCCCACTACGAGGCGCGCACCACCGCCGTGTGAGGTGGGTGAGGACCGTTTCGGAGGGTCCAGTCCGCGATCGAGCCCACCGAACCGGGCGGCCTGCACACACCGGCCCGGAACCTATCCGGGGCCGGCCCCTCGTCGGGAGTGCATGGAACTACTCAACTCGAACGCCGACGACGAGCCGGAGCAGGCCGAGGACGCCGACGAGACGACAAACGAGAACGAGTCCACCCTGGCGGAGTCAGAGGACGCCTACGACGCGGCCGCCGACCCGATCGCGGTCGCCGCGGGTGCGTCGGTCGCGCTCTCGTGGTTCCTCTTCTACGTGAAGGGCGACAAGGAAGCGGGCATCTTCGTCGGCCTTTGGGCGCCGACGCTGCTGAGTGCCGCGGGCTACTTCGAGCAGCTCTCGATCTCCGAGACGCTCGAGAAGGGCCTCTCGTTCCGCTAGAAGGACAACGCTCGAGCTGGGGACGATTCGATCTTTCCGGTTTCACTCGCCCTTGAGCAGCGCCCGCGTTCGCTCGTTGAGCGCCCCGATCGCGTCCGGGTTCGCCTCGCCCGCCTCGTCGCCCGGTTCCGCGAGGCCCGGCTGTCCGTCCGGGTCGGGTTCGCCCACGAGCACGCTCGCGACCATCCGGGTCTCGTGGAGCGTACAGACGTAGTCGTAAACGCCCTCCGTCTCGAACGTCCGCGAGTACGTCTCACCCCCCTCCAGAAATCCGCTCGTCCAGCCGTTCGCTTCCTCGGGAATCCGGCCCTCGATCGAGGCGGTGTCGTGTTGGTCGCGCGCCTCGCTCTCCCAGGTGACGGTCCCTCCGACCTCGATCCACGCGACGTCCGGGTCGAACCCGCGCGGGGTGTCGTGGGCGATCCGGACGACCTGCTCCGCTGCTGGCTCGTCGTTCGCGACGACCTCAGAGGGATCCGGGTCGTCCTCGGCGCCCGCCCCCTGCTCGGGATCGTCGTCCCCGTCTCCCTCGTCGAGCGCGTCGTCCGCCGACCCGTCGTCCGGTTCGTCGTCGGTCGACGTCTCGCCGTCGGTCGCCGTATCGTCGCCCTCCGGGGTGTCGCCGGACGCAGCGTCGCTCTCACCCTCCCCGTCGTCGCCTCCGCCGAGGTCAGCACAGCCTGCCGTCCCGGCCAGCGCCGTCCCGACCGCCACGAGCCAGGTCCGTCGTCTCATACCGATCCGTTGCGGCGGGCGGACTTCAACCGACTGGCTCGGCTCCCGAACGTACAGGTCCTCCCGTGGGCTACGATAGACGTACGCATGGACGAGGAGAAATACGAGTATGCCGGCGAGGGGATCAGTGTTCGGTACGACGTGAACCGCTGCATCCACGTGCGAGCGTGTGTCGAGGGGCTCCCCGAGGTGTTCGACGCCGACGCCCGACCCTGGATCGACCCCGACGCGGCCGACCTCGATTCCGTGGCGAGAGTCGTGATGGACTGTCCGACCGACGCGCTCGGGTTCGAGCGGGTCGACGGCGGGTCGGGCGAGCCAGTCCCGGAGAGAAACCGGATCGTGGTCGCCTCCGACGGCCCGCTCCACCTCCACGGTGACCTCTCGGTCGAGACGCCGGACGGCGAGACACTCCTCACTGATGCGCGGATCGCACTCTGTCGCTGCGGCTCGTCGGGGAACACGCCGCTCTGTGACGGCAGCCACGACGAGGCGGGGTTCGAGGATCGAGGAACGATCGGGAGCGGGGAACGTGTCACCGACCGGGAGCCGCCGTCGGGGTCGCTCGTCCTCACCCCGGTCCCCGGTGGACCGGTCGAACTGAGCGGGAGCTTCGGGATCAACGGGACCGACGGGGACTCATACAGCGGGACCGAGACGGCGCTCTGTCGCTACGGGGCGTCGGGCGAGAAGCCGTTCTGTGACGGTTCACATCGGGAGGTCGGGTTCACGGGCGAGGACACTGGTGGGCGGAACCGGACGGGCGAGGACCGTGTCTCGTAACCGGTCACCGCACGGCCCGGCCACCCCCGTCGGTACGAACCGGACTCACTCGATCGGGATCTCGGCTCCGCCCTCCCCGCCCCGGATCCGGCGGGTCCCCGTGTGCGGGCGACCCCCGAGCGTGAGGTGTTCGGTCAGTCGGCGACCCTCACGTACGACGTCGACCTCGACGGTTTCGCCGGGGCGGGTCTCGAGGATGAGATACCGCGTCAACTCCTCGTGTGAGCGGACCTCGGTCCCGCCGATCCCGACGATGACGTCGCCGCCGACCGGGACCTCGCGGCCGCGCACGACCGTCGTCGCGTCGCTCCCGACGAGCGCGGCGCTCGAGGGTCCGAGCGGGACGTCGATGACGAGCACGCCGCGGGGTTCGTCGAGCCCGTTCGCCTCGGCGACCGACGGCGAGACGTCGACCGTCCTGACGTTGAGATACGGGTGGTCGTAGCGCCCCTCGGCGACGAGCGTCGGCACGACCCGACTGACGATCGCCGGCGAGATGGCGAAACCGATGTTGTCCCCGGTGCGAGCGCGGTTCACCCCCACCACCTCGCCGTCGAGGGTGACGAGCGGGCCGCCGCTGTTGCCGGGGTTGATCGGCGCGTCGGTCTGTACCGTGTCGGGGATCGCGAAGCCGGTTCCGGTGGGCGTCGAGCGCCCGATCCCGCTCACGATCCCGGTCGTGATCGTCCCGTCGAGGCCCATCGGGTTACCGAGCGCGGCGACGCGGCGGCCCGGACTCGGGATGCTCGTCGCGACCGGGAGTGCTCCTGCGTAGTCGGGCAGGTCCGCGACCGAGACGACGGCCAGATCGGTGTAGGCGTCGCTCCCGACGACGCTGCCGGCTCGCCACTCGCCGCGACTGAAGCGTAGCTCGACCTCCTCGCTCGCCCCGACGACGTGCTGGTTCGTGAGGACGTGTTCCGCGTCGTAGACGAAGCCCGATCCGGCGCCAGCGCGTGCCCCTCGCTCGACGTCTCGGGCCACGTAGACCGAGACGACCGAGGGTACGACGGTTCGATACAGCTCCTCGTAGGTGGTCTCCTCGTTCATTTTCCGGTGATGCCCGAAAGACCCTCGGACCAGCCGCTTTCCCGACCGTCCGGACTCCTCCGGCTACACTAACTCGAGGTAAGGGGCGGCCACGTAAATGTCATCCGGTACCACGGCGCGAGCCCTCGACTCGTCGACGCGATCCGTCTCGCTCACCGGGGTCACTCTTGATACTCTCGCAGTTGGCCAACTGGGGTACGTTCCGACGTCCTTCTCGTAGGGGTGGTGCGGGCGATCGGATAACGCAAACCGATTTTTGCGTCTACGGAAGTGCTTTACCAGAATGTATCGTAGTGTAGATATGAATGTTCGCAGACGTGACCTGCTCACCGCCTGTGCGCTCACTGTCTCCCCGCTCGCCGGCTGTCTCGGCGACGACCCCTCGAACGGGACGGACACGGACGACAGGACACCGGAGCCGTCGGACGGGGCGGACCATCGCACGCCGTCCGAACCGGTCGGTCCCGAGGTGGACGACGAGATCCTCACCGAACTGGTCGCCGGCAACACCCGGTTCGCGTTCGACCTCTTCGAGTGGCTCGTCGCCGAGGAGAGTGGAAACCTCGTCGTTTCGCCGTACAGCATCTCCATCGCGCTCGCGATGACGTACGCGGGTGCTCGCGGCGAGACGGCCGAGGAGATGGTGGAGACGCTTCGGTTCACCCTCGAAGAGGAGACTCACGAGGCGTTCGCCACGCTCGCTCACGAACTGGCCGACCGCGACGAGGAGGGCGAGGACCCCGAGAGCGACGGTGATGACGACGACGAACTGAGCGTCACCCTCCGCGTGGCGAACGCCCTCTGGGGTCAGGAGGGCTATCCGTTCCGTGACGAGTTCCTCGACGAGACCGAGGAGTACTACGGGGCGGGGCTCACCGAGATGGACTTCGAGGGCGACCCCGACGGCACGCGCGAGGAGATCAACGCTTGGGTCGAGGCCCGTACCGAGGAGCTGATCGAGGAGCTTCTCCCCGAGGGCTCGATCGACGCCTCGACGGTGCTCGTCCTCACGAACGCGCTCTACTTCCGCGGCGACTGGGCGACACCGTTCGACGGGGACGAGACCACGGATGGTGAGTTCACGACGCTCGACGGCGATATCGTCGACGTCCCGCTGATGAGTCACTCCGAGACGGTGTCGTTCGAGTACGTCGACCTCGACGGCGCACAGGCGATCGAACTGCCGTACGTCGGCGGCGACCTCGCGATGACCCTGTTAGTCCCCGACGAGGGCGAGTTCGAGGCGTTCGAAGCCGGGTTCACGCCCGATCGACTGGGCGAGATCACGGGGGCGCTCGAACCGACCCCCGGCGATTTGACGATGCCGAATTTCGAACACGGAACCGAGGTGAGTCTCCCCGAGGCGCTCTCGGAGCTCGGGATGCCCTCCGCGTTCGGGAGCGACGCCGACTTCAGTGGGATGGTCGACGGCGGCGGGCTCTGGATCGACGACGTGATCCACGAGAGCGTCGTGGCCGTCGACGAGGAGGGCACCGAAGCAGCTGCCGCGACCGCGGTCGTGATGGAGGAATCGGCTCCACCGGAGCCCGAGTTCGAGTTCGTCGTCGACCGGCCGTTTCTCTACCTGATCCGGGACCGGGTCACGGAAACCGTGCTGTTCGTCGGCCGCGTCGTCGACGCGAGCGAGGCGCAGGGCTGACGCGTCGGCCGTGCTCTCGCTCGCGATCACGGGTCGAACGGTCAGCTACCGGATCGAGTCCATCAGCAGCTTCTGTTCGACGCGTTTCGCCTCGTGCTGGACGTCGCGGACGGCGTCGATGTTCGCGCTGATCGAACTCACGCCCTCGTTCACGAGGAACTCGACCATCTTCGGCTTCGAGCCGGCCTGCCCGCAGATGCTCGTCTTCACGCCGGCCTCCCGACAGCGCTCGATCGTCCTGCCGATCAGCGAGAGCACCGCGGGGTGGAGCTCGTCGAAGCGGTCGGCGACCATCTCGTTGTTCCGGTCGACCGCGAGGGTGTACTGGGTGAGGTCGTTCGTCCCGAAGGAGGCGAAGTCGATGCCCGCGTCGGCCATCCCCTCGACGGAGAGCGCGCTCGCGGGCGTCTCGATCATCACGCCCCAGGTCCGCCGGTTCGGGTCGACGCCTGCCTCTCTCAGCAGCTCCCTGGCCCGGATCACGTCCTCGGCGTCGTTCACGAGCGGGAACATGATCTCGACGTTGTCGTAGCCCATCTCGTAGAGTCGGCGGAACGCCGAGAGCTCGTGGCCGAACACCTCGGGTCGGTCGAGCGACCGACGGATCCCTCTGTACCCGAGCATCGGGTTGTGTTCGTGGGGTTCGTCGTCGCCGCCCTCCATCGACCGGAACTCGTCGGTCGGCGCGTCGAGGGTGCGAACCCGAACGGGACGGGGGTAGAACTCGTCGGCGACGGTCCGAATGCCCTGGACGATCTCGTCGACGTACGCGCGCTCGCCCTCGTCCGCGATGAACTTCGAGGGGGTCTTGCCGAGCGAGAGGATCATGTGCTCGATCCGGAGGAGGCCGACGCCGTCCGCGCCGGTCGCGGCCGCGCGCGCCGCCGCTTCGGGGATCGAAACGTTCACCTTCACTTCCGTCGCGGTCATCGGCTTCACCGGGGTCTCCGGTCTCGCCGCCTCCACCGGATCGGGTGACTCCTCGACCGGCGGTTCCTCGTCCGGGCTGGCTGCCTCGACGCTGCCGCGCTCGCCGTCGAGCCGCACGTACTGGCCGTCTTCGAGCCGCTTCGTCGCGTTCCCGGTTCCGACCACCGCGGGGACGCCGAGTTCGCGCGAGACGATCGAGGCGTGACTCGTCATCCCGCCCTCGTCGGTGACGATACCCGCCGCCCGGCGCATCGCGGGCACCATGTCGGGCGTCGTCATCTCGGTCACGAGAATGTCGCCCTCCTCGACCTTGTCGAGCTGGTCGAGCTTCGCCACGATCTTTACCGTCCCCGATACGACCCCCGGGCTCGCCCCGAGGCCGTGGACGAGTTCGTCCGCATCGCCCTCGTACTCGTCGTAGGCGACCGACTGCCCGCCGTCGCCGTCGGTGATCCCCTTCATTCCGGAGCCGCTCTCGGCGTCGGGCGCCTCCTCGATCCCCCCCGTATCGATCGTCGTGATCGGCCGCGACTGGAGCATGTAGACTTCGCCGTCGACCATCGCCCACTCGACGTCCTGTGGGGTGCCGTAGTGCTCTTCGACGCGCTCGCCGATCTCGACGAGGTCGCGCAGATCGTCGTCGCCGAGCACCCGCTCGTCCTGTTTCCCCTCGGGCACCTCGCGTTCGACCGTCTCGCCGGTCTCCTCGTCGCGCACGCACATCGTCCGCTTCGTCGAGACGGTCACGTCCTCGACCGTTCCGCTCTCGCGGTCGATCACGTAGTTGTCCGGGGAGACGGTGCCGGAGACGACCGCCTCGCCGAGCCCCCACGCCGCCTCGACGATCGAGACGGGATCGCCGCTGGAGGGGTGGCTGGTGAAGAGCACGCCGCTCTTCTCCGCGTCGACCATCCGCTGGACGACGACCGCGATGTTCACGACCTCGGTGTCGAAGCCCTGCTGTTTCCGGTAGTAGATCGCCCGCTGGGTGAACAGTGACGCCCAGCACTCTTTCACTCGTTGGAGGAGGTCCTCGCGGGTGACGTTGAGGAACGTCTCCTGTTGCCCGGCGAAGCTCGCGTCCGGGAGGTCCTCGGCGGTCGCGGAGGACCGAACCGCGACGAACGGTCCGTCGCCGAACTCGTCGTAGGCGGCGAGGATCTCCTCTCCGAGCTCTCCGGGCACCTCCGTCTCGAGGATCAGCGACTGTGCCCGGTCGGCCGCCGCCGAGAGCGCCGGCGACTCCTCGACGTCGACGGCCACGACCTCCTCGAGCTCGTCCGCGATCCCCGCCTCCTCGACGAAGGTTCGATAGGTCCCGGCGGTGACGACGAACGCGGGCGGCACCGGCAGCCCCGCGCCGGCAAGTTCGCCGAGCGACGCGCCCTTCCCGCCCACCGTCTCGAGGTCTCCGGCTCCGATATCCTCCAGCCACAGTAGCGCCATTGTCGTGTGAGTGACCTCACCGAGACCGATGAAAAGGGTTGCGACAGCACTCGCGAGCGGCGCGATCGACCACTCGACGGCGAGTGAATCGAAGGGTTCCCGTCGGGGGTTACGGGAGCGATAACTACGTTCACTCGTAAGGACGGTTGTAGTCCCATCACTCGTCGCCGACGCACCCCCGGGCGACCCGCCGTGAACGGCCCAGCCCGGCCCGGTCCGACCCGTTCCGATTAGGGGGTAGCTATCGTCGGTTAGGCTTCGATGATCCCGGTCCCGTCGGCCTCGGGTTCGGGAACCGAGAGCGTACCGTCGAGCGAGACGACCGCACGCCCGCCGACGCGCACCTCCTCGCCGACGCGCACCCGCACCGTCCCCGGTCGGTCGACGTAGTGGCCCTGCTCGAACCGGAGCACGTCGGGTATCGGCGAGAACGCACCCACGTGAGCGAGGTACCCTCCTACAGCACCGCTCGCCGTTCCGGTGACGGGGTCCTCCGGGATCCCCAGTGAGGGGACGAACGCCCGGCCGTGGAGCGTCGAGTCCGCGTCGAGGGTGTCGAAGGTGAAGGCGTAGAGTCCCACGGTGTCGACGGACTCGCAGAGTCGTTTCACCACGTCCATCTCCGGATCGGCACTGCCGAGCGCCGAGAGGAAGTCCACCGGGACGACGAGGAAGGGGAGGCCGGTCGAGGCACGCGCGATCGGGAGGTCGGAAGCGAGCGTCTCGATCGACTCCGGATCGATCCCGAGCGTCTCCGCGACCGCTTCGGGATCGAGGTCGACCTCCTCGACCACCGGCTCGTCCTGTGTCATCCAGACCGTCCCGTCCTCCTCGACGTCGATGTCGAGCACTCCGACGTTCGTCTCCAGGGTGTGCGTTCCAGGTCCGATCGCTCCGTCCTCCCGGAGCAACGCGTGCGCGGCGACCGTCGCGTGCCCGCAGAGGTCCACCTCGGTCGTCGGCGTGAAGTAGCGGATCCGGCGGTCGGCACCGTCGCTCCTGGTCAGAAAGGCCGTCTCGCTCGCGTTCAGTTCGCGGGCGACCGCCCGGCACTGTTCGTCGGAGAGGCCCGTTGCATCCGGGACGACCCCCGCGACGTTCCCACTGAGCGGTTCGTCCGTGAAGGCGTCGACGAGACAGGCGCGGACCTCGGTCCGATCGGTCATACGCGGAGTGGGACGCTCTCGGACGTAGGTGTTGGGGCTTTCCTCGGCCGCCATCGTCCTCACATGAACCTGGACCAGGGCGACCTCCGCTCGACGTCGCGCAGAACCGAGCGCATCTCCTCGAGATCCGTCCTCTCTACGGCCGAGGGCTGTCCGTCAGATCCCCGTTGCGGACCGCGTCGGTGCTCGACCTCCACGAACGAACGCAGCTCGCCGTCTTCGAGCATCTCGGGGGGAGCGATCGTACCGATCAGGCGCAGGATCGACTCGTTCACTCCCGTCATAGCCCGTCGCATGCGGCGGAGGTCCGCCAGTCGTCGCGTGGTCTCTTCCGGGAGGTCGCCCTCGGAGACGGACGTCTCGGGGTCGACGTCTAGTTCGGTGGGGTCGATGACGATGTGGACGTTCCCCACGTCGTCGAAGTGGATCCGCTCTCTGTGCTCTCGCAGCCGATTGATCCGATCGATGGTGTCGTACAGCTCGAACAGCGAGTGCCGAACGTCGGGCGGAAGCCGAAGGACCATGCCGGAGTGTTTCAGCTGCTCGAACGCGGTCGTGGAGAGCGCGCCGGGAAACGAGACGACGTATCGGATCTCGATCTTCGTTCCCCGGGGGACCTCGATCGGGAGGTCGACCTGCTGTCGGCGCAAGTCGCCCGTGAGGAGGTCCGAGAGCTCTCTCGCCCGTGCGGTGTTCTGCTCGAGCTCAGCCTGGATCGCCCGGAGCGACTGGATCTCCTGCCAGCGGTTCCGCAGATAGAACGTGAGGAGGACGGCGACCAGGGCGGTGACGGCCCCGGCGAGGACGGAAAGGGCCGCACCCGTCTCGACCATACCGTACAGTCGGGACCGGCGTACATAGCCTTCGAGGGGGGTAGCCGGGTCGTCTTCCGGCGGGCAGCAGCTACATGGCGCTCGCACCGCTCTCTCGCGCATGGTCACGGAGCGCTATCGGTTCGAGTGCCGGGACGTCGCGGACTGCGACGTGGTGGTCTACAGCGAGTTCGAGGAGTCGATCTACGAGGCCGCGCGATCCCACCTCGAGGACGTACACGGCCGGGAGGTCACGGACGAGGACCTCGCACCGTACATCGAGGAGCTCTGAGAGCCACGGTCGGTCGCGTCGACGTCGGGGACCCACGGCCGGTTCGCCGTCGTCCTGGGTCCGTACACCACGAGCGTCCGCCGAGGGATCAGGTGTACTGTCGTTCTCTGACCGACCCACGGACCTCCGGAATCGGGTCGAGGTCGGCGTCCGTGTCGCCGAGGACGAACAGCGAGTAGTACCTGAGGTAGCTCTCGGCGGGGACGAGGATGAGCGCGACCGAGACGAGGAAGAGCGCGAGCGCGACCAGGCCGATCAGCACGAGGAGCACCCCACCGATCAGCTCTGCCCCCGCGGCGAACAGCAGGACGAAGACGGCGATCCCCGCGATGCCGAAGGTGAGACCCAGGCCGGTGAGGACGATCGCGACCGCGATCCCGACGAGGATGCTCACGACGATGCCGAGGACGAAGACGGCGACCGCGTAAGCGAGGTACTGTTTCCAGGAGTCGAGGAGCACCGGCCAGAACGCCCGCCAGCCGCCGACGAGCCCCCGGTCGGTGACGAGCATCGTCGGGACGACGAACTCGGTTGTGAAGCTGTCGGTGAGGCTGAGACAGAGCAGGAGGAGTCCGCCGACCAGCGAGAGGAGGACGAGCAGGCTCGGGGGGATACCCTCGGGCGCACCCGTGACCAGCCACAGCCCCAGCACGAAGAGCCCACCGACGATCCCGAGCGCGAGCAGAGCGAGGACGACCCGGAACGCGAGCAACGAGAGCGCCTTTCCGAGGTTCGTCCGGGCGTACTCGAAGAGGCGGACCTCCTCCTTGCGAAGCGACTCGACGAGGACGAACTCCATCGTCGCCGCGACGAACATGAACCCGAGGACGAAGAACGCGAGCACCCCGAGGACGCCGAGGACGAGCGCGAGGTTCGCGAGCAGTAGCTCCGTGAGGACGGCGACCACCTCGCCGACCTCGACGCCCGGGTCGGTGTCGGTCGCGGGCGGCGTCGCGGCGTTCACCCCGCTGAAGCCGTTGCCCGCGCCGACGCCGCCGCCGCCGACGAAGAAGACGACGAACGCGAGCACCAGCCAGCGTCGCAACGAGAACGGCGAGATGAGGAACTCGCGGGTCGCGACGAACGCGTCGTCCAGGTCCTCGATCGCGTACAGCGTCATGGAGCGTGGATACCCGCGCCCTCTGAAAACCGTATCGGCTCACCGGTCCGTACCCGGGACCGAGGCGCAACGGTTTAACACGGAGCCGCCCTGGTTCGGGGTGGTGACCGACACGCGATGAGCGACCTCCCCGAGGAGTTCCGGTGTACGATCACGAACTGGGAGTACATCTACGGCCTCTGCCGGACGGTGAGCACCGACGTCAAACGATCCGAGTTCGAGCCGGACGTGATCGTCGCGCTCGCCCGCGGGGGCTGGTTCGCGGGGCGCTGTCTCTGTGACTTCCTCGGGCTCGACGACCTGACGAGCCTGAAGATGGAACACTACGTCGGTACGGCCGAGAAGTCCGGAGAGCCGACGATCCGCTACCCGATGCCCGAGGGCAGCGTCGAGGGGAAGAGCGTGCTCATCATCGACGATATCGCCGACACGGGTGGCTCGATCGAGCGTGCCGAGGAGTACGTCACGGAGCGCGGTGCGACCGACGTCCGGACAGCGACGCTCCAGCTGCTCGGGACGAGCGAATTCGAGCCCGACTACGTCGGCGAGCGCTTGGAGCAGTGGACGTGGGTCGTCTACCCGTGGAACTTCATCGAGGACATGGTCGACCTGATCTCCGGCGTGATGGGGAAGGCCGACGAGGTGTCGTTCTCGGCGGACGAGATCCGTCACTACCTCGCCGAGTATCACGGGGTGCGGCGGATCGGGATGGAGATCGCCCAGCCGAACCGGTTGAACGAGGTCCTCGTCGAGATGGAGCGCCGGGACGTGATCGAACGGACCGAACGCGCCGAGTGGCGCCTCGTCGACGGTTGAATCCGGCGGACTCGAGCCGACCTCCGCGATCACCCCGGGCCGTTCCGACTCGCCCAGCTCCCGCTCGTACGGATCGGAGTTCGCCCCGGCGTTCGGCCGCTACCAGAACGCCTCGTGGACCGCTCGGCCCTCCTCGTTCAAGACCGGTCCCTCGACCCGGGTGACCCCCTCCAGGATCGTCTCGGCACGGACCGGCGGTTCTCGACCCGTGAACTCCCCGATCTCGGGCCCCGAAACGCTGTACACCACCCGGTCCAGACCGGCGTAGTAGAGCCCGCCCGCGCACATCGGACACGGCTCGGTCGAGGTGTACATCGTCGTCTCCCGTCGAACTCCCTCGTCGAGCTCCGCTCGCGCCCTGTACGCCAGGTGGAGTTCCGGGTGTCTGCGGACGTCGTTTTCGGTGAGTACGCTGTTCTTCGCCTCCATCACCACCTCGCCGTCGTGGACGAGCAGCGAGCCGAACGGCCGGTTGCCCTCCTCGACCGACTCGCGCGCGAGTTCGATCGCCCGTCGGGTGAACCGCTCGTCCTCGGGTGTCGGGTCCATACCCCCGGTTCGCTTCCGGTCCCCAAGTAGCGTCGGATCGGGTGTCTCACCGATCCACCGGTACGATCGATCCGCTCGACCGCTTCGAGGACGCTCTCGCCGGTCCTCGAGTCGACGATGCCCGATCCCGTCGGGAACGAGTCCGATAGCACCTCTCGGACCGAACCCACACGGTTTAGGTGTCCCTCACCCCACGCACCGGTATGATCGGCTTCATCGGCGGGAGCGGGATCTACGAGGCGCTCGCCCTCATCGACACGCGAGAAGCGGAGATCGAGACGCCCTACGGCGAACCGAGCGCGCCGGTGACGATCGGCGAACTCGAGGGGACGGGTAAAGAGATCGCGTTCGTCCCTCGACACGGCCGGAACCACGAGTACTCGCCGACGATGCTGCCCTACCGGGCGAACGTCTACGCGCTGAAGTCACTCGGCGTCACGCACGTCGTCGCGAGCAACGCTGTCGGCAGCCTGCGAGAGGACCTGCCGCCGCAGACGCTCGTCGTACCTGATCAAGCGGTCGACCGGACCCGTCACCGCCCTTTTACCTTCTTCGACGAGGGGATGGTCGTCCACATGCCGTTCACCGAGCCGTACTGTCCGGACCTCTCGGCACATCTCGTGGAGTCCGCGGAGGAGGCGAGCGACGCCGAGGTCGTCTCCGGGGGTACGTACGTCTGTATCGAGGGCCCACAGTTCTCGACGCGCGCAGAGAGCGAGTTCTACCGCGGGCAGGGCTGGGACGTCATCGGGATGACGACGATCCCCGAGGCGAAACTCGCCCGCGAGGCCGAGATGTGTTACGCGACGCTCACCGGTGTCACCGACTTCGACGTCTGGAAGGAAGACAGTCAGGTAACGCTCGAAGAGGTGCTCGAGAACGCCGCGGCGAACGAGGAGGCGATCAAGGAGACCGTCGACCGTGCGGTCCGGACGCTCGACGAGTCGGAGTGTTCGTGTCGGAACGCTCTCGAGGGGACGATCAACACGCCTTCGGAGGCGATTCCCGACGAGGTCAGAGAGCGCGTCGACCTGCTCGCCGGCGAGTACCTCGACGGGGAGCGGTGACGGAACCCAGTGTCGGTCCGACGAGACTGTCGACCGATACCGCAGACCACGGTAACTGTTAATTTCTACCACGACGTACGGGTGAGTAGCGCCCCGTGTGATCGACGTGGGTAGACGTGAGGTGTAGGTATCGGCGCTACGACTGGAGGGGACGATGGTATCACCGACCACTAGAGGGAACCGAATCGTTCGTCGGCTCGGCCGGCGTCACACGGTCGAAAGCGGTCTCGGGGGGTGGCGTCGATGAACTACGAGTTAGCGTACGCGGTGGGCTTTCACCCGTGGGAGACCGCGATAGAGAACGAGGAGTTCATCGAGACGATCACCCGGCTGTTCGAGGAGGAAGAAGGGCGGGACCCACCCTACGGACGCGCACTCGACATCGGTACCGGGAGCGGGATCTGGGGTGTCGAACTGGCGAAGCGGGGCTGGCAGGTCACGGGTATCGACACCGTCGAGAAGGCGCTCCGTCGTGCTCGGGACAGGGTCGAGGAGGCCGGTGTCGAGATGGACCTCGTCCACGGCGACGTGACGGAGCTCCGGGCTGCCGGGATCGACCCCGGATACCGACTGGTGCTCGATACGGGCACCTACCACGGTCTGAACCGCGACCAGCGCGAGGCGATGGGGCGGGAGGTCGACACAGTCGCCACCCCCGATGCGACCGTGCTCCTGCTCGCGTGGAAGCCGAAGCGTCGGGGGCCGCTACCGCGAGGTGCGACCCGAGCCGAACTCGAGACGGTGTTTCCCGGCTGGACCGTCACCGATCTGGGCCGCTCCGAGTTCACGGCGCCCAAACCGGTCGAGGTGCTGGCGAAACCCAACGAGCACTGGTACCGGCTTCGCCGCGAATGACGTGTGGGCCGCCGACCACCGTTCTGACGCACGAACTGTACTCATCAGCGAACCGCGCGACGGCTCCGAAACGCGTCGTGGGGGGTACCGGTCCGCGTCGCACTCGGGCCACCCACTGCGTCGCGTTCCAGGCCGTGATCGACCGCTGATACGGACTGCTGTAATTCGTCTCCGGCGAGGTCGCGATCGGTCCGCGATCGCACCGGTAAACAGTCACAGCAGTCCGTATGAGGAGGGATCGGTGCCGGGCGTGAGAGAACGGTCTATCGACGGGTAGCGGTTCGCTGCCGGCGGCGGTGAACCCGTCGGCTCACTTCCCGCGGACGTAGCTGAGCGCCGAGACGTACTCCTCCGGGTCGACCCGCCCGTCGGTCTCGGTCAGGCGCTCTCGGATCTTCGTCGGCGTCATGGCGGCCAGAACTACGCACTCTGTGCTAATAAGTGTCGTGGTGGTGTCTGTCACGGTCCGGGTACGGGGATCGACTCGGCGTCCTCCTCGAACGCCGACGCCTCCTGTACCCAGAGGTCGCCGAAGAGGTCGTCCTGTTCGAGGCGCACCGTGCCGCGGTGGGCGAGAAACAGCACCGCGAGGAAGGACTCGACCCGGGTGGGGCCGACGCCGTCGATCTCGCGGAAGAGCACCTCCGGCCGACCGGACTCGTACTGCGTGTGGAGGTGCTCCGCGACCACCGCTATCACCTCCTCGATCTCCTCGCCGTGGGCGGTGCCGATCACGTCCTCCTCTCTGGGTTCGTCGTCCAGCCGAAAGTCGTCGCCGGAGTGGTAGTCGAGCGTCTGGGTGCCTCGCTGGAAGCCCTTCGGCGAGCCACTGGTGTCGTACTCGCGGGACTCCTTCCACCACGAGCCGCGCTCGGCGTCCCGGAGCTCCCTGACCAGCTGATCGAGCGTCCGGGGCGAGCCCCGGGCGTGTTTCCGGTCGAGCCGGCGCTCCATCTCCCGCTCGAGCCCCGCGATCGGGTCCTCGAACGGCCCCTCGGGCTCCATCGCCGGCCACTCCTCTTCGACGAACGCCTCCTCCTCGTCGGGTTCGTCTTCGAGCACGAGTTCGTCGCTCTTCATCCGGAGGAGGACGCTCGCGTAGAACAGCGCACGACCGGAGGTCCGCAGATCCGCCGAATCGAGCTTCGCGAGGAAGGCGTCGGTCACCTCCACGATGTCGATGTCCCAGGGCTCGATCTCGCCCTCCTTCGCGAGCTGTACCAGTAACTCGACCGGTTCGACCTCCTCCTCCTCGGGGCCGCCACCGGGCGTGATCGCCTCAGTCATCGGCCACCGCCGTCTCCGCGCCGAGGCTGATCCCGGTGACGACGCTCACGTTCTCGGCCTGCATCGTCACGCCGATCGCCCGTTCCGAACGCTCGAGCATCGCCGAGCGATGCGAGACGACGACGAACTGTGCGGTGTCGGCGAGCTCGTCGACCAGCTCGCCGACCCGTTCGGCGTTCGCCGCGTCGAGGAAGGCGTCGACCTCGTCGAGCGCGTAGAACGGCGCCGGGTTGTATCGTTGAATGGCGAAGATGAACGCCAGCGCGGTGAGCGACTTCTCCCCGCCGGACATCGCCTCGAGGCGTTGGACCGGCTTGTCGTGTGGCTGGGCACGCATCGTCAGTCCGCCCTCGAACGGCTCCTCCTCGTCCTCTAAGTGCAGCGTCCCGGTCCCCGCCGAGAGCCGCCCGAAGATGTCCTCGAACTCCTCGTTGATCCCCTCGTAGGCGTTCATGAACGTCTCGCGTTTCTGCGCCTCGTAGGAGTCGATCCGGTCCCGGATCTCCCGGCGTTCGTCCTCGAGCACCGCCCGGCGCTCCTCTAGAGTCTCGAGATCGTCCTCGACGCGGTCGTACTCCTCGATCGCGAGCATGTTCACCGGCTCCAGCGCCTCCATCTCGCCCTCGAGTCGGGTGATCTCCTCCCTGACCGCCTCGTGGTTCGGGATCTCCTCGGGGTCGTACTCCCCGACCTCGGCCTCGAGCCCCTCGATCTCCCCGTCGAGTCGGTCGGCGGACGATCGGAGCCCCTCGAGCGCGCTCTCGACCGACGAGACGGACTCGCGGATCTCGTCGCGCTTCTCGGTCGCGGTCTTGAGACTCTCGCGCATCGCCTCGCGGTCCTCCTTCAGCTCGACCAGCTCCTCTTCGAGCTCTTCGATCGCCCCCCGTTTCCCCTCTAGGTCCTCCTCTCGCTCCTCGATCTCCGCCTCGAACCCCTCGATACGCTCGCGCTGTCGCTCCGCGACCTCCTCGGCCGCCTCGATCGTCTCGCGCTGGTCGGTGATGGCGTTCTCGGCGTACTCCTTCTCCAGGGCGAGCTCGTTGAGCCGGCCGTCGAGGTCGGCGATCCGGTCGTTCAGATCGTCGATCTCCCCCTGGATCTCCTCGCGTCTCGCGGTCAGTTCCGGGATCGCGGAGTCCGCGAGCTCCTCCTCTAGCTCCTCGATCTCGGCCTCGATCCCCGCGATCCGCTCGTCGGCCTCGGCGATCTCCGCGGAGAGCTCGCCCATCCGATCGTCGACCGACTCGCGCTCGTCGGCCATCTCCGAGAGTTCGGCTTCGAGCCGCTCGATCCGGGCTTCTATCTCCTCTCGCTCCCGCTCCGCGCTCTCGACCTCGCGGTCGATCTCCCTGAGCTGGTCGGTCGCGTCCGACTTCCGATCGCGGGCGGCGTCGAGCCGCTCCTCGACGGCGCGGAGCTCCTCTCGGACCGAGTCGCGCTCTTCCTGTAGCCGGACGATCTCGCTCGCGACGCGCTCGAGCTTCCCCTCTCCCGACGCGGAAAAGGAGTACCGGGAACCCGACCGGCTCCCGCCGGTCATCGCGCCGCTGCGTTCGATCAGCTCCCCCGAGAGCGTCACCATCCGGAACTCGCCCATCAGGTCGCGGGCGGTCTCGATGTCCCGGACGACGAGTGTGCTCCCCAGGACGTACGAGAACACCTCCCTGTACCTGGAGTCGAACTCCACGAGGTCGAACGCGAAGTCGATCACGCCGTCGTGGCTCGGCAGCGAGGGCAGCGACCGCGACTGCATCTTCGAGATCGGGAGGAAGGTAGCTCGGCCCGCGTTGCGCGCCTTCAGGTGCTCGATACAGCGCTGGCCGACCCCGTCGTCGTCGACGACGACGTTCGCCATCCGTCCGCCGGCAGCGGTCTCGCACGCCGTGGCGTACTCGTTGGAGACGCTCCCGAGCGTGGCGACCGGCCCGTGGACGCCCTCGATCCCGCTGTTCCCGATCGTCGTCACCGCCCGTCCGAACGAGCTGTCGCCGCTCTCGCCCGCGCTCGCCTCCAGCTCGGCGTACTCCGCCTGCTTGCCCTGGAGCTCGTCGTCGAGCTCGTCGAGTTCGGACTGTCTCTCCCGGCGTTCGGCCTTCAGGTCCTCGACGACCCCCTCGATCCCCTCTACGTTCTCCGCCGCCCGCTCCCGTTCGTCCTCGACGTCGGAGATCCGGGCGTCGATCTCGGGAAGCTCCTCCGCTAACTCCTCGATCTCGCGTTCGGTCTCGGTCACCGCGTTCGATCGCCTGCGCGCCTCGTCCAGCAGGCGGTCCTGTTCGCGCTGGAGGTCGTTCTTCTCGTCCTTCGCCCCCTCGAGTGCGGCCTTCCGATCCGCGAGGTCGGCTTTCACCTCGTCGTACTCGGTGTCGACGGCGTCGATCTCCGCGTCGACCTCCTCCCGATCGGCGACGAGCTGCTGGCGCTCGCCCGCCGCAGAGACCTTCTCCAGTTTCGTCTCCTTGATCTCGGCGTCGAGCTCCTCGATCGTCTCCTGTTTCCGGTCGAGCTCGACGAACGCTCCCCGACGCTCGCGTTCTGCCTCCGTGATCCGCTCTTCGGCCCCCTCGATCCGGTCCTCGAGTCGGCCGATCTCGCCTTTCACCTCCTCGATCTCGCGCTTGATCCGCAGCTGCTCGTCCTCGCCCTTCGACTCGATCTCGGCGTTTAAGTCCTCCAGGTCCTCTTCGAGCCGTTTCACACGACCGTGGCGCTGGTCGTACTCGCGGCGGAGCTCCGCGAGGCGTTCCTCTCGCTCCTTGATCTCGGTCTCCGTCTCCGCGAGCTCCCTGCGTTTCTCCTCCAGCTCCGCGGCCTTCAGGTAGCCCTCGTACTCGGTCTTCTCCTCTCGTAATCCCTGATACCGGAGCGCGGTCTCTCGCTCGTCCTCGAGCTGCGCTAACCGGTCGGTCTTCTCCTCGATCCGCAGGTCGGCCTCGTCGATGCGTTCCGCGACGACGTCGAGCTCCTCGAAGGCGGACTCCTTCTTCGCGTCGAACTCCGCGACGCCCGCGATCTCGTCGATGATCTCCCGACGCTCTCCCGGCGTCATCGAGATGATGCCGGTGACGTCGCCCTGCATCACGACGTTGTACCCCTCCGGGGTGACGCCGGCCTGGGCCAGCAGGTCCTGGATGTTCGAGAGGTTCACCGACCGGTCGTTCAGGTAGTAGTAGGAGTAGTAGTTCTCCTCGGTCTCCTTCACACGGCGCCTGATGCGGATCTCCGAGACGTCGCCGATCTTCTCCGTGCCGGCGGCCGAGACGACCTGCTCTCTCGCGAGTGTTCCGTCCGTGTTGTCGAGGGCGACCTCGACGATCGCCTCGCGGGCGCCGGCCTCGGCCTCGCCGTCGGCGTGGCCGGGGTTGTAGATCAGGTCGGTGAGCTTCTCCGCGCGGATCCCACGGGTCCGGGTGAGCCCGAGCGCGAACAGCACCGCGTCGATGATGTTCGACTTCCCGGAGCCGTTCGGCCCGCTGACCGTCGTGAAATCCTCGTAGAAAGGGATTCGGGTGCGTCGTCCGAAGCTCTTGAAGTCGTCGAGGACGATCTCTTTGATGTGCATCGGTGGCCTCTCGGTGCGCGCCTACGCGACGATGATATCGTCGCTCGGTGCGCTCTCCGCGCTCTCGTCGTCTTCTGCCTCTCGCCCGTCGGCCTTAGCGCCGTCGACTTCCGCCGAGCGTCTCGCCGCCCGTCGCTCGGCCGCCCGGCGTTTCTCGGCGCCGGCCACGTCGACGTGTGACTCGAGCACTCTGATACGTTCGTTCGCCTCGACGAGCTCCTCGGTGAGGCCGCGAATCGTCGCCTCGAGCGCGGAGACGCGCGATTCGAGGTCCTCGACTCGGTTCTTCGCCATACCTCCCAACGGTCGTTCCACGCGTATAAACCTGTGTCAGACACCGGTACATGAAGTGTCACGAACAGGTCCGGCGGGCGTCCCGGTCGGCCCGGATCCGGAACGGTGTTAACATGTTCACGCCCGCTTTCTTGGTGAACCGCTGTCTACCCTCTACCCGTGACAGATAGATCGACCGCAGGAGACCGGAGATGACGGGGGGATCGAGCCCGGACGGGCTGAACCGACGCGACGCGCTGCGGGTGTTCGGCGGCTCGGCGCTGGCGCTTGCGCTCGCGGGCTGTGCCGAACTCCTCGGCGGCGACGACGACGTCGGGGACGCAGAGGAGGGCGACGTCCCGGACGAGCCGATCGAGGCGGGCCTCCAGACGTTCCGCGAGGGCGCGCCGGCGGTCCTCGGCGTGCAGGCCGAGTACGGCGCGGAGACCGCCGTCGGACGCATCAACGACAACGGCGGCGTCGCCGGTCGCGAGATCGAACTCGACGTCGTCGAGGAGGGCGACGAGCACTTGGAGAACTACCAGCAGTTCGTCGACGAGGGCAAGGACGTCACGTTCGGGCCGATCTCGAGCGGCGGTCACGAGGCGATGGTACCCGAGATCGACGATCGGGGCGTGATCAACGTCGCGACCGACGGGACGGTGACGACGCTCTACGAGGAGGACTTCCCGGACACGACCTACTCGTTCCGGTTCCAGAACCACGACGTGATGGAGGCGCTCGCGGCGGCGGTCGAGGCCGTCGAGATCCTCGGTGCCGACGAGATCGACACCTACGCGGGGATCAACCCGAACTACGCCTTCGGTCAGGACGAGATGGAGATCTTCAGCCTCGGCATCCAACAGCTCGCCGACGCCGAGGAGGTCTACAGTGGCTTCCCCGACCTCGGCGCCGACGACATGTCCACCCACGTCACCAACGTCAACAGCGAGGAGCCCGACGTCGTCTTCACCAGCTGCTGGGGCGGCGACGCGACGCTGTTGCTCCAGCAGGCACAGGCGAGCGACATGCTCGAGAACACCGAACTCGTCGTCGGGCCGGTGCTCTACGGCTCGGCGAACGACTACGAGGAGGGCGACCTCGAGGGGCCGATTCACGGCGGCTCGCGGAACTTCTACTGGGACCAGCCGGCCACCGACCAGTGGACGCCAGCCGCCGACCTCTTCGACGAGGTGCGCGAGGAGTACGACGTGATCCCGACCGCCCACTTCATGAGCGGCTACGGCGCGGTGACCGCGTGGGCGACGGCCGCGGACAAGGCCGTCAGGATCCTCGGTCGCTGGCCAGAGCAGGACGAACTCGCGGCGATGCTTGAGGAACACGGGTTTTTCACCCCCGCCGGCTACCACACGATGGCGACCGACCACCAGGGCTACTCGAACGCCCACTTCGGCGAACTCGCCTGGTCGGACGAGCTCGACGCGGCGGTCCTAGAGGACGTCAACGTCTACGCGCCGGAGGAGGTCTCGCCGCCGCCGGGAACGACCTCCCGCGACTGGATCGAGGGCTGGTGAATCTGCCCGAGACCATGACCGGAGACCACCGCGGCGGCGACCGACCCCTCCGTCCGGGAGCGATCTGACGTGGTCGAGTCGGTCGTCGTCCACACGCTCAACGGGATCTACTACGGGTTCGTCCTGTTCATGATCGCCTCGGGGCTGACGATCATCTTCGGCGTGCTCGGGATCCTCAACCTCGCACACGGCGAGCTCTACGCGCTGGGGGCGTTCCTCGTCTTCAGCGTCGTCGGCTTCCTCGCCGGCCTGATCGCCGCGCCGACGGACACGGTGACGGCGGTGATCTTCGGGGTCGTCGTGCTCGCGGGCGCGCTCGCGGCCGCCGCCGTCCTCCTCCCGGTCGGCGCGGCGCTCGAGGCGACGTTCGTCAGGCCGATCTACGAACGCGAGGAGGTCTACCAGCTGTTGCTGACCTACGCGCTGTTGCTGATTCTCATCGACGTGATGAAGTTCGGCTGGGGCACCTCGCCGGTCAGTACGGGCACGTACAGCGGGCTCAACCGGATCCCGACGACCGAGGTCCTCGGCTTCTCCTATCCCTCGTACAACGTGATCGTCATCCTCGTGGGGATCGCGGTGTTCGCCTGGCTCGTCTGGTTCTTCGACCGGACGAAGACGGGCCGGATCGTCCGGGCAACGGCGATCAACCGCGAGATGGCGACGGCGATCGGCGTCAGCACCGACCGGACGTTCACGCTCGTCTTCGCGATGGGCGCCTTTTTCGCCGGCTTCGGCGGCGCGATGGTCAGCATCGGCCCGAGCGACGCCTTCCTCGAGATGGGCCTCGACCCGCTGGTGCTCTCGTTCGTCGTGATCGTCATCGGCGGTCTGGGGAGCCTGAAGGGCGCGCTCGTCGGCGCGCTGCTCGTCGGCGTCATCAGCCGGTGGACCGTCGGCGTCTTCGGGCTGCCACAGCTCGAGCTCGCCGCGCCGTTCCTGCTGATGGCGATCATCCTCCTCGCCAAACCCGAGGGGCTCTACGGTACCTGGGGTGAGATCGAATGAGCCGGTTCACCGTCGACCGCGACGGCGAGACGTACGTCAGGCCGATCGAGGGGCTCGAACTCACCAGGAGGCAGGCGGCGCTCGGCCTCGTCGGCCTCGTTCTCCTGTTGGCCGTCCCGGACATCACCCGGGTGACGCCGCTGTCGTTCTCGATCATCCATCAGGGGATCCTCTTCGGCCTCGCCGCGGTCGGACTGAACCTGCTGTTGCGTCACACCGAACTCGTCTCGTTCGGTCACGCGGCGTTCTTCGGCGCCGGCGCGTACGGCGCCGCGGTGCTCGCCCACCACTACGCCGTCTCGAGCGGGCTGGTGTTGCTCGTCGGGGGCGTGCTCGTCGCGACCGTCGTCGCGCTCGTCGTCGGCTACCTCGTCGCCGGCTACCTCGACATCTACTTCGCGCTGCTGACGCTCGCGTTCAACCAGGTGCTGTTCGCGTTCGTCCTCCAGAGCCGGTACTTCAACTTCAACGACGGCCTCGCGGTCAGGCCGGAGGGCACACGGCCCCTGCTGCTCGGGCTCGAACTCTCGCCCGGCGCCTACAGCGTGATCCTCTACTACGTCACCGTCGCGTTCCTGCTCGTGATGCTGTTCGCGATGTGGAAGATCGTCAACTCGCCGTTCGGCCGTGCGCTCGACGCCATCGGCCAGGACCGGACCCGGGCACGGTTCATCGGCATCCCCGTCGAGCGCTACGTCTGGATCGCGTTCACCATCTCCGGGCTCTACGGCGGCGTCGCCGGCGGGCTGTTCGCGCTGCTCCAGCTCCACGTCCGCCCGGAGCCCGTCCTCTTCGTCTTCGTCTCCGGCGAGATCCTCTTCATGGCGATCCTCGGCGGCGTCGGGACGCTCGTTGGGCCCGTCGTGGGCGGGGTGGTCCTCATCTACCTGCTCCGGTTGGCGCGCTTTTACGTCGAGTACTACCACGCGCTGACCGGGATCGTCCTGCTCGTCGTCGTCTTTCTCCTGCCGAAGGGGGTGCTCGGCTCGTTGCCGGAGATCGGCGACGGGCTCGCGCGTAGACGCCGCGAGCCGGGGCTGTTGCGGGAGGACGCCGGGTCGGTCGCGGAGTCGATCAGGGATGGGGCGGGCCGCGCGGTCTCGACGGTTCGGATCGTCGTATTCGGGGTGAAATAGATGCTCGAAGCACGCAACCTACGCAAGGAGTTCGGGGAACTGCGCGCGACCGACGACGTCTCGCTGGCCTTCGGCGAGACCGAGGGCGAGATGGTGTTCATCGTCGGCCCGAACGGGGCCGGGAAGACGACGCTCGTGAACCTCCTCACGGGGCTTCTCGATCCCGACCGCGGATCGGTCGTGATCCACGAACCGGGCGAGAACGGGAGCGAGGAACGCGACATCACGGAGATGGCGCCCGAGGAACGGGTGAAGGCGGGGCTCGTGCGGAGCTTCCAGATCGTCCACGTCTTCGAGGAGATGACGGTGCGGGAGAACGTCCGCGTCGCCGTGCTCACGCGCGAGGGGAAGACGCTGAGCATGCAGAGTCGGGACGACTCCCACGAGGCGGTCGAGTCGGCGGTTTCCGACCTCCTCGCGCGGTTCCGTCTGGAGGAGATCGCCGACGAGGTCGCCGAGACGCTGCCCCACGGCGACCGGAAACTCCTCGACGTGGCGATGTCGTTCGCGCTCGATCCGACGTACCTGCTGCTCGACGAGCCGACCTCGGGGGTCGCCACCCGCGAGAAGGAGTACGTCATCGAGACGATCGTCGAAGCGAGCGAGGAGGAGGGCGTCACGACCGTGACGATCGAACACGACATGGACCTCGTGCGGGCGTACGCCGACCGGCTCGTGGTACTCCACCAGGGGAGCGTCTTCCGCGAGGGGAGTCCCGACCTGCTCGAGACCGACACGGAGCTCCGCCGGGTGCTCCTGGGGGTCGAGGAGTGAGCGATCCCTTACTGTCGGTCTCCGACCTCTCGGCGACGGTCGAGGGGTTCGAGGTGACCCACGGGATTGACCTTGACGTCGGCGAGGGCGAGGCGGTCGCGCTCGTCGGGCGCAACGGCGCCGGCAAGTCCTCGACGTTCCGCGCGATCATGGGGCTGACCCCGATCGCGAGCGGGTCGATCCGGTTCAAGGGCGAGGAGCTGACCGACCTCCGGCCAGAGCTCATCCCCCGCCGCGGCATCGGCTACCAGCCGGAGAACCGCGACCTCTTCACGGGAATGACCGTCGAGGAGAACTTCCGACTCCCGATCTGGACCTCGGGCGACGCCCGCGGAATCGAGGACGAGGACGGGGTCGTCGAGGACGTCTTCTCGCTGTTCGAGGAGCTGCGAGAGCGCCGGGACGCGGAGGTGCAGAACCTCTCGGGAGGACAGGGGAAGATGACCGCGATCGGCCGTGCGCTCGCGCTCAATCCCGATCTCCTCATCCTCGACGAGCCCCTCGAGGGGCTCGCGCCGGTCGTCGTCGAGAACCTCAAACGCTACATCCGCGAGATCATCGGCCGGGACATCTCGGTGCTGATCGCCGAGTCGAACGCGAGTCACGTCCCCGAGATCGTCGACCGGATGTACGTGATCGAACGCGGCGAGATCGTCGACAGCGGCGACCCCGCGGTGCTCGCGCGCGACCCGGAGATCCAGACGCTGATGCAGGGCGGCGGGGTCTAGTTCGGTCGCCTGCTGTCCGACATATCCTCGCCGACGACGGACGGAACCGATCGGACCCGATCAGGGGCCGTCGTCGCCGTCGAGGTCCTCGAGCGCCGTCATCGCCGCGCCGAGGATCTTGCGCTCGCCGCGTCTGAGCGTCATCGAGACGGCGGTCTTCGATATCTCGAAGTGGTCGGCGAGGTCGGCGAGCGTCGCCCCCCGCGGCGTCTCGTAGTAGCCGAAGCGCGAGGCGACCTCGAACGTCTCGCGCTCGGTCTCGGTGAGCGACCGACAGCCGTCGAGCAGCCGGAGCGCGCTGTCGGAGTTCTCGAGGAGGTCGAACAGCGTCGTCGCGCCGAACCGGTCGCGGTTCTCGACGTCGAACTCGTTGTGGCGTTCGAGCTCGGAGAGCGTCTCCGCCTCGGCCTCGTCGTCGTCGAAGCCGACGTGCCAGTGCTCGCGGCCGTCCTCGATGTGGAACGGACCGGTGATGTAGCCGCCGTTGCGCTGGATCGCGTGCATCGCGTTCGTCTGTTCGATCACCGTCCCGATCTGTGCCACGCCGTCCCGTTTCGAGAGCACGTAACAGTCGTTCATGTTCCGGTGCTCGCGGAGCCGGCGGAGGCCGGTTTCGAGCGCGCCCGTCGACCCCGCCTTCGCGATCAGTCGCGTCTCCAGCTCCTCGGCGTCGGTGTCGAGCTGCCACTGGACGGCCGAGAAGGCGATGTCGACGTCGTCGGTCGTGTCGATGAACGGACAGTCGTACTGCCGCATATCGATGTCGAGGTCGATCATCGACTACCCCCTCCGGGTGCGCCTGAGTTAACATTTATCATCAACGTTCGACGCCGCGTTCCACACCAGGTCGGCGTCGTTCGTCCGGCCGGATGCGATGGCGGTCCCGGCCGAACCGACCGGATCCCGTCAGCCTTACCTCGAAGGGCAGCAAAGCCCGGACGATGACCGCACAGGCCACCGAGAGCCGGGAACTCGCCGTCGTCATCGGGCTGGAAGTCCACGTCCAGCTGGAGACCGAGACGAAGATCTTCTGTGGCTGTTCGACTGCCGGTGGGGAGGAGCCGAACACGCGGGTCTGTCCCGTCTGCCTCGGGCTCCCCGGGGCCCTACCGGTGCTGAACGAGGGGGCCGTCGAGGCGGCGGTGAAACTCGGGAAGGCCCTCGGCTCCGAGATCCCCGAGGAGACGCGTTTTCACCGGAAGAACTACTACTACCCCGACCTGCCGAAGAACTTCCAGATCACCCAGTACGACGAGCCGATCTGTCGGGGCGGCTCGGTCGAGATCAGCGTCGAGGGCGAGCGTCGCGAGATCGGGATCACCCGCGCGCACCTGGAGGAGGATCCCGGAAGCCTCCAGCACGAGGGCGGCTCTATCGCCACCGCCGACTACACGCTCGTGAACTACAACCGGGCCGGGATCCCGCTCATGGAGATCGTCACCGAGCCCGACTTCCGCTCGCCGACGGAGGTCAGGGGTTTTCTCGCGAAACTGGAGGAGGTCATCGAGTACCTCGGGATCTTCGACAGCACGCGCGACGGCTCGCTCCGGATCGACGCGAACATCTCGATGATCCCCGAGAGCGAGGTCGCTGCGGACGGCTCGATCGGCGAGAGCGCGCTTGCGGCGGCCAACCGCACGGAGGTGAAGAACATCTCGAGTCACAAGGGAGCGGAGAAGGCACTCGCCTACGAGGTGACCCGCCAGCGCAACGCGATCCAGCGCGGACGAGCGATCGAACAGGAGACCCGTCACTGGGACGAGTCGCGGGGGATCACCGTCTCGATGCGCTCGAAGGAAGAGGAGAAGGACTACCGCTACTTCGAGGAGGCCGACCTCCCCGTTCTCAGGGTCGCCGACTGGAAAGAGCACATCGAGATCCCGGAACTCCCGGACGCGAGGCGCGAGCGCTTCCGCGAGGAGTACGGGCTGGGGAGAGAGGAGGCCTCGAAGCTCACCTCGACGAAGCAGGTCGCGGACTTCTACGAGTCGCTCGCGCGCGAGTTCGACCCCGACCTCGCGGCGACCTGGGTCGCCGACACGCTGCTCGGGGAACTCCACTACCGGGACCGAGAGATCACCGACGTTTCCCACAGACTCGAGGAGATCCGGCGGCTGGTCGAACTGGTATCGACGGGAGCGATCACCGCGAAGAACGCTCGAGAGGTAGTCCTCAGGGGGATGCTCGACGCGGGCGACGATCCCGATGCGATCGTCGAGCGCGAGGATCTCGGCCGGAGCGACGAGGACGAGGTACAGAGCGCGGTCACGGAGGCGATCGAGGAGAATCCCGAGGCGGTCGAGGACTACCACGCCGGCGAGGACGGTGCGATCAACTTCCTCGTCGGCCAGGTGATGGCGAAGACGGGCGGGAGCGCGGATCCCGGTACGGTAAACGGACTGCTGCGAACGGAGCTGGAGGGGTAAGCCCTCACTCCTTCGAGTCCGAACTGGCGAGGACGTACGGTCCGCTCGAAAGTGACGCCGAGGCTCCGAAACGGCTATTTATCGTCTACAACTCCAGGACCGCGAAGTCGAGTTCGATACCGTCGTCCTTCCGTGCGATCGAGAGCACCTCCCTCACGAAGGCGATCTTTCCCACGGAGTACGATTCCAGGTCGTCGTGCTCAGCCGCGAGGCCGCGCTTGAGTTCCGTATACTCGGAGCGCAGGCCCGGCGGTTGTTGAGGACCTCTCGCGTCGCGACACTCACTCTCCACCCCGGACCCGAGTGGGCGAAGACGTGGTCGTTGAACCGCTGGCCGTTCTCGCGCCGAAACACCGGGTGCCAGCCCTCCGTGTTCTCTACCCGGTACCGCCGAGGTCGGCTTCGATCGCCCGCGAGACCGCTCGCACCGCGTCGTCGGAGACGACGACGTCGAGATCCACGATGTTCCTCGCCGGAGGGTCGGGGACTGCGGTCGAGCCGACGTGTTCGATCCGGTCGAGACCGCCCGACGTCCCGCGCTCCTCGAAGACGATTCTGAGTCGGTCGCGCTCGCGGGCGTAGGCCTCCCGCCATCGGTCGTATCGGGAGGAGATGAGTACAATCGAGTCGTCGTGGGGATCGACCATCGTTTGACGGAGCGACCACGTCCGTATCACTCCACCGGCCCAGAGTGTCGACCCGGCAGTGTCCGGTGGCATCTATACCCGGCCCCGCTCCGATCTCCGCCCATGGCAGAAAGCACTGCCGAATCGATGGAGGTCTCGCGCGACGAGGCGGCCGACCTGCTCCAGGAGCTCGCCCGCGAGCTCCGTGGCCAGGGCGACGCCGACGTCGCGGTCGGGAACAAGACGGTGCGGCTCTCACCGCCGTCGGCGGTCACTTACGCGATCGAGACCGACGAGCGCTCGCCGATGCTCGGCGGGGATGAACAGTCCGTGACGGTCACGCTGGGATGGGAAACCGAGGACGAGTAGGCAGGCGCGTCGGTTCTCAGAGGTAACAGCGGTAGCCACAGCCGTCACACCGGATGAGGTCGTCGACGACCTCGACGACCCCTTCCTCGCAGTGTGCACACCGCGACTCCCCCCTGCTCGCCGATTCGAGCCGGCGTTCGAGTCGTTCGACGCGCCGTTCGAGCGCCTCGACCGAACCGGTCTCGCTCCCCGCTAGTACTGTCGACATCTCTACCTCGAACTACACGCTCCAGTGTCATATAGATTTTCACTACCGGATGAAAAAATCGAACGTCTGCCATGATGTGGACGTCGGCCAGTCTTCGCCAGGGTCGGCCCCTCTCGTAGTCGGTCGATCGACGGGGGGAGCCCACCCGACGAAAGGCTTACGCGAGCGGTCGGCCTACGCCCGCCCAGCAATGTCCGTGGAGTCGCTGGGGGTGTGCCGGTGGAGCTGATCATCACCGAGAAGGACAACGCCGCGAGACGGATCGCGGAGATCCTGAGCGGGGAGACCGCCGAGGCCGATCGCGAGGGCGGCGTGAACGTCTACCGCTGGGGCGGCACGCGGTGTATCGGGCTCTCGGGCCACGTCGTCTCCGTCGACTTCCCGCCGGAGTACAACGACTGGCGCGACGTCGAACCCGTCGAACTGATCGACGCCGGCGTCGAGAAGGTGCCGACGAGAGAGGAGATCGTCCGTGCGGTCCGTCTCCACGCCCGGCAGGCCGATCGCGTCACGATCGCGACCGACTACGACCGCGAGGGAGAGCTGATCGGGAAGGAGGCATACGAGATCGTTCGCGAGGTGAACGGCGAAGCGGAGGTCGACCGGGTTCGCTTCTCCTCGATCACCGAGAACGAGGTGAAACGCGCCTTCTCGGAGCCGGACGAGATCGACTTCGACCTCGCGGCGGCGGGCGAAGCACGTCAGATCATCGACCTCGTCTGGGGCGCGGCGCTCACGCGCTTTCTTTCCCTTTCCGCCCGACAGCTCGGCGACGACTTCATCTCCGTCGGGAGGGTCCAGTCCCCCACACTGAAACTGATCGTCGACCGCGAGCGCGAGATCGAGGCGTTCGATCCCGAGACGTACTGGGAGCTCTACGCCGACCTGCAGAAAGACGAGGAGGCGTTCGAGGCGCAGTACTTCTACCGGAACGAGGAGGGCAACGAGGCCGAACGGCTCTGGGACGACGAGTGCGCCGATGCGGTCTACGAGGTTCTCTCGCGCTCGGCATCGGTCACCGTCGACTCGGTGAACCGTCGGCGACGGACCGACGAGCCACCGGCTCCGTTCAACACGACGCAGTTCATCCGCGCGGCGAGTTCGCTCGGCTTCTCGGCCGGACGGGCGATGAGCATCGCGGAGGACCTCTACACCGCGGGCTACATCACCTATCCTCGGACGGACAACACCGTCTATCCCGACGACCTCGACCCCGAGGAACTCCTCTCGGCGTTCTCCGGCCACCGCACGTTCGGCGAGGACGCCGACTCGCTGCTCGAGGCGGGGGAGCTGACGCCGACCCGGGGCGACGAGGAGACGACCGACCACCCCCCGATCCACCCGACCGAGGAGCTGCCCTCCAGATCGGCGCTCTCGGACCGGGAGTGGAAGCTCTACGAACTCGTCGTGCGCCGATTCTTCGCGACCGTCGCGGAGCCGGCGGAGTGGGCGCACCTCAAGGTCGTCGCGGGGATCGACGCGGAGTCGGATCTGGGCGAACGGCTCACGCTCAAGGCCAACGGGAAACGGCTCGTGGAGCCGGGCTACCACGCGGTCTACCCGTACCACAACACCTCGGAGAACTACGTTCCAGCCGTCGAGGAGGGCGAGTCCCTCTCGGTCGTCGAGACCCGTTCGGAGGAGAAGGAGACCCAGCCCCCCCGCAGGTACGGCCAGTCGCGACTGATCGAGACGATGGAGTCGCTGGGGCTCGGGACGAAGGCGACCAGACACAACATCATCGAGAAGCTCTACGACCGGGGTTACGTTGAGGACGACCCGCCGCGGCCGACGCGGCTCGCGACGGCGGTCGTGGAGGCGGCCGAGGAGTACGCCGATCGCGTCGTGAGCGAGACGATGACCTCCCAGTTGGAGTCGGACATGGCGGCCATCGCGAGCGGCGAGAAGAGCCTCGACGAGGTGGCCGACGAGTCACGGGAGATGCTCGAAGCGGTGTTCTCGGACCTCGAACGCTCGCGCGATGAGATCGGCGAACACCTCCAGAAGTCGCTCAAGGCGGATAAGACGCTGGGGCCGTGTCCGGACTGCGGCGACGACCTGCTCGTGCGGCGCAGCCGACGGGGGTCGTACTTCGTCGGCTGTGACGGCTACCCCAACTGCGAGTACACGCTGCCGCTCCCGAACCAGGGCAAGCCGTTGATCCGCGAGGAGCGCTGTTCGGAGCACGGGCTGCGCGAGGTGAAGATCCTCGCCGGGCGGAGCACGTTCGTCCACGGCTGTCCGCAGTGCAAGGCCGACGAGGCCGACGAGGCCGAGGACGAGGTGATCGGGGCGTGTCCGGAGTGCGGAGAGGACACGGCGTCGGAGACGCCGCAAGGCGAAGACGGCGACGCCGTCGAAGCGGAGGGGGGCGAACTCGCCATCAAACAGCTCAGGAGCGGGTCGCGGCTCGTCGGCTGTACCCGCTACCCCGACTGCGACTACTCGCTTCCGTTGCCTCGCCGGGGCGAGATCGAGGTGACCGACGAGCGGTGTGCCGAGCACGACCTGCCCGAACTCGTCGTCCACAACGGCGACGAGCCGTGGGAGCTCGGCTGTCCGATCTGCAACTTCATCGAGTATCAGGCGAACCAGGCCGGCGACGACGACCTGGAGTCGCTGTCGGGTCTCGGCGCGAAGACCGCCGAGAAGCTCGCCGACGCGGGCATCGAGAGCGTGAGCGATTTGACGGGGGCCGAGGCGGAGACGGTCGCCGGGGCGGTCGACGGTGTGAGCGAGGACAGGGTACGAAAGTGGCAGACAGAGGCGGGGTAGGTCGGAGGAGGATGATTTCGTCCTCCGGTGGTGACGGGTCCGCATGAGCGGTCCCCAGACGTTCCGCGCCCTGACGTACAACGTCAGGTACGACACCGCCGTGGACGGCGAGCACGCCTGGACGAACCGGAGAGAACGGGTCGCGCGAACGATCCGGTTCCACGCGCCCGACCTCGTCGGGCTGCAGGAGCCGCTCACCCACCAGTTCGAGTCCCTCCGGGGACGGCTCCTGGAGTTCGCCTGGATCGGCCGCGGTCGGCTCTCGAGCGGCGAGGGCGAACACTGCCCGGTCGGGGTCCGTCGCTCGCGCTTCTCGGTGTAGGAGACCGGGACGATCTGGCTCTCGGAGTCGGGCGAGGCGGGAAGCGTGGGCTGGGACGCGAAGCTCCCCCGGATCCTGACCTGGGCGCACGTCCGGGACCGACGGACCGGATCGCCGCTCGCGTTCTGTAACGTCCACTTCGATCACGAGGGCGAGCGCGCGAAACGCGAGAGCGCCCGGCTGATCTCGGCTCGGCTCCCCGATATCGCCTCGGGGCGCCCGACGATCCTCGTCGGTGACCTCAACTGTACGGAACGGGACGAGCCGTACGCGATCCTGACGGACCCGGACGCCCCGGTCGAACTGTTCGACGCGCGGTACGCCTCCGAGACGGGCCACCACGGCCCGACGACGACCGTGACGACCTTCGAGGAACGGGTCCCGGAGTGGAAGATCGACCACGTGTTCGCGAGCGGAGCGCTCCCGGTCGGCCAGCACGGCGTCTGTGCGGATCGGCGCGACGAGGGCTACCCCTCGGATCACCTGCCGGTGCTGGCCGAGCTGTCTGTCGAGGAGTGACGACAGACACCATCAGAAGGGTTTTACGCGCCCTTCGGGATTGGGAGGCTAATGAGCGCGCCGTGGGACGACTGGGATCACATCGTGAAGGTCGATCCGGACAAGGAGCTGGCGCCAGAGGACTCCTTCGAGGACGTCTGTCGGACCGGCACCGACGCGATCGAGATCGGCGGCACGCTCGACGTGACCGCGGAGGCTACACGGCGGGTCATCGACGCCTGTCGCGAGTACGACGTGCCGCTCTACCAGGAGCCGTCGAATCCGGCCGTGGTCGTCGACGACGAAGCGCTCGACGGCTACCTCGTCCCGACGGTGTTCAACGCGGGCGACGTCTCGTGGGTCGTGGGTGCGCACAAGGAGTGGGTCCGCATCGACGACATCGACTGGGAGCGCACCTCCACGGAGGCGTACATCGTGCTCAACCCCGAGGCGAGCGTCGCACAGCTCACGCAGGCCGACTGCGACCAGACCCCCGAGGACGTCGCGGCGTACGCGGAGCTCGCCGAACACATGTTCGGTCAGCCGATCGTCTATATCGAGTACTCCGGAACGTTCGGCGACCCCGAGACCGTTGCAGCGGCCCGGGAGGCGCTCGACGAGTCCGTCCTGTTCTACGGCGGGGGGATCACCGACTACGACTCGGCGTACACGATGGCCGAACGTGCGGACGTGATCGTCGTCGGAAACCTGCTCCACGACCGGGGTGCCGACGTGGTCGCGGAGACCGTCGACGCCGCGAAAGAGGCGTAGATCAGCACGTCCGGATGTCGAGGCCCTCGACGCGTTCGAAGTGCCTGCCGTTACGCGTTACGACGGTTTCCTCGACGACGAGGGCGGTCGCGGCGACGATGCAGTCGTCCGCGGTGATCGAAGTCGCCGAGGCAGTCGAGTGCGCCTTCGTCACCGTCCCAGACGTCGACACCGAACGCCGTATCGAGGATCACTCGAACCGTTCGGCTACGTCCTCTCACTCGCCATCGCGACGGGTGCGTCGCTTCTCGACCGCTTCGCGAACGTCGTCGACCTCCCCTCCCAGATCCCTGCGACCTCGGTCAACGAGCGCTCTCCAGCGATCCGTTTCACGACGTCCGAGAAGCTTTCGCCCTCTCGTTTTCGGCTGGCGAGCTTCTCGTACGCCTCGTCGTCGAGTCGGATCGTCTTCGTCCCGGTGTGTACACGTCCGTATGCGGTGTAGTAAGTCGTTGTCCCTCCCGAGAGGAGCTCCTCACCCGATCGCTCGGAACCGGGAATGACAGCGTTTACGTGCGACTCGGCGAAACCGCATGTATGCAGAACCGAACCTACACGGCCGACGCCGATCCCGGTCGCTCGGTCACCGTCGCCGGCTGGGTCCACGAGGTGCGCGACCTCGGCGGGATCGCGTTCCTGATCATCCGGGACAAGAGCGGGAAGATCCAGGTCAAGTTCGAGAAAGAGGAGATGGACGACGAGCTCGTCGAGACCGGCCTCGGCGTCGCGAGGGAGAGCGTCATCTCGGTCACCGGGCTGGTCGAGGAGGAGCCGCGCGCGCCGACCGGGGTCGAGGTCACGCCCGAGACGGTCGAGGTGCTCGCCCCTGCGGAGCCGAACCTCCCGCTCGATCCCTCGGGGAAGGTCGACGCTGAACTCTCCACTCGACTCGACAACCGGACGCTCGACGTCCGCCGCGAGGAGACGAAGGCGGTCTTCGAGGTCCGAGGGGAGGTGCTCCGGGCGGTGCGAGAGTTCTTCCGCTCGGTCGGCTGTACGGAGATCAACACGCCGAAGATCGTCGCGACAGGTACGGAGGGTGGCACCGAACTGTTCCCGATCACCTACTTCGGTGAGGAGGCGTTCATGAACCAGTCTCCGCAGCTGTTCAAGCAGCTGATGGTCGGCAGCGGACTCGAACGGGTCTTCGAGATCGGGCCGATATTCAGGGCGGAAGAGCACAACACACCCCGGCACCTGAACGAGGCGACGATGATCGACTTCGAGTCGGCGTTCGTCGACCACCACGAGGCGATGGACGTGTGTGAGGGCACGCTGAAGGCGGCCTACCAGGGCGTCGCGGAGAACTGCGAGTCCCAGCTCGAGACGCTCGGGCTCGCCGAGGAGTTCTCGGTGCCGGACGAGGCACTCCCCCGGCTCACCTACGAAGAAGCGATCGAGCGGGTCAACGCCACGGGCGCGCTCGACGTCCAGCTGGTCTGGGGCGACGACCTCTCGACCGAGGCCGAGCGCGCCCTCGGCGAGGACGTCGGCGGGCACTACTTCGTCACCGACTGGCCGAGCGAGGTCAAGCCCTTCTACATTCAAGATTACGACGACGACCCGGACCTCTCGAAGGGCTTCGACCTGATGCACCCGCGGATGGAACTCCTCTCGGGCGGCCAGCGCGAACACCGGTACGAGGAACTCGTCGCCGGCTTCGAACAGCAGGGACTCGACCCCGGACAGTTCGACTACTACACCGAGATGTTCAGGTACGGGATGCCGCCGCACGCCGGCTGGGCGTACGGCGTCGAACGCCTCGTGATGACGATGCTCGGGCTGGAGAACATCCGCGAGGCCGTTCTGTTCCCGCGAGACAGACAGCGATTGAGCCCGTAGGCGAAATCGCTGTCATCGAGCGGGAGCAGGGAACGGAGCGAAGCGGACTGACCGTGTTCCCACGCGACCGTTACGGCTCTCGCCGTAACGGTCGCGTGGGTGTTCGCGGGGCCTCCGGTTTCCCGCTCGATAAAGTCGATCGTGATTTCGAGTACAGGTATCACGCTAATTCGGCATCATCAGCCGGACGTGACGTCGAGATTTCGAGACTGACCTCTATCGTGTCGTAGGGAACGAACGGACGCTTCGCCCGGCCGGCCTGCTCGAAATGCACGATATCGTACTCCGTGAGGACGTGGAAGTCGTCGTGGACCGTCTTGACGTCGCGTTCTATGCGCTCTGCCAACTGACGGATACTGTCCGGCCGCTCGGTCATGACGCTTCGGAGGAGTTCGACGCGACGATCGGTGAGGGGTGCTCGGAGGTCGCTCGGATTCTGGAAGTTGATGACGTGCGGGACCTCCTCGCCGGCTTCCTAGCGGTCGATCCGTTCGAGCGAGCCCCGGCGATGTGCTTCGTCGGACTCGGACGTGATCCGCAGTCTCGAGGGGTAGTCCTCGGGGTCGCGGTCCTCGAGGAAACCCGCATCGGCTTCGACGTCGTTCATCACGATCTCCTCCGTGGAGTCGGTGCTAGTGAGGTTCTCGGTGTTGTCGTGTGTGGTGTCGAGCTCGGCGGGCATAGTGGGTCACCTCTTGCGGCGGTCGTCCATCTCGTCGTAGAACGTTCCGACACATTATGCACCTAAATATGCTCGAAATGAGAGAAGAAGGCGGGGAACCATGAGAAGAGAGCCGAGTAGTACCCAACTGCTGATGAAAGACCCAGCAGTCTTCGGCTATGGCGAGAATAGATGAATGGGGATGAGTATCGATCGCTGGGCAACGAAGACGACGCGTCGGTTAACGAAGCTGAGCCTCGGGTATCGCATCGCAGTGTACATCGTCATCGTGGCCGTCATCGTGAGCGTCTATACGGCCTTGTACTGGTATGGTATGGCTGTATACGAGGACCGCAACCTCTCTCTCGCTGCCGCCCTCCAGACGGTCGTCCAGTCGTTGACGACCACGGGATACGGGCAAGACGCACCATGGGAAACGACGATCATGAACCTGTTCACGATTCTGATGCAGTTCACCGGCATCCTACTCCTCTTTCTCCTCCTGCCACTATTCGTCGTGCCCTGGTTTAGTCAATTCATCCAGCAACGACGGTTCGATACCGTCGAGCCACTCGAAAATCACGTCGTAATCTCCGGACACACGCCGCTCGTCCACACGTTCATCACCGAGATCGAGTCACACGCTCATCAACACCCCTACGTAATCATCGAAACAGACCAAGATCGCGCAGCAGAACTCCGCGACCTCGGACACACCGTGTTACACGGCGATCCGGAATCCGAATCTGATCTCCGGAAAGCCTCGGTCGAGAAGGCACAGGCCGCGGTCGTCGCTGGCGACGATCAGTTGACGCTGAACGCTGCGCTCGCTGTCCACGACGTGGCTCCGATGGTCCCGATAACCGCAACGCTCGAGGACGCGACACTCCGACAGTATCTGCACTCGGCTGGCGTCGAGTACGTCGTACAGCCACGACAGGTAATCGGACAAGCGCTCGCCACGCACTATGCGATGAGCGGGGGAATCCCGTCCGATCGAATCGTTATCCTCGGTCACGGAACGGTTGGCAGTACCGTTCGGTCGGCGTTGGAAACCTGGGGTGCGAATCCGATCGTCGTAGACATCGACGAGGACGAACACGTGGACGTCGTCGGCGACGCAACCACTACGAAGACGCTTCAAGAGGCGGGCGTAGAAAACGCAGACGCGGTCATCATTTCGCTTCCGAAAGACCGACAGGCACTGTACGCAACACTGCTCGTCCGTGAGCTGAATTCTACGGTCGATATCTTTGCGCGAGTGACGGAGAGCGAAGCAGTTGGACGAGTCAAACGAGCAGGCGCTGACTACGTACTCGAGTTATCGGATATCTCCGGACAGATGGTCGCTGCTGCCGTCCTCGACGAACCCGTTAGCGGTACTGACGGTGATCTCCTGTTCACTCGTCTGAGCGACCCGGACGTAGAACTCTCAGCGCTCGACATCGACCGCATCATCGGTGTCACTCGAAACGAGGAGTTGCACCTCGCACCCGACCACGATTTCGAACTCCAACAAAACGATCTCCTCATCTACGTACGAGAGTGATTCACCCAGCCCCTATCGATTCCGCCAGATTGACAAAAGGTCCGTCATTTCGCGTGGAATTCGACTCTTGTCGGTTTGTGACACGACGACAACTCCGAAAACGATCGGAGAGAGGATAGGTGAAGCGGTAGTATGACGTTTTGATCGGTGGTGGGTTCCTCGTGACACTATTTCAACCCCTTCCTATCGAAGATCCGGTGACGATCTTCGCGTTGGCGATGGTTATCTTTCTCGTCGCACCACTCCTCTTGGAACGCCATCGATTACCCGGAATTATCGGAATCATCCTCGTTGGGGCCGCGATCGGTCCGAATGCCGCTGGTATCCTCGAGCGAGGGGATGCGATCGTTCTCCTCGGGGAGGTCGGACTGATCTATCTGATGTTCCTCGCCGGTGTCGAGATCGATCTCAACAGGTTTTTTGACAACATCGACCAGAGCATCATCTTCGGTGTTCTCGCTTTCCTCATTCCTCAGGGAGTCGGTACCGTTTTCGGGATGTGGGTGTTCGGATTTTCGTTGCCGACGGCGTTATTGTTCGCAGCTATCTTCGCCTCGCATACGCTGCTCGCATATCCTGTTGCCCGTCAATTAGGGATCGTCGGCAATGACGCCGTCACGGCAACCATCGGCGGTACCGTTCTCACGAACGTACTCGCACTGCTCGTTCTCGTCATCGTCGCGAGGGGAGCTTCAGCGGAAGCTCCCCTCGATTGGTTGTTTTGGGTGGAACTCGGGCTTGGTATCACGCTGCTCTTCACCGGGATCTGGTATATCGTTCCGTGGCTCGGTCGCCGGTTCTTTCGGAGCCTCGCCGAAGAGAGTTATTTCGAGTTCCTGTTCGTCATGGCTGCCCTCTTCGGTTCAGCGGTGTTCGCGGAAGTAGTCGGAGCCGAACCCATTATCGGAGCGCTCGTGGCAGGGCTGGCGCTTAACCGGCTCATCCCCGATCGAGGGCCGTTGATGAATCGCGTCCAGTTCGTTGGCAACGCACTGTTCATCCCGTTCTTTCTTCTCTCGATAGGGTTGCTCGTCGATGTGACCTTGATTGTTGGGGGCCGCGAGTCGCTGCTGCTCGCTGGGGCACTGATCGGACTCACACTCGTCACGAAGTTCGTCGCGTCCTGGCTGACCGGCCTGCTGTACGCGTACGATCACGACCAGATCGGAAGCATGTTCGGGCTCTCGGTCGGACAGGCCGAAGCGTTGGCGATCGTGCTCATCGCGTTCGACGCCGGTATTTCAGGATTCGATACGGATATGATCAATGGCGCAGTGTTGATGATCCTCGTCGTGAGTCTGGTCAGTCCGATCGTCGTGGAGAAATACGGTCGAGCAGTCGTGACGAAAGAGCGGCGAGGGAAACGCAAGCCGACCGACGTTCGCCAACGGATCCTCCTTCCGTTTACCCCGGTCCCCGAGCACCACGAGAAGCTGATGAGGTATCACGAATCGCTGCTCGATCTAGCGTTATCTATCCGGGAGGAACGATCCACCGAACCGTTACACACGCTGGCGGTCGTCCACCCGGGACCGAAAACGGAGCGAAAGGTTGCGACCGCCAATGCAGCAATCGCACACACGGAAGAGTATGCTGCCGGCGCAGAGGTACCGGTAACGTTTCACACTCGTGTCGATCACAACATCGCCTCCGGGATCACACGCGCAGCCGTTGAAAACCGGATCACGACGATCCTTCTCGACTGGGACGGGATGCGGCTCTACAGGCAACCGCTCTTCAGTCAGACTACGCGGCAGGTTCTCGCGTGGACCGATCAACTCGTTCTCGTCTCCCGAATCAGGGAACCGCTCAATACCGTCTCCCGAATCGTCGTCGTGCTTCCACCGAGAGTGGGGTACGATCCAAACTTCTACGAGGTCGGACAGACGATCGAACGAATCGCAGCAGGTATTGGAGCGCCGATACGAGCACTCGTCGTCGAGGATTCTGGAGACCGTTACGGGCAACTGTTCGGAGAACTCGAATCAAGCACGCCAATTGAGAGAGACCACATCGATGACTGGGAACGGCTTTTTCAGGCTCTTACGGAAGACCTGACCGTGGGCGACCTCGTGGTGTGCGCGAGTGCTCGCCGAAACACCATCGGATGGCGGCCAGAACTCCAGGAACTGACCGAACGCATCTCGACGCTTACGCCGGGCGACTTCATCGTAATCTATCCGCCGGTCGGTAGGAGTACCAACGAGCAGCCGCAATTGTCGATGGAATAAAAACACTCGAATTCCCGAATTGGGGAGAGTGAGGTCACTCCAGAATGAGTTGTCATAGAACAATTCGCATGCGTTCCTTTCGTCCCATTTAGACTGAACTACCTGTTCACCATACGTGCATATTGATTATCGGTTGATCTGTCCGTAAGCAATGATTTCAGAGAGAGTAGTCTGAACCCGGAGCGCAAATTCGGCACACCCTCCACCTCTCATGAGGGTGTCCCGTTACTCACTACTGGTTGAACCACGAACCATGCAGTATGGATCACGATGATGGCGATCACATTCGCGTATGGCTCGTCGAACGGACGTACTCTGACGACGAACAAAACCTGATCATTCTCACCTACGCGACCCCTGACGGGAAATACTACTTCCGTAAGGAACGGGCACTCACTTCATTCACCGACGCCCGAGATACCACCGTTGCCGTCGACGCCGATCCTCGAAACGTTGGCGTCGTCGATGATCCCGAACTTCAAGAGCAATACGCCGCCGAAGCCCGCCGTATGGCCGATGTTCATCGGCCTGACGACGCCATCTAACTCGCCGTTCTCGTTTCGTCGACGAACACCCATTGTGGAGTACGAACCTCGGCAGGCCCGATTCACTCGGGAAGCAAGGCCTATTAGTTAACAAATTGAAATTAAGCTATGACAACCACCGACACCCTTGTTCGACTGCTCGTCCTTATTGTCGCGGTCGTGCTGCTCGTTCCGTTCCTGATGATGCTCCTTATGGCTCCGATGATGGGAATGGGGTGGTGGGGACCGTGGGGTGATCCAGGGATGTGGGATGGAACGGGAGTATGGTGGCCGAGGCTCGTGATGCAGGGGTTGTTCCTGCTCGTTCTCCTCGTCATCGGGTATCTAATCTATTGGGGATTCGTTCACTCGAGTCATCGAGAGAGGGATGCTGCACTCAGAGAACTCCGTATGGCGTACGCTCGGGGCGACCTCTCCAACGAAGAGTTCGAAGAACGCCGTACCCGCCTCCAGCGTGAAGAGTGAACAGAAGAGCGAACAGCGTACGGAAATCCAAGCGTTCACTGGGTATATTCGAAGACTCTTGCCATTCCCAACTCCATGTGGTACGTGTGATGGCAGTGGAATAGCCAATCACCCGGATTATCGGCCAAGAAATCGAGCTGAACGCGCCCCATTCGAGGTGGGACCATCACCGTGTCCTTGACCGCGCTTCCTACCTGGAAGAAATGACCATGGAGGTGCATCGGGTGGATCATCGTGCTTCGATTGAGCAGTCGCACACGAACGTGGTCGCCTTCCCGGATGTGAAGAGGGTCTGCATCGGGGTAGACCTGTCCGTTGATCGTCCATCGCCCTGGTCTCCCCATACCGTCTGTGAGGGTTAGATCGAACGTCTGCTCCGGACGTCCATCGATTCCATCGATCGGAGAAACCGCGCGAAGATCACGGTAGGACAGTTCTCGACCGCTTGATTGCGGTCGGTCTATCGAATCGGACTCCGTGACCCCTTCGTACTGGACGATCGCTTCCGCGGGTGACTCATCTCCCTCGATGGGGATGGCTTGAATTGCCCAGGTACCTGGATTCTCGGCTTCGATAAGAACGTCGTATCGTTCGCCCATGCTGATCGGAAACGAGTCGACAGTCACAGGCTCGACAGGGCGACCATCTGCATGCGTGACCGTGAGTTCGTGACCACCGATACCGACACGATAGGTCGTCGCACTGCTTGGATTGATGAACCGAAGCCGTACTCGCTCTCCTTCTTCGACCGACAGCACATCAGGATCCGTCGGCAGACGACCGTTGAGTAGCAATCCGGCGTATGGCGGTCGTCGACCCTGCATCATTCCGGGCCCGTGTGGTGGATCCCCTTGATCACCGTTCCGAGGACCTCGACCGGGGCCTCGACCATCACGAGGACCGGAGCCGTCAGGACCAGGTCCCTCCCTTCCCTGTCCGAATTCGAGGCGTGGCTCCTCCGGTAGATAGTCGTCGAGAAGGAACGTATACTCCCGATCGTAGTCGACGTGCGGGGTCTCTTCTTCGACGATAAGTGGCCCCGACAGCGCACGATCGAGTTGTAATCCGACATGGCTATGATAAATATACGTGCCGGCTGGACCCGCCGGGTACGAGTAGGTGAACGTCTCGCCTGGTTCGATCGGTTCTTGCGTCACACCTGGAACGCCGTCCATCTCGTTGGGGAGCGGAATCCCGTGCCAGTGGACCGTCGTTCCCTCCGGCAACTCGTTTTCGACCTCGATCTGTAGCTGGTCGCCTTCTGCGACTCGGATCTCCGGTCCCGGATACTGGTCGTTGTAAAGCCAGGTTTCGGACTGTTGATCCGCGCCGACGTCGAGTTCGCCCACCATGGCCGTGAGAGTGAAGTTCTGCTCTTCGCCCGTCTGTGCGACTGGTCCGGAGGACGATGACGTGTCGCCTGGATTTCTGTCTGGAGGTAGGTTTTGCATACCAGTACAGCCAGCCACTACCGCTATGCTCCCACAACTCGCTTGGAGGAATCGCCGTCGAGTGAATCTATGAGGGATGGCCATCTATGAATAGAGGCGATAGACATCAATAAACTTATTATAATCCAACAACCATATAGAGAGTACGACTTAGGCGAGGTGATCGATAGTCTATGGGACTTCACTACCCGTATTCCTCGAAATGATTTGACATGTAATAGAGAGATGGAGGATCGATTCGATCACTACACACCCTGTACTTACCGTTCATTAGATAGTCACAGGGAGGGTGTGCGAACCGTTCCATGACACCCTCCCAGAATCTCGGACAACTGGCGGAGTAACGATTGTAGCGATCGCAATCGTAGAGTAACGTATGAGCCTTTTCGAAGTGGGTATTCCACTTATCGTCCTATTTGTCGTGTTTGGACTGACTGTCGGTATCCTCTTTGGGTTCTTCGGGATGGGTGGGAGTTTCTTCGTTACCCCTGCGCTTCTCGTTCTCGGACATTCCGCCCCTACTGCCGTCGGAACCGGACTCGCATTCGTCTTCTGAACGTCACTCACTGCGACGATTACGCATCGCGGCCTCGATCATATCGATTATCGACTCGGTTTCCTGTTAATTCTCGGAATGACGACCGGCATCGAGATCGGGGGACGAGTATTACTGCTTCTGGCGGATATCGGACTCGCAGATATAGTCGTCAGTCTTCTCTACGTCGTACTCCTCGCGTCAATCGGTGTGTTCGTCATCCGTGACGGACGACATCCCGCGATCGGAGACGAGAGTTCTGTCGAGAACCCGTCGTCTCTCTCCGCTCACCTCGAACGAGTCACCATCCCGCCAACGGTCACCTTTCACAATGACGTTACCCTCTCCGTCTGGGTGGTGCTTCCGATCGCGTTGGTAGTCGGCAGTCTGTCCGGGTTCCTCGGTGTCGGTGGTGGATTCTTGATGGTCCCCGCGCTCATGTACGGCCTGGCGATGCCGGGAGCCGTCGCCGTCGGTACCGACATCTTCCAGATTACTGTCTCCAGTGCGTACGGGGCATTCGTTTATGGCCAGCAGGGAGCGATTCATTTCGCCATGCTGGTTCCGTTGCTCGTCGGCAGTACGGTCGGAACTCGTATCGGTGCCGTTCTCACCGACTATCTCGACGACGCGGAACTCAGGACGACCTTCGGCGCTATGCTACTCATTGGAAGTGTCTCGGTGGCCAGCAAAACTATCATCTATACGTACGACATAGAACTGCTGCATACGTTTAGTTTGACGCTCCTCCTTGGGGGTGCGCTGCTGATGAGCGTGATCATCCTCTACCTCGGGGTGCAAAATATACGCGAAGAACGATCTGCTCTGTTTTGATCAATTACTGATCACGTCCGGCTACGTGAGGCACTCCATTCGCAGGGTAGTGCCTAGTTGCCTGTTCATCACTTTCTCGGCGGGAGTGCGGTTAATGAGCGCTTGATTCGGTCGTTGCGTGTAATAGTAGTGGACGAAGGCGGTGAGCCAGCGCCCGCCTGATCGTCGTGCTCCGCTCCTCGCCGAGCAGGTCGGCCACTTCGTCGAGCTGCTCTCGCTCGTTCTCCGGAATGCGAGCGCTGATCGAGGGCATATACGATATACTACAACGCATTCGAGCAAGTACGATTCGGTCGAGGGCTCCGAAACGGCCGGGGCCGCGAAAAGCCGTTCGCGGACGAACGTCCCCGAGCGCGCACCCGCACCGTGTCGCTTATTCGCCGTTCGGCCGTACCGGGAACCGATGGCAGGAGCCGAGATCAACGACGGCGTCGTGCAGGACGCGAACGAGCGCGGCGAGAAGCTGCTGCCCGGGGACTTCCTGCTCTGGATCGAACGCGAGCACGCCGAGGAGGCTCCCGGCGTCTCCGAGGAGCTGTTCCGGGGGTACGAGGAGGCGCTCTCGGAACAGCCCGCCTCGTTCGAGCCCGGCGAACTCCGCTCGTCGCTGGAGGAGACGCTCGTCGACTCGGAGACGTGGGTCGACGACGAGACGGTGTACGACCTCGGTGACGACCGGATCAGCACCTTCCCGGCGACGTGGCACGACCGCCTCCGCGACTCCGACGACCTCCGGGAGTACGTCGCGGTGATCGAGAACGCGACGATCGACGACGAGATCGCGACCGGCGGGCGCGGCCCGGGCGTCCCCGAGGGGCTCCTGCTCGACGCCGCGAGCGTGATCGGCGGGATCGACCGCGAGGTCGCGAAGGAGCGACTCGAACGCCACCGCGACGACGGGGCGCTCATCCAGGACGCTGACCAGCACCCCGACGCGCGCGTCTATCTCGGCGAGGAGGTACGGGACATGCGCGATCCCTGGCTGGAGTGAAGCCCCCGTAATCGGGATCCGAGGCGCCACACGGAGCCGACCGCGACCGAGGCGACCGCGTTCGTCGCGACGTCCGCGGCGCTCGCCGTCCGGTGTGGGACCGTCAGTTGAACGAGTTCCATTCCCGTTCCTAGCAGGACCGACGCCCCCACTGCGACGGCAACGGCGACACCGGTCGTCGGCCGGAGGGCGAGGAGGAGCAGTCCCGTCACTCCGCCGTAGGCGAGCAGGTGCAGCAGCCTGCTCGGTCCGACCGGCTCGATGACCCCGGAGTCGGGAACGAGGTCGAACGGGAACGGGACGACGGAGTAGTAGACGATCGCCCCCACGGCGACCGAGAACGCGAGGAGACCGACGGCGCGTGCAGCTCTCATCGTCAAACGTATACGATATAAATATATAATTTAAACGGTAGTTCCGTATCCGTCACGGGACGCCCCTCCCGGCTCGAACGAGCGAGCGATCGGAGCGACGAAATAGAAGGATTATACGCTGCGCCCGCCCAGTCCGGGCAATGAGCGAGGCTGCGCCGGGGCGTGCGTTCGTCCCAGGCCACGTGACGGGCTTCTTCAGCGTCCACGAGGACGAGGACCCGATCCGGGCGGGATCGAGAGGTGCGGGACTGACGCTGACCGACGGAGTCTCCGTCCGGGCAGAACCCGCCGGGGAGCGGTCGGTGACTCTGGAGGGCGAGACGGTCGATATCGACCCCGTCGAACGGGTGCTCGACGCGCTCTCTGTGACCTGCCGGGTCGAGGCGGAGAGCGACCTCCCGATCGGCGCCGGCTTCGGGACCTCCGGCGCGATGGCGCTCGGGACGGCGCTGGCGGCCAACCGGACGTTCGACCGGCGGCTCTCGGCGAACGAACTCGTCCGTCTCGCCCACGGCGCGGAGGTACTCTCGGGCACGGGTCTGGGCGACGTCGTCGCCCAGGCACACGGGGGGATCCCGATCCGACTCGAAGCCGGGGCACCACCGCACGGCTTTCTCGACGCCGTCCCCGCCACCGCCCGGATCGAGTACGTCACCTTCGGCGAGCTCGCGACCGAGGAGGTGCTCTCGAGCGAGACGGAGACGCTCTCCGCGGCCGGTGCGAGGGCGCTCTCGGCGCTCGTCGAGGAGCCGACACTTCCACATCTGATGCTCGTCTCCCGCCGGTTCGCCCGCGAGGCTGGGCTCCTGACCGAGCAGGTGAGAGAGACGATAGAGGCGGTCTCCGAGGCGGGGGGCGAGGCCTCGATGGCGATGCTCGGCCGCACGGTGTTCGCGCTCGGTACCGGGCTCTCCGACGCGGGCTTCGATCCCTCCGTCTGTCGGACCCACCCGGCGGGTGCGACGCTCGAGAGCGAGTGACCGATCGGTCGGCTTTTGTCCCTCGGCGGGCCACCCTCTGGCGTGAGCGACGAACCGGTCCCCGCGGAGGTCGACTCCGAGGAGGAGATCCCCGAGGAACACCCCCGGTACCAGGACCTCGTGACGAGACACCGAATCGAGGTGGGCGTCGAGAAGGGGATCACCCACCTCCAGGGGATGCACGCCGAGGGCCGGGGGAGCGCGTTCGACTACCTGCTCGGCGAGCGGACGATCGAGAGCGCGAGGGAGGCAGAGCGCGCGGCCGCCGCGGCGCTCCTGCTCGCGGAGCGTCCGGTGATCTCGGTCAACGGCAACGTCGCGGCGCTCGCACCGAGGGAGACCGTCGAACTCGCCGAGGTCGTGGGCGCGGCGATCGAGGTCAACCTGTTCAACCGCACGCCCGAGCGGCTGAACGCGATCGTATCGCATCTTCGAGAGCACGGGGCCGAGGAGGTGCTCGGACTGGCCGCCGACGCCAGCGTACCAGGGCTGAACCACGAGCGCGCGAAGGTCGATAGAGAGGGGATCTTCGCCGCGGACGTCGTACTCGTTCCCTTAGAAGACGGCGACCGAGCGGAGGCGCTTTCGAAGCTTGGGAAGACCGAGATCGTGATCGACCTCAACCCCCTCTCGCGCTCGCCGCAGGTGGCCGACATCCCGATCGTGGACAACCTGATTCGGGCGCTCCCGAACGTGACCGAGCACACCCGTTCCCTCCGAAACGCGTCCGAGGCAGAACTCGAGGCGATCGTCGAGGGGTTCGACGCCGAGGCCGCGCTCGCGGACGCGGAACACGTGATCCGGACCGGACTGCGGTAGCGACGTCAGTCGAACCCACTCACGAGGGTCACCAGCCACTGTGCCGGGTCGTTTTCCGCTCGAAGCTCCACCCGCTCGACCCACTTCACCCACTGGAAGCCGCGCCGACCGGGCGCGACGAGTCGAACCGGGGCGCCGTGGCCGTGGGTCAGCCGTTCGCCGCCGATGTGCGTCGCGAGCAGCGCGTCGCGAGCCTCCTCGACCGGGAGGCTCCACCGATAGCCGGTCACCGAGACGAACCGGATCCACTCCGCCTCGTCTTCGATCTCTACGCTATCCAGCAGGTCGCCGATGCGTATACCCCGCCAGTTCTGAACCGTGTACCAGCCGCTCGTACAGTCGAGCACCGCTCGTCTCTCCGTACGGGGATCGACCGCGTCGTACGGGAGCGAGAGGGGACGGTCGACCAGTCCGGTCACCGAGAGCGTCCAGCTATCGGGATCGATCGGGTCGGGATCGTCGGCCACCCAGGAGGTGATCGGGAAGCTCCCGTTGCCCTCGCCCCCGACGGGTCGGGAGCCGGTAAAGCGCCGGTCTGCACCCGGCGTGTCGAACGTCTCCGCGAGCGTCTCCTGCGCCCGGACGACGAGCGCGCCGGCGGCGAACAGTCCCGCGTACCGGATCGTGTCCCGTCGGTCGGCGAAGTCCGTTCTCTTCGGCACGCGAAACCGCGTGCTCATGTGCGCGAGGACCAGCGGGACGAGCGCGAGGCCCAGTCCGACGTGGACCGAGAGGAACGTCCAGTAGAGCACTCGCGACTCGACGGAGACGAGACCGAGCGCCCAGGCGACCCCCGTGACGAGGGCCCCGATGGCGACACAGGCGGTGAGGATCGAGAGGGCGGTCGATCGCTTCCATCGCTCTCTGTGTCGGATCCGGTGTCGCACCCGGTAGAGCTTGAAACCGAGCAGGAAGGCGAGCGTGATCCCAGCGACGCGGTGGAACCAGAGCACGTACCATCCATCGGGAGTGCCGACGGTAAACGAGAGCAGGCCGCTCGCGACCTCCGCGACGACGAGGACGAGGATCGACCAGTCCACCAGCCGCGGTGGCGGGGCGAGTCGGGCGAAGAGCACCGACGTTCGCATACCCGTCGTAGGGGTGGGAAGGGTAAGAGGCTCACTCCGACCGGGCGAGGCGGACGACCCGCCTGAGTGAGGGGCTCAACTGCGCGGCGATCTCCGCGTCGTCCTCGGTGAACGCATCGGTCGCGACCAGTACCCCGGCGTAGGTCGCGTAGACCGCGACCGGGAGGACGGTCGCGGTGAGAATCGTCGTGGGGACGAACAGCACGACCAGACCGCCGGCGATGGCCGCCGGAATCGCCGCGAGGAACACCTTCCCGAGGTCGGTCGTGAAGGGGTGGACGCCGTGGAAGTAGTACGCCTCGGCGAGCGCGGCGAGGCCGGTGATCGTGAGCGCGCTCGCGGTGCCGATCGCGGCACCGGTGATGCCGATCCGCGGGACCAGCGTCACGCTCACGACGAGGTTGGTCGCCAGCAGGATCGTCGTGTTGACGAAGACGAGTCGGGCGTAGCCGAGCCCCTGGAGCAGCGTGCCGTCGGGGCCGCCACAGGAGGCGTTTATGAAGTAACCGACACAGAGGATGATGACCGCGGCGGTCGCGGCGGTGTACTGCGGGGTGAACACCAGCGAGAGGAACTCGGGTGCGCCGAGCGCGATGGTGAGTCCGAGGGGTAAGGTGAGCCCCGCGACCCAGCGCGTCGCGGTCCGGTACCGCTCGGTGACGGCCTCGTCGTCGTCTTTCGCCTCCGCGATCAGCGGCTTGAAGATCGGGGCGACGGCCGAGAGGAAGATCATCAGGTTCGCCGCGAGCGCGTAGCCGACGCGGTAGATGCCCACCTCCTCGCTCGAGAGGAAAAAGCCGATGACGAAGTAGTCGATCTGGCCGAGGAAGACGTAGATGATGCCCGCGAACGCGAGCGGGACGGAGTAGGAGAGAAGCGGTCCCGGCGAGACGAGCGTCGTCTCCGCCGCGAGTATCTTCGGTGCGTTTCGGTAGAGCAACACCGCTCCCGCGGTGATGGCGACGAGCAGTCCGATCAGGTAGCCGCCGACGACGCCCAGCAGGCCGAAGCCGACCAAGAGGAGGAGCGTCGTCGAGAACAGCCGCACGGTGGGACGGATGATGTCGCGCTGGTAGACCCGGAACCGGAGGCGTTTGATCGCGCCGAAACTCGTGAGCAGCGCGTTGTTGATCGCGAGAAACGGCACGGAGATCGCGAGCAAGAGCAACGCGGCGGCGAGCGCCGGCTCGTCGAACGCGAGCGCGATCCGGTCCGCGTTGAAGAAGATGAGCGCCGCCACCACGGTCGAGGAGATGAGCATGATCGCGAACACCTCGACGATGACGCCCTTCGCGCGGCCGTAGTCGTCCTCTGCGATGTACTGCGGGGCGAAGTAGTCGATCGCCTTCGGCAGCCCGAGGTTCGCGAACGCCTGGACGAAGAGGATGATCGAGGTCGCGAGGATGAACAGCCCGTAGACCGAGGGACTCACCAGTCGGGTGATGATCGCGACGATGAGGAAGCCGAAGACCTTCCCGATCAGGTTGCCGGCGAAGGTGATCGAGCCCTGTTTCGCCATCGTCGCCGTCGAGGTGTCCTCGGGGGGGAGCGTCTCGTCGGCCGGCTCCGACGACGGCGGGCGCGGGTCGAGCGGCGAGCGTTCCTCGTCGCTCGGTCCCACCATCGGTGATCAGAGGCTGGTCGCGACGTCGACGCTGTATCCCCGGACCTCGGCGGCCTCGTCGCCGTAGTGCGGGTACTCGATGCGGAACTCCCATCGCCGTCGTTCGGTCACGTCCTCGATGCGCTCGACGGTCGTGTCGAGCAGGTCGTCCTCGGCGTCGTAGAACTCCGCGCGCACCTCGACGTAGCGGATCTCCTCGTCGCCGATGATCTGTGCGACGCCCTCGACCGCGACGGTCTCCTCGTCGGTCCCCTGCCCCTCTCTCACCAGCTCGCTCTCGACGATCCGCACGCGCTCTTCGGGGTCCGGCTCGGCCGGCCCGTCGGTCGGGCCGAAGTTGCCGAGACAGCCGGTCACCGCCGTCAGGAGGGTGGCGGACCCGGCCGCGAGCAGCCGTCGCCGGTGCATACGTTCGCTACGAGTCGCCCCGTGAAATACACACCGACAGCTATGTCCGGGCTCCCTACCGCGACCGTGTCCGCCCTTCGACCGTCTCCGAACGTTCGGCAGGGAAACCACGGGAGCGGGCTTCGATGAGCTTTCCAGGGGTCCCGGATCTCGGCGAGGAGTGGTCGCTCGTCGTGCGCGAGCGCGAGACGCTGTTCGCGCTCCCGACGAGCAGCGTCCGCAGCTACACGCTCCTCTACGAGGACGAACCGCTCCGGGCGGCGGTCGCCCGGGAGGTTTCCGAAACGGGGGATCACCCGTGGCGTTTCTTCTTCGCGACCCGGCTGGAGTTCCTCCCGCCGCTCGCGCCCGGTATCGGTCCCGCGAGTATGTACCCGACGGTTCTCTCGGAGGCACGGCGAAGCTTCGCGGAGGATGTGAAAGAGCGCGGGTTCACCGACGTCGATCGAAGCCGGGGAGAGGGGATGCGGACCCGGGCGGGAGAGCGTACGCGGCTGACGAAGTACACCGCCCGGTTTCCGGTCGCCTTCGCCGACGCGCCGATCCCTGTCGAGGCGTGGCTCGCAGTGTTCGTCGTCGGAGCGGAGTTCCGTCTCGCTGGCGGCGCCTTTCCGACCTCGCTCCCGGTCGCCGTGGAGGTCGACCGGCCCGCGTACCGGAACGAACTGCTCGACGCGACCCGACGTGTCGCCCGAGGGCGAGTGGGCGGATCGGATAGTCCGGTTGTACACCTCGATCATCGCAACCCCTTTCTACCACGCAACGATATCACTCGGTGGTATGAGTCAGTACGAACCGTTCAGCGACGTGGGCGAGGCGGACGTGACCCGGGCGATCGGCCAGGAGTGGACCGAGGAGTTCATGGACTTCTCGGACTCGGACGTGATCGTCGTCGGCGGCGGCCCCTCGGGGCTGATGGCCGCGAAAGAGCTGGCCGAGCGCGGTGTGAAGACGATGGTCGTCGAGAAGAACAACTACCTCGGCGGCGGGTTCTGGCTCGGCGGCTTCCTGATGAACAAGGTGACGGTGAGAAGCCCCGCCGAGGCGATCTTGGGGAACCTCGACGTCGACTACAAGGCCGCACAGGACACCGAGGGGCTCTACGTGGCGAACGGCCCGCACGCCTGCTCGGCGCTGATCAAAGCCGCCTGCGACGCCGGCGCGAAGACCCAGAACATGACCGAGTTCACCGACATCGTGATCCGCGAGGACCACCGGGTGGCCGGGATCGTCATGAACTGGACCCCGGTCCACGCGCTCCCGCGAGAGATCACCTGCGTCGACCCGGTGGCCGTGGAGGCGGATCTGGTGATCGACGCGACCGGCCACGACGCGATGGCGGTCACGAAACTCGACGAGCGCGGCGTGCTCGACGCGCCGGGGATCGGCGACGCGCGCGAGCGAGGGACGGTGATGGATGGGACCGACGGCGAGCAGTACGGCGCGCCCGGACACGATTCTCCCGGGCACGACTCGATGTGGGTCGGCAAGAGCGAGGATGCGGTCGTCGAACACACGGGTCTCGTTCACGACGGCCTGATCGTGACGGGGATGGCGACCGCTACCACGTACGGCCTGCCGCGGATGGGCCCGACCTTCGGCGCCATGCTCGTCTCCGGAAAGCGTGCGGCGCAGGCCGCGATCGACGAACTCGGCGTCGACGCCCCCGACGTGCAGCTCACGAGCAGTGCGACACCGGCCGACGACTGAGCGCGGACATCCTCTCGCTACTGCAGGCCGACCACTTCGGCACAGGAGGGACACTCGGCGTACGCGGCCCGTTCTCCCCGTTTCTCGTACTCGATGAGGACACGGCTCTGCGGGATGACCGACTCGCAGGACGGGCAGACGCCGGTCGATGAGCGGTCGACGGACATAGTTGGCGGAGTCCGGTACGAACGGGTCGGTGCTCCGCGTGTCATACACTTTCTACTGGGTGATGAGGGCGATCCGTGTGTGCTGAAAGTGAACCCCGATTCGATCGGTGCAGCCCGAATACACTCAGGCTCCCTCGCGCCTTCCGAACGCGAACAGACACGTCGGTACATGACCCGCGTCCCGCGGCGAGAGGTGATCCGAGACCTCGCAGTCGTAGAACGTGAGGCCGGTCCCGCCGAGGTCGCGGTGGGCGTACGTCGCAAGGTAGAGCCGGCCGAGGGTGATCCCCGCCTCCAGTTGGGCGAGCCGGTAGCCGCGGTTCCCGAGCCGCTCGACGATCCTCTCGACATCCGCCATCAGGTAGACGTTCACGTGCGCTGCGCCGGCCCACGTCTGGTCGAGCGCGAGGTGTGTCTTCGTCCGCCGGTCGACCTCCCCGAGTCGCTCCAGTTCGCCCTCCGTCGGATGGAACCGGTAGGTGCCGTCGGGGACCCCCTCGACGCCGGCGACGAGCGCGTAGACGTCGTTGTACCGGAGGCCGTCGGCCTCGCACCGGTTCCAGTCCGCCGGCACGCCGCGAGTCGCCCGGTCGAGGACTGTACCGAGCTTCCGTCGGCCGACCGCCTCGCCCGAGAACTCTCGACAGGAGCCGCGTCTGACGATCGTGTGGTGGAGCGGACGCGCGGACGCGGTCCCGTGACCGACCGGATCGAGGGCGACCCGGTCGCCATCCTCGTCGTCCGTTCTCACCGACGTTCCGATCGATCCGGCTTCGAGACAGCGCTCTCGCCACTCTTCGACGGTGTTTCCGCCGTCCAGCGTGCTCTGTCTCCATGCGTCCGGGATCAGCGGGTACTCGACGACGCGCTCCGAGAGCGGCTCCGTCGCGGGGTCGATCGGCGTGACCTCGATCGCCTTCGGAGCGGGCTCACCGTGGCCGATCGTGACGGCAGCGAGTGGTGCCTCGTGCTCCGGATCGACGCCGAGGAGCCCTGAGAGCGCGTCGTCCGCGAACGCGGTCACGACCTCCGCGCGGCGGTCGAGGGCGTGGGCCGCTGCGAGCAGGTTCGCGAGCACGGTCCCCGAGTCCCAGAAGGCGTGGCGGTAGGTCCGTTCCCTGTACTTCCAGGCGTTTCGCCACCACGTCGACGTCGCGACGACGGTCGCGGGAGCGTCCACTACCGGCGGGTAGTCGCCCGCGGCCTCGGCGACCACCCCTCGGTAATCCCCCTCCCGGAGCACGTCGAACGAGAACGTCCGCGGGTCGAAGTGGTAGACGCCGGCGTCGAGGCCACCGCAGTCGCCACAGACGAGGTAGAGGTCGACGTGGTAGAGCTTGCCCGTACAGGAGGCCGCCCGGAACGCCAGCTCGCGTCCGTCCGCCGTGACCGTCTTGACGACCCCGTTCGCCTCGTAACAGAGCGTCGCGAGCGTCTCGTGGTCGAGCGCTCTCGGCGAAGGCTGTTCGGCGTCCGCGAGCGGATCGGCCGCCGCCTCGGAGACGGCCGAGAGCACCGGTGCTATCGGCACGTGAACGGACGACAGCGCCACCCTCGGGAGGTCGGTGTAGAGCTTGTACGGCTGCGGACGGTTCGAGAAGTCGAGTTCGAACCCCTCCTCGCGAACGCTCTCCGGGCTGTGGTTCGTCCGCTCGTGGTACTCGCGGGCGTCGACCATACGGGACGTGTGCGACGGCCCGACGGATAACACCTCGCCAGGGTAGGGCGGGGGGTTGAAGACGGACCTCCATGTCACTCGTCCGTTCGGGACGCCCTCTCGCTCACGATCGTTCATTCCCGACAACACTTAAGGGTGTGCCGCCGCTATTAACTCGTGTATGAGTAAGAAACTGCACCAGCTAGCGACCCGCGTCCCGACCGGCCGACGAGTTCGACGAACGATCGCTCACTCGCCCGATTTCCCCGAGTCTGACGACCGGCGTGAGGACGGGCGACCGGCGGTCCGCATCGCCCCCGGCGGCTCGCTCACCGGATAGCGAACGGATCACGAGTACCAGCGCGGCTCCTTTCTTCGCGATCCGTTCCGACCGAAACCGTTTCACGTAGTGGTACCACTACGTGGACCATGGTCGATCGCGTCACGCTGTACCGCGCGCCGACGACCGTCTGCGACGTCGACGCTCTCGCCGGCTGGCTCGACGCGCGGATCGACGCGAGCGTGGAGGTACGCGGTCGATTTCTCGATCGCTTTTCGACACCTGACCTCGCCGAACGGTTCGCCGCGGCGCGCGTGCGCTCGCCCCGCGAGCGCGAGACGGGCAACACGCTGCTCGGGACGATCCGGTACGAGGAGCGTGCCCTGGAGGACCCCGACCGGGCGGGCGGCGTGCTCTACGACGGCGTGGCGGTTCAGCGAACGCTCAACGCCGCACTCCCGGAGGGGAAACGCGACCTCTCTCGCCTGCACGTCCCGGTGCTCGACCGCGCGCTCGCGACCTGGGGCGACCACGACGGCCGCTGGCACAAGCGGGTGACCGTCCTCGGCCAGCCCGCGCTCGTCTCGGTTCCAGGTCTCTACGAGGCGCCCGCCAAGCCCGAGTCGTACTACAAGGAACAGCAGCGTCGGGCGATGGTCTCGGGTGACGTTCCGCCTCGCGAAGTACTGGAAAGCGGCGTCACCGGCGAGTTCCTCGTCGCCGAGGACCCACGGACGACGGAGGCGCTCCGTGGCTACGTCCTCCAGGCGGTCGCGTATCTCGAAACGGGCGAGGCGTTCTGCGACGACGAACACTGTCGGCTGTATAACGCACACCGCCAGCCGGCGCTGATCCGCGCACAGCTCGAGGAGCCGGAGTTCTGTCCGGGGCACGCGGAACGGTACGGGTGAGACACGATCCGGAACGGATGTCGCGGCGTTTTTGTGGCTGTCCGTCGCTCGTTCGGTGATGACAGACCGGACGTTCTCCTACGAGTACCCGACCCGCTTTCGCGACATCGACGCGATGGGCCACGTCAACAACGCGGTCTACGCCACCTACCTCGAGCAGGCGCGCGCCGACCTCTTCGACGAGCTATTCGACGCAGACCTCTCGGCCGTCCCGACCGTGCTCGTCCACCTCTCGATCGACTACGAACGGCCGATCCAGTTGGGGGAAACGGTACGGGTAGAACTCACGATCGACTCGATCGGCACGTCGAGTCTCGAGATGTCCTACGAGGTGAAAACGGGGGCGAGACGGGCAGCCCGAGCGGAGACGGTGCAGGTCTTCATCGATAGGGAGACCGAGGAGTCGGCGCCGATCCCGGATCGGTACAGAACGCGCCTCGAGGCGCTCTAGACGGTTCCCGCGGAGATCCGGACGATACCCCAGGCGTGGTCCTCCTCGACGACCGAGCCACACCGCCCCGCGAGCGTTCCGTGAGCCTCGGCGATCCGCTCGTCGAGTTTCTCGGTCGCCGAGCGCTCGAATCCACGGCGGCGCGGCCCGGGCGTCGAGACGAGTACCAGCCCCCGGAACGGCGCGTTCACGACCGGCCCGTACCACCGACGGCTCCGCGCGGCGTTACAGAGCACGATCCGCCCCCCCGGCGCGAGCGCGTCGATCCACCGCTCGACCTCCCTCCCCGGCTCCGCGAGCATCCCGACGACGAACGACGAGAGTATCGCGTCGGGTTCGATTCCGAGTGGGGGCCGGGTGACGTCACCCCAGATGAGGTGGACGTTCTCCCAGCCCTCGCGATCGACGCTCTCTCGTGCCCGGTTGAGCACCCCTCGCGTGAAGTCGACGCCGATCACCACCCCCTCGGGGCCGACGCGCTCTCTGAGGTACGGGAGGTTCGCGCCGGTCCCGGTTCCGAAGTCGACGACCGTGTCGCCAGGTTCGAGTGCGAGCAACGAGGCCGTCCGCTCCCTGAGCCCGCCGACGCCCGGGGTCGACCGTGCCACGAGGTCGTAGAGCAGCGCCCACCGCCCGTAAAAGCGCTGTGCGGCGGTCGTCCCGCTCACGGCTCGCCCTCCGAGAGCAGCCGGTCGCGGACGATCGCCGCGGCGGTCTCCGCGTCGGACGCGAGGACGTAGGTGATCGCCTCGACGCCGAAGCCCCCGGTCTGTGCGAGGACCTCCGCACCTGGCTCCGCCTCGATCGCCTCGCCGATCGCCTCGCCGATCGGCCGTTCGCCGTCGAACTCGACGACGGTGTGTCCGCCCTCGGCGAGCCGGGCGACGATCGCGGGGTCGTATCTCACGTTGAGCGCCGCGCGGGCGCCGCTACCCGCGTCCCTGACGGCGAGCAGCACGCTCGCGACGTGTTCGCTCACCCCGAACTCCGGGCTACCGGGGATCGTTGTCCGCCCCTTCACGTCGAAGATCCGCCCCGGGACGCCCGCGACGTCGTCGACGGTCTCCGCGCCGGGCGTGCACTCGACGAGGTTCGAGCCGACCGCCGGGATCAGCCCCGCGAAACCGCTCGCGTTCTCGAGGGTTCGGAGCCCCCGGCGGACGGACGACCGCACACGTTCGGCGGTCATCAGCTCGCTCTCGGCGTCGTGGATGCGGAACTCGCCGTCGTACTCCGCGAGTTCGGGCATCGCCTCCTCGTGGAGCCGAGCGATCAGGTCGCCGCGCGCTTCGAGCCGGCGGATGAGCACCTCCGTGTCGGCGAGCGCGCCGACACGCGTCGTCGTTCCCTCCGCGAGACCGTCGGCGACCTCCGCGACGAGTTCTCGAACTCGCTCGTCCGAGAGGACCTCCTCTCGCTGGGCGACCTCGCCGTGGGCGTACTTCGAGACGGCGCTCTGGCTGATCCCGAGCGCATCGGCGACCTCGCTCTGGGTCAGTCCCCTGTCCCGCAACGCCTCCGCGAGCATCGAGCGAAAGGTCGGCAGGAACTCGTCGACGACCACCTCCTCCGCGAACCTCATCGGCTCGTCACCCACTTCCCGTTCTCGTCCATGCCGGGACGCTCGCTCCGTTCGGATACGCTCGCGGGTCGCTCCACTCGGCTCTCGCGCTGCTCGCAGGCCGGTGGCTCGCTCGCACGGTTCGAGGCACGCACTGCGTCTCCCGCGATACCCCGTTCGCCGTTTCGAGGGCTCCCGTTGGTCGAACTCGCGCTCCTCGCGAGTCGCGGCGTTCCTCGCTCGCTCATACCGAGACGCTCGCTCCGCTCGCGTCTCGCGCTCATTGGTCACCTCCGAATTCAGAATCCCCCTGGATCCGCGACGCCTGCGGCCCCGCCTGGTCCTGGTACTTCGATCCCCGATCGGAGCCGTAGGGGCGTTCGGCGGGTGTCTTCAGTTCGGTAAACGTGAGCTGTGAGATCCGCATCCCGGGGGTGAGCGCCACCGGCGCGCTCCCGAGGTTCGAGAGTTCGAGCGTGATCTGGCCCCTGTAGCCCGGATCGCAGAGGCCCGCGGTGGCGTGAACGACGACCGCGAGCCGACCCAGCGAGGACCGACCCTCGACGTGCGCGATCAGGTCCGGGGGGATCTCGACGCGCTCGACGGTCGTCCCGAGGACGAAGTCACCGGGGTGGAGGACGAACTCCTGGCCGTCCTCGACGACGGTCTCGCGCACGTACTCCGAGACCTCTCGCTCGCTGTCGGGGTGGATACAGGGGATGTTGGTGCGCTGAAACTCGAGGAACTCGCGGCCCAGTCTGAGATCGACGCTCGCGGGCTGGATCTGGAGGTCGGGATCGGAGAGCGGCTCGATCACGAGCTCGCCCTCGGAGAGCCGACGAGCGATGTCCGCATCGGAGAGGATCATGTGCCACCCTCCGCCGCGGGAGGGGTAAAGCTTCAGGATCTACGCCAGACCGATCAGCAACCAGAGAAGCGCCACCGCGCCCGCGGCGAGTCCGGCCCGAGCGATCGGAATCCCGTGGACGTGTTTCAGCCCGTAGGTCCAGACGTACGCCTGCCAGGCGGCGACGAACAGGGAACCGAGCGTCGCCCGCCAGGTCGCCCCGTCGGTCGTCGCCTCGAGATCGGCGACGATCGACTCCGGGCTCCCGGTGAACGTGGTCCCGCGGAGCGCGACGTAGACGTCGACGAGCGCGACCGCCACGGCGAAGAGTTCGGGAAGCATCCCCCAGGCGGCCATCGCGACGGTGTCGCCGAAGTCGCCGTCGCCCCCGGCGAGCCGCCCGACGAGGAAGAGGACGGCTCCGGCGACCGGCCAGACCAGGAGGCTGCCGACGAAGACCCACGGGAGGAAGCCCACGAACTCCTCCCAGACGACCTCGCCGACGTCGATCTCGATCTCGTCGGGTTCTTCCTCACAGGCGTTCCCGAACGCGGAGTTGGGGTCGTCAGCATGCTGGTCGCAGACCCACTCCGGCGGCTGGTTCGGGTTGTCGACCGTCTCCGTTGCGTCGATGCTCCCGGTGAACAGCCAGCCGACGCCCGCGAGCCCGGCGGTCATCCCGACGGCGACGACGAGGGCGATCACGAACCCGGCCGCGAGGCTCGTTCCGACCCGTCGCTCGCGGAAGAAGCGATCCGGTCGGGCCAGCGCGTCGCGTACGAGCACGAGGCTGTCGGGGACCATACGGTGAGATCCAGGGAGAGGGATAAGTCCGTTCTGGCCGTCGATCGGGCTGTCGGGGCCGGTCCCGTCGGAAGCTTTCGCGCGCCAGCCCAACGTCTATCCGCACGCTCGTCGTCAGTTCTACCGCTATGTCGCTCACCGAGACGCTCGGGGAGATCGAGCACCTCTCCGACGAAGGGCGAGAGTGCGCCGAGAACTGCCTGCGCGCGGCGCAAGTCTGCGAGTGGTGTGCGGACGCCTGCGTCGACGAGGAGGGGATGGAGCGGTGTATCCGGCTCTGTCGGGACGTCGCCGACATCGCGACGCTCCACGCCCGACTGATGGCCCGTGACTCTACCTACAGCGGTGACCTCGCGACGGTCTGTGCCGACGCCTGCGAGGCGTGCGCCGAGGAGTGCGAGGGTCACGACCACGACCACTGCCAGCTCTGTGCGGAGGTCCTCCCGGAGTGCGCCGAGACCTGCCGCGAGATGGCCGACTGAGAGCGGGCTGGCGGGCGGGGGAGACGAGGGATTCTTTAGCGCGCGCCGGGTTCCTCGGGGCATGAAGCAGGCCATCGTCGCCCGGGCCGACCTCGGGATGAGCCCCGGAAAGCTCGCCGCACAGGTCGCTCACGCCTCGCTCTCGGCCTACGAGAAGGCCGACCCGAGACGCCGCTCGGAGTGGAAGGGCGGCGGGCAGAAGAAGGTCGTCCTCAAGGCCGACGGCGAGAAGACGATCCACGAACTCGCGGACCTCGCCCGCCGAGAGGGCCTGCCCCACGCCGTGATCCGCGACGCGGGCCACACCCAGCTCGACTCCGGAACGGTGACCGCGCTCGCGGTCGGCCCCGGTCCCGACAACCTCGTCGACCGGATCACGGGCGAGCTGAAACTCTACTGAGCCACGCCTTCGACGAGCCGGCGGAGCTGATCCGGCGGGATCGCCCCCGCCGCCGCGTGTCCGCCGGAGACGAACGTCGGCACGCCGGAGATCCCCCGTTCGTGGGCGGCCGCGAACGCCCTGTCGAGTCGTGCGTCGAGGTCCTCGTCCGAGAGCGCCGACGCCACCAGGTCGGGGTCGACCCCGCACCCCTCCGCCAGCTCCGAGAGCACCGCGGGATCGCCGACGTCCCGTTCCTCGTGCCAGAGCGCGTCGTAGATCGCCGCGTGAAACGCCTCGAACGTCTCCTCCCCCCTCTCACGGACGGCGAGCGCAGCGGCGTGTGCGTTCCGGGAGTCGACCTCGCGGGCGAGCGGCCGGGCCATCTCGACGTCGTATCGCTCCGCCAGCCGCTCGACGTTCCGTCGCGCCTCGGCGAAGTAGGCGTCGTCCTTGCCGTCGTCTACGGAGTGATCGATCGCCCCGTCCGGGCCGCGCTTTCCCGCGCGGAGGTCGAACGGTCGCCACTCCACGGTCAGCGGGCCCTCCCTCCGTTCCAGGTACCGATCCAGCGAGGCCTTTCCGAGGTAACAGAACGGACAGACGTAATCGGCGTAGACGACGAGTTCTCGTTCGCTCTCCATGGCTCCGCTACGGGCTCGCGCCCGAAAAGGCCACCCGATGCGAACTCCGTTCGACACCCCCGGTCGCGACGCCCGATCGATCGGTGCAGTTCCCTACGTTCGATCGGTGACCTCCCGGGCGATCGGACGGGTTCGATCGCCGGCAGGATCTGGTTTCTCTCCAACAACACTCCGGTCTCCGGTTCGACGGGTCCGACGGCTGGTACGTTCGGCCGTCCGATCGTATCCGGTGTCGAGGGTCGAAATCGGCAGTCACTCGCTGGGTCGCCACCGGTGGACACCACCGACTCCGCGGGAGCGTCGGCGAGGTGACCCGACAGCGAACGGACACCGTTCGCGCCCCGAACGCTCCTGTATGGCGAGGCGTAGGCGTCTCACGCGTCGGTTTCAGAGCCTATATGGGGCCGGGGACACTCGCAGTCGTTCATGGATTCGGCGTTGGGGCCACCGGCGAAGATGGCCGAGCGACGCGACGAGCTCACGCCGATGCTACGCCAGTACTTCGAGCTCTGTACCGACTACGACGACTGTCTCGTGCTCTTTCAGGTCGGCGACTTCTACGAGACGTTCTGCGAGGCCGCGGAGACGGTCTCGCGCATCCTCGAGATCACGCTCACCAAACGCGAGGACTCCACGGGGAGCTACCCGATGGCGGGCATCCCCATCCAGAGCGCGGAGTCGTACATCGAGACGCTACTGGACGCGGGCTATCGGGTCGCCGTCGCCGACCAGGTCGAAGATCCCGAGGCTGCCGCCGGGCTCGTGGATCGAGCCGTCACCCGGATCGTCACGCCCGGAACGCTCACCGAGGAGACCCTGCTTGACGGCGACGACAACAACTTCGTCGCGAGCGTTTCGGGTACCGATACCGAGTACGGTCTCGCGCTGCTCGACGTCTCCACGGGGGACTTCTACGCGACGACGGCTCGGTCGCTCGCCGCGCTCCGTGACGAACTCGGCCGGTTCTCGCCCGCGGAGGCGATCGTCGGTCCGGGTGTCGACCGCCAGCTCTTCGACGCCGACTGTGTCGAGAGCACGTTCGACGAGCGTGCGTTCGCCTCCGACGCCGCTGCCGAGGTCGTGAAGACGTACTTCGGCGACCCCGACTCGCTGCTCGCGACCGACGCCGAGGTGTCGGCCTGCGGCGCGCTACTGGCCTACGCGGAGTACACCCGCGGCGGGCACGAGGAGAGCGAGGACGAGGGGAGACGCCTCGAGTACCTCACGCGGCTCACGCGCTACGACCCGCGCGAGTACATGCTACTCGACGCGACGGCGCTTCGCAGCCTCGAACTGTTCGAGCCGCGAGCCGTCGGCGCCAACCCCGAGGCGACGCTGATCGGCGTCCTCGACGAGACCTCCTGTGCGCTCGGCCGTCGTCGGCTCACGGACTGGCTGCGACGACCCCTGCTCGACGCCGGCCGGATCGAGCGACGCCTCGACGCGGTCGAGGAGCTCGTCGGCGACGTCAGGACCCGTGAGGCGCTCTCCGATCGGTTACGAGACGTCTACGACGTCGAGCGGCTGATCGGCCGCGTCTCGCGCCGCCGGGCGAACGCACGCGACCTCCGCTCGCTGCTCGACACGCTCGACGTCGTTCCCGATCTGCGCAGCCTCCTCGCCGGCGCGGAGTCCGAGATCCTCTCCGGACTGTACGCGGCGCTCGACGAACTCGAGGACGTGAGAGGGCTGATCCGCGAGGCGATCACCGAGACGCCGCCGATCGAGGTGACGGAGGGGGGGCTGATCCGGGAGGGTCACTCGATGGAGCTGGACTCGCTCAGACGGACCGAACGCGAGGGGAAGGCGTGGATCGACGAGCTGGAGGCGACCGAACGCGAGCGGACGGGGATCGACTCGCTGTCGGTCGGGTTCAACTCGGTCCACGGCTACTACATCCAGGTGACGAACCCGAACCTCGATTCCGTCCCCGGGAACTACGAGCGCCGCCAGACGCTCAAGAACGCCGAACGCTTCGTCACGCCCGAACTGAAGGAGCGGGAGGAGGAGATCGTCGCCGCGGAGGGTCGTGCCGACGACCTGGAGTACGAACTCTTCTGCGAGGTCCGAGAGGCCGTCGCGGACGAGGCCGAGCGGGTGCAGGCGGTCGCGGACGCGGTCGCCCGACTCGACGCGCTCTGCTCGCTCGCGACCGTCGCCGCGACGAACGACTACTCGCGCCCCGAGATCGGTTCGAGCGGATCGGATATCGAGATCCGCGGCGGGCGTCACCCGGTGGTCGAGCGCACCCAGCGGTCGTTCGTCCCGAACGACACCCGTCTCGACGACCGGAGCCGCCTCGCCGTGATCACCGGCCCGAACATGAGCGGGAAGTCGACGTACATGCGCCAGGTCGCGCTCGTGACCGTCCTCTCGCAGGTGGGCAGTTTCGTCCCCGCCCGCTCGGCCCGGATCGGGATCACGGACCGGGTGTTCACCCGCGTCGGCGCGAGCGACGACATCGCCGGCGGCCGATCGACGTTCATGGTCGAGATGTCCGAACTGGCCGCGATCCTGGGGGAGGCGACCGAGCGATCGCTGATCCTGCTCGACGAAGTGGGCCGAGGAACGAGCACGGCCGACGGGCTCGCCATCGCGCGGGCGCTCGCCGAGTTCGTCCACGACGAGATCGGTGCGCGCACGCTCTTCGCAACACACCACCACGAACTCACGGCGCTCGCCGACGACCTCACTCGGGCGAGCAACCTCCACTTCGCCGCCACACAGGGCGAGGACGGGATCCAGCTCGACCACGAGATACGCCCCGGCGCGGCGACCGCCTCCTACGGGATAGAGGTCGCCCGTGCGGCGGGCGTGCTCGAACCGGTGATCGAGCGGGCGAGCGAGCTGATGGAGGACGAACGCGAGCCCGAGGAGGCGGTCGAACCGGAGACCTCCCCGGCGGTGACGACCGAGGCCGTACTGGCCGCGGAGCTCCGCCAGCTCGACCTCGCGACGATGACGCCGATCGAGGCGCTCACCCACCTCGACGAGCTCAAACGACTGATCTAAGGGTCGAGCGAGACGAACTCCAGCCCCTTCGTCGCGAGCAGGTCGCGTGCACGCTCGGTGACCGACGGCGCGACGAGGATCCCCCGTATCTCCGCCTCCGTGTGCATCTCTCGGCCGAGCGCCCCGACGTATCTATCTAGCTGGCCGACCGCGGAGGGGCCGACCCGCCGTCGTTTCAGTTCGAGGATCACCGGTCTTCCACTCCCGTCCTCGCCGTAGACGTCGACGGCACCGGCGGCGGTCCCGCGCTCGGTCGCGAGCGGACGAAAGCCCACCTCGATCAGTCCCGGATCGTCGAGGATCCGCTCTTTCAGGTCCGCTTCCGTACCTGTGAGGGCGATGTCGCTCTCGTCGGTGACGGCGAACGCCGCGAGGTGATCGACCCGGTCGAACCGGACGACGAGCTCCTCGTCGGGGTTCTCGCGCGTGCTCCGGAGGACGAACGTCCCGTCCTCGACCGAGGGGTCGTGGGTACAGCCCGGCGGTTGCCAGTTCACCGGCTTCTGCCCCTCGTCCGTGTGGACGAGCGCCGACCCGTCGGGCTTGCACATGAGGTGTCGATCCCCCGGTTCGAGGACGCTCGATGCCCGCCCGTCGTACTCCACGGTACAGCGTCCGAAGAGGGTGAGGAGGGCACCGTGATCGAGCGCTCGCTCGACGGCGGCCAGCGCGGCCTCCGGCGCCGGTTCGGATCGCGTCTCGACACGGGTCTCCGGTTCGCTCACGCCACCCCGTTTCAGCGGGTCGCACAAAGCCCCGTCGTCTCGTTACAGGGCGAGCACCTCCCGGGTGTCACAGAGCGCGTCGACGCGCTCGCGGAGACACGCCATCGCCTCGCGCTCGTCGATCGATTCGTCGACGAGCGCGCCGACGCCGTCGGTCAGCCCGTGCCACCAGCCGCGGAGGTACGCCTCGTCGGCCCGTTCTCCCGGGTCGTACGAGACGAGCGCACCGTCGTCGGTTCCCGTACCGAGCGCCGCGCCGAACCAGAGGACGAGATACGACCCAACGGCACCGTCACGAGCGACGACCGAGAGCGCCTCGTGCCGGCCGGGGTCGACGTGGTCGGTGAGCGCGGCGTCCGAAACTGCCTCTGCGAGTGCCCGTCGCTCGACCGGGGGGCAGTCACCCACCACAGCCCGCCGAAACGTCTCGACGTGTTCGTGTGCGAGGACCGTACCGGGGACCTCCGAGACGTCGTAGCGACCGTCCGCTCGCTCGACCGCGACGACCGTCCGGTGGCTCACGCGCTCACCCCGGTCGTCGCCCGATGTGGGTCCTCGCCGATCACGCCGGCTCTGGTCGCCCCTTCGGATAAAAACCCTCAGTCGATTCGAGAGGGAGAGAGTTCCTCGGGAACCGGCTCGTCGGTCTCGATCGATCGCGCGAGCAGGCGGGCGACGGCGGGCGCGAGGGTGACGCCGAGTCCGCTCATCCCGGTCGCGACGTGGTAGCCCGCAACTCCGGCTTCACCGACGAACGGCCGGCCGTCGGGCGTTACCGTCCGGACGCCGACCCACTCGTCCTCGACGGGGGCCCCGTCGAGCGCGGGGACGAACCGGGCGAGATCGTCGACGCCCACGCGGAAGGGGTCGCTCACCGACCCCGGATCGTCCGGATCGACCGTCTCCCGCCCCTCGAAGTCGGTCGCGTAGCGGCCGACGTAGACACCCTCTTCGTGGCTCCGGAGGTAGCTCCCCCGCTCGAACAGCGTGAACGGCTCGGGCGGGTTTCGCACTCCGAGGTCGAGGATCGGCCCTCTGGTCCGCGCGAGCGGGAGCGAGAGGCCGACCATCGCGTCGATTCGATCGGCCCACGGCCCCGCGGCGTTCACGACGACCGCCCCGTCGATCGACCCCCTCCCGGTCTCGACACCGACGACCGCCCTGTCCTCGACGCGGATGCCGACGACTTCGGTGTCGGTCAGGATCTCGCCACCCCGTTCGCGACAGCGGTCGGCGAACCACGGGATCAGCTCTCCCGGCTCGACGTAGCCCTCGTCTGGGGTGTAGATCCCGCCCTCGAGGTGCTCTCCGTCGATCCCGAACCGATCCAGGGAGGCGGCGTCGAGCGCCTCGGTCTCGATCCCGAGGTCCGAGAGCGTCCCGGCCGCGTCGGCCAGCCTGCGGGCGAACGCACCCGTCTCGGCGACGTGGAGCGCCCCGATTCGCTCGTAAGAAAGCTCGCCCGTCTCGACCGCCGGGCCGTACGTCTCCCACGCCGTCCGGGAGAGCCCGGCGTCGAACGCCGTCGGCGAGGGGCTCTGTCGGTGGAAGACGGCCATCGAGAGTGCCGTCGTCCCCTCCCCCAGCTCGCCCCGCTCGACGACCGTCACGGGCCGGTCGGGCGAGAGCGCCCCGGCGACCGCGAGTCCGACCACCCCGCCGCCGACGACCACGACCGGTTTCATGATATCCGATCGACCGGTCGACGGTTAAGCGTTCCCGAAGGGTTAGGTCGTGGAACCCGATCCCCTCCCTATGAACGCCTCCAGCGGACCGCCGGGGATCGTCCTCGGGGGAACCGCATCCGGCGTCGGGAAGACCGTCGCGACCCTCTCGGTGATCCGCACGCTCGCGCGCGAGGGCTACGACGTGCAGCCGGCGAAGGCCGGCCCGGATTTCATCGACACGAGCCACCACGAGTCGACCTCCTCGTACCCCTCGCGCACGCTCGACCCCTGGCTTCAGGGCGAGGAGGGCCTGCGTGGGAACTACGCCCGCGGCGAGGGTGACCTCTGTGTCGTCGAGGGGATGATGGGGCTCTACGACGGGAGCGTCGCCTCCACGGCCGACGTCGCCGCCGCACTCGGCCTCCCCGTGGTCCTCGTCGTCGACGCGAGTGCGGGGATGCAGAGCGTCGCGGCGACCGCCCTCGGCTTCCGAGAGTACGCTGCGCACGTCGGTGTCGACGTCGACGTCGCGGGCGTTATCGCGAGCCGTGCCCACGGCGGCAGGCACGCGGAGGGGATCCGCGAGGCGCTTCCCGACTCGCTCGCGTGGTTCGGACGGGTTCCTCCGGACGATCGATTGGAGGTCCCGGAACGTCACCTCGGACTCCACATGGGAGAGGAGGCACCGATCGACGGGGACGCACTCGACGCGGCGGCCGCCTGTCTCGACGGTGAGGCACTCGCCGCGCTCGCACGCGAGCGCGGCGAGCCGACGTCGCCGGTGGAGGGCGGGTGTCGGGATGGGGAACGGATCGATCTGACGGTCGCCGTCGCCAGCGACGCGGCGTTCTGTTTTTCGTATCCAGCTACTACGGAACGGCTCCGCGAACGCGCCGAGGTCGTCACCTTCTCGCCGGTCGCCGACGACCCGCTCCCCGACTGCGACGGCGTCTACCTCCCCGGCGGCTATCCCGAACTCCACGGAGCCGACCTCGCCGGGTCGCGTGCGCTCGCGTCGCTCGCCGACAGGGCTGCCGACGGTCTCCCCGTCCTCGGCGAGTGTGGCGGGCTGATGGCGCTCTCGGAGTCGCTCTCGACCGTCGACGGCGAGAGCTACCCGATGGCCGGCGTCCTCCCCGCGGAGGTCCACATGCACGAGCGATATCGGGCGCTCGACCACGTCGAACTCCGGGCCCGAGAGGACACCCTCACCGCGGGAGCGGGCGACCGGCTCCGGGGCCACGAGTTCCACTACTCGAGCGCCGAGGTCGGGGGGGACGTTCGGTTCGCGTTCGACGTCGAACGGGGGACGGGGATCTCGGAGGGCAGAGACGGTCTCGTCGAGTACGCGGCGCTCGGGACGTACGCCCACGTCCACCCCGAGACGGGGGCGTTCGATCGCTTTCTCGACGCACTGTAGCAGGAGTTAACCGGCGAGCGACGAACTTCACCCCATGCGCCCCGCCCACCCGATCGAACGCGAGGTCGGCATGGAGTACTACGTGAGCGACGCCGACGGGGTCGGCGGGTACCTCCGCGAGGATCCCGCGGACTTCCGGGTGCGGGAGATCGAGTCGTTCGACACGAGACCGCTCGACGCCGACCCCGGAAGCTTCCCGCACCTCGTCCTCCGGGCGCGGCTCGTCGGCTGGGACACCCACGACTTCGCCGGTCAACTCTCCGACGGTCTCGGAATCAGCCGCGAACGGGTCTCCTGGGCGGGGACGAAGGACAAGCACGCGATCACGACACAGCTCTTGAGCGTGAAGGGGATCGAGGCGGGAGCGCTCCCCGGGATCAGGGACGCCGATCTCGAACCGGTCGGCCGGTCGGGTCGCGCGCTCCACTTCGGCGACCTCGCGGGCAACGCGTTCGAGATTACGGTGAGGGCGTCCGAGCGACCGGAGTGCGCGGAGGCGATCACCGACGATCTCCGGGAGTTCGTCGCGGGAGAGGACGGTGCGAGCGTGAGCGGGGTCGGGGGGAGAGAGGGGGGAGAGGGTGTCACGATCGGCGTACCGAACTACTTCGGTCAGCAGCGGTTCGGCAGTCTGCGCCCCGTTACCCACGATGTCGGCCTGCGGATCGTCGCGGGCGACTGGGAGGGTGCGGTGATGGCGTACGTCGGAAATCCCAGGGAGAGCGAACCGGAGGGGACACGCGAGGCCCGCGAATACGTCGAGGAGACCCGGGACTGGTCGGGCGCGCTCGACCGGTTTCCCTACCGACTTGGTCGTGAACGGGCGATGCTGCACCGGCTCGCGGAGTCGGGCGGCGAGGGCGATGGAGCGTTCAGAGACGCGCTCGAATCGGCCCCCTCGTCGCTCCAGCGGCTGTTCGTCAACGCCGCGCAGTCGTACCTGTTCAACCGGATCCTGAGCGAGCGCCTGCGACGGGGGATCCCGTTCGACAGACCGGTCGAGGGCGACGTCGTCTGCTTCGCCGACCGGTCGGCGAGCGATCTCGAATCGGGACTCGCTCTGCCGGACACGGATCGGCTCCAGCGGGTGACCGGCGATCGGGTGCGGTCGATCGAACGCCACTGTGCGCGGGGGCGGGCGTTCGTCACCGCGCCGCTGGTCGGAACGAGGATCGAGCTGGGGAGCGGCGAACCCGGAGAGATCGAACGCGAGGCACTCACCGAGGCGGGGATCGACCCCCCTGACTTCGATCTCCCCGGGGAGTTCCACTCCACGGGAACGCGCCGGGCGATCCTCGTCAGGACGGAGCTCTCGGTCGAGCACGATCCGCTCACGTTCTCGTTCGCGCTTCCCAGCGGCTCGTACGCGACGGTCCTGCTCCGGGAGTACCTGAAGGGCGATCCACGGGAGCTGTAGTCGCCCGATCGCGGGGAGGGCGGGTCGGAGATGGAGGCCACGGGTCGGTCACTCGAGGAGGGTCGATCTCGGGTCGTCCACGGCCGGCCTCGTGAGGATCGAAAAGTGAGAGGGTCGTGTCAGAGGCGTCCCGGGTGACCCTCGACAGGTGCTCATCCACCTTCCCCGGGTACGTGGGAGATCTCCGGGGCTGGTAATAAACTCAGCGCTTGCGAGTACTTGTAGTAATATCCGTGGGCCGGGTCGTCCGGTGGTGGGCCTCAGTCGCCGTCGCCGGGGGCGCTGCCCCGGTCGACCATCATCCCCATCCCACGGTCGATCCAGTTCTTTCGGGCGTAGACCGCGCCGACGACGAGGTTCCGCCAGGCGTAGTCGGCGACGATCCCGGCGTAGGCGGCGACGACGCCGTAGCCGAGGGCGACGCCGAAGACGTACGTGGTTCCGAGGAGGAAGACGAACGTGCCGCTGAGCTTCGCGACGAACGGGGGGCGGGTCTCGCTGCCGCCGCGGAGCGAGCCCGCGACGACGACGTAGAGCGCGACGAGGCCGGCGGCGACGGCGAACGCGCGGGCGAAGTCGACGGCGAACTCGAGGGTGACCGGATCGCGGGTGAACAGCAGGACGAAGTACTCCGCGCCGACGAACAGCACGATCCCGAGTCCGCCGACGGTGAGCGTCGCGAGCGCGGCCGCCGCCAGCCCGTCGAAGTAGGCCTCCTCGGGTTCGTCACGGCCCAGTGCCTGACCGACGATCACGTTCGCGGCGACGCCGTAGCCGCGGGCGAGCGGCCCCGTCACCTGCTGGTAGAGCCGCAGGCCGATCTGGTAGGCGGCGTTCACCTCGGTGCCGAACGCCAGCAGGATCGCGTTGAACGGGAACTGCGCGACGATCTCGGTGAGCCCCTCGGCGACCCTGGGCGCGCTGATCACGACGAGCTGTCTCGCGATCACCGCCTTCTCCGGGCGGACGAGCCGGAGCGGGCTCCGATCGCTCTGGATCACCGCGAGGAACGTCAGCGAGGCGACGACGTCGCCGAAGGCGGTCGCGAGCGCGACGCCCACGACCGACAGCTCGGGAAACGGTCCGACCCCGAAGGCGAGTGCGACTGTCAGGAGGATGTTGAGCACGTTCGCGAGCGCGTTCACGTACATCGGGGTCTTCGTGTCGCCCGTCCCCTGGATCGCTCGCGACGCGATCAGCGTGACGTGAAAGGCCGGCGCCGAGAGCATGATGATCGCGAGGTACTGTCCGCCGAGACGGACGACCTCGCTCTCGGCGCCGAGCACCCCGATCGCCCAGAAGTTCGCGGTGAGCCCGAAGACCGCGAACGGGATGCCGGCGAGGATCCCCAGCAGCAGCGCCCAGGTCACCGCTTCGTTCCGGTTGGCCTCCGCACCGCTCCCGGTGTCCTGACTGGAGAGCGCGATCGCCCCGTCGCCGACGCCGAGGCCGAGCCAGAGCGGGAGCCGACCGTAGATGTCGGCGATGCCGACCGCGGCGACCGCGGCGGGCGAGAAGAACCCCACGACGATGATGTCCGTCGTCCGCATCAGCGTCCGCAGGACCTGTTCGGTCATCACCGGCCAGGACAGCGAGAAGACGCGTCTCCAGACCGAGAGCGTCCGCGCACGAAGCGACTCGTCGATTCGCACGCTCTCCCCTTTGGCCGTCGCCGGGTTGTACGTTGAGGTTCCGGCGGAGGAGTCGAGCGGGTTCCGGGCGTGTGGATACCACCCTCGCCGGTCTCGACGGCGCACGAGCGATTCGTCGTCGTCCGAACCACCGAGGCTTTATCCGACGGAGCGAAACCCGACCCGTGCAGTGTTCGCGGTGCAGTTCGGAGCTCTCTCGACCGGGCGAGTACTGTCTTGTCTGTCACACCGCGAACGCGGACGGCGTCGTCCTCGACATCACGAGAGAGCGCGTCGAACTCACCGCGATCCGCGAGCAGGAGGCCCTGGGAACGACGACGGTGACGACCCACCCCGAGGAGGGCGAGCGCGAGGTGGTTGAGCTCCGGAACTTCGCGGGCCTGGTCGCGGACGAACTCCAGCGACGCCGCCCGGAGGCGGTCTACGCCGCCGGTGACCGGCAGGTGCTCGACGAGATCAGGTCGCAGGTCCACTTTCCCTTTTTCCGGGTCGACGCGGATGACCCGGTGGGGTCGGCGCTCGCGAGCCGGGGCGAGCCGGAGCTGGAGGTGGTGGATCTCCCCCTCGAACGGAAGATCGGGGGGAGCCACTCTACCCTTATCGGCGGTCGCTCCGGGCTGCGGGTCATCGAGACGGTCGCGGAGCATCCCCACGTGAAGAAGGTGATCCCGGGGCCGATCGACGCCGGTGGGAGCGGCTCCCGGTCCGGGTTGCGCGCGAAGGTGACGCGGGCGGGTGCCGACGGCAACCTCCGCTTGCTCGTCAGAGACGGCTCCAGCGTCCAGGAGAACCGGGTGGTGACGACCGCGCCCGATCGGGAGACGGGAGAACGGATCCGCGAGGACGTGAACGAGGTGCTAGACGAGGAGGGGTTGCGGGAGTAGGCCGTCCGGAGGAGACGCCCTCTCGGCCCGGACTCAACAGCCTTAAGCCGCTCCTTCGGGTAGCTCCTCTCACTATGGCAGAGAGGAAGTCCGGACGGGTCGGCAGCGCGGGTCGCTTCGGCGCGCGCTACGGCCGCGTCGCCCGAAAGCGCGTCGCCGACATCGAACACGACACGAACAACGCGACGGTCGACGGTGACTCGGTGAAGCGGATCGGCACCGGCATCTGGCGCAACGAGGAGACCGGCGAGACGTTCGCCGGCGGCGCCTATCGACCACAGACGCCCGCGGGACGGACCGTCACCCGGTCGATCCGCGCGGCGCTCGAAGAGTCCGACGACGAATGAGCTACAAGTGCTCGCGGTGTAAGCGCGACGTCGAACTCGACGAGTACGGGGGCGTGCGCTGTCCGTACTGCGGCCACCGCGTGCTGCTGAAAGAGCGCAGCCGCGACATCAAAGAAGTCGGCGTCGAGTGAGTGACGGCCCACGACGCGATCTTCGAGTTTACCTACCCCACGGAGCGACGAGCACAGGCCGTCGAGCGGGCGGTCACACCGGAGGTCGACGAGATCGAGGGGGAGCGCTCCCGGGCGACGGTCTCGCGGGAGGGCGAGACCGTCCTCGTCACGATCGGAGCGGCCGACCTCGTCGCCCTGCGCGCGGGCATCAACACGTGGTGTTCGCTCGTCTCGGTCGCCGAGCGGGTCGCTGAGAGCGCGGAACGGGCCGAGACGTAACGCGGGGCCTTTTTCCGTCCGGACCTCGTCGACCCGGGTATGCAAGGAAACCTGCCACCGGAAGCACAGGAGAAACTCGAACAGCTCCAGGGACTCCAGGAGACCGCCCAGCAGGTCGCGGTCCAGAAGAACCAGGCCGAGACTCAGCTCAGGGAGGCGAGGACGGCGGTCCAGGCACTGGAGGGTGCCGACGAGGACACCACGATGTACCGAGAGGCGGGCGAACTCCTGATCGAGACGGACTACGAGAGCGCGAACGCGGATCTGGAAGAACGGATCGACAGCCTCGAGGTCCGCGTCGAGACGCTCGAGAAGCAGGAAGAGCGCGTCGAGGGACAGTTCGAGAAGCTCCAGGAGGAGCTCCAGAACCTCCTGAGCGGCGCGGGCGGTCCGGGCGGCGCGGGCGGCATCGGCGGCCCGGGCGCCGGCGGCGCGTAAATGGAACCCTCCGACGAGGAGGTCGTTCGGGCGGCCGCGGGGGCCGCAGAAGGCCGCGTCTTCGAGGCGTACTCGACCTCGGAGGTGCGTGACCTCGACGTGACCGTCACCTTCGAGGACGGCATCCTGGAGGTCGATGTCTACCTCAACGTCGACGACGAGGACGCAGAGCGTGTGGCGGAGGAGGCGGTCGCCGCGGCGGAGGCGGCCGTCGACGAGCTGTTCGAGACGGAGTGACGGCTCGGTCGCCAGACGCTACTCACAGCGCGCGAGGAAGTTCTCGAAGACCTCCTCGCCGCGTTCGGTGTGGATCACCTCGGGGTGCCACTGGACGCCGTAGCGTTCGTTCTCGACGTCGCTCATCGCCTCGACGCCGCAGACGTCGCTTCTCGCGGTGAGCGTAAAGCCTTCGGGTAGCGTCTTCACCTCGTCGGCGTGACTCGCCCAGACGCGGGTTTCCGGCGCGAGCGAGCCGACCAGCGGGTCGTCCTCCTCTACGATCTCGACGGTGACGTCGGCGTAGCCGCCGTACTCGCCGGAGGCGACCGTCCCGCCGAGCGCGTCGGCGATCACCTGCATCCCGAGACAGATCCCGAGGATCGGGGTCTCGAGGTCGAGGTACTCGCGGGCGCGACCGATCCGCTCGATGTCCGGGCCACCCGAGAGCACGAGGCCGTCGGCGTCGATCTCCTCCGGAGGCGTCTCCGCGTCCACGAGGTCGGTCTCGATGCCGAGGTCGCGCAGCGTCCGGTGTTCCAGGTGGGTGAACTGGCCGTGGAGGTCCACCACGTCGATCCGGGTCATTGCGCTCGGTAGCAGGCAGGAGGGGAAAAACAGCCCGGATCAGCGCTCGCGTTCGTACCGCTCCGCGGCCGTCTCGAAGCCCTCGGTCAGCTCGCGACTCCGCCGCGCCTCGGCCGCGGCGAGCGCCGCCGGGTCGGGCGCGACGTCGTCGTCGATCCGCGCCCAGCCGGTGTGGACCTTCGCGTGACACCACCGACAGAGGACGACCGTGATCTCGTGGCTCACCTTCTCTTTTCGTTCCTCCCCGTTCTCACTCCCTTCGGCGTACGAGAGGTGGTGCTCCTCCAGCAGCGGCCTGGCTCGCTCGCCGGCGAGACGCCGTTCTTCGAGCCCGCAGCGACGACAGGCCTCGGCGACCGACCGGTGTCGGTAATGCGGGCAGACGGACCAGTCTACGTCCTCGGGATCGGTCGCCTCCTCGGCGACGAGACAGCGGTAGCCCGATTCGCGGCGGTCGCGGGCGAACGCCGGGTCGGCCTCAGGGCGTTCGACGGCGAACCGACACCGACCGTCACCGGTCAGGCGATCACAGACCCCGGCGTGCGCGTAGGGGTCGTCGACCCCGACCGGCGTCCCGCGTTCGGTCTTCTCCATCCGTGGTAGCTACCGGCCGGGCGCACTTCGGGGTGTCGGCCGGAGAACGTTTCGAAGGTCTATACTCTCAACTAACGAGAAACTCCCTCAACGTTATCACTGACCCACTCGTACCGAACGGTATGAAGACCGTCCGTCGCTGTTCTGACCCCGACGAGGTCGCGGTCGCGATCGTCGAACTCGTCGCGGAGCGGACGGACCGCGATCCGCTCGCCGTCGAGCCACGGCTCGGCACCGTCGTGGACGTGGAGGCGCTCGCGACGGTCGTCGCCTCGCCGCTCGCCACCGGTCGGGTCACGTTCGAGTACGCCGGCTGTACGGTCGCCGTCGAGGGCGACGGGACGGTCCGGGTGAGAGAACCCGTGGAGGCGACCGACGACTAGGTCGAGAGCCGACACGTTCTTCCCACGGGGGAGACACCGACTGTCGTGAAGCTCCTCCACGAGCGGGCCGGTAGGCCGAGGACGCTAGCGACCCGGGTCGAGCTCGCCGACACGTTCTCCTCGCGTGCCAAGGGGCTCATGTTCCGCCGCCGGTTCGAGGAGGGGGCGGCGCTCGTCTTCCGGTTTCCGGAGTCGAGGGTGCGGGCTATCCATATGGTGTGTGTCCCGTTCGCCCTCGACGTCTGCTGGCTCGAAAGAGGTGAAGTGGTTCGGATCGAGCGGCTCCGCCCCTGGATCGGCTTCGCCCGCGAGCGGGCGCGGACGGTCGTCGAGCTCCCGGCCGGGGCTACGGAGGGGGTCGAACCCGGCGACTCGCTTCGGCTGGTGCCCGACTCGCAAGATCCACCGGAACGAACGGGTTAAGTACCCCTGATCACCTGCCTGCAAGTGGCAATGACCAGTGATCGATTTATTCGGGGCCTCCCCCGAACACACTCTCTCCCCTGACACGTCCGTACAGCTCCTCGACACCACGCTGCGCGACGGCGAACAGGCCCCCGGTATCTCGCTTTCACCCGACCAGAAAGAGGAGATAGCCCTGGCGCTGGATCGCGCCGGCCTCTCGTTCGTCGAGGCGGGTAGCGCCTGCACCGGCGACGGCGAGCGTCGTACCATCCGCAGGGTGACCGACCTCGACCTCGACGCGACGGTGACCAGTTTCGCCCGCGGCGTCCGCGGCGACGTCGACCTCGCGCTCGACTGCGGGGTCGACGGCGTCCACGTCGTCGTCCCCGCGAGCGACAGGCACGTCGAGCGAAAGGTCGGTTCGACCCACGAGGCGGTCGTCGAGCGAACCGCGTCGCTCGTCGAGTACGCCCGCGAACACGGCCTCTGGGTCGAGGTGATCGGCGAGGACGGCTCCCGCGCCGAGCCCTGGTTCCTCGACTCGCTCGCCCGTGCGGCGTTCGACGCCGGAGCCGATCGCTTCTGTTACGCCGACACGGTGGGCCACGCGAGCCCCCACGAGGCCTACGAGAGCGTCACTCGGCTCGCCGAGTTCGGCCCGGTGAGCGCCCACACCCACGACGACCTCGGACTGGGCATGGCGAACGCGCTTTCCGCAGCCGCTGCCGGCGCCGACCTCGTCCACGGGACGGTCAACGGCGTCGGCGAGCGCGCCGGAAACGTCGCCATCGAGGAGGTCGCCATCGCGCTCTCACACTGTTACGGCATCGAGACGCTCCGACTCGACGCACTCTACGACCTCGCACAGACCGTCGCCCGTACCACGGGCATCCCGCTCGCGCCGAACAAGGCCGTGGTGGGCGAGAACGCCTTCGCTCACGAGAGCGGGATCCACACCGACGGAACGCTCAAGGACGAGCGGATGTACGAGCCCTATCCCCCCGAACTCGTGGGCCGAGAGCGCCGGCTCGTCCTCGGGAAACACGCCGGCCGCGCCGGGGTGCGTGCGGCACTCACCGAACACGACGTCTCCGTCGAGCCCGAGGTCCTCGATCGGATCGTCGAGCGGGTGAAACGCATCGGCGAGCGCGGTAAACGCGTGACCGACGCCGACCTGCTCGCCATCGCGGAGGAAGAAACGGGTGCGGAGCGCGACCGCCGCGTCGAACTGCTCGACCTAACGGCGACCTGCGGCGGGGCGACGCCGACGGCCTCGGTTCGGCTCTCCGTGGACGACACCGAGCGGGTCGCGAGCGGCACCGGCTCCGGACCCGTCGACGCCGCCGTCGAGGCCGTGAGAAACGCGCTCGGGTCGGCCGCCGACGCCCAGCTCGAGTCGTACCACGTCGACGCGATCACGGGCGGATCCGACGCGGTCGTCACGGTCGAGGTGACGATGTCCCGGGACGACCGGTCGGTGACCGTCGCCGCGAGCGACGCGGACATCACCCGTGCGAGCGTCGACGCGATGGTCGACGCGCTCGACCGACTGCTCACCGCTCCGGGCGCCCGGGCGGTCGTCCTCGGGGACTAGCCCCTCGGGTCGGGCTGGTCGCCGCTGATCGCGATGATCGTGAGGACGACCCCCACGACCGCGAGGACCACGAGGACGGTGAGCGAGACAGGCTCGACGACCGACTCCGGGTCGAACCAGTAGAGGGCGACCCCGGCGAGCGCGAGGAGGGCGAGCGCGCCCGCACCGAACGCCAGCAGCCGATCCTGTCGGTCCATACGACTCCTTCACCGGCGAGTCGAATAACGGTGTGGGTCGTCCCCGGCGGTCTCTCCCACCGGGCGATCCTGCACAACACTTTCAACGGACGGGTGAGTACGAGTGCCATGAACGAGTCGTTCGTACAGTTGCTCTGTCCCGAGTGCTCGAAGAACTGGACGACCAACCCGACGAAGCTCGGGCCGCTCGACTCGCCGTTCGACTGTCCGGACTGCGACGAACGGCGGGCGACCCGGGAGTTCCTCCGCACGCACCGGGATCTGGAGATGGTCAAGCAGTTCGACGGAAGCTGACCTCGGTCAGATCTGCCACAAAGCGTATAGGTTCGAGGGCGAACTACGCGAGCGATGGCCCTCGAACCGCACACGATCTGTTTCGTCTGTCAGCGCCCGGTCGGCGACGACCCCGTGTCGGTGCTCGGAGAGCCGTGGTGTGCGGGCTGCGTCGAGTACAACGAGTCCTGAGGCGACCGGATCGGTCGATCACCGGTCGACCGGAACTGTCCCACGTGCGTCCAGTGATAGGGGTCATCGTAGCCAATCGTGTCTCCCAAGCGTACACGAGTCCGGTATCGTTCGATTCACAGTCGAGGAACTATTCATTTCTACGACGATTCTCGTGAGAACCCGCTGAGTGTGCGGTTCGACCCACGCTCGGTCCGCTCTTACCCTGTTCGACTTTACGGACCCTCCTCTCGGCTCGAGGATATACTCGGTGTCAAAGGTACGGAGAGCGCCGAGGGTGAGATTTGAACTCACGAGTCCTCTCGGACAGTTGCTTTCGAGGCAACCGCCTTGGCCGGGCTAGGCTACCTCGGCACGACTCTCACTACCCCGCTCGTTCTAATAGTGGTTTCGCTTGGCGACAGGGCTAAGGGTCGAACGGCCACACGTGGCGTATGGACATCAGGCAGGCGGGCGAGGTCTCCTCTCGGGTGCTCGACGCCGTCGGCGAGGCGGTGATCGCCGAGCGCGAGTTCCTGGAGACCGTCCTGCTCGGAACGCTCTCACGCGGTCACGTGCTCCTCGAGGACGTTCCAGGTACCGGGAAGACGCTCACCGCCCGGAGCGTGGCACGCGCGCTGGGGCTCTCGTTCTCGCGGGTGCAGTTCACCCCTGACCTGCTCCCGACGGACGTCACCGGCACGCACGTCTTCAACGAGAAGGAGCGTAGCTTCGAGTTCAGGGAGGGGCCGATCTTCGCGAACGTCGTCCTCGCCGACGAGATCAACCGCGCGCCGCCGAAGACCCAGGCAGCGTTGCTCGAGGCGATGGAGGAGCGCCAGGTCACCGTCGGCGGGGAGAGCCGCGCGCTCCCCGACCCGTTCCTCGTCATCGCGACGCAGAACCCGGTCGACCAGGAGGGGACGTTCGCGTTGCCCGAGGCGCAGGTCGACCGGTTCGTCGTGAAGACCTCGCTCGGCTATCCGGAGCGGGAGGGCGAGGTCGAACTCCTGCGGAGACGAGCGGCCCGCGAGGCACGGAGCCCGGAGGTGGTGTCGGTGCTCTCGGCCGAGGAGGTCCGCTCGCTCCAGCGGGTTCCCGAGACGGTCCGGGTGGACGAGGACCTGCTCGAGTACGTCGTCGACGTCGCCCGCGGGACGCGGACCGATCGCCGGGTTCAGGTCGGCGTCTCACCACGCGGCACCCAACGGCTGTTCGAGGTGGCGAGGGCGCGAGCGGTGCTCTCCGGTCGGGACTTCGTCACCCCGGACGACGTGAAACGGATCGCGGAACCCGTCCTCGCCCACCGGCTGGTACTCACCCCCGACGCGACCGTGAGCGACGTCGAGAAGCGGACGGTGGTTTCCGAGGTGCTCGAGACCGTCCACGTCCCCACCGTCGAGGCGACCGTCGACTGAGTCGACAGCGCCGTCAGCGGAGGAAAAAGCCCTCGCCGAGCGGGTCCTCCGGATCGATCCAGAACTCGGCTCTCCCCAGCGTGTGCGCGCTGCCTTCCACGACGGGGACGACCGTCTCCCTCCCGTCGACCGTCGTCTTCCGGGCGATCCGACCCGTGAAGGTGGAGCCGACGACGCTCTCCACGACGAGTTCTCTCTCGCCAATCTCCTCCGCACGGAGCGCGAGGTGCCCGCTCACGCCCGTTCCGGTGGGCGAGCGGTCGACCTCGCCGTCCGCGAAGACGCAGACGTTCCGGAGGTCGGCCGCCTCGTCCTCGGCAGGTCCGGTGAAGATCACCCCGTAGAGGAACGCGAGCTGCTCGTCGGGGTGTTCGAGACTTGTCTCCGCCACGACCGCGCGCTTGATCGCCCTCCCGTGGTCGATCGCCCCGTCGATACCCGACGGGTCGAGCGACACTCCCGCCTCCTCGGCGTCGCAGTAGGCGTAGAACGCCCCACCGAAGGCGAGGTCGTAGCGCACGGGTCCGATCCCCTCGACGTCGATCGTCCGGTCACGAGCGACGACGTACGACGGGACGTTCTCGAAGGCGACCCGTCTCACCCGACCGCCCTCGAACTCGGACCTGGCGAGGACCGTCCCGGCGGGTGTGTCGATCCGGAGTTCGGGCTCGGCGGGATCGAGGTCGACCAGTCCCAGTTCGGGGAGGGCCGTCCCGAGCGCGACGATCCCGTGGCCGCACATGGTGCTGTAGCCCTCGTTGTGGAGAAAGAGCACGCCGAGGTCCGACCCATCCGCGACCGGATCGGTCAGCACCCCGGCGTACATGTCGGCGTGGCCGCGAGGCTCCCAGACCAGTGCGGTCCGGAGGTGATCGTGGTGCTCGTGGGCGTACGCGCGTTTCTCGGCCATCGTCTCGCCGGGAATCGTCGGATACCCGTCGGGGACGATCCGGAACGGCTCGCCGCCAGTGTGTGACTCGATCGTCTCGATCCGCTCCCACTCCCCGGGTGGCTCCCAATCCATGACCTCGATTCGCCCGCCCCCACCTAACCCTCTAGCCCGAGCGCCGCCAGGTCGAGGTGCTCCCCGACGAGCCGCGCCGCCCGGTCGTACGGCGACTCCGGAACCGTGCCCTCCACCGGCCGCTCCCGTCCGGCGCGAGCGAAGACGGTGGTCAAAAACGCCTCGCGGGCGACGCGGTTCTCGAAGAGGCCGTGGAGGTAGGTTCCCAGTACCCGATCGGTCGCCGCGCCCTCGCCCTCGAACGGCCGCTCGGCCTCGCTCGTGAGCCTCGTCCGACCCACGTGTATCTCATAGCCCTCGACGGTTCCCCCGGCACCCGCGAGCGGGCCGACTCCCCGAAGCTCGCGCTCGACCCGTTCGACGTGTTTCCCCTCGGAGAACTCGGTTTCGACCGGGAGCAGCCCGAAGCCGGGGAGTTCGGGAACGTCGTCGGTGCTCTCGACCTCCGCGCCCGTGATCCGCTCGCCGAGCATCTGGTAGCCACCACAGAGCCCGACTACGGGCCCGTCGAACGCTCGCAACCGCTCGCCGAAGCCTGCGTCGTGGAGCTCTCTCAGGTCGTCGACCGTGTTTTTCGTCCCTGGAAGGACGACCGCGTCCGGGCTCCCGTCGAACAGGCGATCTGGCGGGGAGTAGACAATCCGGACGCCACGCTCGCGCGCGATTGGATCGAGGTCCGTGAAGTTCGAGATCCGAGAGAGCCGTGGCACCGCGATCCGTACGGCGTCGCTCTCCTCCACACCGTCGTCGTCACCCAGAACGGCCGTCTCGCCAGCCGCCGGAAGCGCGACGCTGTCCTCCTCCGGCAGCCCGGGATCGTCGTACGGGAGCACGCCGACTATTCGTACCTCGGTGCGCTCTTCTATCTCCTCGATCCCCGGACCGAGCAGCGATGGATCGCCCCGGAACTTCGTGATCGCGGCGCCGACGACTCGCTCGCGGATCTCCGTCGGCATCAGTTCGAGGGTGCCGTAGAGGCTCGCGAACGCGCCGCCGCGTTCGATGTCCACGAGCAGCAGAACGTCGGCGTCCGCGAACCGGGCGGTCTCGACGTTCGCGAGGTCTCTGTGGTGTAAATTGATCTCCGCGATCGAGCCCGCCCCCTCGGCGACGATCACGTCGTACGCTGTGGCGAGACGCCCATGGGCGGCGACGGCCGCCTCGCGAGCGTCCTGCCATCCGCTCTCGAAGTACTCGCCCGCTCGGTAGTGCTCGCGAGCCCGGCCGTCGATCACCAGCTGGCTCTCGCTCCCGCCGCGCGGTTTCAGCAGGACCGGGTTCAGGTCGGTCGTCGGCCGGACGCGCGCCGCCCGGGCCTGGACGTACTGGCTGACGCCGATCTCGCCGGCCTCATGCGAGTTCGCCACGGGAACGACCCGAGCGTTGTTCGACATGTTCTGGGCCTTGAAGGGTGTGACTTGGACTCCCCGATCTGAGAGGTAGCGACACAGTCCCGCCGTGACCGTGCTCTTGCCGACGTGGCTCGCGGTGCCGGCGACGAGCAGCGTCCGGGCCATCGCTCGCCGGTTCGCGCGCGACGACTAAACGCTCCCGATTCCGGCGGCCTCTCCGGGGTCTCGCCCCACCTGTTCCTCGGGCCCCAACTCGGCTCGTTCCGACGCCTCCGTGGCGAGAAAGCGCTCGCCGCGCTCGGTGAGCCGGTAGACGACCTCCTCGCTCACCGTCTCCAGCAGGCCGCTCTCCGCGAGCACCCGACACCGGCGTTCGACGTTCGTGTGGTGCATCCCGATCCCCCCGGCGATCAGCGGTGCGTACTCCGGCGGATTGTCCAGCAAGAACTCAAGGATCGCTTCGTCTCCCGGCTGCATCCACGCGTGGGAGTCCCGCATTCGTCGATGATTGGCACTCGGTAGCATATAACACTTTTCGTCCGACCGATCGGCCGAACCGCTTTCATGGCCGCGCGCGTCGGTCGGACTATGACCGCATTCCGGGACGGGCCACGGGGCGACCCCGACACGCTCGTCGAGTCGCTCACGCTCGCGGAGAAACTGCGACTACTCCACGGGGCACGCGACCCGGAGGGCGTCTCGACCGGCTACCTCCCCCCGAACGATGAGCGGGGGATCCCGCCGCTCCGACTGGTCGACGGCCCGCTGGGTGTACGCGCGGGCGAGGCGACCGCCTTCCCCGCCTCGATCGCGCTCGCGGCGACCTGGGACGGAGACCTCGCCAGAGAACAGGGCGAGGCGCTCGGGCGGGAGACGCGCGCGAAGGGTCAGGACGGCCTCCTCGCGCCCGGGCTCAACCTGATTCGCGTCCCACACGGCGGCCGGAACTTCGAGTACTACAGCGAGGACCCCTGGCTGACGAGCCGGACGGCCGTCTCCGTCGTCGAGGGGATCCAGTCGGAGGGCGCGATCGCCACGGCCAAACACTACGTCGCGAACAGCCAGGAGGCCGAGCGGACGACGATCGACGCCCGGATCGGCGAGCGCGCACTGCGCGAGTGCTACCTTCGAGGGTTCGAGGCGGCAGTCCGCGAGGCAGGGGTCGGCTCCGTGATGTGTGCGTACAACGGCGTGAACGGCGAGTCGATGAGCGACAACCGCCGACTGCTCACCGAGGTCCTCAGGGACGAGTGGGACTTCTCTGGATACGTCGTCTCCGACTGGTGGGCGACCGGAGATCCGGTCGACTCGGCGACCGCGGGCCTGGACCTCGAGATGCCGGGCTACGCGCTCGACGCCGAGTCCCAGTTCGGCGTCGCGCCCTCGGAGCTCCCGCTCTCGATGCCGGACGTCGAGGAGGGCGGGCGCTACGGCGAGCCGCTGAGAGCGGCGGTCGACGTGGGCGCGGTGGGCGAGGGGCGGATCGACACGATGGTTCGCCGCGTTCTGGAAACGATGGAGCGGTTCGGGTCCGAGAGCCGGAACGCGGAGGAGGTCGACACGGTGGACCACCCGGAGGTCGCCCGTCGGGTCGCGATCGAGGGATCGGTCCTGCTGAAGAACGAGGGCGTTCTCCCCATCGATCCGGGGATCGAGACGCTCGCCGTGATCGGCCCGAACGCGGACCGGCCCGCACTCGGCGGCGGCGGTAGCTCGGAGGTGACGCCGGCCCACGCGGTGAGCCCGCTCGCCGGCCTCCGCGAACACCTCGCAGGCGAGGTGAGCTTCGAGCGCGGGGTCTCGCCGATCCGGGGGGTTCGGTTCTTCGACGAGGGCGAGGCCGACGAACCGGACGACGAGCCGTCGATTGAGGCCGCTGTCGCGGCCGCCGAACGCGCGGACGCGACGGTGCTCGTCGCCCGCGACGTCGCGACCGAGGGGACCGACCGTCCCTCGCTCTCGCTTCCTGGGTCACAGGACGCACTGATCGAGGCCGTGGCGGACGTCGCGGGGGAGCTCGTCGTCGTACTGAACACCAGCGGGGCGGTCGAGATGCCGTGGCTCGACTCCGTACCCGCACTGCTCGAGACGTGGTACCCCGGTCAGGACGACGGCATCGCGCTCGCGGCGGTGCTCACCGGCGAGGAACCCGGCGGGCGGCTCCCGGTGACGTTCGGCCGCGAGGACGACTACGGCTTCGACGAGGCGAGCTATCCCGGTGTAGACGGCCGCGTCGAGTACGACGAGGGGCTGCTGGTGGGCTATCGCGGGTTCGACGCTCGGGAGGTCGAGCCGTACTACCCGTTCGGCCACGGGCTCTCCTACACCGAGTTCGAGTACGGGCCGCTGGAGGCGCCCGACCGGATCCCGGTCGGCAAACCCGTGTCGGTTTCGGTCACGGTCGAGAACGTCGGCGATCGTCCCGGGAAGGAGGTCGTGCAGCTCTACGTCGCGAGCGAGGTGGCGGGGAGACCGCCGCGAGAGCTCGCCGGCTTCTCCACCACGCGTCTCGCGCCCGGCGAGCGACGGGACGTCGAGGTGTCGCTCGACCCGCGGTCGTTCCTCGGCTACGACCCCGTTCGGGAGGACTGGATCCCGGTGACGGAGGAGGGAACGATCGAGGTCGGTCGCTCCTCACGCGACCTGCGCGGGGCGATTCCGGTCGGTATCGACCCGGAGTGACAGTGCGAACGGTGATGAGGCTCCCCATCGAAGCGAGCCCATGACGATCTACGACGCCGTCGCGGATCTCGACCTCGTGATCGAGGGGTTCGACTGCTCGCTGGCCGAGCGCGACACCTCGAGCGAGTTCGTCCGGACGACGACCACCGTCTCGCTCCACGGGCGCGGCCAGACCGGCCGTGGCGAGGACGTCACCTACGAGGGTGAGGACCACCACGCGCTCGTCGAGCACGTAGGCGACGGCGACCCGTTCGACCTCGAGGGCGAGTACACCCTCGATAGCTTCTCGGAGCACCTCGGGAGCCAAGACCTCTTCTTCGGGTCCGAACCGGGGCAGTCTGCGTTCAGGAACTACCGCCGGTGGGGGTTCGAGAGCGCAGCGCTCGACCTCGCGCTCCGACAGGCCGGAGAGACCCTCGCGAGCGCCCTCGGGATCGAGTACGGGCCGGTCAGGTTCGTCGTCTCGACCCGCCTCGGCGACCCGCCGACGCTCGACCGAGTCGAGGCCTTTCTCGACCTGAACCCCGACCTGGAGTTCAAACTCGATCCGACCTCCGAGTGGGACGAGGCACTGATCGCCCGGCTGAGGGAGACCGGTCGGGTGCGTGCGGTCGACCTGAAGGGACAGTACCACGGGACCGTCGTCGACCAGCCGGCCGATCCCGACCTCTACCGACGGGTCGTCGAGGGGCTTCCGGATGCAGTGATCGAGGACCCGGCGCTCACCGAGGAGACGAGGGAGATCCTGCGCGGCCACGAGGGCCGGGTCGCCTGGGACTACCCGATCACGGGCGTCGAGTCGGTCGAGGACCTCCCGTGGGAGCCCGAGTGGCTCAACGTCAAACCATCACGGTTCGGCTCGGTCCGATCGCTCCTCGCGACGATCGAGTACTGTCAGGAGCGGGGGATAGAACTCTACGGCGGCGGCCAGTTCGAACTCGGGGTGGGTCGCGAACACCTTCACGCGGTCGCCTCGCTGTTCTACCCCGACGGGCCGAACGACGTCGCTCCCTCGCCCTACAACGACCCGACGCCGCGAGCCGGTCTACCGGAGAGCCCGCTCGCACCACCCGACGAGTCGCGCGGACTCGACTGGAGTTAAGCTCGTCGGAGTCCGTCGAGGAACTCGGTGCCGACCCGTTCGCCCGCGGTCATCAGCTCCTCGATGAACTCCGGGTCCCGGTCGAGCTTCGAGGGGTACGAGAGCGTACGGTGGATGCCGATCCGCCTCACCGCGATCCGCTCGAACCGCTCCTCGGGGAGGTGGCCCGCGTCGATCCAGCGGTTGACCTGTTCGACGAACGCGAGCTCCTGGTTCATCGAGAGGTTCCCCGAGAGCTCGTTCCGTCTGTCGGCGATCTCCTCGACCGATTTCGGCTCCTCCGCTCTCCGCTGGGGGTTGATCTGGATCACCCAGAGCTCCTCGGGCTTTCGCTCGGGCGGGACGTACGTGAGGTCGTGAATCGGCGGGTTCTGGGAGAACAGCCCGTCCCAGTAGTAGTGACCGTCGATCTCCACCGCGGGAAAGATCGTCGGCACGGAGGCCGAGGCGAGGATCGCGTCCGCGGTGATCGCCTCGTTCACGAACGTCTCGAACCGCCCGGCGTTGACGTCGACCGCCCCGATGACGAGGCGGGGCGTCTCGCCGTCCATCGCCGCCCGACACGCGGAGAGGCGAAGCTCCGTCTCGATCACCTCGCGTAGCCGGCGCTGGCCCCACCGTCCGATCGGGGTGTGATACGGGCTGATCTCCGGGACGGGCGCCCCCATGTTCCGCAACGCCTCCCAGCTCTGTACCCAGCCGTTCGTGATCCGTTCCGGTAGCGAGGAGGCCGCGATCGCGCTCCAGACCGCGTCGAGGCGCTCGCCCGCCCCCTCGCGGCTCTCGGTGCAGAGGCCGTCCCACGCGGCGACTGCCGAGACCGCCCCGCCGGAGGTGCCGCTCATTCCAACTAACTCGTACTCGCCGTCCATCCGCGGGAGCAGCGCCTTCAGCACGCCCGCGGTGAACGCGGTGTGACTACCCCCGCCCTGACACGCGATCGCGACCCTGGTCGGATCGCTCATCGGCGCCCCTCCCGACTCCCGACCGCGTTCGAGCCGAGCCGTCGCTCACTCATACGTGAGCGTGTAGCCGCCGTCCCAGAGCAGGTCGCCGCCGTTCAAGTGACGGGCGTGCTTCGAGAAGCCGAACGCGAAGAGGTTCGCCACCTCGACCGGCTCCATCATCTCCTTCGTGCGCGCCTCGCCGAGCATTACGTCCTCGACGACCTCGCGCTCGTCGATCCCGCGGCTCTCGGCGGTGTCGGCGATCTGGTTCGTGACCAGCGGCGTCTTCACGTACGCCGTCGAGATGGAGAAGGCGCGGACGTCGCCGTCGCCCTCGGCGGCGATCGACTGCGTGAGCCCCCGCAGGCCGAACTTCGAGACGTTGTACGCCACCTTGTCCCGGGTGACGTAGTGGCCGTGGATCGAACACATGTTGCCTACGCAGCCGCCCCCTGCCTCGCGCATGTGTGGGAACGCGAGTTTCGCGAGATACAGCGGCGCGCGCAGCATCACCCGCTGCATGAAGTCGTAGCGCTCCATCGGGAACTCCTCGATCGAGTCGATGTGCTGGAGCCCCGCGACGTTCGCGACGTACCGGAGGTCGCCGAGCGTCGCGGCCTCCTCGACGAGCCCTTCGATGTCCCCGTCCTCGCTCAGATCCGCCGCCACGGTCTCGACCGTGAGGTCGAACTCCTCGGCGCGTTCGGCGGTCCTCGCCAGTCCGTCCTCGTCGACGTCGGTCGCGACGACCGTGAGCCCGTTCTGCGCGAGCCCGAGCGCAGTCGACTTCCCGATGCCGGAGCCGCCGCCGGTCACGACGGCGACCGCCCCCTCGAAGTCGTCGTCGTCCACGTCGAGAACGTCGTCCGGGTCGAACGGCCGTGGTTCGATCTCCTCGGTCATCGTCTCCTGGTTCGGCCCCGGGGTGTTTAGTGCTATCCTCCACCGCGAGTGGAAACCGGACGACTGCGCTCAGTTCGAGCCCGATCCTTCGTCGTCCGACCCGTCGGGCTCCTCGGACTCCTCACCGACCTCCGCCCGGATCGTGTCGAGTTCGTCCTCGATTTCCCGGCTGACCCGTTCGCGCTCGATGCTCGCGCCGATCTCGTCCTCGTCGTCGAGCGGGCCGGTGAGTGCGCCGGACTCCCGGAGCTCCTCGGTGGCGGCAGCCCGCGCAGACCGCTCTTCGAGGGCCTCTTCCGCCCGGGCGATTCCCTCGGCCGACTCGGTCGTTCCCGCTTCGAGGCTCGCGCGCATCCGGTCGGCCTTCAGGATCTCCTTCTCGGTCCCGAAGCGCTCGACACGCTCGGCGAGTTCGGCCTTCTTCTCCCGGAGTTCTGCCTCCGCATCCTTCAGCTCGGAGACGCTCCGGTCGACCTCCTCTCGTTCGCGCAACGCGCGCTCTTTCGCTTCCAGGGCCTCGCGGGCGACGTCTTCTCGGTCCATCGAGACCGCCTCGCGCGCCTGGTCGTTGCGTCGCTCTACCTCGGCGTCGAGCTCCTCGCTCCGGCGTTCGAGACGGTTGCGCTCGCTCACGAGGTTCACGAGCCCCTCGTCGACCGCGCGGAGTTCCTCGCGCATCTGCTCGTGTGCGTAGTCGAGCTCCTCGTCGGCGTCGCTCGCGGAGTCGACCAGCCCGTCGAGCGTCGATTCGATCATCGCCGTGGTTCGGTCGAGCACACCCATGCTACGTAGAGGGAGCGGCGGTACAATACGCTGTCCCCGATCCGATCTCACTCGCCGTCGATCAGTCCGTCTAGCAACTCGTTCACCGCCTCGATCTCCTCCTCGTTAACCGTGTGGCCCATCCCCTCGTAGATCCGTTTCTCGACCGCCGCTCCCAGCCCGTCGAACACCTCGGCCGTTTCGTGAACCCGTTCGACCGGGATGTGCGGGTCGACGTCGCTACAGCCGAGGAACACCGGCGTACACTCGAGGCTCCCCCCGTACTCGAACTCGCTCCCCTCGGGTCCGATCAGCCCGCCGGAGAGTCCGACTATCCCGCCGTAGCGCGTCGGGTTCCGCGCCGCGAACTCCGTCGCGAGACACGCCCCCTGCGAGAAGCCCAGGAGGACCGTTCTTTCCCGCTCGATCCCCGCCTCCGAGAGCCGAGCCAGCGCGCGCTCGACCGTCCCGAGCGCCGAGGTGAGCCACGGCTCGTTCGCCTCGATCGGCGCGAGGAACGACTGGGGGTACCACGTGCTCCGAAACGCCTGCGGCGCGAGGTACGCTATCTCGGAGTGCCAGACCTCTCGCGCCAGCCCGAGCATCCCGTTCGCGGTCGCACCCCTACCGTGGACCATCACCACCGCCACCTCCGCGACCTCCAGTGGTGCGCCGGTCGCCTCGATCGGCTGCTCGCCGTGGGGGTCCTCGTTCTCCACAGGCCCACTCATCGGCCGCCCTCCAGGGGGAGCGGCGGCAGGCTCGCCTCGATCTCCTCACGATCACCTTCGAGCCACGGCGGGAGCTTCAGTTCGCCTCCCAGGTCGTCGACCGACTCGTCGGCGGTGAACCCCGGGGGATCGGTCGCGAACTCGTAGAGCACGCCGTTCGGCTCGCGGAAGTAGATCGACCGGAAGTACTGCCGGTCGAGTACTGGTGTGGGGTCGAAGCCCGACTCGGCGAGCGCCTCGCGCCACTCCGCTTGCATCACGTCGTCGGCCATCCGGAAGGCGACGTGGTGGACGGTTCCGGGACCGAACGACCCGCGCATCGCGTCCGGACGGCAGACGAGGTCGACGACCGGAGCCAGCCCTTCCGTGCGGTAGCGAAAGCGCGGGGCGTCCTCCTCGGCCGCCTCGTAGCCCATCGTCTCCAGTAGCTCAGCCGATCGTTCGTAGCCCCCGACGGTGAGCGAGACGCCGTGGAACCCCCGGATCGCGTGCTCCTCCGGAACCTCTTCGCCCCACGGCTCGCTCTCTCCACCGTCGCTCCCGACGAGCTCGAGGCCGATCCCGTCAGGGTCCGAGAGGACGAGGACGGACTCGCCGAACCGCACGGTCCGTTCGACGTCGACTCCCTCGCGTTCGAGCCGGTCTGCCCAGAACTCCGCACTGCCATCCGGAATCGAGAACTGGGTGGTCGTCACCTGCCCGGTTCCCGGTCGTCCGGGGCTCGCATTCGGCCACGGGAAGAACGTCATCGCGGTCCCCGGCGTCCCAGCGCCGTCGGCGTAGTAGAGGTGGTAGGTGTCCGGCGCGTCGAAGTTCACCGTCCGCTTCACGAGGCGCAGGCCGAGCGTCTCCGTGTAGAAGGTGACGTTCGCGGCCGGATCGCTCGCGATGGCGGTGACGTGGTGGATCCCCGGGATCGGTGTCGGCATCTCGGTTCCAGTACAGCGCCGACGGGCATAACGTCCGGTACCGAACGTCGGGGGTAGGAAGCTTTGGCGTCGGCTGTGGACGTGAGCGTATGGACGGACCGTTCGTGGTGATCGGTGGGGACGCGGCGGGGATGAGCGCCGCGAGCAAGTCGAAACGTGACGACCCGGACCTCGACGTCCTGGTCTTCGAGAAGGGCGAGTGGGTCGCCTACGGTGCCTGTGGCCTGCCCTACTACGTCGAGGGGCGAATCCAGTCCCTCGACGACCTCGTCTCGATGACGCCCGAGGAGTTCAGGGAGGAACGAAACATCGACCTCCGGACCGGCCACGAGGTGGTCGGGATCGACCCGGAGGACCGAGAGGTGAGAGTCGACCCGGATGCGGGCGAGGCGTTCTCACAGCGCTACGGAACACTGCTGATCGCGACCGGTGCGGCGGCGACGCTGCCGAGAATCGAGGGAAGCGACCACGAGGCGGTGTTCACGCTCGGGAGCCTCTCCGACGGCCACGAGATCCGCGAGTACGTGAGCGGGCTCCGCTCCGGCGCGATCGAGTTCGAGGACCCCCGCGGCGGCGAGGCGTGTGCGTACTTCTGCGAGCACGCTCCTCGTTCGGTCGGGATCGTCGGCGGCGGCTACATCGGCATCGAGATGGCCGAGGCCTTTTCGGCACACGACCTGGAGGTCCACCTCTTCCAGCGGCGCGACCGTTTACTACGGCAGTTCGACGAACCGGTCGCCCGGGTCGTCGAGGGCCATCTCGCCGAACAGGGAGTCTCGGTCCACGTCGGGGCGGGCGTCGAACGAATCGGTGAGACCGACGAGGGTGTGCTCGCCGTCGAGACCGGTAGAGAGAGCGTTCCGGTCGACTTCGTGCTGGTCGGCGCGGGGGTCGAGCCTCGGGCCGCGCTCGCCGAGGAGGCGGGGATCGATCTGGGGGAGACGGGTGCTATCGCGACCGACGCCTACGGCGAGACGAGCGTCGAGGGGATCTACGCCGCGGGTGACTGCGCGGAGGCGACCGACGTGGTGACCGGGGAGCCGACGTACGCCCCGCTCGCGCTCACCGCGAACCGCCACGGGCGAGCCATCGGTCGGACCGTCGCGGGCGAGCCGACGCTCGTGGGTCCGATCGCCGGAACGGCCGTCCTGAAGGCGTTCGATCTGGAGGTGGCTCGAACCGGGATCACGGACCACGGTCGGGCGGACGCGGCGGGGTTCGACCCCGTCACGGAGACGGTCGAGACCGCCTCGCGCTCGGGCTACTACCCCGGCGGGTCGACGATCACGCTCTCGCTCACGGTCGATCGCGAGAGCGAGAGCGTGCTCGGGGCGAGCATGGTCGGCGAGGAGGGCGTCGCCCACCGGATCAACACGGTGGTGACGGCGCTCTTCTCGGGGATGGATCTCGCGGAACTCGAACGGCTCGACCTGGCGTACGCGCCGCCTTTCAGCACCGTCTGGGACCCGATCCTCGTCGGCGCGAAGGTGACGCGGGGACGGGTGGAGGACACCTGGCCGTCGTAGTCCTCAGTACTCGGTGCCCTTCCGCGCGCGCTGGCCCTCGTCGAAGTGGTGTCTCTCCTTTCGGACGTTCGTCACGAGGTCGGCGTGCTCGAGCAGCCACTCCGGGCGTTCGTGGCCGCCGGTGAGGACGAGTTCGAGGTCCGCGGGTTTCGTCTCGATCAGCTCCAAAACCGCCTCCCTGTCCACGAGATTGCGGTTCGCCGCGTAGAGCAGTTCGTCCACGATCAGCATGTGCATCCCCTCCTCGGGGGGTGCGTCGAACGGGATCGGCTCCGCGAGATCGGCTTCGGAGGCACAGTCGATCAGCTCTCGCAGTCGCTCGAAGCCCGCCGCGGCCTCGCTCTCGTGATCGGTGTCCTCGCTGCCGTCGCGCATCCCGTGCCAGCCGTAGTGGCCGGCGTTCTCGTAGGAGAAGCCGGGTAGTACCGAGATCGCGTTGTACTCGCCGCGGACGTCCTCGACGCTCGCGGCCCCGCCCTTCATGAACTGGAGCATGTGGACCCGGAAGCCGTGCCCGGCGGCGCGCAGTCCCATCCCCATCGCCGCGGTCGTCTTGCCCTTGCCGTCGCCCCAGAAGACTTGCACCCGGCCGAACTCCTCGGGGGAACCCGGTTCGATCTCCTGGGCCTCGGGGGTCCGGCCCTTCCCGGGCGTCCGTCCGAGCGGATCGTCGTCGGTCACGTCTCGTCGTTCGGAGCGCGATCACTTCTCCGGTTCGGTCCCGGGGACCGACCCGACCGTCGCGCGCTCGCGTGTCTCCACCCCGTACTCGGCGTCGGTGACCGACTCCGGATACCCCCTCTCCGCGTAGCGCGAGCGGAGGCTCGCGAGCAGCGCGTCGCGTACGCACGCGCGGACCGCCGTTCCCACCTCCGTCGCGCTGCCGACGTACTCGACGGGCTCTCCCGCCGGATCGCAGGCGACGATCAGCGCGTCGCTCGTCGTCCCCGAAAAGCCCGTCTCGGCGAGCAGCGTCGCGGTCTTCGCCTCGACGGCCGTGGCGATCACCCCGGAGAGCGAGCCCTCGACACAGGCCCGGGCCGTCCCGACGAACAGGTTCACCGTTCCGGGCGGTCGATCGCCGTCAGTATCGGGATCGGAACGTCTCCGATCCGGATCGAGCGGGAGCGTCGCCGGGTTCGAGAGACCGGCGGTGGCGAGTACCGTGACGGAGTCGAGCCGGGCGAGTCGCGCGTGGCGCTGGTCGACGCCAGTGAGCAGCGCCGGACCGGGGCGGGCGAAGCCCGCCCCGGAGAGCCGTTCGGTCAGGTACGCTCCGATGTCGAGCGTCGGCCATCCCTCCGGGACCGTGACGTTGTAGGCGGTACTCCCTTCCGTCTTCCCGCCGTTCCACCCGGTCGACAGCCAGCGGGAGCCCTCTCGCCGCAGCTGTGTCACTCCCCCACGAGTCTCCGCGTCAAACAAGCGAGAGCACCCCGATCAGCCGGTCGTTCTGTGCGGGCGTCCGCACCGCGCACCGGACGTGCGAGTCGAGCCCCCTGAAACTCCGCGCGTCGCGGATCGCGATCCCACCGTCGCGGGCGGTCTCTACCACCTCCTCGACCGACCGGTCCCCGACGTCGAGCAGGAGGAAGGGGGCGTCTGACGGGTGGACCTCGTAGCCCTCCGAGAGCGCCTCGGCCATCCGTTCCCGCTCGCTCTCGACGCGTGCCCTGGTCTCCTCGACGAACCCTTTCGAGCGGAGACAGTGTGCCCCGACGGCGGCGGCAGGGGTCGAGAGGTTCCAGGTGAGGCGGGCGCGCTCCATCGGCTCGTAGAGGTCGTCGGTCGCGACGGCGAAGCCCGCGCGGAGCCCCGGCAACCCGAACAGTTTCGTGAGCGAGCGGATCACGACGGCCCCGTCGAGGCCGGCCATCGAGGGCCGGTCGGTGAACCCGAGAAAGGCCTCGTCGGCGAGGAGTACGGTCCCGGCCGCCCGGCATCTCTCGAGGAACCGGGTGAGGTCGTCCGCGTCGAACGCGAGTCCCGTGGGATTGTTCGGGTTACAGACGATCGCCATCGCGTACCCCTCGGGATCGGTGTCGAGGAGCTCCTCGACCGGGACGAACTCCGGCTCGGCTCCCTGTAGCCTGACCTCGCGGGCGTACTCCCCGAAGCTCGGGTACGGGAGGAGTACCCGGTCGCCCCGGTCGACGTGTACCGAGAGCGCGAGCCGAATGCCGTCGAGCCCGCCCGCGGTCGGGATCACCGAGATCGGCTCGCAGCCGACGGACGCGCCCGCGGCAGTCCGGTAGCCGGTGTAGTCGTCGGCGTGATACCGCTTCGAGACGGCGAGCGCCCCGTCGTAGACGGCGGTGACGCCGGGTGCCGTCTCGGGGTTGACGTTCGCGCTGAAGTCGATCAGCCCTGAGTCTACCCCACCCCCGTGGGGAACCCGCTCGACGCGCCGTGCCGCGTCGGGATCCATACCCTCCTCCTCACACCCCTGGGTAAGAACCGTTGCGCTCACTCCTCGGTCGCGAGGCGCTCTGCGACCCGCACGTCTCCCGGCCGATTGACGTTCACCGAGAGCCGCTCGTCGTCGAGCACGAGCGACCGGTCCTCGCCCTCCCCGACGACGTTCACCCCCGCCGGAGCGACCTCCCGCCCACCGATCTCGTGGACGGCGTCGACGCTCACTCCCAGCATCCGCTTTCTCTCTCCCGGAACGTAGAGCGCAAGCGAGCCGCAGTCGTGTTCTGCGACGACTCGATCTATCACCGCCGAATCCAGGAGGGGGAGGTCGGCCGCGACGGTCAGGACGGGGAGCGAGACCCGACCGAGGGCGACGCCCAGATCGGCGACGTAGCCCTCGCCGGGCGTCTCGATCGTCGGAGCCCGTTCCCCGACGTGTTCGCGCGTCTCCGGGGCGTTCGGGGAGGTCACGGCGATCGTCCGATCGACTGCACTCCCCGACAGCGCGTCGAGCACCCGATCGACCATCGCGCGACCATCCACCTCGACCAGCGGCTTCTCGACCTCGCCGCCGAGACGGCTCCCCTCGCCGCCACAGATCACCAGAGCGTCCACGCGATCACCCCGAAATGGAGCGCGGCCAGCCGTGCGAGCTCGTTCGTCGCGCCGATCACGTCACCGGAGACCCCGCCGAGGTGGTGTTTCGACCACGACAGGGCGGCGAGCGCGACGCCGGCCGACGCGAGCAGCGCGACGGCACCCGGTGCCGGTGTGAGGACGAGTACTGGCAGCGTGGCGAAGGTCGGTACGATCGCGTCCCCCGTGCCGTTCTCCCCGGTGAACGACGAGCCGAACCCCTCGTGGGTCGCCTCGCCGAGACAGACGACGAGCGCCATCGAGAGCTTCGCGCCGACCTCCGCGGCGATCACGATCCCGATCGCGACGGGAAGCGGGAACGATGCGAGCGCGAGTCCGGCGAGTACGAGACCGGCGACGACGAGCGTGACGGCGAGGACCGCGCCGACGCCGGTCGTCGTGTCCTTGAGTACCTCGCGACGGCGCTCTCCGTCCCCGTGGACGACCGCCGCGTCGGCGCAGTCGGCGAGGCCATCGACGTGGTTGACCCCGCAGACGAGGTACACGGAGAGGAGGAGAGCGAACGCGGTCGCCTCCTGTCCCGGGACGAACAACGAGAGCGAGACCAGCGCGCCCACGGGGTAGCCCACGAGCACGAACGCGGTGGGTGTGTTCCGGAACGCTCCCCAGTCGGCCTCGTTGTGTCCTATCGGTACCCTCGTGAGGAAACCGAACGCCCCACGGAGCGCGCTCGTAACCTCGCTCACCCCCACGCGAGCACCCCCGCGAGCAGGTAAGCGAGCAGGCCGGCGATCGTAACGAGGCGCACCCCCTTCCGTGCGTCCGCGACCGTCGGGAGGTCCGCGACCGGATTGAGGACGTAGGCACCCGGCTTCTCGAGTCTCACGTAGAGCGCGCCCGCGAGTGTCCCCATCGGCCAGCCGGAGTTCGGCGAGGCGGGCTCTCCCGCCCACCGCCTGGCGTTGAGCAGCGGGTCGGGCGAACGGGCGGCGAGGCTCAGTAAGACCGCCGCGACCCGTGCGGGGACGACCATCACGAGGTCGTCGAGCCATGCGCATGCGGTCCCGTGGGGTTTGTCGGGATACCCGAGCATCGAATCGAGCGTGTTCACCGCCTTCACCCACGCCGCGGCCGCCGCGGCGAACGGGAGCGAGACGTTCGCGACGACCCCGAACGCGAGGAGGGGGGCGACCAGTCCGTCCGCGAGGTTCTCGGCACAACTCTCGACCGCGGCGCTTCGCATCTCCCCGGACGAGAGGTCGTCCCGCTCGCGGCCGACGAGCGCGAGTAACGCCTCGCGAGCCCGTTCCGGGTCGTTCTCGCTCGCCTCGGCCACCTCGCTCGCGCTCTCCGTGAGCATCCGGAGGCTGCTCGCGGAGAAGAGGACCAGGCCCGCGAGGAGCGAAGCCAGCGCGACGTGTGCGATCCCCGCAAGTGCGACCGAGAGATAGACGACACCACCGACGAGAACCGGAACCGCGAGCGCGACGAGCAGTCCGCTCGCTCCTGAATACCGCCACTCGCGGTCGAGCGGAGCCACGAGCCGTCCGAGCCAGGCCACCGGGTGCAGGCGTTCGGGCGGCTCACGGAACGTCCACTCCAGAACGAGTGCGAGGAGGACCGCGAGACTCGCCCACGCGGGCACTACGGCACCTCCCGGGAGAGCAGGTCGGGGAGTTCGGCGAGCGTGTGCTCGTCGACGGAGAGGAACCGACCGCCACAGGCCTCGATCCCACCGTCCGCGTGTTCGGAGTCCCCGACGTGGACGAGGTTGTCGACCGCGCAGTCGAGCGCCTCCGCGACCGAGTGAAACGCCTCCGGGTGGGGCTTTCGCCAGCCACAGCCGACGCTGGTGACCACGGCGTCGAACGCGTCGCGATCGAGGTCCGAGCGGATCAGCACCCGCGGGACGAGCTCCGGCACCGAGCAGTTAGAGAGCAGGGCAACAGGCACGTACTCGGCGGCGGTCGAGACGGTCTCGTGTGCGCCCGCTCGCGTCTCCACCGCGGGATCGAACGCCGCGACGACCGCCCGGCGGACGACGTGCGCGTCGAACTCGACACCGCGCGAGCGGAGTGCCGCGGCGACGTGCGAAGGCAGCGGGACCTCCGCACCCTCCGGCGCGTCGACGTGGCGCTCGCCGTAGGTCCGCTCCCAGTCGTCCGGGACCGTGACGTCGCGTGCGCGGAGTTCGTTCGCGATCGCCCGCGTCGGCTCCGTGCGGTCGACGGAGACGAGCGTCCCGAAGAGGTCGAAACTGACTGCCACGCCGGATGGTGAGGCGAACGCGGGGAAGAAGCCACCGATCACGGAAAGGGTTAGTCCCGGGAGCCTGTACACCCTGGAATGACCCTCACGTCGGATGTCGTGTTTTCGCTACTGAGTACGGCCGTCTTCGGCTTCGAGATCACCGAGGAGACGATCACGATCGCCGGCTCGCTCGCGGTCGTGGTGCTGATCGCGCTGTCGGGTTTCTTCTCCTCCTCGGAGATCGCCATGTTCTCGCTCGGCGATCACAAAGTCGACGCGATGGTCGCGGAGGGGCTGCCGAGCGCCGAGCTCGTCCAGGCGTTGAAGGCCGACCCCCATCGCTTGCTCGTGACGATCCTCGTCGGGAACAACATCGTCAACATCGCCATGTCCTCGATCGCGACGACCGTGCTCGCGCTCCACCTCCCGCCGGCACAGTCGGTGCTCGTCGCGACTTTCGGGATCACCGCGCTCGTCCTGCTGTTCGGCGAGAGCGCGCCGAAGTCCTACGCCGTCGAGCACACCGAGTCCTGGGCGCGACGGATCGCCCGGCCGCTCAAACTCTCGGAGTACGTGATGTACCCGCTGGTCGTCGTCTTCGACAGGCTCACCCGGCTGGTCAACCGTGTCACCGGGAGCACGGGCGAGCTCGAGAGCCCCTACGTCACCCGCGACGAGATCCAGCAGATGATCGATACGGGCGAGCGCGAGGGGATCATCGAGGAAGAGGAACGCGAGATGCTCCGCGGGGTCTTCCAGTTCAGAAACCGGATCGCGAAGGAGATCATGGTCCCACGTCTGGAGATCGTCGCGGTGCCGGCGGAGGCGAGCGTGAGCGAGGCGATCGACCTCTGCGTCGAGGAGGGCAGAGATCGGATTCCGGTGTACAAAGAGCGCCTCGACGAGGTCGTCGGGATCGTCGAGCTCCCCGACCTGATCGCGGCCGACCGACGGAACGAGGAGTCGCTCTCCGAACTCGCGAGCGAGGCGATGTTCGTCCCGGAGTCGAAGAACGTCGACGAACTGCTCGCGGAGATGCGCGAGGAGCGCGTCCAGATGGTGATCGTCATCGACGAGTTCGGCGCGACACAGGGGCTGGTGACCTTAGAGGACATCATCGAGGAGGTCGTCGGCGAGATCCTAGAGGAGACCGAACACGAGCCGATCGAACGGATCGACGACGGCTCGATCCGCGTGCGCGGGGAGGTGAACGTCCACGAGGTCAACGAGGAGTTAGCGATCGACCTGCCCGAGGGCGGGGAGTTCGAGACGATCGCCGGCTTCGTCTTCGCCGAACTGGGTCGGATCCCGGAGAGCGGCGAGACGATCGAGAGCGAGGAGGCGACGCTCACCGTCGAGCGGGTGGACAACACCCGGATCACGGCGATTCGGGTCGAACGGCACGAGCGGGAGGAAAGCAGCGAGGACAGAGCGGACGACGAGGACGTCTGAACGGTACCGCTACGGCTTCACGCCCGATACGCCTACATAGTAGAACTCGCGATGGCGACCACTGCCGTACGATCGAGAGCGCGAGCTACCGGCGAACACGCCGCAGTCGAGGATCACGGCGACGATATTGGTACGGAGCACGACCCGGTAAGCGGTCGTAGGTAGGGGGTTCGTCCGTTCTGTCAGGTGCCTTCGTCGGGCGTGCCACTCACCGGATGACGTTCCCTTCCAGCTCCCGTGGGAAGTACGTCAGCCACTCGACGCCGTCTTCCGTGACCGCGATCGTATCCGAGTGGCGATATCCTTCGGTCTCGGTGTAGAGCCCCGGTTCGATCGTGTAGACGTGGCCCGGCTCCATCACGGCGTCTTCGGCCGTGTAGCTCGTGTCTTCGGACTCGCAGTGCTCGGCCCAGCCCCGGTCGATGTACGGCGGCTCGTGCCCGCCCATCCCGATGTTGTGCCCGACGTGGTGCTGAGCGAGATTCGTGACGCCCTGTTCCTCGAAGTACTCCCAGACGGCGTGGTCGACGTCGGCGATCGGGACGCCCGGTCCCAGCGCCTCGATGGCGATGGTCTGGGCCTCGAGCATCAGCTCGAAGTAGTGGACCTGCTCGTCGCTCGGTTCGCCGACGAACATCGTTCGCTCGAGTTCCGACCGGTAGCCGTCGACGTTCGAGGACGCACCGGTGACGAGGACGTCGCCCTCGCGCAGGGGTTGGTTCGGGGTGTGGCCGTGGGGCAGCGCCGTCTCGTGGGCCGAGATGAATCCGGCGTGGACCGGCCCCGAGCCTCGGACGCGCTCCTCGAACCGTTTGCCGAGCGTGTCGAGCATCGCGCGCGAGGCATCGGTCGACGCGCGCTGGCTCACCGTCGCCGGGTGCGCGCCGACCTCGGCGTACTCCGCGAGATACCGGTGACCGAGGTTCGCCCACTTTGCCGATTCGCGGATCAGGTCGACCTCGCTCTCGCTTTTCGCCCAGCGCATCCGGGGGATCCACGACTGGGTTTCCACCTCTAGAAACTCCGAAAGTGCGGATCCCTCGTATCCCATCACGCCCGGAGCGCCGTCGGCGTCCGCGAGTACCGATTCGACGCCCATCCCGGTGAGCATCTCCGCCGCTACCTCGATCGGTCTCCCACCCGGGTAGTCGAAGTAGTGGTGGACGGCGCCGATCCAGGGATTCGGTTCGACGCGCTCGACTTCGAGTCGGGGAACCGTGATCTCGACCCCCTCTTCGGTGACTCCGAGGACGACCGGCCGCTCGGTCTGGATGTGGCCGAATCCCGTGAGGTACTCGATGCTCGACGCGTCGAAGAAGACCGCCGCGTCGGCGTCTTTCCCTCCTAACCGATCGCGTACCTCGCCGAGCCGGTCTTCGAACTCCGATTCCGGTAGCTTCGTCGGCATGGCTGTGCACTCTCCCGCGTGTTCAAAAGCGTTCAGTTCGCCGTTTCGCTCGCCGGCTCTCGAACACCGGAACCGCGAGAGGTCGACGGACGAAGTCACGACGGCGTCCGCTACGCCCGGCCGTCTACCGCCGCTCCATGAGGACGTAGAGGGTCGAGAGCCCGACGAGGTAGACCGCGACTCCACCGAGGAGGACCCACAGGATCGGGTTCGTCGGATCGACGTCGGTCCACGACCTCGCGAACCCGATCAGCAGCAGGCCGAACCAGACCACGAGGCTCTCGATCGGGATCTTCGCGGCGCTCCAGCGGGTCTCGAACGCGAAGTAGAGGCTGACGACGCCGAACACCGCGCCCCATCCCAGCAGTATCCGCGAGGTGAGCGGGCTCACCGCCCACGGCCACGCCTCGATCATCGGCTCCGGGAAGACGAACAGGACGAAGAGTATCAGCGTCAGCACAGCCCCGACGGCGCCGCTCACCCAACGGACGACCCTCGGTACCTCTGCACCACCGGGGGAGGGCGTCCGCGGATCGGTGCGACCGTTGGCGATCCAGAGCGCCGGTATGAGCAGCGGCGTCACGACGTAGAGGATCACCCAGAGCCAGGTAGAGACGTGTCCGTGGGTGAACGCGTCCCAGTGAAGGTACGTCGCGACGGCCATCGCCAGTGTGAAGACGGCGATACCCGGGAAGAGGACGTGGACGCGGTGCCAGCGACCGACCGTGACGACCCGGTAGAAGAAGTAGACGCCGGCGCCGTATCCCGCACCCATCAGGAGCGGGGTGAGGTCGGGGCTGATCGGCCAGGCGAAGTAGAGCTCGGTTCGGTCCGGAGTGCCGTAGAGCGTGACGAACGCGAGGAACAGCACCGGGGCGATGACGTAGCCGCTCCAGCGCGTCACCCGGAGCACCCGATCGTCCCGCGTCAGCTCCGCCGTCTTTCCGCGCTCGGCCGATCTTACGGCGCCCATCTGTGAGTACCCCCTGACGCTCTCCGGTCGACGGTGACGGTTCGTGTGGCGTGCATGCGCTCTCCCGAGCGATATCCGCCACGATAGATACTGTATGTATCTGGTGATGTTCTTTCAGTCAGTGAGCGGTTTGCAGCGGGTGACTCCCTATTGGGTCGTGTCTCGTCGAGGAGGTGAACCACACCGCGTACCACTCGGTGGTGAGAAGGTTCACGCGAGGCCACCACTGCGACCGGAACGACGCCGCGGAACCGGTAGAAGACCCGCGGTGAAGATCACCGGGCGGGAGGTCCGACGGTTTCGCCACGCACCCGGTCGCGGTCGTGAGCCGGCCTCGGTCGTCCGCCCTCGCTGGTAGAGCGTGGGTTCGAACCGGACGAACTCGCCGCGGGTCGCCGACGTGGACGTCCGCACGGCGAGCGGCTCCACCTCCACGACCCCTCGATCACGCGTCGACGTAGGGTCTCACCACCTCGCTGCCCGCGTCGCCGACCGAGGTCAAATAGGTGCCGCCGACCGACGGGTCGGTAGCGAGGAGCGCGGCGATCCGATCGGGTCTCCGGGTGGAGCCAATACGTCGCCTCCTCGTGGGACTGACGCGTCCGGCGCAGAGATCGACGCTCGAGCGCGTCATCCCCGTCAGGAAGTGCGTTCCCTCGGTCCCCAGAGGAGGGCGGTCGATGGCACTACGTACACCTCCTCGGGAGTGGTCTCTCGGTCGCCGTCACCGGGACACGCTTTTCGCCCCGAGCCACGAACGTCCCCCGTGCAGCCGGTCGTCCACCTCGCGGTCGCCTACCTCTCGTACGCCGCGTACACGCGGTGGCGTCTCGACCGAGCGCCGACCGGCGCGGCGGCACTCGTCGCGGTCCTCGCCGCCGCGCTTCCCGACCTGATCGACAGGCCGCTCTACTGGGCCGGACTCACGCCGGTCGGCCGGACACTCGCTCACTCGCTCCTCTTCGCGATCCCGCTGATCGCGCTCGTCCGGTTCGTCACGCGTCGGGTCGATCGGTCGGTCCTCGGGGTGGCGTTCGCCATCGGCTACCTCTCGCACGTCGTCACAGACGTCCCCTGGCACGTCCTCGCCGGGGACTACCACGAACTCGGCTTTCTCCTCTGGCCGGTCACATCCATGCCCGACTACAGCGGCGTCAAACCGCTCGGAACGGTCGGCGGGCTCGAGGTGACGACGCTCTGGCTCGAGGCCCCGATCCTCGTCGCCGGACTCGCGCTCTGGATCCGCGACGGAGCTCCTGGAGCAGGCGTCGTACGCGACAGGATCCGTCGGTGAGTGGGATCGAATTCCCCCTCGACACGGGTTCGTCGGGAAAGTGATACGCCTCCGCGTCGAATCCCCTCGTATGGGACTGCTCGACCGGATCAAGCACGCCGGCTTCCGCCCGCAGAAGACGAGGCTACAGATCGACTGGATGACCAACACCGACGAGCGGATCATGCAGCGCCTGCGCGGGTCGGAGCCGCAGACGCCCGCCGCCATCGCGAGCGACCTCGAGCGGAGCGCGGAGTACGTCGCCGACCGCTGTCGACAGCTCGCGATCCGGGAACTACTCGTCCAGCACGAGTCGGGGGAGTACCGTTACGCGCTCGCCGCGCTCGGCGAGCGCTACCTCGACGACGAGATCAGCGTCGAGGAGCTCGAAGAGCGCTGAGCCGACCACCGATCTCCACCGGAAACCGGGCATCGTGTCCATCCCGTCTCCGTATTACACGCCGAGTTCTCTCCCCTCGGCCGACGAACCTCGGCGTGTGGGGGGCGAGACGACCCGGACCCGCGTGCCAAGATCCGCTCGGGAGAGAACGCTCACCGTGTTCGGCCCCCTCGCTGGCTGAACCGGGAGACGCTCACGTCGTACGAATCTCGCAGTCTGCACTCCCAGGTCTGAACAGCTACCAGACGGTCGCGCCCGCTTCGCTCGCGCGCTGTGACTGGCGTGGTCACATTGGGTCGGTGTGGCCTTTTCACTGCTCACTCTGCTCGCAGGAGAACGTCCGCCCTCCCCGATTTGAACGGGGGGCAAGCCGATCTACAGTCGGCTGCTCTACCAGGCTGAGCTAAGGGCGGGTAGCTACGAATCCGCCGCTCCCGGACTTAAGAATTTTCATTAGCCGACGGGAGACGCACGTCGGACGGAGTGACAAAATTCATATCTCTCGACCGCATCTCCCCGCCTGAGACGGAGATGAGCAAGATCACGTTCCGGGCGGACGAGGACCTCGTCGAGCGGATCGAGGATCTCGACGCATCGAAGAGCGAGGTGATGCGCGAGGCGCTCAGACGGTATCTCGACGCCGCCGGAGCGCCCGTCGCGCCCGAACGTGAGAGCCTCGACGACGTCCTCGCCCAGCGGATCGACGCGCTCGTTGAGGAGCGAATCGGCGCGCGCGCGCCGCCACAGGAGGTGAGCGTCACCGTAAACATCGACGACGAGCGGGCTGTCTCCCACGCGTCGGACACGGCGCAGTCCCCCGATTCCGAGCGAAACGAGGGGACGACGGCCTGTGGGCGCTGTGGCGAAACGGTCGCCGCCGACCACGTCCACTGCCCCAACTGCGGGGAGAAACGGTCGAACCGCGTCTTCTGTGACTGCGGCGACGAGCTCCGCTCTGACTGGGCGTTCTGTCCGACCTGCGGGCGTCGGACGCCGGCCGCGGACGTGCTCGATCCGTAGCGAGTGTAATACGTGGCCGGTAGATTTAAGACAAATCAGGGACTCGATAGGGGCATGTAAGACACGTCTTACACAGGCGTCGTGCGGCGAGCCGTGGATGGGGCCGCATTCGGCGCGTGTGTAAGACACGATCGGTGGAAACCGATTGGCGTCTTACGCCAAGGGGGACCCAACAATGGAACGTGTGACACTGCGAATCCCAGAACAGCAGATAGAAGAGGTCGAACGGATGGTCGAGACCGGCCAATTCCCGAACCGGAGCGAGGCGATCCGGTCGGCCGTTCGCGAGATGTTGAACGAACACGGCCGAACCCAGGAGGCCGGATCACAGAAGCGTCCCTGGGCGAAGGTGTAAGATGCAGGATATAGTCAGGGACGCACTCGACAACGCCGAGGCCGAGCAGGAGCGCAAACGGGAGCTGAGCGAGTCAGACGACTTCGGCGATCCCCGGATCGTCATCGTCGGCTGCGGCGGCGCTGGCAACAACACCGTCAATCGCCTCTACAACATCGGCGTCGACGGCGCCGACACGGTCGCGATCAACACGGATAAACAGCACCTCCAGATGATCGAGGCCGACACGAAGATCCTCGTCGGCAAGTCGCTGACCAGCGGCCTCGGCGCCGGCGGCGATCCCGAGATGGGCGAACGCGCGACCGAGATGGCGACCGGGACCGTCGAGGAGGTGCTCGGCGACGCCGACCTCGTGTTCGTCACCGCGGGCATGGGTGGCGGCACCGGTACCGGCGCGGCGCCCGTCGTCTCGAAGATCGCGAAGAGTCAGGGCGCGATCGTCGTCGGGATGGTCTCGACGCCGTTCAACGTCGAGCGCGCGCGGACGGTGAAGGCCGAGGAGGGCCTCGAACGGCTCCGCAACGAGGCCGACTCGATCATCGTTCTGGACAACAACCGGCTACTGGACTACGTCCCGAACCTACCCATCGGAAAGGCCTTTTCGGTGATGGACCAGATCATCGCCGAGACGGTAAAGGGGATCAGCGAGACGATCACCCAGCCGTCGCTGATCAACCTCGACTACGCCGACATGACCGCGATCATGAACCAGGGCGGCGTCGCGGTGATGCTCGTCGGCGAGACCCAGGACAAGAACAAGACGGACGAGGTCGTCCGCGACGCGATGAACCACCCGCTGCTCGACGTCGACTACCGCGGCGCGTCGGGTGGACTCGTCCACATCACCGGCGGTCCGGACCTCACCCTCAAGGAGGCCGAGGGCATCGCCCACAACATCACGGAACGCCTCGAGGCGAGCGCGAACGTGATCTGGGGTGCCCGGATCCAGGAGGAGTACAACGGCAAAGTGCGCGTGATGGCGATCATGACGGGCGTCCAGAGCGCACAGATCCTCGGTCCGACGACGCAGAAACAGGCCGATCGCTCGCGCGAGAGCATGGGCGACACGCTGCAGTTCGACGCACAGAGCGACGGCGGCCGCGACGAGGTCGCCCAGCGAAACGGCCTCGACGTCATCCGCTGATCGACGACCCTCGTTTCTCTCGTCCTCGCCGCAGCGAGCGGCCGTGCTCGCGTAGACGCCGCGTGCGGTGACCGCTCCGATCTACACTGCCTCGAGTGCCGCGAGCAGCGAACACTTCCGACAGACCTCGCCGGTGGTCGTCGACCCGCACCGTTCGCACTCGGTGAGGTCCGTACCCCGCTCGTCGTACTCGGCCGCGAGGATCCCCGCAAGCTCCTCGTAGCCGGCCATGATCGAGTGTCTGGTTCCGGGGTGGTTCTCTTCCAGCCCGTAGAGCAGCCGCTGGATCTCTCCCCTGTACGCTTCGCTCGAGTGCGGACACTCGGCCATGTGGACCGGGAGATCGGCGAGGTGTGCGTAGAGGGCCACCTCCTTCTCGGGGACGTCACGGAGCGGCTTCGCCCGTGGGACGAACGCCGACTGGTCCGTTCTCTCGTCGAACCCGCCCAATGAGGCCTCGAAGTGTTTGGCCATCTGGGCGAGGTCACCCTCCAGGAAGTTCATCAGCGCGCTCTGGGCCTCGTCGTCGAGGTTGTGACCCGTGAGCAGCTTGTCGGCACCGAGTTCGTCGGCGTACCGAGAGAGTGCGTCGCGGCGGAACACCCCGCAGTAGGCGCAAGCGGCCATGTTCTCGGGGTCCGCTTCGACGACGTCGTCCATCCGGATCCCGAACTCCCCCTCGTAGGTGACGACCTCGTGGCGGATCCCCAGATCCTCGGCGAGCTCGACACAAGCGTCGAGGCTCCTGTCGCGGTAGCCCTCGATCCCCTCGTGAATCGTCAGCCCCACCAGCTCGACCCGCGGGTCCTCGTCGAAGGTGTCGTGGAGGATCCGCGTGAGAACGACGCTGTCCTTACCCCCCGAGAGCCCGATCACCCACGTCTCGGGCGAGCCGGGCGTGGCGTCGTCCGAGAGCAGACCGTCCTCCCGAACCCTGCGCGTGACCCGGCGCTCGACGGAGGCCAGGAAGTGTGCCGAACAGAGGTGCTGCCCCGAGTACGCCGCGTGCATGACCGCCTCGTGGCCGCACTTCGTACACTCCATCTCCCGGAGCTATCCGAGCGGGGCGTATCACGGTTTCGCCCGCGGATACACCGGATACGGATATATAAAAATTTCGTACTATCCTCGTACTATCTCCCGGCACCCGGTCGTCTCGCCTCGTCGAGCAGGCCGGTGAGGATCCCAGTCACGCGTTCGGGACGGGGGACGTCTTTCATCTCGATATCCATCGTCCCCGATCCGGCGGTGTAGAGGACGACGGTGCCGATCGAGAGCAGGCGCTGGAGCACCGACTGGTTGTAGGTCGTGTTCTGGACTCGATCGAGCCGGATCTGGGTGACGTCGCGCGAGACCAGCCCCTCTTTCACGTAGATCTCCTGGGTCGTGATGACGTACATGAGCCGCCACCACCGGAGGTAGGCGAGGCCGGCGATGGCGAGACCGGAGAGGACGACCAGCAGGCCGATGACGACCGCGGCGCTCGCCTCGGAGAAGAGGGCGACGACGGCGATTCCGATCGCGACGAGCACCCCGCCGGCGAGCAGTTCGGGGAGGATCGTCACGAGCGACGGTCTGCCCGACCAGCGGACCTCCTCGTCCTCCGTGAGGTGGAGCCAGTCCTCACCTTCGAGACCGCTCATCCGCGACCGCCTCCGACGGGCACACACGCTGAATCGCTCATCGTCCGGGCGTTCGCCCCCTGCCGACCTAAACCTTCGGCGCCTACTGACGGTATCGGAGAACGATCCGTCGGGAGGAAGGTCGCCGACGACGAACCCGACGGCTTTTGCTCGCACGGCGACTTCCACGAGCCATGGAGCGAGCGGCGGCGGTCGCGAGGGTCGAACGGCTCGTCGAGACGGTAGAGCGCGAGCGGATGCCGGTCCCGGTGCGAGAGATCTGGGTCTACGGCGACGTCGCGCTCGGCCTCGACCCGGTCGAGCGCCTCGACGTCTACCTCACGAAGGACCTCCTGCTCGGTGGTGAGCGCGCGACCGACCTCGACGACGAGTTCGGGGTGGAGGGGATCGGTTCGACCGTCTCGGCCGAGTGGGCACGCGAGTTCCCCGAGCACGTCCGGGCGAACGACAACGGCTACGCCGCGCCCGAGCGGTGTCTCGCCACCCACCTCACGGACAGGGACGAACCGATCCACCTGGAGGTCTGCAACGCGAGTTTCGAGGACAACGTCACCCAGCGCCTGCGCGGGGCGATGGCGCGCGGAGCCTACGACCAGATCCTCGACCCTCGCGGGGTCTGTCTCTGGATCGACGGGACGCGAAGCGAGGAGGCGTTCCGCAAACTCCGAGGGAGCGCGTTCGCCTTTCCGGTGCTCTCGGAGGCGCTCTCGATGATCGGGATGGACGAGGAGGAGGCCGAGGAGGCAGCGGCGGCGATCCAGGCCTATCGTCGCGAACAGCGCGGCCGAAGCGTCCGCGGCGACGTGGTCTGATCGGAAAACCGGTTTTCCGCCGTCCACCGTTTGGGAACCCCTATGCGGCGGCCCGACCCACGTCCCACCACGCTCGACGCCTTTCGGACCCGTCTCGCCCGCCACGTCTTCGACCTCTTTCCGGCCTACCGCGGCACCAGCGGCCGGGTCACGTAGATCGCCCCCGACTGGCAGGAGGTCCGGGTGAGACTCCCCTCGAACTGGCAACGCAGAACTACGTCGGCACGACGTACTGCGGGAGCATCTACGGCGCGGTCGACGCGTTCGACATGATGATGCTCGCCCGGCCCCTCGACGAGGAGTACGTCGTCCGGGACGAGGAGACCGAGATCCGGTTCGAGAAGTCCGGTCGGGGGACGCTCTAGGCGAGGTTCCACATCACCGAGGAGCGACTCGACCGACCGGGTCTACACCGTCGACTTCGTCGACGCCGAGGGGGTCGTCCGCGCCACCGTCAGGAAACACTGCACGTCACGACCGACCGGAGCGAGGCGGCCTGACGGATCCACTTCGTTCAGAACAGTTCGACTCGATAGCCCTCGATCTCGAGGTCGTCCGCGAACGCCCCCGCGTCCGTCTCGATCGGATCGAACGTGTCGTAGTGGACCGGCAACACCAGATCGGGATCGACGCTGCGGACGAACTCGGCGGCCTCCTCCCGATCCATCGTGTAGTGGCCGCCGATCGGCGGAAGGAAGACGTCGGCACGGATCGACTCGTGCTCGGTGAGGAAGTCGGTGTCGCTGGGGTAGTAGATCGTCGTTCCGTCGAGCGTGAGGAACAGCCCGATCACCTCGCCCTCGGCGTGGAACGGTTCGCCCTCGTCGGTCACGTGCTCGCCGTCCGACCGGTTGTACGCCGGGACGGTTCGAACCTCGATCTCCCCGACCGTCGTCTCGCCCTCGTGCGGGAGCGCGTGAACGTCCCGATCCAGATCCGAGGTATCGATCGCCTCGTACGCCGCGACCGTCGTTCCCTCTCCCGACACCGCCTCGATCCCGTCGGGATCGTAGTGGTCGAAGTCGTCGTGGGTGACGAAGACGTAGTCGGCGTCGCCCGGCTCGCCCTCCACGACGTCGCTCCACGGGTCGATGTAGAGCACGAGTCCTTCTCCCGTCTCGATACGCACGCTCGCGTGCCCGAGTCGCTCGAACGTCAGCCCCTCGTGTGTGACGGACATGGTGTCCGGATTCGACACCCGGACCGATAACGGTTGTCCAGTCACACGGACCGCTGTGCGTCCGGACCGGTCAGACCGGTTACTCCTCTCTCGGTCCGAGCGGTACGCAGGTACAGCAGTCCGTATCACACCCTGCCGACGGTGACGTAGAACGGGACCGTCTCGGTCCGTCTGTACGTTCCCTCCTGCATCTGTGAGACCGCCTCGTGGCCCACCACTCGCCACCGTTCTCTCAGTTCGTCGAACCCCTCCGCGGTGAGCGGCCCCGAGAGCAGCGTCTCGCGGTCGGAGTCGAGCCCCGCACCGGTCGCTTTTCGTCGAACGGCTTTTAACGCAGGTTCGTCGTAGGGCGGCTCGATCCGTTTCTCGTGGTCGTACCGGATCGTCCGGACCCCCGATAGACCGGCCTCCTCGAACAGTGCTCGCGCACGCGCGCCGAGGGTCACGTCAGTCTCGACGCCCTCGATGTATCGCGAGCGAGATCGGCGTTCGAGTGCCCCCTCGTCCTCGACGGTCGACTCGACGCGCACCTCGCCGTTGTCGGGCTCGATCGCACAGACGAGATCGGAGGAGACCCGGCGGAACTCGCGGACCGATCGACGAGGATCCGGGAGGTTGATCAGCAGGGCCTGACAGACGACGAGGTCGAACGCGTCGTCGAGGACGGGGAGCCGCCGGGCGTCGCCGGCGAGAACCGGTGCGTGCTCGCGGGCGTGCGCGAGGAGGTCCGTGTCCGCATCTACACCGACGACGGCTGCGGGTGACTCGTCGACGAGCACCCGGGTGAGTTCGCCGGTGCCACAGCCGACGTCGAGTATCCTCGTTCTCCCATCGAGATCCAGTCCGGAGAGCGCCTCCCGCTGCTCCCACATCCCGCGTCGGGTCGAGGCGAGGTACTCCGCGTCGAATCGGCGCATCAGGCGCCGTTTCTGAGCTCTCTCACCCGCGCGATGTTCCACTCGTAGCTCCGGCCGTCCTCGGTGGGCGTCTCGAGCACCAACGGGACGTCCGCGAGCTCCGGGTGGTTGATCAGCGCCGCCATCCCCTCCTCGCCGATCAGCCCCTCACCGATGTGGGCGTGTTCGTCCTTGTTCGTCCCGCAGGCGTGTTTCGAGTCGTTCAGGTGGATACACCGGAGGTGCTCTACTCCGACCACCTCGTCGAACTCCGAGACGGTCGCCTCGACTGCCTCCTCGGTCGAGAGGTCGTAGCCCGCCGCGAAGGTGTGGGCGGTGTCGACACAGACGTCGAGGTCCTGCTCCGAGAGTTCGAGAACGCTCGCAAGGTGCTCGAACTCGCCGCCGAGTTTCGTCCCCGACCCCGCGTCGCTCTCGATCAGGATCGTCACGCCCTCCGGCACGTCCAGGTCGTCGAGCGCGCTCGCGGCGTTCTCGATGCCACCCTCGACGCCCGCACCCGTGTGCGCACCGAGGTGGACGTTCACGAACTCGACGCCCAGTTCCTCAGCGGCGTCGAGTTCCGCCTGCATGCTCGCGACCGACTTCCCTCGTAGCTCCTCCTTCGGCGTACAGAGGTTCACGAGGTACGACGAGTGGATCACCCACGGACCGTCGAGGCTCTCTCTGGTCCCCTCGCGGAACGCTTCGGCGTCGCCCTCGTCGATCTCCGGGTGTGCCCAGACCTGAGGGGAGGTGGTGAAGATCTGTCCGCAGTTCCCGCCGACGTCGAGTTGTCGCGGGACGGCGTTTCCGACGCCGCCAGCGATCGAGACGTGTGCTCCGACGCGCATACGCCCGGTATCCGTCGGCCGGGCAAAGCACCTTCGAAGCTACGTCGAACTCGCCCCGACGGTGACGGTCACGCAGGTACAGTCACACTCGTAGACGTGTCTGACCCCGCCCCCGGTCTCCATCGTGAGCCGCCACTCCTCGTCGCCGAGGGGGTCGCCACAGTTCTCGCAGGCGCAGGTGAGCTCTCCGAGCATACCCACTCTCTGACTCGCTTACACCTTAAGGCGAGCCAAGCGGAGTGAAAGTGAAGGCGCTCCCGTTGGGGACGAACGACCCTACGGGATCAGCGCCTGCTACCGATTTACACGGTCGGGACGACCGCAATACTTAAGAACGTGCTGGCGGTAGTAACGGGTACCTGAACGTCACCGACGTTCACCGGAATCGCTCGCCAATCAGAATGACAGGAGACCATTATACCGGGCTGGTTGCACTCGCGAGCGAACGCCACGACACGTCGGTGCGGAATGGCATCGAGGAACAACTATGGTAGACGCGAGTAAGAACGTAGAACTGACAGAGGAAGACCTTGAGAGCGACTCGAAAGGGAAGCTCATCAAGCTCGCAGGAAAGCTCAGAGACCGACGGAACGACCTGAACCAGATGGCGTCGAAACGCGCCAGCAAACGCGACGAACTCAACGCCAAGACGCGCGAGAAGGTCGACGCCGCTCAGGAGCACCGGGAGAAACGCGACGAGCTCAACGAGCAGGTCCAGGAGCACAAGAAACAGCGCAACGAGCTGAACGCCGAGGCGAACGAGCTGTTCAGCAAGGTCGACCGGATGAAATCCGACCTCGAGATCGACGAGGGAACCGACCTGGAGCAGCTCAAAGAGGAGATCGAGCAGCTCGAGTTCAAACAGCAGACGGAGGTGCTCTCGGCCGAGGACGAGCGCGAGCTGATCGAGACGATCGAGCGAAAGCGCGAGGAGTACCTCGACCGGAAGGAGAAGATGTCCCAGCACGGCGAGCTGGACGAGCTCAAAGCGGAGGCCGAGGAGGTCCGCTCGGAGGCGTCGAAACACCACCAGAAGGTGACCGAGCTCGCCGACAAGGCCCAGGAGCACCACAACCAGATGATCGAGGCCTATCGCGAGGCCGACGACGTCCGCGACGAGGCCGACGAGATGCACGAGTCGTTCGTCGAGGCCCAGGAGGCGGCCGACCGCCACCACGAGGACTTCGTCCGTGTCCAGAAGCGACTCCGCCAGCTGGACAAGAAGGAGAAAGACCGCCGCGAGGGCAAGCGCGCCGAGAAGCGCGAGGCGGAGAAACAGGAAGCCCAGGAGATCTACGACCGGTTCAAGGAGGGCGAGACCCTCGACACCGAAGACCTCATGAAGCTCCAGCGGACCGGCCTGCTCTAGGGGCCGACACCTCTCTTTTCTCTCTCGACTCCGGAAGCGAAGCTTTACTCACGCCGCGGCGCTACCCGTGGGTATGAGCGCTCTTACCGACCGACTCCCCCGATCCGTCCTCGCCGCCTCCGGCGTGACGCTGTTCGCCGGCGTCGCCGTCGTCCCGCGCGTCCTCCGCCGGTTTCGCACCGAACCGATCGGCGTCGCGGAGGTGGGCGTCGACGGCCCGATCGTGCGGGAGCGACCACGCAGACCGCTTCGCGGCGGAACGAGCGCTGCCGCGGCCGACGCCGTCGTCGAGCAGATCGAGGCGGCCGACGAGGACGACTCGATCGAGGGGCTGCTCGTCCGGCTGAACACGCCCGGCGGGCAGGTCGTCCCGAGCGACGACATCCGTCTCGCGATCGAGCGATTCGACGGGCCGACCGTGGCGTACGCGACCGACGTCTGCGGTTCGGGTGGGTACTGGATCGCGAGCGCCTGTGACGAACTGTTCGCGCGCGAGGCGAGCATCGTCGGCTCGATCGGCGTGATCGGCTCGCGGGTGAACGCCACCGAACTCGCCGACCGGGTCGGGCTCTCCTACGAGCGCTTCGCCGCCGGGGACTACAAGGACGCGGGTGTTCCCCTGCGGGAGATCGACGAGGACGAGCGCGAGTACCTCCAGGGGCTGATCGACGACATCTACGAGCAGTTCGTCGACCGGGTCACGGAGGGGCGGAGCCTCGACCCGGAGACGGTGCGTGAGACCGAGGCCCGCGTCTACCTCGGCACCGACGCGCTCGACCTGGGGCTGGTCGACGCGCTCGGAACGCGCGACGACGCGACCGATCGCCTCGCAGAACTGCTGGGCGCCGACGAGGTCGACGTCGAGGCGTTCGAACCCCCACAGGGGCTGCTCGCGCGGCTCAGGGGCGGGGCGGAGTCGAGCGCATACGCCTTCGGCGCTGGGCTCGCGAGCGCGGCCGTCGGCGACCCGGACAGAGAGCTCGAGATTCGGCTGTAGGCGAGGGGTTTTATCCTCCGGGGCAGTGGGTTTCACCCGTGAGCACGCTGGTCGTCTGCCTCGACCGGTCGGGCGAGATCGCCGCCCGTGCGGGGCTCTCCGCGCCGATCGTGGGCTGGGAGGCGGTGCGCTCGCTCGTCGTCGACGTCGGCCTCGCCGACCCCGAGGACGCGGGCGTCAACTGCCTGCTCGAGGCGCTGCGGATCAGCCGCGAACTCTCCGACGAGGGCGAGGAGACGCTCGTCGCGCTCGTCTCCGGGAGCGGCGACTCCGTCGTGAGCGCCGACCGGGCGGTCGCCGCCCAGATCGACTCGCTGCTCTCGGAGAACGAGATCGAGTCGGCGGTCGTCGTCATCGACAGCGCCGAGACGGAGCGTCTCGTCCCGATCGTCGAGAGCCGGGTACGCGTCGACTCGGTGGATCGGGTCGTCGTCAGGCAGGCCCGCGACATCGAGTCGACGTACTACTTCCTCAAGCAGTTCCTCGCCGACGAGGAGCTCAGGCGGACGACGCTCGTCCCGCTCGGGATCGCCCTGCTCGTCCTGCCCGCGATCGTCACCTACACGAGCCTCGTCGTCGGTATCGCCGCGATCACGGCCGCGATGGGGCTGTTCCTGCTCTACAAGGGCCTCGGCGTCGACACGCTGGTCGCACGCGTTCCCGGGAGCGTCCAGAACGCGCTCTACTCCGGGCAGGTGTCGGTCGTCACCTACGCCGTCGCCGGCGGCCTCGCGCTGATCGGGGCGTTCGCCGGCGCGATCGGCGTCTCCGGACTCGAGAACACCGAGGGCTACCTCCTCCCGGTCATGCGGTTCGTCTTCGACAGCGTTCCCTGGCTCGCCGCGGCAGCGCTCGTCGCCTCGACCGGCCGGCTACTCGACGAGTGGATCCGCGAGGGTCCCGTCTCCGCGGCGTACGTCAACCTCCCGTTCGGCGTGGTCGCGCTGGGACTCGTCGTTCGCGGGGTCTCGGCCTACATCCTCCAACAGAGCGCGCTCCTCTCGCTGACGCGGGTCCCGCCGATGGACATCGGCGTCGTCTCGGTCGAGGGCTTTTCGCTCTCGCCGCTACAGCACCTCGCGGCGTTCATCGCCCTCGGTATCCTCGTCAGTCTGCTCGGGATGTACACCGGCAACGCCTTCGGCGAGGCGCGGGGGGTCGAACGCGAGGCCGAACCCGACCTGCTCGACTAGGTCGGCCGGAGTTCTCCGTCGCGGGTCCCACTCCCGTGTAGCCGGTTTGTCGGACCGAGACGGCCGAGTTTGTGTGTCCGCTCGTGGCGTTCTCCACGACTCCCTGCAGAGCGCTCCACCGTGCTCACCTCTCGTCTCGCGGACGCGTAACTCTATCCGATAGAACGTAACGGGGCCGAACGCTACGCCACCCCCGCCAGTCCTCATCAGAGGGGCTTTGACCGTCGCACCCCGAAGGCGACCATGTCGAACGACGGCGCGTGGATCTCGCTCTTCTCGGGGGGGAAGGACTCCTCGTGGGCGCTCTATCGCGCACTGGAGGAGGGACTTCCCGTCTCCCGGCTGGTGACGGTCCACCCCTCCGAGGACTCCTACATGTACCACGTCCCCGCGACGGAGCTGACGGCGCTGGCCGCCGAGAGCATCGGCATCTCGCTCTCCGAGGTCGATCCCGGTGACCTCGCTGCGACGGACGCGGTCGACGCGAGCGCACAGGGCGACGCGGAAATCGAACCGCTCGAAGCCGCGCTCGTCGCGCTCGCGGAGAGCGAACCCGCAGGGATCGCCGGCGTCACCGCCGGGGCGGTCGAGAGCGAGTTCCAGACGAACAGGATAGAAGCGATGTGCGAGCGGCTCGGCTGCGAGCTGTTCGCCCCGCTCTGGCAGCGAGAGCCCTCGGTGCTCGCCAGGGAGATGATAGAGGCAGGGTTCGAGATCCACGTCGTCCAGGTCGCCGCTGCCGGCCTCGACGAGTCCTGGCTCGGCCGAACCCTCGACGAGGAGGCGCTCTCCGACCTCGAGACACTGAACGACCGCTACGGCGTCCACGTCCTCGGCGAGGGCGGCGAGTTCGAGACGCTCGTCGTCGCCGGCCCGCACATGGACCGGCGGATCGAGTACGAGGCGGGGACGGAGTGGGACGGGACGAGGGGCCGGCTGCGGATCACCGACGCCCGGCTCTCCTGAGCTATCAGCTGGCGTTGAGCTTCGTGTGCGCGCCGATCACCGCACCGGAGAGGTCGATCCCCTGGACCTGTGTCTCCCGGTCGATCAGCGTGTCCCTGATCTCGCCGTTGCGCACCACGGCGTCCTCGAAGACGACCGAGCGGGTGACGCGGGCGTTCTCGACGGTCGCACCCGCCATGACGTGGACGTCGCCGGCGAGCTCCGCCCGCTCGACCGTGGCGTCGGGGTGGACGTAGTTCTCCCCGTCCAGGTACCACGAGACCGCCTCGAGATAGCTCTCGGGCGTCCCGATGTCGTACCACGCCTCCTCGAACGTGAAGGCGTAGACCGGCCCGCGCTCGACCAGCCAGGCGACGAACCAGCCCGGCTCGTCCGGGTTGTTCCCGTCGGCGAGGTACTCCGAGAGCAGCGGTAAGGTCTCCGCCGGGAAGCCGTAGCAGGCGATGGAGACGAGCGTACTGGGGGGTTCGTCCGGCTTCTCCTCGAAGGCGACGACCTCCTCGCCGTCGAGTTCGACGACCCCGTACGCGCTCGCGCGGTCGGCCGAGCCGACGTCGTACGCGGCGAGCGTCGGGCTCCCCTTCGCCTCGAAGAAGTCGACGAACTCCGCTAAGTCGAAGCTGATCAGGTTGTCCCCGGCGACGACGATCGTATCCCGCGAGAGCCCCTCGCGCTCGACGAGCTGGGCGAGCGCGCCAACGACGCCGAACTTCTCGTCCTCGTCGGAGGTCTCCTCGACCGAGAGGCGCGGCTTCTCGAACTCGCTCTCCGCGAGATGCTCCTCGAACGGACCGGCGAACCGTTCGTTCGTGCTGACGTAGACGTCCTCGATCCGGTCGTCCCGCTCGAGTTCCTCGAAGATGTGGTCGATGACCGCCCGTTCGCCGACCGGGAGGAACATCTTCGGTCGATTGCGCGTGATCGGCCAGAGCCGGGTGGCGTACCCCCCCGCGAGTACGACTGCGTCCATGTCTCCACATCGAGGTGTGGGGGGATGTGTTTTCCCCCTTCGTCGACCCCCCTCGGCCGAAACCGTCTCGTCGCTCGCGCCCTCGGTACCGACATGGACGACCGGACGACCCGCGAGCGGATCGTCTCGCGCCTCCGATCCGAACCCGCCACGCCCAGCGCGCTCGCCACCGCCTTCGGCATCACCGCTGGCTCCGCGCTCTCTCACGTCGAACACGTCTCCCGTTCGCTCGAACACGACGAGGAGCAGCTACTCGTCGCCCCGCCGGAGTGTCGCGACTGTGGCTTCTCGGCGTTCGACGACCCGCTCAACCGGCCCTCGCGGTGTCCGGAGTGCAAGAGCGAGTCGATCGAGGAACCGGCCTTCACGATCGAGTGACGTGCGTCACGTGCGTCGTTCATACCGCGGAACGAGGGCTCACCGTTTCTCGCGAGAGAAGCGACTGTCCGCAACTGTGAGAGGATCTATCTGCCGACTATAAAGGATGTATGCAGTATGGCGGGTGGTGTTACTCAGCCGTGGCGAGGTGAACAGCTATCGGTCGGATAGGTGGCGTGAGCGGCTCGTCTATTGAGCTACGAGGATGACACCGACGCCCGCGAGCAGGAGCCCTGCGACTCTCGTTGTGGTGATCTCGTCTCCGAGCACGGCCATCCCGATGAACGCTGCGACGACGAAGTACATGGCACCGAGAGTCGAGACGACCGTCGTCGAACCACGTGAGAGACCGATGTACATCGAGACGAAGCCGATTCCGGCGAACACTCCAGCCACGCCAGCGAGCGCCCCACCTCGTGGCGTGATGGCCAGCGAGGCACCTGATACGAAAACATACCCGACTGCAAGGATGGCTGCGACGAGATACGAGATCGCGGCAGCCGTCGTCGGGTCGATGGATTCTGAGGCAGCGTTCCCCACGACGATCCAGATTCCCCACGAAACCATCGTCAGTAACCCGAATGCCACAGCCGCATTTACCTCTGGGACTTCCATCGGTTGTATCTTCGTCCCTGTAACGGTAAAAGACGCTGTTTGTAGCGATTCTGAGTAAGACAGAGGGAACAGCCGCCAGTGACCGACGTGCACCTCAGGTTTAGAACGGCTGGACCTATTTCCGCCTAAGGCTTTCGAGAAGGCCAAAAGAAAAGATCCTCCGAACTCACGGTTCGGTATGCGTCAGCCTAGCACCCCACCGACCGAGAGCGATTCGAGGAACGGTAGCACCGAGCGGATCGACCCGATGCGGGGCGAGTCCCGATGACGCGTCCGGACGTGGACGCGCTCATGTTCGACGTGTTCGGCACGGTCGTAGACTGGCGAAGCGGTGTCATCCGCGACGGCGAGAAGCTCGGCAGAGCTGTGGGGCTGGACGTCGATTGGGCGGCGTTCGCCGACGCCTGGCGCGAGGAGTATCAGCCCTCGCTGGCCCGCGTGCGGCGGGGAGAGATCCCCTGGCGGACCCTCGATTCCCTCCACCGCGAATCGCTCGAACCCCTCCTCGACCGCTTCGGCGTGGACGACCTGACCGACGAGGAGACGGAGCACCTCAACCGCGTCTGGCACCGGCTGGACCCATGGCCCGACACGATCCCCGGTCTCGTCCGGCTCCGTTCGGACTACCTGATCGCCCCGCTGTCGAACGGCCACGTTCGACTCCTCACGAACATGGCCAAGCGGGCGGGCATCCCGTGGGACTTGATCCTCTCCGCCGAACTCTCGGGCCACTACAAGCCGGACGAGGAGACCTACCTGACCGCGGTCGACCTCCTGGACTGCCGTCCGGAGGAGGTGATGATGGTCGCGGCTCACGAACGGGACCTCGACGCGAGCCGTGAGGCAGGGCTCCGGACCGCGTACATCCACCGGCCTCTGGAGTGGGGTCCCGAGCGAGTCGACGACGTCGAGAGACCTGACGAGTCGGCATACGACGTCGTTGCCGAGGACGTAGTGGACCTCGCGGAGCGATTGGGTTCCGAGCCCGTAACGTGAGCAGCCACAGTTCGTGTGACCCGCGGAGAAACCCGGGACCGCACGAGATCGCCGAACCCCTCGATCCTCGCTACCAACGGGACCGGTGCGGGATCGGTCTACTCTCCGAGCAGCAACAGCCCGAACAGCCCGGCGAGCAGGACGCTCGCGGCCGCGATGGCGGGGAACGCGGCTGCCACGCCCCACCGGTCGGAGAGGACGCCCACGATCGCCGGCCCGCTCGCGCTCCCGACCGCCGAGGCGGTCTGGATGACCCCGAAGAGGCTCCCGCTGTAGGCGGCGTCGGCCTGTTCGGATACCAGCGCGTTCTTGACGGGGTAGCTGGCGTACATCCCCACGCCGATGAGGGCGAACCAGACGGCGAGGACCGCGATCAGGGCGACCGGGGGGAGCCCACCGAGGAGATCGGTCAGGACGAGGGTGGTCGCGACGAGGCCGGCCGTCGCGAGCGCGGCCCCGACCCCGAGCAGCCGCCGATCGAACCGATCGGCGAGGTCGCCGGCCCAGAGGGAGGCAACGCTCCCGCCGAGCAGCAGCGTGAAGAACGCGAGGTTTCCCACGGAGATCGAGCCGCCGGTAGCCCCGCCCACGTACGCCGTCGTGAACGTCTGGATCGCCCGGTGCTGGAGCGAGAGGACCAGCGTCACGAGGAAGAGGATCACGACCCCGCGCGTGACGGGGACGGCGACCGCCGAGCGTACGGACCGGAGCGCCCCTCCGGGGCTGAACTGGCGGCCGCCGTCGGACAGGGTCGTCCTCCCGTCGCCGTCATCGCCCTCGCCGCCGTCGGAGATCGACGGCAGGATCGCGAGCGTCACGAGCGTCCCGAGGGCGACCGCCCCGGCGAGGGCGACACGCCAGCCGAAGAGCGCGGCCAGCCCGCCGACGACCAGCGGCGCCGAGAGCGTCCCGAGCGCGCCGCCGAAACCGAAGACGCCCATCGCCTTCCCCTCGGTCCGCTCGGTCTCGACATCGCTCACGATCGCCATCCCCGTCGGGTGGAACGTCGCGCCGCCGATCCCGGCGATCGTCTGGGCGACGACGAGCGTTCCGTACGTCGAGGCCGTCGCCGCCAGCGCGATCCCGGCGGCCATCCCGAAGAGGCCACCCACCAACAGTCGCCGCTTCCCGATCCGGTCGGCGAGGGCGCCGGCGGGCAGCTGGAAGAGGACGTACATCGCGAAGAAGACGGTGAGCAAGAAGCCCGCCTGGCCGTAGGAGATCCCGAAGTCGGCGACCAGAAGCGGGATGATCGGCGGGACGACGATCGCGAAGAACTCGTTGACGCCATGGCCGGCCGTGATCGGACCCACGACTCTCGGGTGGGCGACCTCGGTCACGCGTCGTAGCGGTCCGATCACTCTCGATCCAGTGTTCGGACCGACGGCTACAAAACCCCACTCGATGGGGCAATCCAGTCGCCGAATCCGCTCAGAACTCGATGTTCGATTTCGAGGAGAGGTCGGTGGGGTCGCGCTCTTCCGGACCGAGGCCGACGAACCCGTAGCGCTCGTCCGCGAGCGAGACGTCACCCGCGTCGATCTCGATCCCGATCCGGTTCAGGTACGCCCCCTCGCAGGGGCCGAACGTACAGTACCCTGTATCGGCCTCGAACATCGCCCCGTGGTTCGCACAGACGATCTCGCCGTTCCGCATCGGCGCGCCCGTCCCCTTGTCGAGCTTGATGTGCGTGAAGTGCTGGCAGTAGTTCTCCCAGGCGTCGACGCCCCCCTCGTGGACGACGAGGATCGCCTCCCGGACCTCGTCGTCGCGTTCGACCCGGAAGACGAGCGTTCCGTGCTCGGGAAGCTCCTCGACCGGGACGATCCTCGTCGCGTCCATGGTTCGCGCTTCGCCCGGCCGTGGATCAATCCACCGTTTCGTAGTGGGCGGCGATCCGTTCGGAGAACGCCTCGCGGAGTCGCTCGGTGATCGGCCCTCGCTCTACGACCCGGTCGTCAACCCGGACCAGCGGTCGGACCTCCCAGGTCGTGTTCGTGAGGAACGCCTCGTCCGCGGTCAGGAGGTCGTCGGGTCGGTAGGTCGCCTCCTCGACCGGTATCCCCTCCTCCCCGGCGAGTTCGAGGACGACTCGTCGGGTGATCCCCGGCAGTATCGGCCCCGAGAGCGACGGGGTGCACAGCGTTTCGTCACGAACGAAAAAGAGGTTGCAGGTCGCACCCTCGGCGAGGTTCCCCGCGAGATCGAGCGTGATCGCCTCGTCCGTTCCCGCAGCCAGCGCCTCGCGTCGGGCGAGGATCCCGTTCAGGTAGTTGTGCGTCTTCGCCCGCGCGGGGAGACAGGCGTCGGGAACCCGCCGAACATCGGCGATCGTCGCGCTCGCCGGGCCGTCCCAGACCGGGTCGCCGTCCGGCCCGCCGCGCGGGAGTTCGGCCGCGATCACGACGACCGTCGGATCCGAGACCGGCTTCGGGGTGAGTTTGCCAGGCTGAACGCCACGCGTGATCGAGAGCTTGACGTACGCCTCGTCGAACCCGTTGGCGGAGAGCGTCTCGTCGATCCGTGGGCGGAGGTCGGCCTCGCTCAGTCCGTGGTCGATCCCGAGCGCCGCACAGCTCCCCGCGAGGCGCTCGGCGTGGGCCTCCCACTCGAAGACCTCGCCACCGTAGGCTCGCAGCGTCTCGAAGACCGCGTCGCCGTAGGCGAACCCACGGTCCCGGACGCTCACGGTCGCCTCGCTCTCTGGGACGACCTCGCCGTTCACGTGGACGTATCGTTCGTCGCTCATCTCATGGTCTCCGCTCCGTCGCTATCGCACAGAAGTTCTCGATCATCCGTTTCCCGACCCAGAGCGACGCCTCGTCGCCCTCTCCGATCGGCCCGGTGAGGATGCTCTCGGGGTGAAACTGCACCCCGACGTGTGGGCGTTCGGCGTGACGGACCGCCATCAGCACGCCGCGCTCGTCGTCGGTCCGGGCGGTCTCGATCAGGCTGGACGGAAGATCGGCCCGTTCGACCGCGAGCGAGTGGTACCGACCCACCTCGATCGGGTTCGGAAGCCCCTCGAAGACCCCCTGGCCGTCGTGGCTCACCACCGACGGCTTCCCGTGGATCACTTCGGGCGCGTGGACCACGGGTGCGCCCGCCGCGGCACAGAGCGCCTGGTGGCCGAGACAGACCCCGAGGGTTGGAACGGGGAGGTCGAACAGCGGGATCGAGACGCCGGCCTCTTGCGGAGTTCCCGGTCCCGGCGAGACGACGATCCCGTCCGGGCTGAGCGCCTCGATATCGCTCGCCCCGATCGCGTCGTTGCGCCGTACCAGGACCTCGTCGGCGAGCTCGCCGACGTACTGGACGAGGTTGTACGCGAACGAGTCGTAGTTGTCGATCACGAGGATCCGCGTCACGGGCGTCCACCCCATCGGCGGTCCGCGGTGACGGGGACGGCCACCGGCGTCACCGCGAAACCTCCATCCCCCGCTCCTCGCCGAGCGCCTCGTCGATCGCGGTCACGAGCGCTCTCGCCTTGTCGAGGGTCTCCTCGTACTCCTTCTCCGGTATCGAGTCGTGAACGATCCCCGCGCCGACGCGGAGGTGGTACTCCCCCTCGTGACCGACGAGCGTCCGTATGACGATGTTCAGGATCGCCCTGTCGTCGAAGCCGAAGATCCCGACGCTCCCGGTGTACGGTCCGCGTCGCGTCGTCTCGACCTCGTCGATGATCTCCATCGTCCTCGGTTTCGGGGCGCCGGTGATCGTCCCGCCTGGAAAGACCGCGGCGATGCACTCCCCGAGTGAGGCTCCGTCCCGCTTTCTCGCCTCGACCAGTGAGACGAGGTGCATCACCTCGGAGTAGCGATCGACACGTCTGTACTCGCTCACCTCCACGGAGCCGTAGGCGGCGACCTTCCCGAGGTCGTTTCGCTCCAGGTCGACGAGCATCGCGTGTTCGGCGCGTTCCTTCTCGTCGCCGGTCAGCTCGGCTTCGAGCGCGTCGTCCCCTTCCGGCGTCCTCCCTCTCGGCCGTGTCCCGGCGATCGGTTCGGTGAGCAGCCGATCGCCCTCGATCTCGAGGAGGAGCTCGGGGCTCGCGCTCACCAGGTCCGCGCTCGGGAACTCGAGGAGCGCGGAGTACGGCGCGGGGTTCACACGCCGGAGCGCCGCGTACGCCTCGACCGGGTGGACCGCTTTCGGAGCCCTGAGCCGCTGGGAGACGTTCGCCTGGAACGTGTCGCCCTCGTGGATGTACCCCTTCACCGTCCGCACGCGGTCCGCGAACGCCTCCCGACCGCAGTCGCTCTCGAACGTCACCCGGTCGGCCGTGACGGGGGCCGGGCCGACGGCCGGGTCGCCATCGGTCGCCCGGCGCGCCAGGTCGTGTGCCGACGCGAGTCCCCGGTCGTACGCCGAATCCGGATCCTCGCCCACCCGGGGACAGGCGGTAATCCGGAGATCCGACTCCTCCTCGGAGGCGTCCCAGGCCGCGAGCGTCTCGAAGACGGCCACGTCGAGGCGGGGGAGTCCCCGGTCGTCGACCGCCGTCTCGGGGATCGACTCGAGTTCGCGGGCGACGTCGTAGGAGAGCCAGCCGATCGCCCCGCAGGGGAAGGGCACCTCGCAGTCCCCGCGGCGGAGCGACTCGCCCGAGAGCAGGCCGGAGAGCGCAGCGAGGGTCGGAGAGTCGCCCTCGCGGGCGACGGCACCGGGGCCGACGCGGAGCCGATCGATCGGGTCGACGCCGAAGTAGCCCCAGCCGGGGCGTCCGCCGGTCGTCTCCAGAAAGCAGCCACCCGAACCGCTACGTGCTCGACGGTAGGCGTAGAAGGGGTCGTCGACGGCGAGTCGTAGCTCTACCGGAACGCGGTCGGTCGGCGCCGCGCCGTCCGCGGCCCGCTCAAAGTCGGCCCGGTCGGTCCGCACGCGTGGCTGGGCCATACACCTCCTCGCCCGGGGATCGCCTTCGGTGTTGTGCTCTCGCCGTCCGTCTCACCGGACTCTCGCCCGGTCGATCCAGGCCTCGATCCGCTTCGGCGAGATGCCGGTCGCCTCGCCCAGCTCCTCGGCGTCGGCGTCCGCGAGGTCCGAGACCGTCTCGACGCCGGCCTCGCCGAGTCTGTCGGCGTAGGAGGGTCCGATCCCCTTGATCTCGACGACGGGGTCGTCCGACGGCTCCGACCCGAACTCGCCGGGTTCGGCCTCCACGACGGTCTCCTCGACCGGCTCGGCCGTTTCGGTCCTCTCGACCGGCTCGTCGGTGTCCGGCGCCGGTTCGTCGACGGGCTCCGTCTCGGTCGGTTCCCCGTCGATCGGGGGCTCCTCTGTGGCCGGCGGCTCCTCGGCGATACCCGTCCCGGGGGGTTCGCCCGTCGGCTCCTCCGTCGGCGGTCCGGGCTCGGGAGCGGGCTCCGCCTCCGGCTCGCGTTCGACGGTGACGCCGACGTCCCCCTCGTCGTCGCTCGTCCCGGTCTCCTCTTCGTCGGCGAGTCCGAGCAGCGACTTCACCTTCTTCAGCAGTGCCATTGCCCCGACCTAACGCACCGGTTCACTTAAAAGCCCCCGTCGTGCCTAGAGCCGCGCTCTGAGCGCCTCGTCCATCCGTTCGACCGGCGCGCGCTCGCCGGTCCACCGCTCGAACGCCTCGACGCCCTGATAGAGCAGCATCCACGCCCCGTCGATCACGAGCGCCCCTCCCTCCCTCGCCTCTCGGAGCAGCCGGGTCTCGAGCGGGCTGTAGACCGCGTCGAGCACCGCCAGGTCGGCGTGGAGCGCCTCCTGGGGGACTGGCGACTCGTCCCCGTCCATCCCGACGCTCGTCGCGTTCACCAGGACGTCCGCCCCGGCGAGGAGGGTCGCGAGCGCATCGAGGCCGTGCCCGCTCGCATTTGGTACCGCCTCTGCCAGGTCGTGTGCGCGCGACTCGGTCCGGTTCGCGATCGAGACCGACGCCCCCTCGTCGGCGAGCGCGAACGCCGCCGCCCGGCCGGCCCCGCCCGCCCCGACGACGACCGCCTCCGTTCCCGACAGCGCGACTCCGTGGTGCGAGAACGACCGCGTGACGCCCGCGACGTCGGTGTTGTGACCGGTCGGCGGGTCGTGAGAGAAGTTGACCGTGTTCACCGCACCGACCCGTCTGGCTATCTCGTCGGGATCGACCAGCGAGAGCACGCTCCGTTTGAACGGGATCGTGACGTTCAGCCCGCGGATCCCGAGCGCCCCCGCGCCGGCGACCGCCTCCCCGATCTCCTCCGGATCGGGTTCGAACGTGACGTAGCACGCGTCGATCCCCAGCTCCTGGTAGGCCGCCTCGTGCATCGGCGGCGAGAGTGAGTGGCCGACCGGGTTGCCGAGTAGGCCGTAGACGTCCATGCCCGGGGTTTCCTCGGCACACGCATAACGCCACCGCCGGGCGAATGCCTACGTCCGAAACCGCCCTACGATCGACATGAGAGGTCGAACGGTCCACCAGCTCGCGCCGCTCGTGATGGCCGCCTCACTCGCGCTCGCCTGGCCGACGGTGTGGGCGAGCGGCGTCTCGACCGCCCTCTTTCCCCGGGTCACCCTCGCCGGGATCTCGATCTTCGGCGCAGCGTTCCTGCTCGCGTGGGCCCGCCGAGACCGCCGAGAAGGACGTCTCCCGGTCGTTCGCCATCGCCGTCCTCGCTGTGCTCGCGGTCGCCCCCCGAGTACGCCATCGACGCGCTCTACGCCTGGGAGGCCGGTGTCGACCCGGGGACGGCCGCCTCCGCGGAGGCCGCCGACCTCGCCGTAGCGAACATGACCGGCGCGAACCGCATCCTCATCGGCATCGGCTGGTCTGCGATCGCGATCTTCACCGTCTACCGGGCGGTTCGGGGTCGGAACACCGCGGTTCACGATCCCCACGTCGAGCGGGCCGACGGCTTCCTCGCCGACCGGGTCAGACTGGACGAGGGGCTCTCGCTCGAGATCCTCTTCCTCTTCGCCGCGACGCTCTACGCCTTCTTCGTCCCGCTGACCGGATCGATCGCGCTCCACGACATGGTCGTCCTCGTCGGCCTCTATGGGCTCTACATCCTCCTCGCACTCCGGGCACCGCCCTCGGGTGAGCGACACGTGGGCGTCCCGGCGTACCTCCAGTCGTTCCCGAGGCCGAGGCGGCTCCTGACCGTGCTCTCGCTGTTCGCTGCCTCGGGGGCCGTCATCTTCGTCGCCGTCGAGCCGTTCGCCCACGGACTGGAGGAGATCGGTGCACGCTCGGGAATCCCGCCGTTCCTGATGATCCAGTGGGTCGCGCCGCTGGCGAGCGAGACCCCCGAGTTCGTCATCGTCACGCTGCTCGTCCTGAAGGGGCGATCCGGCGCGTCGTTCAACGCGCTGATCTCCTCGAAGCTCAACCAGTGGACGCTGTTGATCGGCACGCTGGTCGTCGTCTACAGCGTCTCCCTCGGCTACTACGGGCCGCTCCCGATGGGCCAGCGACAGATGGGCGAGATCTGGCTCACCGCCGCCCAGAGCTACTTCGCGCTCGCGCTCCTCTCGCTCTTCGCGATACAGCTCTATCCCGCGTTCCACACGTTCGAGTGGCTGCTCGTCTTCACCGGGATCTACCTCGTCCTCGGAACCGCCCTCCTGGTCCGACGCCGCCGCCACCTCCCGCGCCTCGTCGGGTTCGTCCGCGAGCGGGTGGACGGGGCCCGGACGCGACCGTAGCGACGGGCTTATTCGCGCCAGGTGAGCACTCGGGAACGTGATCGCGATCGTCGTCAGCCGCGCCGACTCCGCCTCCGCCCGTATCGGCGAGCATCTCCTCTCGCTCGCCGACTGGGACGAGCGAGAGGACGACTCGTGTCCAAAGGGCGACGGCGGCGGGACGGTCCTCTCTACGGAGCGGTTCGAACTCCGCGAGTTCGACGACTGGCACCTCCACCTCGACGGCGTAGCCTCGCGTTTTTCGGACCCTGATCTCCTCGTCTTCGCCTCGCGGCACTCGGGCGAGACCGGCCCGCTGCTCACCGCTCACCACACCGGCAACTTCGGCGAGGCGGAGTACGGCGGACGGGGTCGAACGCTGGCCGAGGCGTGCCCGGCGGCCCACCACCGCGTCGTCCGGTCGCTGGCCGAGTACGCCCCCGAGGGCTACGACGTCGGCATCGAGTGCACCCACCACGGGCCGACCGACGTGGGAGCGCCCTCGATGTTCGTCGAACTCGGGAGCGGTCCCGACCAGTGGGAGAACACCGAGGCCGCCCGTGCGGTCGCCCAGGCGATCCTCGACCTCGAAGGGGCGCGGCCACACGGCGACCGGACGGTCGTCGGTTTCGGCGGGGGTCACTACGCCCCACGGTTCACCCGGATCGTCCGCGAGACACCGTGGGCAGTGGGTCACGTCGCCGCCGACTGGTCGCTCTCGGCGCTGGGCGACCCCGAGGAAAACCGGGACGTGATCGAGGCGACCTTCGAGCGAAGCGGCGCGGAGCTCGCGCTGTTCGACGGCGAACACCCCGACCTTCGCGAGGTGATCGACTCGCTCGGCTACCGGATCGTAAGCGAGACCTGGCTGCGCGAGACGGCCGACCGCCCACGCCCACTCGTCGACCGGGTCGAGAGCGAGTTAGGGCGAGTCGACGACGGCGTCCGTTTCGGCGAGCGGGCGAGCGACGCCGAGGTGATCGGAGTGCTGTCGCTCCCGGGGACACTGATCGAGCGATCGCGGGCGGTCGACGCCGGAGCGGTCAGAGAGCGCGTCGAGACCCACACCGTCGCGTTCGAGACCGAACAGAGCGGGACGCGGATCGGCGAGCGGGCGGCGTTCGCCGGCGACGAGGACCGCGAGGACCTCGTCGCGGCGCTCGTCTCGATCCTCGCCCGCGAGTACGAGATCGAACACGAGGGGAGCGTAGTTACCCTCCGGGAGCGGGCGTTCGACCCGGCGCTCGCGCGCGAGGCAGGTGTCCGGGAGGGCCCCGCGTTCGGACGGCTCGCGGCCGGCGAGAGCGTCGAGGTCGAAGGCGAGCGGATCGACCCCGACCGGGTCCACCGAGAGCGGATCGAACGCCTCTCGACCGAGTAGTCCGTCGGCGGTCGGACGAAGGGGAACAATGAATACTGTGGGTCCGAAACGGATCCGCAGGAATGGATTCGATCGTACAGGACGCCGTCGAGCGAGCCGAAGAGGACGAGTCGGCCGCGGGCGACGGACAGGGCGGTGTGGAACCGAAGGTCTCGGGGGCGATGACGGACGACGAACTGAAAGACGTCCTCGAGGACCTCCAGACGAACATCACGGTCGTCGGCTGCGGCGGTGCCGGTGGGAACACGGTCAATCGGATGGAAGAGGAGGGGATTCACGGTGCGAAGCTCGTCGCCGCGAACACCGACGTCCAGCACTTAGTCGAGATCGAGGCGGACACGAAGATCCTCCTCGGCGAGCAGAAGACCCGCGGGCGTGGGGCGGGCTCGCTCCCGCAGGTCGGCGAGGAGGCGGCGCTCGAGAGCCAGGACGAGATCTACGACGCGATCCAGGGCTCGGACATGGTCTTCGTCACCGCCGGCCTCGGCGGCGGGACGGGTACCGGGAGCGCCCCGGTCGTCGCGAAGGCCGCACGCGAGGGCGGCGCGCTCACCATCGCCATCGTCACGACGCCGTTCACCGCAGAGGGAGAGGTCCGGCGAACCAATGCGGAGGCCGGTCTCGAACGGCTGCGGGACGTCGCCGACACCGTGATCGTCGTCCCGAACGACCGCCTGCTCGACTCGGTCGGGAAACTCCCCGTCCGCCAGGCGTTCAAGGTCGCCGACGAGGTGCTCATGCGCTCGGTGAAGGGGATCACCGAACTGATCACCAGACCCGGGCTGGTGAACCTCGACTTCGCCGACGTGCGCACCGTGATGGAGAAAGGCGGCGTGGCGATGATCGGTCTCGGCGAGTCGGACTCCGAGACGAAAGCGCAGGACTCGGTGAAGACGGCGCTCCGGTCGCCGCTGCTCGACGTCGACATCAGCGGGGCCACGAGCGCGCTCGTGAACGTCACCGGCGGAAACGACATGTCGATCGAGGAGGCAGAGGGCGTCGTCGAGGAGATCTACGACCGGATCGACCCCGACGCCCGGATCATCTGGGGGACCTCGATCGACGAGGAGCTGGAGGGGAAGATGCGGACGATGATCGTCGTCACCGGCGTCGAGTCGCCACAGATCTACGGCCGCGGCGAGGCCGCCCAGGAGCAGGCCTCGAGCACGCTCCAGGACATCGACTACGTCGAGTGATCGGGGCGTGGTGAGCGAACCGTAACCCGCCTCGCTCACCCCCGGGCTACCAATAGATAGAAAAAGGCCCCTGTCCTAGCCCGGCGTATGAACGTTCCCTACGACCTCACCTCGTACACGCGGGTGCTCCAGTACGCGACGACGCCGACGTGGAACGAGTTCGCGCAGGTGGCGAAGATCACCGGCGCCGGCATCCTGCTCGTCGGCTCGATCGGCTTCTTCATCTTCGTGCTCATGTCGTTTCTCCCCGGGGGCGCGTGATGCCGATCTACGCCGTGAAGACGACCGCGAGCCAGGAGCAGACCGTCGCGGACATGATCATGAACCGGGAGGAGCCGTCTATTCACGCCGCACTCGCGCCCGACTCGCTCACGAGCTACCTGATGGTCGAGGCCGACGACCACAGCGCGATCGAGCGCGCGCTGGAGGAGATCCCCCACGCGAGGAGCGTCATCCCGGGCGAGAGTTCGATCACCGAGGTCGAACACTTCCTCAGCCCGAAACCGGACGTCGAGGGGATCAGCGAGGGCGACATCGTCGAACTGATCGCGGGGCCGTTCAAGGGAGAGAAGGCACAGGTCCAGCGGATCGACGAGGGGAAAGACCAGGTGACGGTCGAACTGTACGAGGCGACGGTTCCGATCCCGGTCACCGTGCGCGGGGACCAGATCCGCGTGCTGGACAGCGAGGAACGGTGACCAGATCGTCACACCCTTCGAGAAGACGAGCGGCGTAGCCGCGAGTAGCGAGGGGTGCCGAGCGGAGCAGCGTTCGAGAGGCGAGTGCTGAACCCGGAGAGTGAGGAGTGTTCTCGAACAGCCAGCGCCGAGGCCGCGCCGAATGCGGTGAGAAAGGACTCGGGAGGGGACCGTTTCTCGGGAAGTTCCCACGGAACGGGGAGGTCGATACGGGCTCCGCAGGAGCCGGCACGTGGGTTGATCCGATTCCGTTTCGTAGACAGAGTCGATGTTCTCGACGGTCGTGGCCCAGGGGTTCGTCCCGGATCTCCCCACCCGGTACGCCGTGTTGCTGCTCCGGCTCGCGGAGTTCGCAGTCGCCTTCCTGATCCTCTACGGGCTGGGACGGCTCCTGCTCGAACCGGCGCTGGACCGGCTCCTCGACCTCCGTCGCGTCGAGCGGACGCTCGCGAGTGCGATCCGGCGGAGCGCGCGAGCCGGCATCGTCGTGGTGGCGCTGGCCGGCGGTGCCGCGATCGCCGGGTTCGGCTACGTCGTCGCCGGCTCCGCGGTGATGGTCGCGGCGGTGACGGTCGCCCTCGGCTTCGCGGCCCAGGACGTGATCGCGAACCTCGTTGCCGGCGCGTTCATCGTCACCGACCCGAAGTTCAACATCGACGACTGGATCGAGTGGGAGGACAAGCGCGGACGCATCGACGAGATCACCTTCCGTGCGACACGGATCCGGACGTTCGACAACGAACTGATCACGGTGCCGAACTCCCAGCTGATGACGACCGCGGTCACCAACCCCGTCATCAACGACACGCTCCGGCTCACCCACCGATTCGAGATCGGCTACGACGACGACCTCGACCGGGCGATGGAGCTGTGCGCCGCGGCCGTCGCCGAGCAGGAGGAGGCCCTCACAGAGCCCGAACCGACCGTGCTGCTCGGCGAACTCGGCGACGATTTCGTCGGGGTCGACGTCCGGTACTGGATCGCCAACCCGAAGCGACGCGACGTACTCCGGATCCGCTCGGAGTTCGATCGGACGGTGAAGGAGGCGTTCGAGGGGGGCGAGATCGAACTGAGCCCACCCTCGGAGCACGACGTCAGGGGTGCAGTCGGGGTCCGGGACGGGTGAGCCTGCGGTGGTCTACCCGTTCAGCCGGTCGACGACCGACTGCAGGTCCGCGAGACGTTCGATCTCGGCTTTGACCTCCTCACGCCGTCTCACGTCGTCGGCGTCGGCGCCGTAGGCACGGACGTACTCCGCGCGGGTGTGTTCGTCCAGCGCGTGGCGGATCGCGAAGTAGCCGTCGGGGACCACGGCCGAGCAGATCCGACACTCCCGGCGCTCGTGGCTCTCGGTCTGGTGGACGATCAGCGACTCGACCTCCTCGAACGCCGCCTCGCAGTCGGCGATCGCACACTCCCAGGTCATCGGGCGAGGGGAGGGCAGGCGAGGGTAAATCCCTTCTCGCCGTGGGGGGTTATAGGGAGTGGACCCGAACCCTCGAGCGATGTGGAACTACCGGATCGGTCGGGTGATGGGTATCCCCATCCGGCTCAACGTCTCGCTGCTCGTGTTCGTCCCGCTGCTCGCGTGGCTGCTCGGCCGCCCCGAACAGATCGCGATCTACGCCTCGCTGATCGAGTGGCTCTCGGGGGTCGAGATCGACGTCGGGGCGCTCACGACCGGGAACACGCCGATCGTCGTCGGACTGGCCGGCGCCGTCGGCCTGTTCGCGAGCGTGTTGCTCCACGAACTCGGCCACTCCTGGGTCGCCCGCAGGTACGGCATCCCGATCGGTTCGATCACGCTCTGGATCTTCGGCGGCGTCGCCGCGATGGAGCGCATCCCGAAGGAGCCGATCCGCGAGTTCTGGATCGCCATCGCCGGCCCCGCCGTGAGCGTCGCGCTCGGCCTCGGCGCGTACGCTGCCCTCCTCGTCGTCCCCGAGGTCCCGATCCTGGTCTTCCTCGTGGGGTGGCTCGCCGTGATCAACGTCATGCTCGCCGTCTTCAACATGCTCCCCGCGTTCCCGATGGACGGCGGACGGATCTTCCGGGCGCTGCTCGCGCGGAACCGTCCCTACGTCGACGCCACCCGGATCGCCGCGCGGGTCGGCCGCTGGTTCGCGGTCGGCCTCGGCGTTCTCGGTTTTCTGGGGTTCAACCCGATCCTGATCCTTCTCGCACTCTTTCTCTACGCCGCGGCGAGTTCGGAGTCGCGCGCGGTCGTGCTCGACGACCTGCTGACCGGGATCACCGCCGGCGACCTCGCCGACCGGGACATGCTCACCGTCGACACGACCGTGACCGTCCGCGACCTGCTCACGCGGATGCTCACGGAGCGTCGGACCGGCTACCCGGTCGTCGACGGCCGGGGAGGGATCGTCGGGCTCGTCGATCTCTCGGACCTCAGGGGGGTGCCAGAGGGCGAGCGCGGCGCGGTCCGGACCCGCGACGTGATGACCGAGGACGTCAGCGTCGTCGCGGCCGAGACTCCCGCGTTCGAGGTGCTCCGGCTGCTCTCCGACCCGAACGTCGACCGGATCGTCGTCGAGGAGCGAGGCACTCCGGTCGGCGTCGTCTCCGAGACGGAGTTCGCCCGCGCGCTCACCGTCCTCCGGGGGATCGGTCGTCGACGGGAGTCACCCGAGTGGGCGACAGGGGTCCGGTAGTGATAAATCACGGGCACACGCAGAGTGTGAGGTGAGCGAAAGCGGGTTCGCGGTCGACATGCACGTGAAACTGCTCGACGATCGGGTGGTCGAGCGAGCGAAACGCCGCGGGATCGATGCGCTCGTCTACGCCCCCCACTTCCGCCGGCTCCCCGAGATCCGCGAGCAGGCCCGGTGGTACACCGACGAGGAGCTGCTCGTGGTCCCCGCCCGCGAGGTCTTCACCGGATCCTGGCGCGAGCGACGACACGTGCTCGCGCTCGGGCTCTCGGAGCCGATACCGGATTTCATCACGCTGGAGGGGGCGATGGCCGAACTCGACCGTCAGGAGGCCGTGGTCCTCGCCCCGCACCCCGAGTTCTTCTCGGTGAGCCTCTCGGAGGAGGACATCAGGCGGTACCACGACCTGATCGACGCGGTCGAGGTCTACAACCCGAAACACTGGGCGCGGCACAACCGCCGCGCACGGGACATCGCCACGCGACTCGACATCCCCGGGTTCGGCTCCTCGTACGCCCACCTCAGGGGGACGATCGGCGAGGTCTGGACGCGCTTTCCCGAGAGCTTCTCCGACGAGGCCGAACTGCTCTCGGCGCTCAGAGAGCGGGTGCCGCGACAGATCGTCCACCGGGGCGGACTGGGCCACCGCTTCCGTCGCGCGACGGAGTTCTCGCACCTCGGCTGGGAGAACTCCTGGGGGAAGGTCGACCGCCTGCTGCTCTCGGGTACCGAGCCGACGCACCCGGGCCAGATCGCCTACGACGGCCGATTCGACGACGTTTCGGTCTACTGATCGGAGCCCCCTCCCTCGGCCAGTACCGACAGACTGCCGCCGGGAACTCGATCCCGATGCTTCCGCCGATCGAGACGACTCCCGTGGATCTCGATCGGATCGCCGTCACCGACGTCGAGATCACGCATCGAGGTCGGATGAAGGCGAGTCTCGCCCAGATCGGAGTCCAGGGGGTCGAGCGGTTCGACCCGGAGTTCGATGCCCTCACCGTTACTCATACACCGATCGAACTGTTCGCCTCACCCAACTGTATCCCTCGCTATGTGGCTGCGAGCAACCCGGCCAGCAGGTATCAGAAGAGGTCGTGAACGATCACCACGGCGAGTGCGAGTTCGAGCACGGTCACGACCAGCGTGACGGGCGTGGCGAACCGGCTACTCACCAGGACGCCGACCGGCGCGCCGAACTCCCTGGCCCAGACCGGGTAGAAGAGCGCGATCCCCCGCCGCGAGCCGAGGACGTCGAGCAGGTAGTGGGTGGCGATGCCGATCCAGACCCACTCCAGGTTTCCGAAGTAGAGGGGGTAGGCGAGGGCGAGCGCGAGCACCGGCAGGTTGTGCAGCGTCTTCCGATGCCGGCCGAACGCCGTGTCGATGTCCGGCACCAGCGCCCCCAGGACGATCGGCACCGAGAGTTCGGCGATCAACCAGAACGTCTCGACGTCGCCCGAGGGCTCGAAGACGTAACCCAGCCCGACCGCGAGCAGGATGGCGTTCAGGACGTGATCGCGCTTGTTCACACTCGCTGGGGAGGTCCGGGCGGGATAGGGTTACCGGCTTTCGATCCCATCCCGTCCGACTGACTCGATCGCCGCGTGCAGTTCGGAGAGCGCGCCCTCGGCTGCCGCACGTTTCACGTCGAGCCGATCGCCGTCGAATCGGTAGCGAGAAGCCCGCGAGAACGACGCCTCGCTCCCCCACGGCGCGGCGTGGGCGACGCCGATCCAGACCGTTCCGACGGGCTTCTCCTCGCTGCCGCCGTCGGGGCCGGCGATTCCCGTCGTCGAGACGGCCCAGATCGTATCCGCGTGATCGCGCGCACCGGCGGCCATCTCCCGGGCGACAACCTCGCTCACGGCTCCGTGAGAATCGAGGGACTCCCGACTCACTCCCAGGACCTCGCGTTTCGCGTCGTAGGCGTAGGTGACGAACCCGCAGTCGACGTACGCGCTCGACCCCGAGACGTCGGTCAGGAGCGAGCAGACGAGCCCCCCGGTACAGGACTCGGCGGTCGCGACCGTCTCCTCGCGCTCGGAGAGGACCTCTCCGACCCGTGCTTCGATCCTATCGCTCATCGGACCGGCCCCCGATCCGCGTCGGTCACCCGCTTGGCGACCGACCCCCCGTCGTCGAACCGGTGGGGATCCGCGAAGCCGAATCCGACCTCCCTCCCGTACAGCACCTGGCTTCCCCGGCCGCCCGCGACCGCGGTGTCGCCGTCGGCGTCGATCGCGTCCACCTCGTGGCTCCCCTCCTCGATCGGGCGCTCCTCGTGGTAGAAGCGCTCGAATTCCCGTTCGCCTTCGATCGGCTGCTGGCCTGATCGGTGGAAGACGGCCGCCCCGGAGAACGGCGCGAACAGGTCGTCGTAGGCCTCGTCGTCGACGGACTCGTAGCGGCCGGGGAGGACGTTCGTGTCTGCGGTTTTCATACCCGTCGTTCGACCGGCGGGGGGTTAACCGCTCGGAACCGACCACCGCGACGCCGGAACCGAAAGCGGAAGGTCGGCGGTTGCGTGGTTACCCCATGGAGTACGACGAACCGCTCTTCTTCCGCGTGATGTCCTACGCGAAGCGGGCCGACCGCGACGTCATCGACATGGTGAGCGGCAACCCCGACTGGGAGCCGCCGGCGGCGCTGCGCGAGGCGCTCGCAGAGTACGCCGAGTTCGACAGCGGGGAGTTCCAGTACCCCCCGAGCGACGGCCTGCTCGATCTACGCGAGGAGATCGCCCAGCGGCGTGGCGTTCCGATCGACTCGGTGATCGTCACGAACGGCGGGGCCGAGGCGAACACGCTCGCGATGGCCGCCGCGCTCGACCGCGAGCGGGGGAGCGAGGTGATCCTCACCGATCCGGTCTACCCCTACTACCCGGGGAAGACCGCGATGCTCGGCGGCGAGGCGCGGTACATCTCGGTCGAGGAGGACGGCCGACTCGACCCCGAGCGGGTGGCGGAGACGGCGAGTTCGGAGACCGCGGCGATCGTGGTAAACTCGCCGAACAACCCGACCGGTGCGGTCTACGGCGGCGAAACGATCCGCGCGCTCTGTGCAATCGCCGAGGAGAACGACGCGATCCTCGTCTCTGACGAGGTCTACGACCACTTCGACCACTCCGGACGCTTCGAGAGCGCGCTCTCGGTCGACTCGCGGCACCGAATCGTCACCAACTCCTTCTCGAAGTCGATGGCGATCACCGGCTTTCGCGTCGGCTACGCCCTCTTCCCGGACGACCTGATCGCGGGCGCTCGCACGAGACACATGCTCTCGGTCGTCGCCACCTCGCGACCGACGCAGTACGCCGTCCTCAGAGCGCTGCGCGAAACCGGTCCGGAGTACTACGCCGAGAACCGCGCGCTCGTCGCCGAGCGGATCGAGGCGTTCACCGACGCGCTCGACACGGCGGGGGCGTCCTACACCCGGCCCGACGGGGCGTTCTACGTGATGGCCCGGTTCGACGGCTTCCCCGGGACGATGGAGAACGTCGAGCGGCTGATCGACGAGGCCGGCGTCGCGGGGATGCCCGGCGAGACGTTCGGCTCCCGCACCGAGTGGATCCGGTTCGCGCTGGTCACCCCGCGGGTCGAAGAGGCCGCCGATCGGCTGGCATCGTACTTCGAGTGAGCGCGCCGCGTTAGCGCGTGTGTAAGTGATCTTAGGTAGGCGATTAGTAAGGCTCCTGCCGTGGTCTCTCCCGTATGTCCCAGCGGCGTCCCTCCTCCGTGCGCCCGACGCGACGACTCCGGACCGACGGCGGCACCGAGTTCCCGAACGATTCCGGGCCGACACCGGGTTCGGCCGACGAGTACCGGCTCCTCCTCGAGTCGTACGAGCCGGTCGGGAGGGTGGAGGTGGCGGAGGCGTTGCTCTCGGACCTCGAACGCGGCGGTCTGGACGGGAACGCCGTCGAACGGCTTCGAGAGGCGCTCGGCGTTCCCGACCCGGACGCGGTCGAACGACTCGACCGGCTCGAAGCCGAGGTCTCGCGGCTCCGGGAGACCGTCGACCTGCTCGCGCGGCGCCAGCGGGCGCTGCTGGCGCTTCGACGACAGCGCGAGCGGTGAAACGACGGGTACAGGGACCTCGACGTTTCAGGGGGAGGTATGACCGAACTCGACGTCGAACCGGTCGAGCGGATCGAGGGGGAACCGACCGTCGAGATACCGAGCGGGGTCGACGCGCCGGAGTACGTCCTCTACGGGGGGAAAGGAGGCGTCGGAAAGACGACGATGGCCGCGGCGACCGCGCTCGCGAGCGCGAGCGACGACACGCCGACGCTCGTCGTCTCGACGGACCCCGCCCACTCGCTCTCGGATACGTTCGAGACGCGAATCCCCGCGGAGCCGACGCGGATCCGCGAGGAGATACCGCTCTACGCCGCCGAGATCGACCCGGATTCGCTCGACGCCGGGGGGATGTTCGGTGAGGGCGAGAGCCCGCTCGGCGGGATGGAAGAGCTCTTCGGCGACCTCGGCGAGGAGGACGTCGGCGACCCGTTCGGCGGGCCGATGCCGGGCGCTGACGAGGCGGCAGCGATGCGCCAGCTGCTGGAGTACGTCGACGACGAGCGCTTCGAGCGAGTCGTGATCGACACCGCCCCGACTGGTCACACCCTCCGTCTGCTCGAACTCCCCGAACTGATGGACACGACGCTCGGGCGGATGCTCACGCTCAGACAGCGCTTCGAGGGCGTCTTCGCCGACGTGAAGGGGATGTTCGGCGACGACGCCCCCGACGAGATGGCCGGCGCGGCGGATCTCGAGGCACTCAGAGAGCGGATCGAACGGCTGAGGGACACGCTTCGCGATCCCGAGCGGACCGACTTCCGGATCGTGATGGTCCCCGAGGAGATGAGCGTCGTCGAGTCGAAACGGCTGCTCGGCCGGCTCGACGCGTTCGAGATCCCCGTCTCGACCGTCGTCGTCAACCGGGTGATGGAACCGCTCTCGTCCGTCACGGAGGCCGACTCCGAGTGGTTCGTCTCGCCCGATCTGGAGGGCTGTGAGTTCTGCCAGCGCCGCTGGTCGGTCCAGCAGGGGGCGCTCACGAGCGCCCAGGAGCTGTTCAGAGGACACGACGTCAAACGCGTCCCGCTGTTCGCCGACGAGGTTCGCGGCGAGCGGATGCTCCGGTTCGTCGCCGCCTGCCTGGACTAGCCGATCCGCCCACCGTGCCGTCGCCCCGTGGCACGCGACGGGAGAGCGTATATGCCGCCGAGTATCGTTTCAGGGTCATGCTGCTCGCGGGTGCGGCCGACGGGCTGCTCGGGGCGCTCGTCGACCGACTCGATCGGGTGAACCGGCGGATCGAGGCCACGGTCGTCCCCCGGACCCCCGATCCCTTCGACGCCTACGAGGACCTGCTGACGTCGATCCGCTTCTCCAGAGCGCTCCACTTCGGGTCCGGTCGGGACAAACACGGCTTCGCCGGGGCGCTCTCCGGCGAGGTCGTCTCGGTCGACGCCGACGCGGCCGGACTCTCCCGTAACGCAGCCGACCTGCGGGTCATGGGCGACGGTCACCGTCTCCCGTTCGCGGACGACACCTTCGACCTCGTCTTCTCCGAGTTCGTCTTCGAGCACCTCCTAGACCCGGACGCCGCGCTGCGCGAGATCGATCGGGTCGTCACCCCCGGCGGGCACGTGGTCGTCCTCGTCCCGAACCCGAGACACTACTACGCCCGGATCGCCGACCACACGCCACTCTGGTTTCACCGATTCGTCCATCGGCTCCAGCGAAAGCGCTCGCCCGAGGAGGACGCCTTCCCGACGCTCTACCGGTGGGGTCGGTACGAGGACGTGACCGATCCCGGACTCGGGGGGTGGCGAGCCCGGACAGTCCAGGGCTTTCCCGGACCGACGGGCTACACCCGGGTGACGCCGTTTCACGCCGCGTTCGTCCTCCTCGACTGCCTGATGGCATGTTCGATCCGCTACCAGGTCGCCTACCTCGCCTACTACGAGGTCGAAGGAGCGAAGACTACTCGACGACCAGTACCCGCAGGTCGTTGAGGTTCGTCCCGGTCGGACCGGTGAGCACGAGCGCCTCCCGCTCCTCGAGGTACGGCGCGACGTCGTTCTCCGCGAGCGCCCCCCGAGCGACCCCGAGGTCCTCGACGGTCTCGCCGGTGACGAGCGCGCCAGCGAACTCGGTCGGACCGTCGATCCCGTCGGTGTCGACCGCGGCGAGTGCGACGTCCCCCATACCCGCACACTCGATCGCCGCCGAGAGGGCGAACTCCTGGTTCGGACCGCCGGTTCCCTCACCTCTGAGCGTCACGGTCGTCTCGCCGCCGCTGACGACGACTCCTGGTACGGAGAGGGGGTTACCGGTCGCTCGCATCTCCTCCGCGATCGCGGCGTTGGTCTTCGCAGCCTCGCGTGCCTCGCCACGGATCCGCGAGGAGAGGATCAGACTCCCGTATCCGCGTCCCTTCGCGACCTCGGTGGCCGCCGCGAGCGGCGTGAACCCGTCGGCGAGTACGTGGTTCTCGACGCGCTCGAATGCCGGGTCCTCGGCGTCCGGCGTCTCCTCGCGCTCGCCCGCGGTGCCGGCTTCCAGACGCGTTCGAACCGTCCCCGGCGGGTCGATCCCGTAGCGCGAGAGCAGCGAGCGTGCCTCGTCGTACGTCGTCTCGTCCGGCACCGTCGGCCCGCTCGCGATCACGCTCAGGTCGTTGCCGACGACGTCCGAGAGCAACAGGCCGATCACCCTCCCCGGCGCAGCCTTCCGAGCGAGGTGGCCCCCCTTGATCGACGAACAGTGCTTTCTGACCGCGTTGATCTCGTCGATGGTCGCCCCGCTCCCGAGTAGGGCCTCGGTCACCGACTGGAGATCGGCGAGGGAGACGTCGCCCGCAGGTGCGGGCATCAGCGCGCTCCCGCCGCCGGTGATCGCGACGAGCACTACCGAACTCTCGTCGGCGCTTTCGGCCATCTCCAGCACCGTTCGAGCGGACTCGACCCCGCGCTCGCTCGGGACGGGGTGGTCGCCCGGGAGCTGGTCGATCCGTTCGGTCTCGCCCGGTGCGTCGGTCACGACCGCCCCGCGGTCGATCCGATCGCCGAGTAGCTCCTCTACGGCGGCGGCCATCCGTCCGGCGGCGTTACCCCCACCGAGGACGACCACCTCCTCGAACGCGTCGAGGTCGTACTCGGTGTCGAGCACCGAGAGGACCGATCCGTCGAGCGAGAGCGTCTCCCCCACGATCCGTTCCGGGTCGGCGGCCTCCAGACCGGCCTCGACGCAGGCGAGCGCGGTCTCGCGTGCCGGCGTCCCGCCGAGCGTGTCCTTCCCCTCGATCACGGCATCACCTTTCCGAGCAGGCGGTAGGCGGCGTCGCGCCAGGCGTCGGGGAGGTGGCGAGCGAACACGAGCGTACTCGAGACGGTCCCCACCTGGTACCGCGGGGCGGGATCGAGACAGCTCGCCGCCTCGGTGATCGTCGCCGCCACGTCCTCCGGCGTGCTCGAACCGGGTCCGTCGCCGTAGAGCAGCGCCGCGTCGTCGAGCAGCTCGTAGAAGCCCGCGTACGCGCCCGACTTCGGGAGCCGCTCGACCTCGTGACGGACGCGGTCGACGAACCCGGTCTCGACCGGGTCGGGCTCGACGACGACCACGTCGATCCCGAACGGCTCGACCTCGGGCCGGAGCGCGTCGCTCATCGCCTCGAGGGCCGCCTTCGACCCGCAGTAGGCCCCACCACCCGGGAACGAGAGCCGCCCGGCGACGCTCGAGACGTTGACGATCCGGCCCTGGCCCGCCTCGCGCATGTGCGGGAGCACCGCTCTGATCAGCCGGTGTGGGCCGTAGACATTCACGTCGAACTGCCGGTCGAGCATCTCTATCGGGACGTCCTCCAGAGGTCCGAACTGGCCGTAGCCCGCGTTGTTCACGAGGCAGTCGATCGATCCCTCCTCCTCGACGATCCGGTCGATCACCCGCTCGACGGCGGCGTCGTCGGCGACGTCGAGCGAGTCGATCACACAGCCCGCCTCCGAGAGCGCGACCAGGTCCGTCTCGTCGCGGGCGGTCGCGTACACCCGCCAGCCCTCCTCGGCGAACCGAATCGCGGTCGCCCGACCGATGCCGGACGAACAGCCCGTCACACAGACCGTCCCTTGCATGTCCGGTGGGTCGCGGGCGACCGCAATAAGGATGTGTTTCGGCGACGGGTTTTTCGCGTCGGCGCGTGGAGGGACGGACGTGGCCTCGGAGCGACTCGAACGGCTGATCGGCCGGGAGACCGTCGGTGGCTGGCGACTCGAAGCGATCGACGGCGAGCGCGCGGTACTGAAGCGGCCGAACTACGGCTCGAAGCTCGGGCATATCGTCGTCTTCCTGCTCACGGTGTGGTTCTCGCTCGGGATCGGCAACCTGCTGTACGCCGCCTACCGATACGTCAACGACTCGGAGTACAAGGTGATCGACGCGCGCGATCCAGTAACTGATGAAGAGGCGCTCACCCACCTCCGACGACGCTACGCCCGCGGCGAGATCGAGGACGAGGAGTTCGACCGTCGGATCTGGCGGCTGCGCGGCACGGAGTCGCTGGAGGCGACCGGCGCCGGCGAGCGGCGCCAGGGGGGGCGAACCCGCGACCGTCGGTTCGAGCGATCGTTCGAACGGCAATGAGCCGTCGAGGCGGGATCGGACCGTCGGCACGCCGACTCCGCGGCTGGGAACCGTTCATCGCGTTCGCTCGTCGACGGCCTCGGGGTCGACGGTTCGACCCTCGAACGGGAGACGGCGTTGGAGCGAACGGACGACCTCCAGGTCGTTGAGCGCGGTCGCGACGAACGGCACGGCGAGTGCGGCGCCGAAGACGGCCGCGTAGCCGACGGTCTGGAGGATCGTCACGACCTCGACCGAGAGCGCGCCGCCGAGCGCGATCGCGATCGTCTCCTCGACGGCGATCAGCGCATCGAGGAGTCGAACGAGGACCAGCGTCGGGAGCACCACCAGACCCACCAGAAGCATCGAGGCGCCCAGCGGGTTCGACTCCCTCCCCTCGAGGGAGTGCCAGACGACGAGGCCGCCCGCCGACGCGCCGATCGCCATCTCGGTGAACTCCTCGGAGCCGAGCGCGAACGCCGCCAGCGCGATCGCGAGCGAGAGGCCGAACATCGGGGTGACCGACGTCGTCGTGATCCGGAGGGCGATCGCCACCAAGAGGAGGCCGAGCAGGGCGCCGACGAGCACGTCGCCGACGTAGTGGAGGCCGAGGACGACCCGCGAGCCCGAGACGGCGACGACCATGACCCCGGCGACCGTGTACCGGGCGCGTCGCGTTCCCACGTCTATTACGACGGCGAGCGCCGGGTAGACGGCCGCCGCGCCCATCGCGTGTGCACTCGGCGTGCTCCACCCGGAGTAGGTCTCGGGTGCGAACGGGAGGACCGGATCGGCGGCGTACAGCGGCCGCTGGACCTCGAGGATCCCTTTGAGACCGGCCACGAGGGCGAGCGTGGCCACGGCGACCGCGAGCACCATCGCCCGCTTCTGACGGTCCTCCTCGGCCCCGAACCAGTACAGCACGACCACCAGGCCGACGAGCGTCGCTCCGTCGCCGAAGTGCGTCACGAGACCGAACGCGTCGATCGCGAGCTCCGGAAGCGCCTCCTGGATCGCCCTGTTCACCTCCGGGTCCCACAGCGGCGACGGCAGGTCCCGTCCCTCGCGACTCATCCCCGGGTGGTACCGGGTCGAGCGGATTAGTACTGGCGGGGAGACGGATCTACCGGCGGCCGTGCGTCGGAAGGGGAGCCGGAGACAGTCGTCGGGGCGCTACCGCCGTTTCGCCTCGTCGGCGTACCGATCCGCGAGCCGGATCGGCTCCGGGAGCTTGTAGCCGGAACAGAGTGCCTCGACGAGGTCGGTCGCCGTCTCCGCGCACACCCGGTGACCGGGGCTGACGTAGACCGGGTTGACGTGTCGGTTCCCGTCGTACTGCTTCGTCTGGAGCGCGTAGCCGATCACTCTCCCGCTGGGCGCGCTCACCTCCTCGTCCGCGAGCACCGGAACCCGCGTGCCGGCCGGAAACGGGCTCTCGGGCGGGTTCGAGAGCCACCCGCAGAGCAGCCCCTTCGCGACGCCGACCGTCGGGAGATCGAGCGTCACCCCGACGTGCGTCGCGAGCCCCGCCTCGCGGTAGTGTATCCGCCCGCTTCCGTCGACCAGCACCACGTCGGGCTCTCGCTCTAGCTCCTCGAACGCGGCGAGGATCGACCCGCCCTCGCGGAACGAGAGCAGTCCGGGGATGTACGGAATCTCTGTTTCGCGGCTCGCGTGGACCCGCTCTATCACCTCGCCCCCACGGGTGAGAACGACCGCGCTCACCGCCCGGTCGCCGTCGAACGCCTGGTCGACGCCAGCGACGAGGAGATCGGAGGCGAGCGGATCGAGGTGTGGAGCGTCCTCGAAGATCGCACTCTTCCCGATCTCGCGCTGGAGCGCCTCCATCTCCTCGCGGGAGAGCGACGGGTCGGGGACGAATCTCCGCTCTCTCACCCGCATCTCAGAACCGCCGTCCGGGCCCGCCCGGTCCGCCGGGGCCGCCCCCGCCGAACTGGATCTGGTTCGGGAGGCTGGTGCCCTGTCGGCGGAGGCGTTCGCCGTAGGCCAGTCCGATCAGGAGGCCGGTGAGATGCGCCATGTGGGCGATCCCGCCCGCGCCGAGGCCGCCGCCGACCATCACGAACACGGAGAAAACGGCGAAGCCGATCGTGAGCAGCCACAGTGGCATCGGGATGAAGAAGAAGAGAAGCACCCTCAGCTGTGGGTTGAGCACCGTGAGCACGCCCATGATCGCGAGCGCGGCGCCGCTGGCGCCGAGGACCGGGTTTCCGGGCTGGCCGAGGAGGAGGCCGAGGCCGACCTGGGAGAGGCCGGCGAGCACGCCGCTCGCGAGGAAGAGTAGGAGGAAGTTCCTGCTCCCCGCCTTCCGCTCGACGAGCGGGCCGAAGAAGTAGATCACGATGCCGTTGAAGACGATGTGAAAGAGGCTCCCGGGCGAGTGGGCGAAGATCGAGGTGACCCAGGTCCAGACGTACTCGGGGTTCGCGGGGTCGAGCGTGAAGACCGCGTTGTGGACCCGCGGGCCGAACGTCGCGAGGACGACGAACTGGCTGAGGAAGGTGACGGCCATCAGCGCGAGGACCAGGTACGTCACGTTCCCGCGGAAGTACGCGAGTGGGCCGCCCGGACCGGTGTCGATCGGCAGTCGTGACCCCGTGCTCGAACTGCCCGGATTCGCGACGCTGTCGTCGAAGCCGCTGTCGAAGACCCCCTTCGGGTCGTTCCAGTCGCCGAGACCGACACAGGAGTGGTTCTCGGGCAACCGGTGGGTCGCGCAGTACGTCCCGCCACAGCGATGGCACTTGTAGGGGAGGTTCTCGTCGGCCCCACAGAGGTCGCACTGCACCATTACCGCGGCTTCGCACCGGGTAATGAAAGCGATTGGGATTCGGCGGACTACCGCTCTTCTGGGGCGATCTCCTCCGGTACCTTCCCCTCGACCAGCGAACTGTCGTCGTACTCCTCTCTCAGCACCTTCTTGTCGAACTTTCCGGTCGCCGTCTTCGGGATCTCGTCGATCGTCATCACCTCGTCCGGTCGCCACCACGTGGGGTACTCCGCCTCGATCAGGTCGCCGAGTTCGGCCGCGAGTTCCTCGTCCGCCTCGGCGGTGGGGACGACGAACGCGACCGGACGCTCCTGCCAGCGTTCGTGTGGCACGCCGATCACGGTCGCCTCCGCGACCGCGTCGTGGGCCATCAGCGCGTTCTCCAGTTCGACCGACGAGATCCACTCCCCGCCGCTCTTGATCACGTCCTTCGCCCGGTCGACGATCTCGATATATCCGTGAGAATCGACGCGGACGACGTCGCCGGTCTTCAGCCAGTCGCCGTCGAAGTCGTCGGCGGCGTCGGGTCGGTCGAAGTACTCGGTCGTCACAGACGGGCCGCGAACGTGGAGTTCGCCGAACTCCTCGCCGTCCCAGGGCACCTCCTCGCCGTCGTCGCCGACGACCCTGAACTCCAGTCCGGGCGCGATCAGTCCCTGTTTCGCCCGGGCGTCGTACCTCGCCTCCTCGTCGAGCCCCTCCATCCCCGGTTTCAGCCGGGCGACGGTCCCGATCGGCGACATCTCGGTCATCCCCCAGGCGTGGACCACCTCGACGCCGAGTTCGTCGAACCGCCGGATCATCGCCTCGGGGGCGGCGCTCCCGCCGACGACGATCCGTTCGAGCGAGGAGAGGTCGACCTCGTTCTCCTGGAGGTACTCCATGAGGCCGAGCCAGACGGTCGGGACGCCAGCGGTGAGCGTCACACCCTCCTCCTCGATCAGGTCGGCGAGGTCCGCGGGGTCGGGCGCGGGGCCGGGGTAGACGTGTTTCGCGCCCGCCGCCGTCGTCGTGAAGGGCATCCCCCACGCGTTGACGTGGAACATGGGGACGACCGGCATCACGACGTCCGAGTCGTCGATGTGGAGCCCGCCCGGCGAGAACGTCATCATCGTGTGCGCCCAGAGCATCTGCTGGGTGTACTCGACGCCCTTCGGTCGGCCCGTCGTCCCCGAGGTGTAACACATCCCCGCCGGCTGCTCCTCTCTCACCTGCGGCCAGTCGAACGCCCCGTCGTGGTCAGAGAGCAACGACTCGTAGTCGACCACGGGTGAGAGGTCGGCTTCTCCGACGTCCGAGCCCATAACGACGAACCGTTCGACGCTCTCGAAGGCGCCCGGGTCGTCCGTGACCGCGCCCGCGAGCTTCTCCGCGAGCGAGGGGTCGACGAAGAGCAGTCGGTCTCCTGCATCCCTGACGATGTACTGGAGGTGGTCGTCCGGCAGCAGCGGGTTGATCGTGTGGAGCTGTGCCCCCATGTTCGGCACCGAGAAGTACGTCTCGAAGTGTCTGTGGTGGTTCCAGCAGACGGTCCCTACCCGATCGCCGGGTTCGATACCGGTCGCGGTGAGCGCGTTCGCGAGGCGACCGACCCGCTCGTCGTACGTCGCGTAGTCGTAGCGCTCGATGCCGTCGTGGGTCCGCGAGACGATTTCTGTACCTGGATACAGTCGACTCGCACGCCACATGAACGGTCGCAGGGTCATGTCGGTGCCACCTGGCATGGTTCGGAAGAAACCCTCACGGACGTTAACGTTACTGACGGCTCGCTCCCGTCCGCGGCCACACGCCGGTGCGGGCCCTCCGATCGTCACTCGTTCGCGTACCAGAGGACCGAGAGACCGGAGACCCGCTCGAAGTCACGGTTCCGCGTCACGAGCGTTCTTCCCGCCTCACGAACGACCCCCGCGATCAGTTCGTCGCCGCGGTCCATCGACGTTCCACGGACCTCGCACCCGCGGGCGATCAGCGCTGCCTCGCGGGCCGCACGGGGCGTGGTCGGGAGCTGTCGGGGACGCCGGAACGTTTTCACCGACGGCCACGAACGGTCGAGTGTGAAGGAGTACGAGCGCAAGGGGCTGCTCGAACGGGTCGACCGCGAGGGCGCGACGATCGGCTCGCGCATCCCGGAGGAGATCACCGTCCAGGGCGAGCCGATCGCACTCCGCGAGTTCGTCTTCGAGATCAAGCGTCGGGAGACGATCCCGAAGGGAGAGCGCGAGCGCGTCGAACGAGCGAAGCGAAACCTTCGACGCGAACGACGGGAGCGCTACGAGCGACTGGAGGAGGCTGATATCGGTCGCGAGGAGGCCGAGGCGCTCGTCGAGTCGATCGTCGGGATCGACAGAGCTCTGGAGGCGCTCGTCCAGCTCCGACCGAGCAGTATCGAGGCGGAGATCGAGGCCCAGACGATGGCCGACAGAAAGCGCTGGATGTCGTTTCTCAAGCAGGCGCTCGGAACCGGCGAGGACGCGACCACGAGAGGAGGCCGATGATGAGCAGGAACACCGAGATCGCGGCGCTGTTCGAGGAGTTCGCAGACCTCCTCGAGGCACAGGACGTGGAGTACAAGCCCAGAAGCTACCGTCGGGCGGCCGAGAACATCCGCGACCACCCGACGGCGATCGAGACGCTCGCCGAGGAGGGCCAGGACGCGGTCGAGGGGATCGAGGGCGTCGGCGACGCCATCTCCTCGAAGGTGCTCGAGTACCTCGAGACGGGCGCGATCGAGGAGCTAGAGGAGCTTCGCGAGGAGCTTCCGGTCCACATGGACGAACTCACGAGCGTCGAGGGCGTCGGCCCGAAGACGGTCGGCCGCCTCTACGAGGACCTCGGCGTCGTCGACCTCTCGGACCTCGAACGTGCGGCGAGCGGGGGGGAGATCCGGGAGCTCGACGGCTTCGGGCCGAAGACCGAGGAGAACATCCTCGATGGACTGGAGTTCGCCCGTCGGGCGCGCGAGCGAGAACTGCTCGGCGACGCACGGCCGCTCGCCGACGACGTCCTCGACTACCTGGAGGGGGTAGCGGCGGTCGAGCGGGTGGCGGTCGCGGGCTCGATCCGGCGGTGGCGCGAGACGAGCGGCGACGTCGACGTGCTCGCGGCGAGTGACGATCGGCAGCGAGTCGTCGACGCGTTCGTCGACTGGGAGCGCGCCGACGACACGATAGAGGCGGGCGAGAACAAGGCGAGTATCCGCTCCTCCGACATTCGGATCGATCTCCGCGTGGTCGCCCCGAGCGAGTTCGGCAGCGCGCTCCAGTACTTCACCGGGAGCAAGGACCACAACGTCCGGTTCAGAAACCGGGCGATCGAGCGCGACCTGAAGGTCAACGAGTACGGCGTCTTCGACGTGAGCGAGGTCGGCGATAGCGAGGACCACCAGCGGGCCGGCGAGCGGATCGCCGGCGAGACGGAAGAGGGGATGTACGAGGCGCTCTCGCTCCCGTGGATCCCGCCGGAGCTACGCGAAGACCACGGCGAGATCGACGCCGCGGCGGCGGGCGAGCTTCCGGACCTGATCGAGGAGGGCGCGCCCCGTGGCGACCTGCACACCCACACCGACTGGTCGGACGGCACGATGGGGCTAGAGGAGTGGATCGCGAGCGCAGCGGAGTTCGGCCACGAGTACCTCGCGATCGCCGACCACGCGACCGGTCCGGGCGTCGTCGGCGGTGTTGGCCTCTCCGACGACGAGCTGATCGAGCAGGCGGAGGCGATCCGGGAGTCGTCGAGAGATGCCGGGATCGAGGTGTTCGCGGGCGTCGAGGCGAACGTCGACGCCGAGGGTGGGATCAGCATCGGCGAGGAGGTCGCGGAGGCGCTCGACCTCGTCGTCGCCTCGCCGCACAGCGCCCTCGGGATGAGCGGGGGGGAGGCGACCGACCGGCTCGTCGCGGCCGTCTCGAACCCGATGGTCGATATTCTCGGCCACCCCTCCGGACGACTGCTCACCCGGCGGGAGGGGATGGCGTTCGACGTTCGCGCCGTCGCGGAGGCCGCGGCGGAGCACGGTACGGCGCTCGAGATCAACGCGAACCCCAACCGGCTGGACCTCTGGGGGCGGGCGGTCCAGCTCGCGATCGAGGCCGGCGCGACGGTCGTGATCGACACGGACGCACACAGTCCGGGCGAGTTCGAGTACCTCCGGTACGGTGTCCACACCGCTCGCCGGGGATGGGCCGAGCCGGAGGACGTGTTGAACACACGCGACGCCGACGGGATTCGCGAGTTCCTCGACTGACCCTCTCGACCGATCCGACCGATTCACGCAAGTCGATCGAGCCCGTAGGGAGGGCGATGCGAGGGGAGCGAACCGTCGAGCGGGCGGCCGACGGGTCGGTCGAGCGCGTTACCGACCTGATGACGGATCTGGCCGACGGGACCGAGACGGATCGGTACCCGGTCCCCGGCCCGGTCTCCGGGGTGACGACGCCCGAACAGTGTGTCCTCGCGACGTTCGTCGTGCTCGGGATCGGGACGATCGCCGTCATCGACGGTGCGGACTTCGCGCTCGCGGTCGGGTGTGGTCTGGCCGCGCTCGCGTTCGTCTCGGTCGCGATCGGGATGGAGCGGCGTGGCTGATCAGCGTCGGTTCGGCTCCCACTCGGAGCAGGCGTCCATCGTCTCCATCACCTCGTCGGTCGCCCCGCAGTACGGCCGCAGCGAGCCGTTCACCTCGGCGTAGTCGAAGTGAGCGCAGTTGCCGCAGTAGCGGTCGACCGGGGGGCGCTTCGGCGCGGTCATCACGACGGCGTCGCCGCCGTCGCTGACGGGTCGGTCGGGTCCCGTCTCTGGAGAGCCGAGGACGCCGACGCTTCCGAGTCCCGTCCTCGTCGGGACCTCGACGATACGCGTCTCCCCTCGTTTGAGTACGTTGAGGCTGACGGTCCCTCCCGGAGCGTTCCTGACCTTGAACGTCGCGACGCCGGCGAAGAGACAGCCGAGCGTGATCGCGACGCCCAGCGCGTAGACGGCGGTGACGGCGAGCGTGTAGTCGTTCCCGTAGCCCCACCAGTCGGCGGGGTAGGCGAGGCGGAAGAGGCCGACGCCGACGAGCGCGAGCGCCGCGCCGACGGCGGCCGCGATCCGGAGGCGGTCGCTCGCGGGGAGGACGACCGCGATGCCGACGACGACCGCGGGAACGCCGAGGCCGGCGAGCGTGCCGGCGAACCGGCGGGCGGCGAACGTATCCAGCCCGAAGAAAGTGGCGAGGCCGGTCGTCGCGAAGAGCAGTCCGAACACCGAGGCGAGGGTCCCCAGGACGAACAGCGAGAGCCCGGCGACGAGTCGGCGAGACCCGACGTCTCCGACGGGGCCGTTGTAAACGTCGTCGAGGCCGGTCATAGCCGGCGTATGCCCTCCTCGTATAAAACGGTGTGTCAGATCGGTGTCTGACGCGGCCCCCGATGATAAACAACCATGTACGAGCGCGGAGAGAGCTACATCCATGGAATCGCTCGAAGACGTCACGCGTATCGTCCACGAACCGGACGCGGAGTTTGTCGCGTCGACGAACGTCGCGGCGTTCATGGAGGAGTACGACATCTCCGACTACGACGAACTCATCGAGCGGACCTGCGGGGAGGTCGAGGGGGTAGACGCCTCGGGGATCGACTGGTTCTGGGACGAGATGGTCTCCTATCTCGATGTGGAGTTCTACGAGCAATACGACACGGTCCGCGACGACACCGACGGTCCGCAGTTCACCGACTGGTATCCAGGAGGGGAGATCAACCTCGCGCACAACCTCTGTGACAGACACGCCGCGCTCGACTCCGGAACCAGAAACAAAGTAGCGCTCATCTGGGAGGGCGAACCCGGTGAGGTCCGGGAGGTGACCTACCACGAACTACACCGCGAGGCGAACCAGGTGGCGAACGCGCTCGACGACCGCGGGGTCGAGACCGGCGACACCGTCGCGCTCTACATGCCGATGGTGCCCGAGGTCGTCTCGATCCTCTACGGCTGTTTCAAGGCCGGCGCGATCGCGGTGCCGATCTTCTCCGGCTTCGCCGCCGACGCCGTCGCCACCCGGATCGAGGACGCCGACTCCTCGCTCCTTTTCACCGGCGACGGCTTCTACCGCCGCGGGGGCGAGATCCGGCTGAAGGCGAGCGCGGACGAAGCGATCGAGGAGGCCGCGGCCGAAGGGACCGAGATCGAGGACGTGATCGTCGTCGACCGCCTCGGCTCCCGGGCGGCAGGCGAGATCCAGTGGAGCGAGGACCGGGACGAGTGGTGGGACGATGCCGTGAAGAGCCGGGACGACGACTACGAGACGAAACGGCTCCCCTCCGACGCGGAGTCGATGCTGCTCTACTCCTCCGGGACGACCGGCACGCCGAAGGGCATCGTCCACACGCACGCCGGGGTCGGGATCCAGACCGCGAAGGAGATCCACTTCGGATTCGACCAGAAGCCCTCGGATCGGTTCTTCTGGGTCTCCGATATCGGCTGGATGATGGGGCCGTGGACGCTGATCGGCAACCACACCTTCGGCGGGACGGTGTTCATGTACGAGGGCGCACCCGACCACCCCGGCCCCGATCGGTTCTGGGAGATGATCGACCGCCACTCGCTCACCCAGTTCGGCATCTCGCCGACGGCGATCCGCGCGCTCAGAAAACACGGCGAGGAGCCACTCGAGGGCCACGACCTCTCCTCGCTTCGAATCCTCGGTTCGACCGGCGAGCCGTGGGACCCCGAGTCCTGGCGCTGGTTCTACGAGCACGTCGGCGGTGGCGAGTGCCCGATCATCAACATCTCCGGCGGCACCGAGATCTGTGGCTGCTTCCTGATGCCGATGCCGAACCAGCCGCTGAAACCGTGTACCCTCGGTGGACCGGGGCTGGGGATGGACATCGACATCGTGAACGCCGAAGGCCGGTCGGTCGCCGACGAGGGTGAACGCGGCTTCCTCGTCGCGCGCGACTCCTGTCCCTCGATGACCAAGAGCCTCTGGAGCGGCGACGAACACTACGTAGAGGAGTACTGGAGCACGTTCGAGGAGATGTGGGACCACGGCGACTGGGCCCAGAAGGACGACGACGGCTTCTGGTTCCTCCACGGGAGAGCCGACGACGCGCTCAACGTCGCGGGTCGGAAGGTCGGTCCCGCCGAGGTCGAGGGCGCGTTGATCGATCACCCCTCGGTCAACCAGGCCGCCGCGATCGGTGCCCCGGACGACACCACAGGCACTGCAGTCGTCGCCTACGTCATCCTCGAAGACGGGTTCGCGCCGAGCGACGACCTCAGGGCCGAACTCAGGGAACAGGTCGGCGACGAACTGGGTAAGCCGTTCCGGCCGAGAGAGGTACTGTTCGTCTCCGACTTCCCCCGCACACAGAGCGGGAAGATCGTCCGCCGGGCGGTGAAGGCGAGCTACACCGACGAGGATCTCGGGGACCTGAGTTCGATCGAGAACCCCGACGCGATCGACGACCTCGACGACGCTCTGTAGGGTCAGCGGAGAAACGTCCGGAGCTCCGAGACGATCCGCTCTCTCCCCCGCTCCGACGGAAAGTGCGACTCCCCCTCCAGCACGACCGTTCCGACGAGGTACGGGATCACCCGTTCGGCGTGCGGTCGGATCTGTTCGGGCGGGAAGAAGACGTCCTCCTCGGCGACCACGAGGAGCGTCGGGGAACCGAACCTCGAGAGCTCCTCGCGTGTCGCCCGTTTCGGGAACGTGCGCTCGAGACGGACCTCGTGGAAGACCGTGCCGACCAGGTCGACTATCTCTCGGTCTCCCTCCTCGACGGGATCGCTGAACATCGGGGCGACGGCCCGGCCGAGTCGCTCTTCCGTCGGTCGAAGCCGATAGCGGTACATGGGGAGCACGATCTCGCGGAGCATTCGGACGATCGATCCGGTACCCAGTCCGGCGGGGTTTATCAGCGCCGCCCGGTCGATTCGCTCCGGCGCGTACGCGGCGGTCCGGAGGACGATCCCGCCGCCGTACGAGGGCCCCACCATCGCGACGCTGTCGAGGCCGAGTCCGTCCAGTAGATCCGTCACCCACTCCCCGTAGCTCGAATCCCGCGGCGAGACACGGGTTTCAGCGCTCAGCCCCGGATGACCGATCGTGTCGGGAGCGTAGAGCCGGAACTCGTCGGCGAGCGGGAGGAACCACTCCAGACTCACCGGGTTCACCATGTTCCCGCCGTGAAAGACGAGCAGTGGGGTGCCATCCTTCGGACCGGTGACAAGCACGTGCGTCTCGCCGTAGCGCGTCTCGACCCACCGCTCGTCGAACTCGCCCAGCGAATCGACCATCTCCCGGTATCGGCGCTCGATCTCTTTCTTGCCAGCCTCGCTCCGGTAGATCTCGGATACCTCGTTCATCCCGGTCGTCCCTCGATCGGTACCGCATCGACCCGGATCACCTCGACTTCGGGTGCGTCTCCAGCCGCGACCGCCACGTCGCAGACCTCTCCGTCGGGGAAGACGACCGTCGCACCGGCAGCGAGCGGGGCGAGCACGCCCGCGACGACGGTTCCCGGTGCGGAGAGTGGGGCGCGGATAGCCACCTCGATCCCGGGTTCGAGACCGCACCCCGTTCGGATAGTGTCGGCCGCATCGAGGAGCTCTTCGTGGGTGTACTCGCCGTCGGCGGCGACGAGCACGGGGTCGTCTCGTCCGAGGTCCGGCGGGATCGGGCAGGCCGGGTTCTCGCTCCAGACCCCCTCGCCGAAGCCCTGAACTCCTGGTGAACTCTCCCCGTCGCCGTAGGCGATCCGGTGACCGCTTCGCCCGATCTCGTAGCCCTCGATTCGGTCGGCGGGCGCGACGAGCAGCCGATCCTCTACCTCACTCGGTGGATCGAAGCGAACCCGCGCGCCGAGCAGCGCCGCCCCGAACAGCGAGAGCAGCGGCGCGCCGCTCTCCTCGCTCACGACCGCGACCGTGGTTTCCGAACCGACCCCGAAGTGCCGGAAGAAGTTCCCCGTCTTCTGTGCGGTCGTGATGAACTGGTAGTAGTCGTAGCGGGTGTTCACGCCGGTCGGGGCGCGAAGCGCCGTGTCGCGCGAGCGTCGGTCGCGGGCGACGATCTCGCCGATCGTATCCATACGCTCGCTTCGGTGTGTCGGACGAAAACCGGGCCGGTTCCGGTTCGTGAGGATCAGCGGGACGTTCCGTAGCTACCGATCGTACCCGAATGACCACTGGAGGCGTACGATGGGTAGAGGGGAGCTCGTTACGGACTTCGTCCGGTTCGGTCACCCGGTACCGACCCGACCGCTCGGTACGGAAACGTCGGCCGTCTCTCGGTCTCTCCGAACTACGGGGAACGTGCCGAAGGGACACCGTGCGGTGTTTTTATGAGTGGAGCCACGTCGATAGTCGTATGGCTGAAACGAAGGTCGCGGTGGTGACGGCGGCGGGAAGCGGCATCGGCGAGGCATGTGCACGGCGACTGACCGGGGACGGATACACCCCAGTTCTGCTGTCGCGGTCTGGGAGCGCCGTCGAGGTCGCGAACGAACTCGGCGGGGACGGGTTCGAGGGCTCGGTGACCGATCCCGACGACCTGGCTGCTCTCGTCGAGACGACGGTCGAGCGCTACGGTCGTATCGACGCGGTGGTGAACAACACGGGGCACCCGCCGTCCGGCGACCTCCTCGAGATCTCCGACGAGGAGTGGTACGAGGGGCTCGACCTCGTCCTGTTGAACACTATCCGTACGGCTCGCCTCGTCACGCCCGTCATGGAAGAACAGGGTCACGGGTCGATCGTGAACATCTCGACGTTCTCGGCGTTCGAGCCCTCCAGCGAGTTTCCCGTCTCGTCGGTGCTCCGGGCCGGACTCGGGTGTTTCACCAAGCTCTACGCCGACCGATACGCAGCGAGCGGGATCCGGATGAACACGGTGCAGCCCGGATTTGTCGACAGTTACGACGTAGACGAGGAGACGAGAGCCAGAATCCCGATGGGACGACCGGCACGAACCGACGAGATCGCGGACGCGGTCGCGTACCTGCTCTCACCCGCATCGAGCTACATCACCGGTCAGAACGTCCGCGTCGATGGCGGCCTTACAGCCTCCGTATAGACGCCGCAAACTCGCCCGCTACCTCGGTCGGTAGCGTGGTCGACGACACGATCCGTATCCGGAATGTGCCGACAGGAAGGATCGACGACCAGCTCGGCCACCACATCACCTCACCGCTCCGCCTGCGTCTCCGATTCGACCGTTCACACCTCGACGATCCCCTCGAGACCACCGCGAAGCCACACACGGTCAGTGGAGGCTCCCGTCGTCGGCCTGCTCATCTTTCAACTGCTCGCAGAACTATCGGCTAAAGGGTGTTTTCGCTCCCGATGGAGTTGGAGTACTGTCTCTGCCGTGTGGGTGAATCCGTTTCCGCGTTCGAACACCACCGCGGTGGGGTCGATTCGACCTATCGAACGCTGAAATACTCGCCGGCCGTACCGGTCCACGATGCGAACGATCGAGACGGAGATCGAGATCGACGCCTCCCCCGAGGAGGTCTGGGACGTGCTGGTCGACTTCGAGTCCTACCCCGAGTGGAACCCGTTGCTCACGTGGATCGACGGCGAGGCGACGCCGGGGGCTCGGCTCCGGGTCCGGATCGAACCGCCCGGATCGCGGGGAATGACGTTCCGGCCACGACTCGTCGTCGCGGAGCCGAACCGGAGACTCGAGTGGCTCGGCAGACTCCTCGTCCCACACGTCTTCGACGGCCGGCACGAGTTCCGGCTCGAACCCGTCGGCGAGAGAACGCGGTTCGTCCACCGCGAGACGTTCTCGGGGCTGTTGATGCCCGCGGTGCTCGATGGGGAGGGAGTAAAAGCCGGGTTCCGCGCGATGAACCGGGCGCTCAAGGCGCGTGTCGAGGGCGACGAACCGAGCGATTGACGGCTCTCGGGGCCGGTTTACATATCTCGTTTGCAGAAGTACCGCTACGGATGGGATCCGGTCGGATCACGCTGTACGTCGCGACGAGCCTCGACGGGTTCGTCGCGGACGAGCAGGGTGGGGTCGCCTGGCTCGAAGCGTTCGACGGTACCGACGAGGACGAAGGACGGAGGAGTTACGAGGCGTTCTTCGAGAGCGTCGACTGTCTGGTGATGGGGTCGCGAACCTACGAGCAGGTCCTCGGCTTCGGCGAGTGGCCCTACGGGAGAAAGCCGACCTACGTCGCGACGAACAGAGACCTCCCTCGCGCGACGGAACGAATCGAGTTCGTTTCGGGTGAGATCGGATCGATCGCCGACGACCTCACGAGCGAGTACGACCACGTCTGGCTCGTTGGCGGGGCGGCGTTCGCAGGGTCGTTTCTCGCCGCGGATCGTGTCGACGAGATCCGGCTTTCTGTCGTTCCGCTGTTGCTCGGCGACGGGATCTCGCTGTTCGGAGACGGCACTGGAGAGCACAGACTCGCGTTACTGGACAGTACGGAGCACTCGAACGGTATCGTCGAACTCCGCTGCAGGGTGGGCGAGAGCTGATTGGCCTTTCGGAGGGCATCGTAGACCTCATCGGCAGGCGTTGTTACCGACGACGAGGAGTAGAATCGGCCGCTCACGAGAGATGTGTACTGACCGCCGAGAGATGTACCACTCAGCGTAGATCTTCAGAGACTCGTGCTGAATACACGGCGTGAATGTGGCACCAGGCGTTGGTGGATCGTTACGGAGTCGGATCGGTCAGTGCAGGGGATCCATGAACCACTGATTCTCAGATAATTCGATGTACAAGAAACTTACTCGACTCCAACATCTATTCACAAGGTGGCCCTCCACCGCCGGTGGAGCATCGAATTCCGTACTAACCCAAGTTGAGTTAGCGAAACTTTGCAAGCGGTCATCTAGTACTCCTCGTTCGAACAAACGATAGTCAACTGTGGACACCGCTACGTGCCTGCACAGAGTAATGAGCCTATAGCCAGAATTCCCATCCGGGGAGACGTTCGACATGAAATGGCAGATCAAGCAGATCGAATGGGAGGCTGTCGCGGGCATTCTAGCAGCGGTTCTCGCGCTCGTACTCCATTTCCTGCACATCGTGGATCTCGACGAGTTGGCGCTCCTGTGGTGACGTCTCCGCGACCGCTTTTGGATGGTTTGATGACATGATGCCTGTTTCAGTCTCCTCCCGAGGATTCGGCCTTCGTCTACCCGATGGCTTCATTATCGTGGTTCGTCCACGATTTATCTCACTACGCGTGGCAGCTATACTGCCCGAAGATACGGGTGAGACACCTGAATTACTTGGGGTGGGAAACCCATACACATACGATGGATGTCTCCGGGTGAAAGAGTGAAGGTTCGCTTTACCTGCCACGAATGCAAGAACTCGTTTAACGGGGAGGTGGAGAATCAGTGGGGCATGTACGAATTTGTTCGTTGTCCAGCCTGCAGTGGCGCGAAGACGACACTGGCTGCAACAGCGTCCAGAATGAACGCGGATCACCGAGGAGAGTTCGAAGAGAGGGAGGGGTAACGTCCTCTACGAGCCACGAGTAGGCGAACGTCTTCGGTACGTGGAGGTTGTTTAGAAGACTACCCGCTCCACTCGCCACCGATGTCTCCAGTGATGTTCTCCCGCTATGCTTCGAACCGCGCCTCACAGGTTTCGGCGGATTCGATGTGTTCCATGAATCCGGCACCGCCGTCCCGTAAATTCTCGCTACAGAACGCACAGAACTCTGGATTGGCCCACTCATCGGAATCCCGAGGCGGGTGCGAACCGTCAGAGTCCATGTCTGTGATTACAATCTCTGAGTGGATAATACTGGTTGTGAATTACCCTTATCCAGTGGCGGAGCAATTGGTGTATCAGCGGCTGTCGAGTAATTTAGCCGTCTGACGGAAGTGTACCTTCTTAGATGTGATTCTCTGCAATCGACATCTCCATCGGTTGGTAAGCACGTCTACTGACCACCCGTTTCAGACAAACTCGGGCAAAACGAACGCGATCGCCGTGTTACACTCCATCCTCTATATCCTGCAAGCGATTTCTGGCAGTATAACGCCATATCGAACTGTGCGACGGTACGTGACCCCCCTTTACTGATCGATTCGGCGAAGCGGAAGACGGGGCTACCAACCGTTTCACGATACCCTCGATCGGACTCAGAACGTGTCGCGGATCTTCTCGAAGAACCCTTTGCCGACCTCGACCTCCTCGCCGCCAGCCTCGGCGAACGCCTCGAGCGCCTCGCGCTGCTCGCGGTTGAGCGTCTTCGGCGTGACGACCTGCACCGTGACGTAGAGGTCGCCACGACCGCGGCGTCTGAGCCGGGGCATCCCCTTCCTTTCCAACCTGAACGTCTCGCCGCTCTGGGTCCCCTCCTCGATCTCGAACTCGACCGCGCCGTCGAGCGTCGGCACTTCGATCGTGTCGCCGAACGTCGCCTGTGGGAACGAGATCGGGGCCCGGTGCCTGAGATCGTCGCCCTCGCGCTCGAAGTCGGGGTGCTCCTCGACGGTGATCTCGATCAGCAGGTCGCCGCGCGGACCCCCGCGCTCGCCCGGGGCTCCCTCGCGCTCCATCCGGAGCGTCTGGCCGTCGGCGATCCCTGCGGGCACGTCCACGGTGAGCGTCGACTCCTCCCGGACGACGCCCTCGCCGCGACACTCGCCACAGCGGTCGGCGAACTGCTTTCCCTCGCCGCCACAGCGCCGACAGGTCGTCGTCTGCTGCATCCGGCCGAACGGCGTCTGCTGGACCTGGGTGACCTGACCGCTGCCGCCACACTCACCACACGTGGTCGGGTCGTGTCCGCCCTCGCCGTCACACGCCTCGCACTCGGTCGGCCTGGTGAGCGTCATCTCCTTGGCCGCCCCCTCGTACGCCTCCTCCAGCGTGATCGTGAGCGTCGTCCTGAGGTCCGCGCCCTGCCGCGGGCCGTTTCGGCTCCGGCCGCCGCCGAAGAACTGCTCGAAGATGTCGCCGAGGCCGCCACCGCCACCGAACGGGTCGCCGCCACCGAAGGGATCGCCACCCCCGCCGCCGTCGAAGCCGCCGCGCTTTTCGGACTGCTCGAAGCGGTCGTGGCCCATCCGGTCGTAGGCCGCCCGCTGGTCCTCGTCGCTCAACACCTCCTTCGCTTTCTGTACCTTCTTGAACTTCTCCTCGGCGTTCGGCTCGTCGCTCACGTCGGGGTGATACTGCGCCGCTTTCTTCCGGTAGGCGCGTTTGATCTCCTCCTCGCCGGCGTCCCGACTCACGCCGAGGATCTCGTAGAAATCCTCGCTCATCAGTTGTCCTCCCGTATTCGGTTGAGACACTTGAACTGCCCGCTTGTCGGAACCGTCCCGGAGCCTCCGTGTCGCCGTGGCGTCACCTCCGGTGACTCGTCGAACGAAACGACCCGGGGAGTCGACGCCGTCCGACTCGACGACGGTTCGATCGGGGGGCGGCTCTCGTCTCCCGACGGACCCGACGAAACGACTCGTTACGGTGAGACGGCTCCGGTACGCTGGACCGATTATCGAACGGGTAACGAAGTGTGAGACCGACGTCGCTCTCCCCGATGCGACGAGACAACGGTGTGTCGAGACGTTCGGTTCTCGCCCTCGGCGCCGCCGCGATGGGAACGGCGACGGCCGGAGTGGCCGTCGGTTCGACTGACGACGGTACCGGGGACGGTGACGGGGAGGACGGACCGGCGGTTCGCAGGCTCGAGTGTGGAGCGGAGATCGAAGAGGCGTTCACCGGCGAGGAGCCTCGATTCGAGGCCGACGAGGTGGATGAGCCCGAGTGGGACCCCGAGCGGTTCGACCCTCTACCGGCGCTCCGGGACGGACACCGGTACCGCGAGTACCGGTTCGACGGTCGGGAGGGGGAACGGATCGACCTCTTCGTGCGGACCGAGCGGACCGGCGACCCGGACCCCGACGACGCCCACGGCGAGTTCCCGTTCGCGGGCGAACCCGCCATCTACCTGCTCGACGCGGACGGGACCCTCATCGCGTCGATGCACGAGGAGACGTTCACCCACCGTGGGGTCGCCTTCCTCTTCGCCGAGATCCCCGCCGACGGAGAGTATCGGATCGTCGCCATGGACTGGAACGTCGCCGACCCGGAGTACCGGTACTGGCTGCACGTCAGTTGCTGGGACCGGGAGCCGCCGACCGTACCGGAGCGCCTCGAGTGTGGCTCGTCGGTCACGGGCGAACTCAGCGACGAGGACCGCCGTGGCCTCCCGAGCGAGGAGCATCGCTACGACCTCTACAGCTTCGACGGGGAGTGTGGCGATTGCGTTCGGCTGACCGTGACGGCCGAGGACGGCTCACCGCACGTCTCGCTCGTCTCCCCGGACGGCGATCTCCTCGCCGTCGCGTCCGGCGAGGGCGAGGCGACCGTCGACGGCTACCGGCTCGGTTCGACCGGCACGTACGGCGTCCTCGCCACGAGCGTCGAACCGGACGAGCGGTTCGCGTACGACCTGACTCTCGAGTGCTGGTGACCGGCTGACCGACGATCGCCCCTCTCGCCGACGGACGGCTTCCGGTCTCCCTCGCTTCGGTGGACCGTCCCCCGGACGTCTCGACCGGCCGACTGAACTCGGGTTCAGCGAACCTTTTACTCCCTCTCTGCTGTAACTCGGTCCATGGCGACGGATACCACGGCCGAGTTCGTCGAGGTCGCCTCGCTCTCCGACCTCGAATCGGAGGGGCGTGCGCTCGTCTCGGCCGACGGCCAGGCGATCGCGCTGTTTCACCACGAGGTTGAGGTCTACGCCGTGGACAACCGCTGTCCACACATGGGCTTCCCGCTGACGAGGGGCACCGTCGACGACGGGATCCTCACCTGTCACTGGCACCACGCCCGGTTCGAACTGGAGCGAGGCGACACGTTCGACCCCTGGGCCGACGACGTCCAGACGTTTCCCGTCCGGATAGACGGCGACACGGTCTCGCTCGACCCCGACCCCGAGCCGACGGTGCCACCCGAGACGCGCTGGCGGAACCGGCTCGCGGACGGGCTCCAGGAGGACCTCTCGCTCGTGATGGCGAAGGCGGTGATCGGCCTCGACGACCACGGCGAGGGCTTTACCACCCCGCTCGAGACCGCCGTCCGGTTCGGGACCCGGTACCGGAACTCGGGCTGGGGTCGGGGACTGACCACGCTCGGCTGTACCGCGACGATCTACGACCACGTCGGCGGGCGCGACAAACGCCGGGCGATGTCCACGGGCGTCCGCGAGGTGGCCGACGACAGCGCCGGCGAGCCACCCAGGTTCGAACAGCGCGCGTTCGAGAGCCGTTCGATCCCGAGAGACCGCCTCCTGTCCTGGTTCCGCGAGTCGATCGAGGTGCGCGACCGTGCCGGTTCCGAACGGTGTCTGCTGACGGCCATCGCGACGCTTCCTCCCGAGGGGGTCGCGGAGCTGCTGTTCACCGCGGCGACGGACCACCGCTACATGGACGCGGGTCACACCCTCGACTTCGTCAACACGGCGTTCGAGGTGCTCGACCACGTCGGATGGGAGGGCCACGCCGACGCGGTGCTCGCCTCGACGGTCCCCCGGCTCACGGGCGCGACCCGATCGGAGGAACTCTCCTCGTGGCGACAGCCGGTCGACATCGCCGACCTCTGTGCCGACGCCGAGGATCTCCTCCCGGACCTCGTCGCCGCGGGCGAGGGAACGGAGTGGCATCGTCCCGAGGGATTCGTCGAGACGCTGCTCTCGGAGGACCCCCACACGGTGATCGACGCGCTCACCGAGGCGATCGCCGCGGGCGCCACGGTGCGAGAACTCGCGGACGCGGTCGCCCGCGCGGCGACGCGGCGGGTCGCCTACTTCGCGACGAACAACGAGTTCAACGACTGGAACACGGTGCATCACACGTTCACCTACGCGAACGCGGTCCACCGGGCGGCCGCGAAGACCGATACCCGGAACCTCTACCGGGGCTGTTTCGACGGCGCGATGTCGGTCTACCGCGATCGATTCCTGAACACCCCACGCGCCCCGCTGCCCGAACCCGGCGAGTCGGATCGCGATCCGGCGACGATCAGGGAGGAGCTGTTGGAGAGCTTCGACGAACAGGGCCAGGTCGAGCGCGCCGCACGCCTCGTGAGCGAACACTTCGACGCCGGGGGCGACCCGACCGACCTGAAGCGGACGCTCGGACGGGGACTGCTCAGAGAGGACGCCGGCTTCCACACGATCCAGAGCGTCGAGGCGGCGTTCCAGCGATTCGACGCCGTCGAGAGCGAGGAGGAGCGACGGCTCGCGCTGGTGGCGACCGCCCGGTACATGGCCGCGCACTTCCCGACCCGCAGGCGAAACGAACAGACGTTCTCGATCGCGACCCGGCTGCATCGGGGCGAACGGCTCCACGAGGCCGAGTGAGGGTATCGAACTCGCCGTCACCGAAAGCCCTTGGTGCTCCGGCGAGTCGAGGCGACCGATGGTCTCGACCGACACACAGATCACAGCCGTCTTCGTCGTTCTCGCGGTCGTCCTCTGGTACGTGACGACGGGACTGACCGACAGCACGATCGCAGCGCTCGCCGTCCTCATCGGCGTCGGACTCGTCCTCCCGCTCGGGATCAGGAGCTGGCGACACCGATCCGGGGCCGCCTGACCGCCCGGCTCAGACCGCGTCCAGCCCTGCCTCCGCCACGGTTATGTCCTCCTCGACGCCCCCGCCGCTGACGCCGATCGCCCCGATCGGTTCCGCTCCGTCCCCTCGATCGGAACGCCGCCGCCGAAGACGACGATCCGGCCGTCGTTGGTCGCCTCGATCCCGTAGAGCTCCTCGCCCGGCTGGGCGAGCTCTCCGAGTTCCTCCGTAGACATCTTCATCGCGAGCGCAGTGTACGCCTTGTCACGGGCGATGTCGACGCTCGCGAGCAGCGCGTCGTCCATCGGTGGAACGCGACCGGGTTCGCCCCGGCGTCGACCACCGCGATACACATCGGGACGCCGATCTCATCGGCTCTCCCCTCCGCGGCCGTCACCATGCCTTTCGCGACCCCGAGTGTCACTCGATCCATGGGCCACTCACGTCACACCTCGCGATAGGTGTCGGCGTGGTTGACAGACGGTTTCGCCGAGAAGTAACCGATCGCGACCGACCGCCGCGAGAGCGGCTACTGGTCGCCGTCGTCGTCCTCTTCGCCGACGTCCTCGAAGTCGGCGTCGACGTACTCGCCGTCGCTGCCGGGTCCGGCCCCGGCATCGGGGCCAGCGCTGGCACCGGCACCCGGCCCGCCGGCCATGTCCTCGGGGTCGAAGTCCGCACCCGCGCCGCCGGCGCCCGCGGCCTGCTGGGCGGCCTGTTGCTGGTACATCTGCTTGCCGATCTCGGAGAGCGCCGTGCTCAGCTCCTCGGTCGCCTCCCGGAGCTCCTCGGTCTCACTCTCTTCGTCCTCAAGGACCGCTTCGAGGTCGTCCATCGCGGCCTCGATCTCCTCTGCGAGCTCGTCGTCGACGTTCTCCTCGTTCTCCTCGAGCAGCGTGCCCGCACGGGTGAGCGCCGACTCGGCGTCGTTGCGCGCCTCGATCCGTTCGCGGCGCTCTCTGTCCTCCTCGGCGTACTGCTCTGCGTCCTCCTGCATCCGCTCGATCTCCTCGTCCGAGAGCCCCGCGCCGCCCTCGATCGTGATCTCCTCGCTGGAGCCGGTGCCCTTGTCCTCGGCGGCGACGTTCACGATCCCGTTCTCGTCGATGTTGAACGTCACCTCGATCTGCGGCGTTCCGGCCGGCGCCGGCGGGATACCGCTCAGCATGAACTCGCCGAGCAGTTCGTTCTCCTCGGCGATCTCGCGCTCGCCCTGGAACACCCGCACCTGCACCGAGGTCTGGTTCGCCGCCGCGGTCGTGAAGATCTTCGACTCCTCCGTCGGTATGGTCGTGTTCTTCTCGATCAGCCGCTCGAAGAGCCCGCCTTTGACCTCGATGCCGAGGCTCAGGGGAGTGACGTCGAGCAGGACGATGTCGTCGACCTCCCCACCCAGAACGCCGGCCTGGATCGCCGCGCCGAGCGCGACGACCTCGTCGGGGTTGACGTTCTTCTTCGGCTCCGAACCGACGAGCTCCTCGACCTGCTCCGAGACCTGCGGCATCCGGGTCGACCCACCGACGAGGATCACCTCGTCAATCTCGCCCGCGTCGTAGCCGGCGTCGGAGAGCGCCTGCTCGGTCGGCCCGACGGTCCGCTCGATCAGGTCGGAGGTGAGCGACTCGAACTTCGCGCGGGTGAGACTCTCCTCTAAGTGAACGGGTCCGGAGTCCGTCGCCGTGATAAAGGGTAGGTTGATGTCGGTCTCCTTTCGACTGCTGAGTTCGATCTTCGCCTCCTCGGCGGCCTCGGTCAGTCGCTGGAGCGCCTGGCGGTCCTCGCGGAGGTCGATCCCGTGGTCCTTCTGGAACTCCTCGGCGAGGTGGTCGATGATCGCTCGGTCCCAGTCGTCCCCGCCGAGGTCGTTGTCGCCGTTCGTCGCGACGACCTCGTAGACGCCGCCGCCGAGGTCCAGCACCGAGACGTCGAAGGTGCCCCCGCCGAGGTCGTAGACGAGCACCGTCTGGTCCGAGTCGTCGTCGAGCCCGTAGGCCATCGACGCGGCGGTCGGCTCGTTGACGATGCGTTCGACCTCGAAGCCGGCGATCTCGCCGGCGTCCTTCGTCGCCTGGCGCTGCCGGTCGTTGAAGTACGCCGGGACGGTGATCACCGCCTTCTCGACTTCGTCGCCGAGATACTCCTCGGCGTCGCGCTTGAGTTTGCCGAGGATCATCGCCGAGATCTGCTCGGGCGTGTACTCCTCGCCCTCGACCTCGACGGTGTAGTCCTCCTCGCCCATGTGACGCTTGATCGATCGGATCGTGCGCTCGGGGTTCTGGACCGCCTGGTTCTTCGCCGGTCGACCGACGAGCCGCTCGTCGTCGTCGGTGAACGCGACGACCGAGGGCGTCGTCCGGTCGCCCTCGGCGTTGACGATGATCTCGGGGTCGCCGCCTTCCATCACCGCCATCGCGCTGTTCGTCGTCCCCAGGTCGATTCCGAGGATCTTGTTACTCGCCATTTGCCGTTAGATTGCGCGTTCGGTCGGTTAAACCTTGCTACATCGGTCGCCCGACGCTCCGATACACCCCGGCGCCCGCTATCGGTTTTCGGGCTCGAAGACGCGAGAGACGGGAACCTATATCACGGCCCGCAATCAGCCGGTTTCCTCGCCGTCGCTCACCGTCACCTGCGCCGCCCGGAGCACCTTCTCGCCCATCTCGTAGCCGGGGGTGTAGAGCTCCTCGACGGTCCCCTCGGGTCGGTCGCTCTCGACTCGCATCATCACCTCGTGACGCTGCGGGTCGACCTCGGTACCCGGTTCGGGTTCGATCGCCCGGACGTTCTCCTCCTCCAGCACGCGGTCGAACTCCGAGAGCGTCGACTCGACGCCGGGGCGGATGTCGGCCTCCTCGTCCTGTGAGAGGGCTCGAACCAGGTTGTCCCGGACGCCGACGAGCCGGCTCACGAGGTCCTCGGTCGCCGTCTCGCGGAGCTGGTCCTCCTGGCGCTGTCGCCGCTTCTTGTAGTTCTGGAAGTCGGCCTGTACCCGCCGGAGACTCGATTCGAGCTCCTCGATTCGCTCCTCGCGCTCGGCGAGGTCGGCTTCGAGGTCGTCGATCCGCTCCTCGCGATCGATCAGTTCCGCCTCCAGTTCGTCGACCCGCTCCGACGACGCCGGATCCTCCTCCGTGCCGACCGTCTCTCCCTCGCTCACCTCTCCCTGGTTCGATTCCGCCTCGATTCCGACCTCCCCGTCACCCTCTCGCTCCTCGGTTCCCGTGGCGTCGTCCTCGGCGACTTCGGACGGGGTCGCGTCGTGCTCGTCGGTCATACCGGTTCCTACCGCCTGCGCGCTTTAATGCTTGTAGAATCGGATCCGGCGACCGCGATTAATAATAGTCAATAGACGGTTATCACAATCTAGCAAGTGCCGCTTCATATTACACAACTCCGGGTCGGGTGCTAACAGGCTTTTTACGCCCTCTCGACCTGCATCGGGACGCAATGTGTCACTGCTTCGAGTCCGTCGAGGGGATGAGCGATGACGAACGCGCCGAGGTGCGCGCCGAACACACCGACGAGGAGCTGCGAGCCGAGTGTACGGACGAAGAGCTCGAACTGCTCGGCGTCGCGGCGTAGGGTTCACTCGACGAACCGATCGGTCACCACTCGACCGGATCGGAGCCTCCGTGCTCAGTGCGGGAGACGTGACCGGCAAGGTCTTAACGTTCTTAGCCTCGGCACCCTATCCACCCGCAATGGCGCTCACCCTCGACTACGAGAGCGGGACGATCCGGGTCGAGGGCGAAGGTGAGATCCTCGACTCGGTGCCGTTCGTCGAGACCGACGACCGCTCGCTCACCGGTAGAGCGCCGGCCTTCCGCTACGCCGACCTGTGTAGCTACCTCGATCGAGAGGGAATCCGCTACGAGGACCGCGTCCTCGAAACCCGTCCGCTTTCTGGGCTCGCCTCCTCGTACGACCTTCGCCCGTATCAGCGCGAGGCGCTCGCCGACTGGCGGGAGAACGACGACCGGGGCGTGATCGAACTCCCGACCGGGAGCGGGAAGACGGTCATCGCGATCGCCGCGATCGAGTCGCTCTCGACCCCGACACTCGTCGTCGTCCCGACGCTCGACCTGCTCTCGCAGTGGCACGAGGTCCTCGGTACCGAATTCGACGTCCCGATCGGGCAGTTCGGCGGCGGCCTGCAGGACGAGACGGCGATCACGGTCTCGACGTACGACTCGGCCTACCTCAAAGCCGACTCGGTGGGCGACCGCTTCGGGCTGGTGATCTTCGACGAGGTCCACCACCTGGGAGGTGAGGGATACCGGCAGGTCGCACGTCTGCTCGCCGCACCGGCTCGAATGGGGCTCACCGCGACGTTCGAGCGGCCTGACGGCGCCCACGAGACGATCGAGGAGCTCGTCGGTCCGGTCGTCCACCGGCTCTCGGCCGAGGACCTCGCGGGCGAGCACCTCGCACCGTACGACGTGAAGCGGATCGAGGTCGAGCTGACGGAGGAGGAACGGGCCGCCTACGAGCGCGAGCAGTCGACGTTCGTCGAGTATCTCAGGACCGCGAACGTCCGGATGACTCGCGGAAGCGATTATCAGGAACTCGTCAAGCGCTCCGGGAACGACCCGAGAGCCCGGGAGGCGCTGCTCGCGAAGCAGCGAGCCCGGGACCTGATGATGAACAGCGAGGCGAAAGTCGATCTCCTGGGGGAGCTGCTGGACCGCCACCGCGAGGACCGGGTGATAGTCTTCACCGCGCACAACGACCTCGTCTACCGGCTTTCGGAGGCGTTTCTGATCCCCGCGATCACCCACCGGACGGGAACGAGAGAGCGCCGCGAGATCCTCGAACGCTTCCGTGAGGGCACCTACTCGCGTATCGTCGCCTCGAACGTGCTGGACGAGGGCGTCGACGTCCCGGACGCGAACGTCGCGGTCGTGCTCTCGGGCAGCGGGAGCGAACGGGAGTTCACCCAGCGACTCGGCCGGGTCCTCCGGCCGAAAGACGACGGCGGCCGGGCGATACTCTACGAGGTCGTGAGCAGGGAGACGGCGGAGGAGAACGTCGCGGCGCGCAGACGGTGACGTCGCGGCCGGCGGTCGGGGGAAGGCACTCGGTACCGGCTCCCATCGCCGTTTTATCACCTCGCGGATGTTCAGTACGCCGTGATGGAGTCGGACCCGTTCGGCCGGGCGCTCCGCGATCACCACCTCGGGGGACGCGAGGACCCGCTCGTCGACCGTGACGGCGATCGAACCCGAGAGCAACCGATCGAGCGGTGGTACTTCGACGAGTTCGACGGCGACCCGTTCCTCGAACGGTGGCTCGACGGGCCGCTGCTCGACATGGGTGCGGGCGTCGGGAGACAGACGCTCTACTTCCAGGAACGGTTCGAGACGGTCGCGATCGAGGTGGGCCAGCGCCTCGTCGACACGATGCACGAACGGGGCGTCGAGGACGCCCGCCTCGCGGACATGTTCGCGCTACGCGAGACGTTCGAGCGCGATCGGTTCCGATCGGCGCTCGCGATCGGTACGCAGGTCTGCCTCGCGGGGTCGATGAGTGGGTTGAGACGGTTTCTCGCCGACCTCGCACACGTGACGACGCCCGACGCGACGGCGGTGATCGACAGCTACGACCCGACGCTCGCGGCGACGGCGGAGACGTTCGGCTACCGCGCGGACCCTGCACCCGGCCTCGCCCACCGTATCTACCACTGCGAGTACGGGGAGTGGGTGGGTGAGACGCTCCTCTTTCGGGGCTTCAGCCCCGACAGACTCCGCGAGGCCGCGATCGGAACGGACTGGCGCGTCGCCGAGGTGAACCCACATCCGCCGGAAGAGCCCGTCCAGTTCCGGGCGGCGTTAGTCAAGCGATAGCCGCTTCCGAGAGCACCCCCTTTCCGATCTCGGCCCTACCCGATCATCCGCTCCTCGCCCTCCCAGTACTCCTGTCTGAGTTCGTACTTCTGGATCTTTCCGGTCGCGGTCTCGGGGAGGTCGGAGACGAACTCGACGCTCGAGGGGACCTTGTACCGGGCCAGTCGCTCGCGCAGGAACGACAGTATCTCGTCGCCGCTCGGCTCGGCACCCTCGCGCGGGACGACCAGCGCCTTCGGCGTCTCGCCCCACTCCTCGCTCGGAACGGGGATCACCGCGGCCTTCGCCACGTCCGGGTGGTCGTAGAGCTGATCCTCGACCTCGATACTCGAGATGTTCTCCCCACCCGAGATGATGATGTCCTTCTCCCTGTCCTGGATCGTCACCATCCCGTGGGGGTCGATCGTCGCGAGGTCGCCGGTGTGGAAGTACCCAGAGACCTTCGCCGAGAACGCCTCCTCGGTCGCCTCGGGCTTTCCCAGGTACCGGTCCATCACCTGGTTCCCCCGGACGACGATCTCGCCGATCGTCTGGTCGTCCCGCGGGACGTCCCGACCCTCGTCGTCGACGACGCGGATCTCGGTTCCGAGTACGGCGGCGCCCTGTTTCGGCTTGATCTCGAACGGGTCGCCCGCGCCGAGGCGTCTGGGGGCGTTACTCGTCGCGATCAGCGGTGCGGTCTCGGTCAGCCCGTAGAGGTGTAGCAGCCGCCATCCGAACTCCTCCTCGACCGCGCGGATCGTCGCCACCGGCGGTGCGCTCCCGGCGGTCGTGATCCGCACCTCGCGATCGCCGGTCGTCTCCAATTCGGTCGCCTCGTGGTGGTCGATCAGCCGGTTCAACACCGTGGGCGCGCCACAGAGGTACGAGACGTCGTACTCTCCGATCCGCCGGAACGTCTCGCCCGGGTCGAACGCCCGCTGACAGACGTGCGTGCCCCCGATCCCCGTCACGGCGTAGGTGTGGCCCCAGCCGTTGCAGTGGAACATCGGCAGCGTCCAGAGGTAGGTGTCGTCGTCGCGAAGCTCCATGTGCGCGGTGACGAGCATCGCGTGGTAGTGTTCCGTTCTATGGGTCCTCACCACACCCTTCGGGTCGCCGGTCGTCCCGGAGGTGTAGTTGATCGTCGCGTCGTCGTCCTCGGCGATCTCCGGCCGTTCGGGTGCCTCGGAGGATGCCTCCGCGAGCGCCTCCTCGTAGTCTTCCCACTCGCCGTCGATCTCGGCCGCCCGGTAGCCGAGGACCGTCTCCGTCGGGACGTCGTCTCTCACCGCCTCGACCTTCCCCGCGAGTTCGTGGTCCGCGATCACCGCGACCGCCTCGCTGTCGCGCAGGATGTAGCCGTAGTCCTCGGGCGTGAGTCGGTAGTTCATCGGAACGTTCACCGTCCCTACGAGGTTCGTCGCGAACAGCGTCTCCAGGAAGTAGTGGGTGTTCGTCGCGAGAAGCGCGACCCGATCGCCCGGGGAGACGCCCCGTTCGGCCAGCGCGTTCGCTAGCCGGTGGACTCGCTCCGCGAACTCGCCGTAGGTGTACTCGGTGCCGTCGTCGGCGATCACTCCCACCGCGTCGCCGTAGCGATCCACCGCCCGGTCGAAGAACTCGAGCGTCGTCAGTGGAACGTTCATGATCGTTTCTACTGTCACATCGACACACCGCCACAAAATACCTGCTGTCGGGGTGTTTTTCACTCCCCCCTGCGAACCACGAGCGATGCTCAGGAAGGAGCACCTCCGCGTCTCGCGGGCGGGCGGGGGATACCACCTCCAGTTCGCCGGCCGCGAGCACCGCCCGCTCGCCGCGCGCGTGATCGGCACCTTCCAGGGCCACGTCGGCCAGCCACGCGAACGGCTGGAGGAGGCGCTGGCCGAGCGCGAGGCCGGGGCGGAGGACTTCAAACTCGTCCGCGGGCTGGCGGCACTACTCGAACGCGAGTGTACGTTCGAGACCCGCGCGCCCATCGACCCCGAGCGCGCCCGCAGGGTGGCGTTCGAGGAGGCGGAAGTCGTCGGCGTCGCGAGCGACCGCGAACGGGACGAAGCGCTCTCGCGAGCGGGCGAGCGGCTTCGAGCCGACCCCGACGAAGTCTCGGAGTCGCTCTACGCCGACCTGGAGGGCCGGCAGGTTCTCACGGAGATCGGCGACCGGTACGACCCGGACTCGCTCCTCGCGCAGTACGACCTCTCGCTCGCCCAGACCGCGCTCTTCGACGCGACGGAGGTCCGCGTGCGGTCGTCCGATCCCCGGACGCTCGTCTCGGCCGCCAAGCGCCTCGGCCTGCTCTACGAGGTCGAGCGAACCCCCGATGGCCGCGAACTCGTTCTGACCGGCCCGGACACCGTCTTCGGGGCGACCCGACGGTACGGCACCCGGTTCGCCCGGCTCCTCCGGAGCGTCGCGAGTACCGAGAAGTGGTCGCTCACGGCGACGGTCGACGACTACGGGACCGAGCGGACGCTCGAACTCTCCGAGGAGGACCTGCGGGTTCCGGAGGCAGAGCCAGTGACGGAAGTCTCCTACGACAGCGCGGTCGAGGCGGAGTTCGCGACGCGTTTCTCGGCGCTCGACCTCGACTGGGAGCTGATCCGCGAGCCGGAACCGCTCGAGACCGGCGCGAGCGTGATGATCCCGGACTTCGCGTTCGACTACCGCTTTTCGAGCCTCAGAGTGTTCTTCGAGATCATGGGTTTCTGGACCCCGGAGTACGTCGAGAAGAAACTCGGCCAGCTCGAGGACGTCGAGGAGGTCGACCTGATCGTCGCCTACGACGCCTCGCTCGGCGTCGGCGACGAGCTGGGAGAACGGGACGTTCGGGCGATCCCGTACACCGGCCGCATCCGGGTGAAGGACGTTCGGGACGCCCTTCGGACCTACGAGCGCGACCTCGAAGCCGAGAGCGCGGCCGCCCTCCCGGAGTCGCTCGCGCCCGAGGAGGACGTCCTCCCGATCGCCGACCTCGCCGACAGCCTCGGCGTGAGCGAGCGCGCTCTCTCCCCGGTCTCGTTTCCCGAGCACGAGTGCGTCGGCCGGACGCTCGTTCGACCGGCGGTCCTCGACCGGATCGACGCGGAGATCGAGGGCGGCGAGTCGCTCTCTGCCGTCGAAGAGGTCCTGAAATCACACGACGTGAGCGAGACGAGCGCCGTGCTCTCGCGGCTCGGCTACCGGATCGCCTGGCAGGGTCTCGGCTCGGGGACGCTCGAACCAGTTGAATAAGCAATAAAAACCTTTTTATTAACACAGGGTATTGGTTGGATTACTTCCCGATCCTGTTCCCCTCCCCACCCCCGGGATCCGGGAAGTGACGTTTTCGAGACCGCTACTCCCACTGTCGACCCTTGGGTACGACGGATCTGAGTTCGCCGTGGAGGTAGAGTCCGACGCCGAGCGGTTCGAGCGCGCCGGCGAGGTCGTGAGCGGCGATCAGGTAGCCCCAGTCGCCGTCCCACTCCACGCGCTGGTCGTGTCCCCGGACGAACGCGCTGGCCTCGCTCTCGCCGAGTTCGATCACGTTCTCCGTCGCTGCGCCGCCGAAGCGAAGCGCGGCGCTCGTCGTGGGTTTCCAGTGTTCCTGTCTGGTGCGAAGGAGCGTGATCCCGAGCGCTTCGATCTCCATCTCGGAATCGGCCTCCCCCGCGTACGCCCAGAGCTTCCCCGCGCCCTTCTCCCAGAACGTGTGGCCCTCGAAGGTCTCGGGGGGGATCCCGAAGCGCTCGTCGAAGTACGCGAGCACCTCCTCGCGCGTCGGCCTCCCGGGAACGACCCGCTCCGCGCCCGTGACCGGGAGCCGGTCGAACCGCTCGCCCACGTTCTCCTGTCTCCCGTCCCGGTCGCCCCCGTTTCGGTCGTCGCTCACGCGTCCACCTCCAGTTTCGCACAGAAGAAGCCCCCCGTGTCGTTCTGATGGGGGTAGAACCGTTTGGCGTGCTCGACCGAGGGGTCGTACTCCTCGTCGCGCCACTCGTGGACACCGGGGTCGTGTGCGAGGGCGGTCTCGTAGGGGACGACCGAGCAGTCCTCGGTGGCGAGGACGTGATCGAGCACCGCCTCGTTCTCCTCGGGTGCGAAGGTACAGGTCGAGTAGACGACTGAGCCTCCGTCTCTCGTGGCTTGCACCGCCCGTCGGAGCACTCCCTTCTGGATCCCCGCGACGCTCTCGACGTGACCGAGCGACCACTCGTCGGCCACGTCCGGGTTCTTCCGGATCGTCCCCTCGCAGGAACAGGGAGCGTCGACGAGCGCCCGGTCGAACGCCTCGAACGGGAACGGTCGGAGCGAGTAGTTGCGCGCGTCGGCGCAGGTCACCGCGAGGTTCGTCACCCCGAGTCGTTCGGCGTTGTGCCGCAGCGCCGAGAGCCGTCCCAGGTTCTGGTCGTTCGCGACGACGGTTCCCGTGTCGGCCATCAGCGCCGAGAGCTGTGTCGCCTTCCCACCGGGCGCCGCACAGGCGTCCCAGACCCGCTCTCCCTCCTCGGGCTCGAGGACCGCCGCCGGCAGCGAGGAGACCTCCTCCTGACCGTGGAGCCAGCCGTGGTAGTACGGCCAGGTCCGCCCCGGCTTTTCGACACCGAGTTCGAGGACCCGGTCGTTCCACGACCGGCGCTCGAACTCGATCCCGGCCTCCTCGAGCGCCCGAAGCGCCCGTTCGACGCTCGCTCGGATCGTGTTGACCCGAACGACGGTGGGCAGCGGCTCGGAGCAGGCCGCGACGAACGCCTCGTGGTCGTCGACGAGCGGTTCGTACCGGTCGAGGAACTCCATCGGCGGAGAGAGCGTCCGTCCCCGCTTGTGGATTTCGACTCGCGCCGCCGTCGTTTATGTGGCCGGACTGCGTAGCCTTGTCATGGCACGCATCACCGTCCGCGACGACTCGGACTCGGCGTCGGTATCGGGAGCGACCCTGATCGAGGGGCTGCCCGGCGTCGGTCTCGTGGGAAAGATCGCCACGGACCACGCCATCCAGGCCCTCGACATGCGCTACTACGCGAGCGTCCACTGCGATGGGCTCCCTCGGATCGGGGTCTATCACAGCGAGGAGGACGAGGTGAAGCCCCCCGTGCGGATCTACGCCGACGTCGAGACCGACCTGCTGGCGCTCCAGAGCGACGTCCCCGTCTCCGGGTCGGGCGCACCCCAGTTCGCCCAGTGTATCTCGGGCTGGCTCGCCGAACACGACGTGACCCCGATCTACCTGAGCGGCCGCCCGGCCGAGCGCGACGGTGCGCCCGAACTCTACGGCGTTTCTACGGGAGGGGGATCGGAACTGCTCGACGAGGCGGGGATCGTCCCTCCGCGGGAGTCGGGGTTCGTGAGCGGGCCGACCGGCGCGCTGCTCGCCCGGGCGGCCGAGACCGACCTCACCGGCGTCGGGCTGATCGTCGAGAGCGACCCGAAGTTCCCCGACCCCGAGGCCGCCCGGATCCTCCTCGACAGCGGCATCGGCCCGATCACCGGTGTCGACGTGGACACGAGCGACCTCGTCGAGCGCGCCGAGGAGATCCGCGAGGGCCGGGAACAGCTCGCGAGACGGCTCCAGGAGGTCGACGACGACGAGCGCACCGAAGCCCGCCCGCTCGGGATGTACCAGTAGCTCCGGTCTGGCCGTCCCGGTCCGTCCGCGGCATCGACACCGCTAAGCCCGTGCTGTTTGTAGAACAGTACAGACACCATGTCCTCGTCGTGCCCGGCGGTGACCGGCTGAGTGGATCCGAGAGCCCGATTGCTCTCCGCGATCACGAACCGGAGCCGCACCGTCATCGCGGTCGTGCTCGTCCTCACGCTCGTCCTCTCGGGGGGTCTCGGCGCGATCGACGACGCCGCCTCGCTCGACCAGTTCGAGACCGAGAGCGCGGAGGCCGACGAGCTCGACTACATCACCGACCGCTTCGGCGACGGGGAGAACACGACGAGCGTCCAGGTGGTCGTGCGGGACGAGAACGTGCTCTCGCGCGACTCGCTGCTCGAGTCACTCCGGTTCCAGGAGGACCTCCGTGGTAACGAGACGGTGAACGGGACGCTCGCCGAGGATCCGTTCGGCGACCTCGCACTGACCGTCGCCAGAACGGCGATCATCGAGGAGGAGGCCGACGCGCTCGAGGAAGAGGCCGACGACCTCGAAGCACGCGCCGACGAACTCGAGGCGGAGGCCGACGACCTGGAAGAACGCGGCGAGGAACTCGAGGAGCGCGGCGACGACCTGGAAGAACGTGGCGAGGAACTGGAGGAGCGCGGCGACGAGCTCGAAGAACGTGGCGAGGAGCTCGAAGCGCGTGGCGAGGAACTCGAGGCGGACGCCGAGGAGCTCGAAGCACGCGAGGCCGACCTCGAAGAACGTGGCGAGGAGATCGAAGCCGACGCGGCCGAACTCGAGACGCGTCAGGAGCAACTCGAGTCCGACGCCGCCGACCTCGAAGAACGCCGGGAAGCCCTCGAATCCGACGCCGCCGACCTCGAAGCGGAGGGAGAGGCGATCGACGAGCGTCGGGCGGAGCTCGAAGCGCGTCAGGAACAACTCGAAGCCGACGCGGCCGACCTCGAAGCACGCGAGGAGGCGCTCGAGGAGGACTGGGCCGACTACGAACGACGTGCACAGGAGCCGGACGCCGACGAGGAAGCACTCGCCGCCGAGGAGGAGGAGCTCGAAGAGCGTCGGGCGGTGCTCGAAGCCGACGCGGCGGCGCTCCAGGAACGGGAAGAAGCCCTCGGGGAGGACTGGGCCGAGTTCGAATCGGACGCGGCGGAACTCGAAGAGCGCCAGGCGGATCTCGAGGAACGTAGCGAGGAGCTCGAAGCGGACGGCGAGGCGCTTGAAGAACGACAGGAGGAACTAGAGGCCGACGGGGCGGAGCTCGAAGCGCGACAGGAGCAGCTCGAGTCGGACGCTGCGGACCTCGAATCGGACGCTGTGGACCTCGAAGCTCGCGCCGACGAACTGGAGGAGGAGCGTGAGGAGCTGGAGCGGGAGGCCGACGAGCTGGAGGAGGAGGTCGACGAACTCGAAGCGGAGGCCGACGAGCTGGAGGAGGAGGTCGACGAACTCGAAGCGGAGGCCGACGAGATCGAGGAGGAGGCCGACCGGCTCGAGGAGGAAGCCGACGAACTGGAGGCGGAAGGTGAGGCGCTGGAGGACGAAGCCGACGCGCTCGAAGACGAGGCCGACGACCTCTCGGACCTCGATCCGTCCCTGGAAGAACGGATCGAACAGCTGGAGTCGATGACCGACCAGGAGGTCGAGGACGTCGTCGCGGACTTGCTCGACGAGGACGCCGACGACGGGTTGTTCGTCTTCCTCCCGACGGCGTTCGAGCCGGGCTCGACCGAGGCGGACGCCCGGATGTTGTTCGTCACGCAGCTCTCGGAGGAGGAGGTCGTCGAGGGCGAGGCGCCCGACCGGATCGTCGACTCGCAGCTCGCGGTCGCCGACCTCGCCGACGACCGGTTCGACGACGCGGTTGTGCTCGGCTCCGGGATCATCTCCGACGAGATCGACCGCTCGCTCGACGACAGCCTGCTGATCGTGCTGCCGCTCGCGCTGGTGTTCGTCGCGGTCGTGCTCTCGGTCGCCTACCGCGACCCGTTCGACATCCTCCTGGGGATGTTCGGCGTCGTCGTCGTCCTCGTCTGGACGTTCGGGTTCATGGGCTGGATCGGCATCGACTTCAACATGGTGATGGTCGCGGTCCCCGTGCTGCTCATCGGGCTCTCGATCGACTACGCGATCCACGTCTTCATGCGCCACCGCGAGCAGCGGGCGAGCGACGGAGGTTCGACGAGACGGGCGATGGCGGTCGCGCTCTCGGGGCTCGGGCTGGCGCTCGTCTGGGTGACCGCGACGGCCGTGATCGGCTTCCTCTCGAACCTCGTCAGCCCCGTCGGGCCGATCCGTGAATTCGGCGTCGTCAGCGCGTTCGGCATCGCCTCGGCGCTCGTCGTCTTCGGGGTGTTGCTCCCGGCGACGAAGCTCGAACTCGACGCGATGCTGGAGCGGAGGGGGATCGACCGCGAGAAGCGGGCGTTCGGGACCGGCGGTGGCCGGTTCAGCACGTTCCTCTCCGGCGGCCAGCGGATCGCTCGGCGTGCGCCCTGGGTGGTCGTCCTCGTCGCGCTCCTCCTGACGGTGGGCGGGGCGGCCGGCGCGACGCAGGTCGACACGACGTTCGAGCAGGAGGACTTCATCGCGGACGACCCGCCGGAGTGGGCGAGCGCGCTTCCCGGCCCGTTCGCGCCCGGCGACTACTCCGCGAAGAGCACGCTAGAGTACGTCGACGAGTACTTCGTCCGCGGTGACTCGCAGGCACAGCTCCTCGTCAGGGGCGAGCTGACCGACGACGACACGCTCACCCGGATCGACGCCGCGGAGCGAGAGGCGGGGAACGCGGACGTGACGGTGACGCTCGCGAGCGGCGGCGCGGACGTCGACGGGCCGGTCTCGGCCATGGAGGACGTCGCCGACGAGGACGACGCGTTCAACGAGACGTTCGCGGGTGCGGATACGACCGGCGACGGCGTCCCCGACTCCGACGTCGAGAGCGTCTACGACGCCTTCTTCGAGGCCGACAGCGACCGGGCGGCGGACGTGCTACACCGCACCGACGAGGGCGAGGTCGAGTCGGCACGGATCGTCGTCTCGGTCCGCGGCGACGCACCCTCCGGCGAGGTGACCGAGGAGATGCGTGCGGTCGCGGCGTCGCTCGACGGCGACGGCCTGGTCGCGAGCGCGACCGGCCAGGTGATCGTCTTCCACGTCGTTGAGCAGGAGCTCTTCTCGACGGTGATCGAGAGCCTGCTCGTGACGCTCGTCGCCGTCTTCGCCTTCCTGATGGCGGGGTACCGCTGGCTCCACGGCAGCGCGACGCTCGGGGCGATCACGCTCGCGCCGATCGTCTTCTCAGTGGCTTGGATCCTCGGATCGATGTACCTCCTGGGGATCTCGTTCAACGTGATGACCGGGCTCATCACCAGCCTCACCGTCGGGCTGGGCGTGGCGTACAACATCCACATGACCGAACGCTACATGCTCGAACGCGGCCGGGGAGCGGACACCTGGGAGGCGCTCTCTCGAGCCGTCACCGGGACGGGTGGGGCACTCCTGGGGAGCGCGGCGACCACCGTCGGTGGGTTCGGGGTGCTCGTCTTCGCCATCCTCCCGCCGCTCCAGCAGTTCGGCCTCATCACTGGCCTGACCATCGTCTACGCGTTCTTCGGGAGCGTCTTCGTCCTCCCGAGTTTCCTCGCGCTCTGGACGCGCTATCTCGCGCCCGAGGGGGTTTCGGTTCCGACGCTATCGGTGGGTACCCGGGAGGCCGCAGGCGATAACGACTGATACGGACCGCTGTACCCGTGTACCGCTCGGACCGGGAGGCGGGCACCGATCCGACCGGTACAGACTACGACGATCCGTATTATCGGTCTCCGGTACCGGCTCGACCTCCGCGAACCGAACGGTTCAATCGCCTGCCGACCGATAGCGACGAGGGTGAAGAGGATCGGACTCTCCGCGGTCGACGGGGCGGGCAAGACCACGGCGACGAGGGCCGTCGAACGACGACTCGGAGACGACGGCGAGAGGATCGAGACGCTTCACTGGCCGAACGACTCGCTGGTCGTGCTCCTGCCTCGAAAATCGGGACGACTCGCCTCCCGGGTCGCGGCCACCGTCGGAAACGACCGCCTCCGCTCCGAGGTGGCCCGGACCACGGTTCCCGGGAACGGCGGAGGGAGGTCCGGCGAGCGAGCCGTGGTCGCTCGACTCCGCGGGGCCGTCTTCGCCTCGCTGCTCGTGCTCGCGTTCTGTCTCGTCCTCGTGAACGAACGGGTGATGCGGGTCACCCTCCCCCTCCGGTACCCCGTCGCCGACCGGATCGTCCTCGACCGCTCCGCGTTCGACGACCTGGTCCATCTCGAGTACCTCGGGCTACCCGCTTCGCTCGTCGACCGCGGGATCGCGGCGATCGACACGACGGGGATCTCCCTGATCGACGTCCCGCCGGCGGTCGCGATGGCCCGGGACTCGGGAGTGGACGGTTCCGATCACCCCCCGTCCTACTACCCGGAGAAGGCGCCCTCTACCGGCGGTACGCCGATCGTCACGGGATCGCCCGACTCGACGGGACGGACGAGGTCGACGTGCTGTGTGGGTGGATCGTTCGCGGGAGCCCGTAACCCCTTCGACGGGTCCGGTTCGCCGTTCGGTGGCCCTCTGCAGAACGGCGTCGGCCCGTCATCTCCACGGACGCCAGACCTCCCCGTGCTCGCGACCACGGGCGTCCGTGGACGACGAACCCCGCACAGTTATCGGGCTCCCACGCGCTCGGTAGCCCATGACGGAGTTCTCACGGCGCGTCGAGGCGGTGTCGATCAGCGGCATCCGCGAGGTGTTCGAGGCGGCGGGCGCCGACGCGATCAACCTCGGGATCGGCCAGCCCGACTTCCCCACGCCCGAGCACGCCCGCGAGGCCGCCCTCGCCGCGATCCGGGAGGGAAAGACCGACGGCTACACCTCGAACAAAGGTACCAGAGAGCTTCGCGAGGCGATCAGTTCCCGGTACCGGGCCGACTGGGACCTGACCGTGGACCCGGGCGATATCATCGCGACCGCGGGCGGGAGCGAGGCGCTCCACATCGCCCTGGAGGCACACGTCGATCCGGGTGAAGAAGTGCTCTTTCCCGACCCGGGGTTCGTCTCCTACGACGCGCTCACCCGGATCGCCGACGGGGTGCCGAAGCCGCTCCCGCTACGCGAGGACCTCACGCTCGACCCCGAGGTGGTGGAGGAGGCGATCACCGACGAAACGGCGGCGTTCGTCGTCAACAGCCCCTCGAACCCGACTGGTGCGGTGCAGTCGACCGATGACATGCGCGAGTTCGCCCGGATCGCCGACGAGCACGACGTCCTCTGTATCTCCGACGAGGTGTACGAACGCATCGTCTTCGAGGGCGAACACCGCTCGCCGCTTTCGTTCGCAGAGAGCGACAACGTCGTCGTCGTGAGCGCCTGCTCGAAGACCTACTCGATGACCGGTTGGCGACTCGGCTGGGTCACCGCGAGCACGCGACGGATCGAGCGGATGCTCAGGGTCCACCAGTACGTCCAGGCGTGTGCGAGCGCGCCGGCGCAGTACGCCGCCGAGGGCGCTCTGCGGGGGCCACAGGACGTCGTCCGCGAGATGCGCGAGACGTTCGAAGAGCGCCGGGACCTCGTCCTCGACGGACTGACCGACGCCGGCCTGGAGACGCCCACGCCGCAGGGCGCGTTCTACGCGATGCCGAAGGTCCCCGAGGGCTGGGTCGCCGAGGTGCTCTCGCGCGGGGTGATCGTCGTCCCCGGCGAGGCGTTCGGCGCGAACGGCGCGGGCCACGCCCGGCTCTCCTACGCCACGGGCACCGAGGAGCTGAAGGAGGCGCTCTCGATCATCCACGAGGCGACGCGGGCCGTCCGATAGCGCCCCGGTACGTGCAAGCCTCTTCACTCATCCGGGCTCCTCCCTGCACCGGACGATTCGCACCTCGGTTACGCCATCGAAATCGCCGTCGGCGCCGACGAGCAGCGCCGCGTCGACCTGCTCGGCGGTCGCGATCGCGAACGCGTTTCCGAGCGCGGGGCCGTACCCGAGGACGTACTCGGCTGCGCTCTGCCACACTCCGTCGGTTCCGACGGATCGGATCCCGATGTCGAACAGCCAGCTGACGTACCGATCGGCGTCCGCCCCGCCGTACACCCGTGCGATCACGTACCGGATCTCGGCGAGGTTCACCTGACTGACGAACCCGGAGACCTCGCCCTCGCTCACGGCGTCCAGATAGGCGTCGACGGTCTCCGCACCCGGTTCGTTCGTGGCGTGTGCGACGATCGGCTCCGTATCGAACACGACACGGTCGGGAAGCGACGTCACCGCCGTTCCCGCCGTCGACGTCGCCGGCGACTCCGCGACCGGTTCGGACGACGCCATCACTCCCCGCCGCTCTCCTCGCCGATCCGATCGACGAGGGTCGTCCGGTCGTCTTTCTCCTCGGCTCGGAGGTCGCGCAGAACCTCGCTGGCGGGTCTCTCGTCGGCCTCCTCTCCCGAAGGGTTCAAACGCTCGCGTATCTCTGCCGCCGACGGAACCGCCTCGACGATCACCTCTCCCCCGGCGGTCTCGCGGAACGCGACACGTCCGGGCGACTCGATACCGAGCCGCTCGCGGAACCGCTTCGGGATCGTCGCCTGCCCGTGTTTCGAGAGCGAAACGACCTCTCGGTCGTCAGTGTGACCCGCACTCGTCTCTGAGCTACTCATATCTAGTAGTAGTCTACAGTTCAGAAAAGTCCTGTGGTCAGAGATAATCGAGATCCCAGGTCGCCGATCGGATCTCCACAACTTATAGGCGTAGCCCGCGCCGAGAGGTCTCATGACCGACGATTGCTCGTTTCTCTCCGGTCTCGGCATCGCGGGCGAGGTCTCCTTCGAGGCGACCCGCCGCGAGGAGCGCGCTGCCGACTGGGGTGCCGAACGCCGCGGCGGCGCACGGACGCCGGACGCGGTCGTCTGGCCGGAGAGCACGGAGGACGTCTCGCTCTTGCTGGCCGCCGCGACCGACCACGGGGTCCCCGTCACGCCGTACGCCGCTGGCACGGGGCTGGAGGGCAACGCCGTCCCCGCCCACGGCGGGATCAGCCTCGACCTGACCCGGATGAACGCGATCCCCGACTACAGACCCGAGGACCTCCAGATCGACGTCGGGCCAGGGGTCTTCGGCTCCGCGGTCGACGAACACGTCGCCCGTGATGGCCTCTTCTTCCCGCCACTTCCCTCTTCGGGGGAGATATCGACGATCGGCGGGATGATCGCGACCGACGCGAGCGGGATGCAGACGGTCAAGTACGGCGAGGTGGGCGACTGGACGCTGCGGGTAGAGGCGGTGATCGCCGACGGGAGCGTCCTCTCCTGTGGCTCGCGGGCGAAGAAGACCTCGAGCGGCTACAACCTCAAAGAGCTCCTGATCGGGAGCGAGGGCACCCTCGGCGTGATCACCGAGGCGACGCTTCGACTCGCCGGCCGGCCCGAACAGATTAAGGGGGGAAGAGCGGTCTTCGGGTCGCTCGATAGCGCGACGGAGGCGATCACCGACGCGATCCAGTCGGGCGTCGACGTGGCGAAGATCGAACTGCTCGATTCGCTCACCGCCCGGATGGCCAACGCCCACCTCGACGTCGACCTCCCGGAACGCCCGCTCGTCTTCCTCGAGTTCCACGCGAACCACGGGATCGACCGGGAGATCGACTTCTGTCGCACGGTCTTCGAGTCCCACGGCGTCGAACGCTTCGAGATCGCGGAGAGCGATGCGGAGATGGACGACCTCTGGCGCGCCCGAAAGGAACTCGCCTACGCCGAGTCGAACTACCGGGAGGAGCTGGAGCCGATCCACCCCGGCGACATCACGGTCCCGATCAGCAGGTATCCCGAGATCGTCCGCTACGCGTCGGAGCTGGGCAGGGAACAGGACCTCCTCGTGCCGTGTTTCGGCCACGCGGGCGACGGTAACCTCCACTACACCGTCCTCGCCGACTTCGACGACCCCGAGCATCTCGCGCGCTGCGAGGAGGTCTACGAGCGGGTCGTCCGCCGTGCGATCGAACTGGGTGGAACGGCGACGGGCGAACACGGCATCGGCCAGGGGAAACAGAAGTACCTCGAACCGGAACACGGGCCGGCGACCGTCGAGACGATGCGCGCGATCAAGCGGGCACTCGACCCGACGGACACGTTGAACCCCGGGAAGGTCTTCCCCGAAACCGAAGGTGGGGGGCGTCTGCTCCAGTGAGTGATCCGTCGCGGTCGGGAGACCCGACCGCGCCTCGCCAGAGGAGCGGAGAACGGTAGGCCAGGGGCGGGGGCGCACAGAGGCACCTGACACGACCGAACCCCCGGGCTTGGCCTCCGTTCGAAGGCTCGGACCTGACCGACCTATACCTACGCCCTGATAGCTGTCTCACTCCGTGGGACACCGGCGGACGAGCGAGGAAACCGACCGACACCGGCTCCCGTAGCCCGATCGCGTCCCTATTGTGGCCCACGCGTCCATCGAGAGGGGTACGGCAGACCGGTCGGTCCACGGCTCGCCCCGACGCGCGCTCGCCGCCGCCACGGTCGGCTTCGCGGGCGTCGTCTACGGGCCCGCCGTGACCGAGTTCGAGCCCGCTCGGTTCGCGGAACTGACGACGCCGCCGGTGCTCCTCACCGGCACCGAGAACGGCCAGTGGGCGAAGGATTCGACCGACCCGCTCGACGACGCGCTCCCGAACAGCCGCGTCGTCACCTTCGACGGCCACGGACACGCCGCGATGCTCACCGCGCCGGATCGCTTCAGCGACGAGGTGCCCGCGTTCGTCCGCGAGACGCACTGAGGGGACAGCGATCGTTCCCTTCCCGAAATTCGATGGGCCCGGTCTAGCGAGCACTCGGTTCGTTCGTCGCTAGAGAGCGCCTCTCTCGAGAGGCGTACCGAACCGGACTGACCCGCAGCCCTCGAGTGACTCCTCGATCGACGGCACTCTGTGCCCCCGCTCGAGGGGTGAATCGGTGGACGGGGAAACCGTCGACCCCGTCGAGGTCGACGCCGCTCAGTTCGCGGTCCCGGTCGGGTCCGCCTCGGCCGGCGCGTACTCCCTGGCGTATCGGCCGGCGAACGGGAGCTCGTATTCCTCCCCGGAGTACGCCTTGTACATCAGGAAGACCCAGACGACGACTCCGAACGGTGTGAGGAGGAAGAACCCGAGCCCGAGTACGAGGGCGATCAGCCACCCCACGATCGGGATGAAGGCGAAGAACGTGGTCGCGAACGTGACGAGGACACCGAGGACGAACAGCCCGCCGAAGACGACCGTGCTCTGGGCGGCGTGGAACCGGACGAACTCGTTGTCCTCCTCCAGGAGGTAGAACAGGACCCCGGTCACGGGACCGAGCAGGTAGCTCAGTGCCCCGGCGACGTTCTCGTCCAACCCCGTTTGCGTCTCCTCACCGGTCGAAACCGCTCGTTCTCCGTCCTCCCCACCGGCCGTGGCGCCGTCGGTCACCGTCGTCTCGTCCGGAGCCACCCGCTCGGCCGTGTCCTCCGCGTCGTCTCGATCTGTCGCCATCGTATCCCCTCGTCTACACGGACACATATGAAACACACCCCTCTCGGACCGTACTGCCCCGAACGAGACGAGGAAACGCGATCTCGATACGGACCTCTCGTCACGGAGTTCCGGGATCGCGGATGGCGAGGACGGACCGACGGCTGAAACCACTCGGACCGAGTGTGGCGGCGTCCGATCGGTCGGTCCACCGGTGTATCGGTCGAGAAGGGAAGTCCCACGACTCCGACCGCCCCCTCAGAACTCGAGTGACTCTTGGATCGGCGGGACGCCCTGTGCGACGACCGTCTCGCCGGCGATGTACGACGACGCGGGGCTCGCGAGGAACTGGACGACGTCGGCGATCTCCTCGCTCGTTCCGATCCGCCGGTCGACCTCCTCCCTGTCCACCGCCTCCGCGCTCACGCCCATCTGCGCCTCGACGCCGGGCGTGGCGACGAACCCCGGCGCGACGCAGTTCACCCGCACGCCCCGGTTCGCCCACTCGTAGCCGAGCGTCGCGGTCAGGTTGCTCACCGCCGCCTTCGCCGCGCCGTAGTGGCTCATGTACGGCGCGCCGCGCTCGCCCGCGACCGACGAGACGTTCACGACCGTTCCGCCGTCGTCCATCGCCTCGCCCGCGAGCTGGGTGCAGTGGTAAGTCCCGTGGAGGTTGATGTCGACGATCGTCTTCCAGCCGTTCTCACTCATGTCCGAGAAGGGGGCCATGAAGCTCGCACCGGCGTTGTTCACCAGACAGTCGAGCCCGCCGAACTCCTCCACAGTGGCGTCGACGAACTCGCCGACCGCCTCCCGGTCGGTGACGTCGCACTCGACCGCGAGCGCCGATCCAGGTACCGCACTCGCCTCGATCCCATCGGCGACCGGATCGACGTTCCCCTGCTCGCGCGAGCAGACCACCACGTCCGCGCCGTCGGCGGCGAAGCGTTCGGCGATCGACTTCCCGATCCCGCTGGACGCGCCGGTGACGATCGCCCGCTGTTCCGCCACGCTGAATCCGTCGGTGGGCATGGTCCGACGTGGGGCGAACGCGTGATAACCGTGTGCAAACCCCTCGCCTATCGACGCGCGTTTACCCCCGGAAGGAGTGACGGGCCCATGGAGCGGATCTCGCTCGGCAACCAGGAGTTCGAGGGGCGGAACAACGCCTACGTGCTGGAGGGTGAGGGGCTGACGCTCGTCGACACCGGCGTCGCGACCGGGACTACCAGGGAGGGGCTCCGAGAGGGCCTCGCCGACCTCGGCTACGGGTTCGCCGACGTCTCGCAGGTCGTGCTCACGCACTTTCACTCGGATCACGCGGGTCTCGCCGGCGAGATCCAGGCCGAGGGCGACGCGACGGTCTACGTCCACGGGGCCGACGCCCCGCTCGTCGCACAGGAGGAGGCGGCGCTCTCCGACCTCGACGCGCTCCGCCGGAGGCTCTTCACGCGCTGGGGGATGCCCGACGAGGAACGGGAGGGCCTGCTCGCCTTCCTCGAGGGCCACACCCACATCGCGGGCGAACCCGTGGACGTGACGCCGATCGAGGACGGTACAGCGATCGAGGCCGGCGAGACACTGCTCAGAGCCGTCCACACGCCCGGTCACGCCGCCGGACACTGCTGTTACGAACTGGAGGGGGCAAGCGAGGCGTTCGTCGGCGACGCGATCCTTCCGGTGTACACGCCGAACGTCGGCGGTGCGGACGTCCGGGTCGACCGACCGCTCGAACGGTACCTGAAGACACTCTCGCGGATCGCGGGCGCGAAGTACGGTCGCGCCTGGCCCGGCCACCGCGACCCGATCGACGACCCGTCGGGCAGAGCGCGAACGATCGCCGCACACCACCGAGAGCGTACCGAGAACGTGCTTGGGGTGCTCTCCGAGCACGGCCCCGCCGACGCCTGGACGGTGAGCGCGCACCTCTTCGGCGACCTCTCGGGCATCCACGTCATGCACGGGCCGGGCGAGGCGTACGCCCACCTCGACCACCTCGCGAGGGAGGGGGTGGTCGCCGACGCCGACGGGACCTACGAGCTACTCGAGTCGGATCCGGACCTCGAGGCAGTGCTGGCGGTCGAGTGAGCCGGACCCCGTAGCGCCGCTCACTCGGCCGCTGGCGCGAGCTCCTCGACCGTCCGCTCGACCGTCTCCCCGCTCGCTCGCTCCGGGACGACCAGGATCGGCTCGTCGACGGTCGGCAGCGTCGCGATCTCCGAAAACCGTTCTCTGGCCTCCTCGGGGGTTCCCGCGACGCCGAGCGCCTCGACCATCCCGTCGGTGACCTCGTCGACCGCCCGTCCGCGCTCGCCCGCCGCCCACGCCTCCGAGACCGTCTCCGCCTCCTCCGGAAACAGCGTCGCGACCGACTTCCTGTACCCCGGTCCGTTGCCGACGTAGTAGGCGACGTGGCTGCGGATCAGGTCGTACGCCTCGTCTCGCTCCTCGCACACCGCGGAGGGGACGTAGGGGGAGACGTCGATCTCGTCCGGGTCTCTGCCGGCCTCCGCCGCTGCCTCGGCGATCACCGAGAACGCCTCGTCCATGCGCGGGAACGGGACGTTGTGCGGGAGCCAGCCGTCACAGAGCCGGCCCGTCAGCCGCCTGTTCGCCGGCCCGAGCGCCGCGTTGTAGAGCGCGACGTCCACGCCGAGCGGGGGGACGCCCTCGACGCGGCGGAACTCGCCCGAATAGCTCACCCGATCGCCGTCGCCGGTGAGCTTTTTCACGAGCTCAACCGTCTCGTGGGCCTGCCCGATCGGCGAGTCGAACTCGAGGCCGTGGATCGCCTCGATCGCCCGCGGCGTGCTCGGGCCGACGCCGACTCTGACCGTCTGGTCCGTGGCTCTCGCGAGCGACGCGGCCGCGCCCGCGATGGCGGCCGGGGTCCGCGAAAAGACGTTGACGATCGCCGTCCCCACCGGGAGGTCGGTCGCCTCGGCGATCCGACCGAGCCTGACGAACGCGTCCCACCCCCAGAGTTCGCCGCTCCAGATCGAGCTGTAGCCACCCGACTCGGCGCGCCTCGAGATCTCAACCGGACCGACACCCGTGTTCGGGACGAGCAGCCCACGGTGCATGTCACTCGATCTCGTGCCGGTCGGAAAACCGTGCCGGTCGATCACGCCGGTTTTGTGTGTGGTCCGAGAGTGGACGGTATGCGAGTGGTTCGGGTCCTCGTTCCGGAGGACCGCCGCGATGGCTGGCTCGACGCACTCGACGACCGCGACGTGGACTACGTTGTCACCGCGGAGTCGAGCGGTCGATCCGAGGGGGTGGTCGTCGAGTTCCCGCTGCCGACGGCGGCCGTCGGCACCGTCATGGACGACCTCAGGGAGGAGGGCTTCGACGGGGAGTACACCGTCATCACGAGCGCCGAGACCGCGACGACCGAGAACTTCGACGCGCTCCAGCGACGCTACTCCGGCAGACACGACGACAGCATCGACCGGACCGAGATCCGCGCGAAGGCGTTCACGATGACGCCGAACCTCAGCACCTACTACGTGATGACCGTGCTGAGCGCGGTCGTCGCGACCGCCGGGCTCTTACTCGACTCGCCGGCGATCGTCGTCGGCGCGATGGTGATCGCCCCGCAGGTGAGCGCCGCGCTCACCGCGAGCATCGGAACCGTCCTCGACGACCCCTCGATGATCTGGGAGGGATTTCGTGCGCTCGTCCTCGGTCTGCTCGTCGCGGTCGTCGGCGCCACGATCTTCGCCTGGGCGGTCCGGACGATGTACTTCGTCCCACCGGCGCTCGACGTCCGGACGGTCGCCCAGATCGATCGCCGGATCGCCCCCGGCGTGCTCGCGGTCGTGGTCGGGATCGGTGCGGGGGCTGCAGGCGCGTTCGGCCTCGCGACGGCCGTCCCGATCTCGATCGTCGGCGTGATGATCGCCGCGGCACTCATCCCCGCCGCCGCGGCGGTCGGCATCGGCATCGCCTGGGGGCTTCCCTCGGTGGCGATCGGCGCGTTCGTCCTCCTCGTCGTGAACACCGTGCTGATCACGCTCTCCGCGATGGCCGTGCTCTGGTGGCTCGGCTACCGGCCCGACGACTGGGACGATCGGGAGTTCGGTGACCGGCTCTCCGTCGATAGGTTCGACCGCGGGCTCGCGGCGATCGGCGTCCTGCTCGTCGTGCTGATCGTCTCCGGCGGGGTGATCGCGAGCGAGGTCCACTTCGACGTGCAGGTCAACGGGGAGATCGAGCGGACGCTCTCCGAGGAGCAGTTCTCCGACCTCGAACTCGTCTCGGTGCAGACGCAGTTCAGCGACGCCGGGCTCACCGAGGAGGACAGGCGTATCTCGATCGTGATCAACCGGCCCGCGGACACCGACTTCCCGGGGCTCACCGACCGGCTCGCGGAGGCGATCACCGAGCGGACCGGAACCGCCGTTATCGTCGAGATCGAGTACCTGGAGAAGGACAGCTCCGACCGGTAGCCCGCCGCGCACAGCTATATGTGCGTCGCGTCCCTCTCGTACGGCGTGCGATTCGCTCGTCACGGCACCGGCCTGCGTGCCGACCTCGCCGCGCTCGCCTCGCAGGTCCACCCCGTGTTCATGCTCCCACCGCTCGCGAGCTCCTGGTTCGGGAGCATGCTCTCCGGGCAGTTCTCGCTCGCGCTCGGGACGTTGCACATGACGGCGATCTTCCTCGCGGTCTACACCGCCCACGTCAAGGACGGCTACGTCGACTTCCACATGCGAAGCGAGGACGACGACCACCCGATCACCGAACCCGGCTGTCGGCTCGCCCTGCTCTCGGCGTCGGGCGCCTTCTTCGCCTGCCTCGTGCTGCTCTGGCTCTCGGTCGACCTCTGGGCGGCGCTCCTCACGCTTCCCACCTGGCTCATCGCCTACAACCACGCCCCGCGGCTCGACATGCACCCCCTCGGCGCGACGATGGGTTACCCGGCGGGGATCGCCCTCGCGATCGTCGGCGGCTACTACGCCCAGACGACGACGCTCTCGACCGTGGTACTCGCGTTCGCCCTCGTCTTCCTCGTGCTGCTCACGGGGATCAAGGTGATCGACGACGAGGACGACTACGCGTACGACCGCTCGATCGGAAAACGCAGCGTCGCGGTCGTCCTCGGTCCCGGACGCGCCCGCGACTTCGCCTACGGGCTGATGGGGCTCTCGCTCGCGCTCGTGACCGCCTTCGCGCTGCTCCCGGTCTTCCCGGTCGAGAGCCTCGGCGCGGTCCTCGCGTTCGGGGTCGTCGCCGGCTTCGCGCGCCGGAGCGACGACCCGACGCTCGCGACGATGCTCCTCGTCCGGGGGGCGTACGTCTTCCTCGCGCTGTTGCTCGCGGCGGTCTACTTCCGCCCGCTCGGATGGTGACGCCCTCGATCCGGTCGAGGGCTCGCCCGGCCTCCCGCCGGACGTACTCGCACTCGACGTCGTTCGCCCAAAACAGCTCCACGAGCAGCGCCGTCCCACGCTCGAAATCCGCTGGTCCCGTGGGGTGCTCGGTCGCGATTCCCTGCCAGAACGTGAAACGGATCGTCGCGAGCGGTTCTTGTTAGATCGCCTAACTGGCCCCGGCGAGCGGTCGGCCCGTTCCTCTCCTCGCACCAGCCCGCACACTGACCGGATCCGAGGTCCCATCCGTAGCTATCCCCTGGTGAGGATTATCGTCGTTCACCTCCCACAGGCCGGGTTCGCGACGCGGAACTCGGTTCGTGACGGAACCGAGACGGTTAGGACCCCCCGACGCATCTGAGGTGCTATGGCCGAGCCTGTCGAGAAGGCGTACGCCTACGTCACGCGGTTCGTCGCGAACCCGCGCGAACTGCTCGTCTTCAGCCACAGGAACCGCGACGCGGGCGTGCAGGTCCCGAAGGGGACGATCGAACCGGGGGAGGACCCCAGAGAGGCCGTCGTCCGGGAGGTCCGCGAGGAGACCGGGCTCACGGAGCTCCACCGAATCGACTACCTCGTCACCGACACCTGGGAACACCCGAACCGCGGGCTCTACCGCAGACACTTCTTCCACGTCGAGGTCGACCACGAGCGCGAGCGCTGGAGCCACTCGGTCACCGGCGGCGGCGAGGACGACGGCCTCGTCTTCGAGTACCGCTGGCAGCCGTTCGAGGACGTCTCGCTCTCGCGGGAGATGGGCGAGTACCTCCACCGGCTGTTCGACTGATCCGCTGATCGGGCGGCGGTCGTCGCCCACGGCCGGAGTCAGGCCGGGTGTTCCAGGGCTTCGAGGAGCGTCTCGATCGCCGCCCGATCGTCGAGGAAGGCCGGGTAACCGCCGACACAGATCACGAAATCCACGTCGGAGTCGACCGGTTCGCTCACGTGGAGCGTCGCGTCGATCTCGACCGGCAGGTCCGCGATCCTGACCGGTGCGTCGTACACCCCGACGGTCGTCTCGGCCCCGAGGATCGTCGTCTCGTAGCCCTCCCGCCGGTCGAGCTCCCCGATCTCCGTGTATCCTCGCTGGAGCCCCTCACCGTCCCGAACCAGCTCTGCGACCGCCCGGTCGTCGGCGTCCTCGATCGGGTTCAGCACCCTCCCGAGGACCTCGCCTTTCGGCGTCGCGTAGGCCGCGAAGACCGCCCCCTGTATCCGCTGGCCCGTGACCTCGACCGCGCGATCGTACTCGACGGCCCGGTCGACGAACGTGACCTCCCGACGCTGGCCGACCGCCTCGACCGTCTCCGTGTGCCGTTCAGTCCACCGTTCGCGCTCGTCGTAGCCGACCTCCTCCAGTACGCTCTCCGGAACGGCGGCGCGCGCCGCGCGGAACTCGACGCCGTCGCCGATCGCGAGGTCGAGACAGCCGGCGACGGTCGCGACGGCGAGACCTCCCGTGGCGAGGAACGCACGGCGGGTCCGGTTCATACTCGGTACTGAGCCCGAGCGCGTAAATCGCTCACCACTTCACGACGGTCACCTCGTCCTGCTCACGATCTCGATCACTACCTCCGAGTACACGTAGTGTACACAACCGTTGAAACGACGTCGAGAACGGGAGTTCCGGAACGGTAGTCGAGACGATTCACGAGAAGGCGTTTCACCTTCTCCGACCGTTGGTAGCGAATCACCCGTTCGTCGACGGGAACAAGCGCATTGCGCTCACCACGACGGCCGTACTCTACTCGATCGTCCGCTTCGCGTCCGTCTCACCGGAAGCGGTCTCGGAGACGCTCTATGCCGACGACTGATCTCTCTCGTCTCGCCGTCCTCGCGCCCTCTCACTTCGCCGTACTCACGATCTTCACCACGTCGCCCTCCTCGAGTTCGTGGTCCTCCCCGATCCGCCGCTTCTCGCGGGCGTCGACCGCGTGGAGGTAGCCGTCGCCGATGTCCGAGTGGACGGCGTACGCGAGGTCGCGCGGTGTCGAGCTACGGGGGAGCAGGAACGCGTCGGGGAGGACGTTCCCCTGACCGTCGGTCCACTTCGACTCGTTCTGGACCGGATAGGCGGTAAACCGGTCGAGCAGGTCGTAGACCGCGGCGTTCAACGCGCCCTGCACGCCGGTCCCCTCCCAGTGCTCCATCACCGCTCCGATCCGCTCCAACCCTGCGCGCTGGGCGTCGCTCACCTCGCCGACGATCTCGAACCCCGGATCGCCGGGATCGTACTCGAGTAGCCCCGCCTCAGCGCCCTGGCGCAGCGCGAGTTCGCCCTCCGCGGTCGTCGGGATCACGAGCTTCTCTCGCTCGCGCAGGCGCTCGAGGTTCTCCTCGGGGGCGACGTCGGCCTTGTTCGCGGCGACGACGATCGGCTTGGTGCGGGCGCGGACCGCCCGCGCGAGCGCCTCGCGGTGCTCGTCGGTCCACTCGCGGGGATCGGAGGGGTACTTCAGCTCTCGGAGGGTCGCGACGACCTCCGGTTCGGTGGCACCGAAGCCCGTGAGCACGTCCGTGATCGCCGCGTCGATCTCGAAGTCCGGGGTGCGGGACTGGCGTTCGACGGACTCCCAGTTGCGCTCGACGATCCCCGCGAGCCACATGTCCATCTCCTCCTCGATGAAGTCGATCTCGGAGAGCGGGTCGTACGTGCCGACCTCGACGGATTCGCCCTCCTCGTTTGTCCCGCCGGCGGCGTCGACGACGGTGATTATGACATCTGCCTCGGTGAGCGCGTCGAGGAACTGGTTGCCGAGTCCGCGGCCCTCGTGTGCTCCCGGCACCAGTCCCGCGACGTCGATCAGCTGGATCGGGACGTATCGCTTCCCGTCGCGGCAGTGTTCGTTCCCGCAGCGTTCCTCGCGATCGAGACAGGGACAGCGCGTGCGCACGTAGCTCACGCCCCGGTTAGGGTCGATCGTCGTGAACGGGTAGTTCGCGACGTCGACCTCGGCACGGGTCGCGGCGGTGTAGAACGTCGACTTGCCCGCGTTGGGCTTGCCGGCGAGCGCGATGGAGATCATACCCCTGAGTCGGGGAAACGGGGGCAAGCGCCTTTCGGTGGACGTACGCGCTGGCGGTCGGTCGCTCCGGTTCGCGACGGCTTTTACCGCCCGGTGGAGAAGTGACTCCATGGCCGAACAGTTTCACTCCACGGAGGGCCTGATCGAACGCCTGGACGACGCCTCGTTCGACCGCCCACCCGCACTCGTCGCGAACGCCCACATCACGGGCCTTGGCGTCGCGCGCGCGCTCACCAGGTACGACGTTCCGGTGATCGCGCTCGACCGCGACCCGAACGGCGTCGCGACCTCGTCCCGAGCCGTCGACTACGCCGGGGCGGTGACCGACCCCCTCACGGACCTCGAGGCGTTCGGCGAGGAGATAGGGGAAATCGCTGCCGCGATCGGTGACGAGCCGGTCGCGTTCGCCTGCATGGACGAGTGGGTCAACGCCTTCGCCCGCGCCGACCCGGATGGAGTGGCCCTCCCGTTCGCTTCGAGGACCGCGATCGACGCGCTGCTCGACAAGGAGTCGCTCTACACCCTCGCCGGGGAGCTCGGGGTGCCCGTCCCCGAGACCTACGCGCTCCACGAGACCGATCCGGAGACGGTGATCGAGGCGCTCGGCTTCCCGATGGTCGTCAAACCCGCGAGAAAACGCGAGGGCGAGGAGGCGCTCGGCTCGAACGTGATCCGGGTGCGGGACGAAGAGGAGTTCGCGGAGGTCGTCGCGACGGCCCGCGAGGTGGGGATCAGGATCCTCGCCCAGGAGCGCGTCGACGTCGAGGTCGGCGAGGATCGCTCGCTCGCCTCCTACCGCTCGCCCGACGGAGAGGTGCTCTCGGTCGTCGGCAACGCCCGGGTCAGGAACCCCCGGGAGTTCGGCACCTCCTCGTACGTCGAGGTGGTCGAGGACCCCGGTCTCGGAGCGGGCGCGCTCTCGTTGCTCGCCGAGGTCGGCTATCACGGCATCAGCGAGTCGGAGTTCGTCTACGACCGCTCGCGCGAGGAGTACGTCCTCCTCGACGTGAACACCCGGCCGTGGAAGTGGATCGGCCTGCCGGTCGCCGCGGGCGCCGACCTCCCGATGGCGGCCTACAGCGAGGCGACCGGAGAGCCCTTCGCCGCCGGCGAGGTCCGGGAGGCGCGCTGGGTCTACCTCCCGGACTACCTCCGACTGCTCTCGACCGACCGCTCGTTCGGTGACCTCCTCTCCGGAGCGGACTGGCGTGCGCTCGCCTCCGGCGCGTTCGAGGAGAACGGAACTCTCACGAGCGGGGTCTACTCGCCGTCGGACCCGGGGCCGATCGCCGACGTGGTTCGGACCGAGTTCACCGACCGACAGTACTACTGCTCCTGTTGAATCAGGCGGTCTCGCTTCCCTCCGCGAGGACGCCCGTTTCCAGTTCCCTCGCGGCCGCGAGCAGCCGATCCAGCCCGGCCGGCCAGTCCCGACCCACGATCTCCCCCGAGCGCTCGTCGTACTCGATGAGACCCCCCTGTTCGAGCCTCGGCAGGTGGACGTGATGGAGGCCGATCTCGAACGCCCGCCAGTCCTCACCCCGTCCCCGCCGCTCGTGCAGGATGCGCTGTATCGAGGTCCGCCCGTCCTGCTGGAGCCGGGTCAGCACCAGTCGCCGACCCGGATCCCGCAGGAGGTCGAACAGCGTGTCGACCTCGTCCGACCCCTCCGGTCGGTACGTCCCCGTTCCCCGGTATCCCCTCTCGTCGGACATGCTGTTATCATTGTACTACCAGCTATTAACTTTACTCGTTTATTTGAGATCAAACATATCATACGGGATCGGTAGTGAACCTCCGCGACCCGAACCCGACGTATAAGCCGACCCCGACCGAACCGGTCGCATGGACGGCGAACACCTCCACCTGAACCTCTTCACGATGTGTTCGGTCGAACACGTGAGCCCCGGCTCGTGGCGGTACCCGGGCGATCAGTCCCATCGGTATCTCGATCGATCCTACTGGACGGAGGTCGCCCGCACCGCCGAGCGCGGCGGCTTCGACGCGGTCTTCTTCGCGGACGTCCGGGGGGTCTACGACGTCTACGGCGGCTCCCGGGAGGCCGCGCTCCGACACGCGATCCAGACCCCTTCGGGCCACCCGCAGGCGCTGATCCCCGCGATGGCGGAGGTGACCGACTCGCTGGGCTTCGCCGTCACCCGTTCGACGACCTACACCCACCCCTACCAGCTCGCCCGCGAGTTCTCCACGCTCGACGCGCTCACCGATGGCAGGGTCGCGTTCAACGTCGTCACCTCGTACTTGGAGAGCGCCGCCCGGAACCTCGGGCTCGAGCGGCGGATGGACCACGACGACCGCTACGACCGCGCCGACGAGTTCATGGACGTCTGCTACCGGCTTTGGGAGGGGAGTTGGGAGGACGAGGCGGTCGTTCGCGACCGCGAGAACGGGGTCTTCACCGATCCCGAGAGGGTCCACCCGATCGAGTTCGAGGGCGAGTTCTTCTCCGTGCCGGGCCCCCACGGCTGTGAGCCGACCCCACAGCGGACGCCCGTCATCTACCAGGCCGGCTCCTCGGATCGGGGTCGGGAGTTCGCCACCCGCCACGCGGAGGCGGTGTTCGTGAGTCACCCGACCGAACGCGGCGTCGGCGAGTACGTGCGGGACATGCGCGAACGTGCGGCCGGGGCGGGTCGCGACCCCGACTCCCTCGCGTTCTTCCCGGGGATCGTCCCGATCGTCGGCGAGACAGCGGAGCTCGCGGAGGCGAAGTACGAGAGCTACAAAGACTCGATCGACACCGAGGCGGTGCTCACGCTCCTGAGCGGGTTCATGGACATGGACCTCTCCGAACTCGACCCCGACCAGAAGGTCGAGCACATCGAGACCGAGGCGATCCAGGGAGCGGTGAACGCGTTCACGACGAGCGACCCCGACCGGGAGTGGACGGTGCGCGAGATGGCGCAGTTCGCGGGGCTGGGATCGACCTCGCCGGTTCTGGTCGGAACCGGTAGGGAGATCGCCGACGAGATCGAGTACTGGTTCCGGGAGGTGGGTGTCGACGGCTTCAACGTCAAGGAGATCGTCCGACCGGGATCGCTGGTCGACTTCGTCGATCTGGTGGTACCGGAACTCAGGGAGCGGGGGCTGCTCGCGGGGATCGACGAGCGGACGAGCGGGACGCTCCGGGAGACGACGTTCGGGCGGTCGCGCCTGCCGGAGGACCACCCGGGACGGCGCGGCGCGCTGGCCGGGATGGGCCGGAGTAGCTAGACGAGATCCGAGAGTGAGAACTCGCGCTCGCAGTCGGGACAGTAGTAGCTGTCGAGGTCTCGTTTCTGGACGCCCTCCACACGCTCGCAGAACGGACAGGCGATGTCGACGACCGAGGCCATACGGGGGCTTCGACGGACACCGAAATAGCTCCTGTGACGTCTCAGTCTCCAGTCGGCAGCCGGCTCTGCACGGATTCCGCCCCCGCGACGCGTGCTTCGTGGTCGAGCAGTCGCCGCTTCGTCGTCACGCCGTCGGCAGCGGAGTAGCCCCGGAGCGAGTCGTCGCTCCCGACGACGCGGTGACACGGGATCACGATCGGGACCGGGTTCCGTCCGCAGGCCTGCCCGACGGCGATCGGACTCGTGTCGAGATCAGCGGCGAGCGCGCCGTACGTGCGAGTCTCGCCGCAGGGTATCCCCGCCATCGCCCGCATCACCCGGCCGGTGAGGTCGTCCGGAAACGCGACCGTCAGGTCGAACGCTCTGCGCTCGCCGCGTTCGTACTCCCCTACCTGCCGTCGGATCTCGTCGGTCGACTCCTCGACGTAGCGTTCGTCGATCCCGATCGTCGTTCCGAAGGCCGTGATCTGCATCGGACTCACTGTCCGAACGTACGACGACGAACGTATAACTCGGTTCCCCTTACCCAGTTCGACCGGGACTGCGCGCCTTATTACCGCGCGTGTACTGAGAGAGGGAGAGGACGATCCACCGGATGATGCCCTGGGAACACGTGATCATCGGGTACATCGCGTACTCGGTAGTCGTCCACCTGGTCTACCGCGACTCGCCGACCGCGGGCGAGACGGTCGTGGTCGTAATCGCCTCGGTTCTCCCCGACGCCATCGACAAGCCGCTCGCCTGGGAGTTCGGCGTCTTCGCGGGCGGCTACGCCCTCGGCCACTCGGTCTTCTTCGCGGTCCCTCTCGCGCTCGTCGTGGGGGCGCTCGCCTCCCGCCTGGGTCGTCCGCGGATCGGGGTGGCGTTCGCGATCGGCTACCTGCTCCACCTCCCGTTCGACGTGCTCCCGGGCTTCCTCCGCGAGGGGGAGCTGAAGATCGACCGGCTGCTCTGGCCGGTCAGAGAGCGGGGCGGGAGCCCCGGTGCGGGCTTTCGCGAGGAGCTCATCGAGAACGTCGTCCCGTACGCGCGAGCGATCCTCGAACCCGATCCCTCGCCGTACGCGCTGGTCCTGTTCGGAACACTGCTCCTCGTGGCACTGCTCTGGGTCTACGACGGGATGCCCGTCGCTCGCGAGGCGTACGTGTTCGCCCGGAGGAGGGTTCGAGCGAGCGGTTCCGACGCTGCGGAGAGGAGCGGGCGGGACCGGTGATCGGTCGACGCCGTCGAACCGTCGACGCGGACTCAGGGGAGCCGGATCGCCATCATCACCTCGTCGGCGTAGTGGCCGTTGATCTTGTAGTGGTCCTCTCGCACCGCCTCGACCTCCCAGCCCTGTTCCTCGAGGAACGCGATCGCCTCCTCGTTCGTCGCGGGCACGCTCTGGTAGACCCGCTCGTAGCCCTGCGAGCCGGCCCACTCGAGCCCGCGGTTGAGCAGGTGGCTCCCGATCCCCCTGCTCCGGTACTCGTCGATGACCCCGACGGTGAGTTCGGCGGTGTGGCTCAGCTTCTCCAGTTCAGAACCGTGGATGTGGACCCAGCCGACGACCTCCTCGCCGACGGTGGCGACGAAGAACATCCGCGACTCGATCTCGTTGTGTCTGAGCAGCGCGTCCTGGTGGTCGATCTCGTCGGCGACCGTCTCGGCGACGATGTACGTGCCCGCCTCCGCGACCTGCCGGATCGCGCCGACGATCCCCGCCAGGTCCTCCTGGCGGGCGGGTCGGATCGCGAACTCGACGTCCTCGGCCCGGTGTTCCTCGCGTTCGCCACCGTCGAGCGAGACGCGGAAACTCCCGCTCTCGTCGGCCTCGATCCGGCCGTCGCGTTTGAGGATCGCGACGTGGTGGCGCAGCCCTCCGGGATCGATCTTCAGCTCGCGTTCGAGTTCGCCGAGCGTCGCCGAGCCGTGGCGTTCGACGTAGCCGTAGATCCGTTTCCTGTCCTCGTGGCCGAAGCGAAGGCTCTCTCTCCCTGCCATGGGCTGGTATACCCTACCAGTTCACTTAACCGTTGTCGCTTTCCGGGACGCCGGTGAGGATCTGGGCCGTGTCGTGGACGTTCTCGGTGTCGATCAGTGCCTCCGCGGCGGTCCGGATCGAGACCTCCGGATCCAGCTCGACGCCGTAGCAGGCGGCGTAGAGCGCGAACCAGTCGTTCATCGCCCCTTCGAGCGTTCGAAACGCCTCCGGCGAGAACTCGGTGTACCGCCCTCCGGTGCGACCCTCGACGTAGAGCCAGATCGCCTGGCCCGCCCCCTCGCGAAGATACGCGAGCGCTTCCTCCCGATCCGGCGGCTCCTCCGGCGGTTCGAACCGCTCACGGTCCGCCTCGGCACGCGAGGCGAGCTCCTCGACCTCCCGGGCGACCCAGCTCTCCATCAGCCCTGCTTGAACTCGACGCCCTTCCCGCCGCGCGGGTGTTCCCAGTGGGTGTCTGCGATCACCGCACAGGTGCCACACTCGACACACGGCTGTGTGTCGAGGCTGACGAGCCGTTCCTCGCTCCCGTTCGTCTGGACCACCTCCTCGCGATAGCAGCCCCCACCGAACTCCATCGCGCTCACCGGACAGGCGGTCACGGCGGTCCCGCTGGCCTGCCAGGAGTTGTCGAGAAGCTCGATGTGTGGGTTGCCGATGTCGGTGTCGTAGGTCAGGTCGCCGATGCGCTCCTCGAGCGACGGCGGCTCGATCTCTCGGTCCGCGGTGACCCGCTCGCCGATCTCCTCGGCGATCACCGTCGGCATCGTCACGTACGGCGTCCGCGTGTCGGGTACGATCGACGAGAGCGTCGGCGAGCTGTAGAGGCGCTGGAGCCGGCCCCCGATGGTCGAGACCGCCTTCCGCCCGACCCGCGAGGCGACCACGCGGTCGGCGGCCCGCTCGGCCGGCCCGCGTTCGCCGACCGCTGCCGACGCCCGGTAGCCCCTCGGTCGAAGCTTCGCCATCACGCCCTCCGAGCGGAGTTTCTCGGCGTAGTACTCGCCCGCTCTGTGTGGCTCGCCACGCGTACGTGCCTCGACGAACGCCTCAGCGGCGAGCGCGCCCGCGGACACCGCGTGGTTCATCCCCTTGATGATCGGCCCCTGGGCCTGCATCTGACCGGCGGCGTCACCGACCACCACGAGCCGATCCTCGTGTGGCTCCGGGTGCGCTACCTTCTTCGAGTCGGGAACGAGCTTCGCCGAGTACTCGCGCTCGTCGTACTCGCCCCGGAACCACTGGTCCAGGAGTGGGTGGGTGAGCAGCGCGTCGAGCAGTTCGTGCGGTTCGGCGCGCTCCTCTGCGAGGCTGTCGAGGTGGAACACCGTCCCGATCGAGAGCGAGGCCTGGTTCGTGTAGAGGAACCCGCCACCACGGACGCCCTCGAAGAGGTCGCCCGAGACGAGGTGGGCGACGCCCTCGCCCTCGTCGATCCCGAACCGGTCGTCTATCGTCCCCGAGTCCATCTCGACGACGGCCTTCACGCCCTGGAACCAGTCCTCGGGGTTCTCCCAGTCCATCAGGCCCGCGTCGCGGGCGAGTTCGGAGTTGACGCCGTCGGCCGCGACGATCAGATCCGCGGTGACGGGATCGAGTTCGTCGAACGTGACGCCGACGATCTCGCCGTCCTCCCTGAGCAGGCCGTTCGCACGGACCCCGCTGAGCACGCCGCCGCCGGTCTCTCTGGTCATCTCGTGGACCTGCGCTTCGAGCCAGGAGTCCATCTTCCTCCGCAAGACGGCGTCGGACCACTCCGTGTCGTGCTCGTGGAGGTCGGTGATGTCGAACGTCGCCACCTTCTCGCCGGCGACGTTGTGGATGTAGTACTCCGTGATCGGCCGTTCGGCGGCCTCCTCCCTGAACCCCGGGAAGAGCCCGTCGATCGTGTACGGCGCGGACTCCTCGGCGTAGAGCAGGCCACCCGAAACGTTCTTTGAGCCGGCCTCGACGCCGCGTTCGATCACCAGCGTCTCGACGCCGTTTCGCGAGAGCGCCGCCGCCGCGGCCGCCCCACCGGGTCCGCAGCCGACGACGATCGCCTCGTAGTGTTCGTACTCCTCCTCGCTTCCGACGTCGGTCGTCTCTCCCCAGTCGGCCGCCTCCGCGGCCGCACCCTCGGGGTCTCGTTCCGCGTCCGCCATTCAGTCGTCACCCCCCGCGGGGGCCGCCGCGAGGTCGATCTCGCCCGTCTTCATCGCCTCCGTCAGCCTCGGAAGCACCTCGAAGAGGTCGCCCTCGATGTAGTAATCGGAGAAGTCCTTGATCCGCGCGTCGTCGTCGGTGTTGATCGAGACGACCGTCTCGGACTCGTCCATCCCGACCTTGTGCTGGACCGCCCCGGAGACGCCGGCGGCGATGTAGAGCTCCGGCTCGACGACGACGCCCGTCTCGCCGATCTGTCGTTCCTCGCTGACGTACTGCTCGACGTGGCCGTCGACCTGGTAGGAGGCGGTGACGATACCCCGTGTCAGCCCGAGCGCCGCGTCGTCGAACTGATCCACGAGCTCGAGCGCGAGTTCGATCCCTTTCGTCGGGTCGTCGCCGATCCCGCGTCCGATACAGACGATCACCTCGTGGCCGGTGATGTCCACACCCTCGTCGAGCACGTCGTGATCCGTGACCGAGACGCGGAACCACTCCTCCTCTAGATCGAGGTCGTGTTCGACCACCTCGCCCTCGCGCTCGGGGTCCGGCTCGGGGAGTTCGAAGCTCCCCGGGATCACCGACGCCCCCTGCGGGTGGAACTCGCGGTCGGGGTTGTCCAGACAGAGGATCGTCGAGTACTCGAAACCCGAGAAGTCCGGCCGCTTCATGTGCAGCACGCGCTCGAACTCGCGTTTCGAGCCCGCCTTCCCCGTCTTCGCGGGGTTGCTGATCGTCGTCTCGGTGATGTAGAGGTCAGAGCAGTCGCTCGCGAGCCCGCTGTCGAGTTCGCCCTGTACCTGCGCCGAGAGGTCGCGACCGTTGTTCGTCGCCGGGAAGAGCACGTAGCGGGGTTCGTCGTACTGTCCGCCGTCGCGTTCGCGCCACTCGGCCTCCCTCGCGTCCTCTCCCTCGAGCGGCCGTGCGCCCCAGCGCGCCATGTCGCAGAAGATCTCGGTGTACGGCTTGTGGAGAAAGCGGGTGAGCCGGGGATCCTCGTGGACGACGACGACGTCCGCACCGTAGGCGATCACCTCGTCGGTCAGCCCCGCTATGTCCTCGCCGATCAGCACCGCGACGACCTGCTCGTCCTCGCCGTACGCCTCGTTGTACCCGTCCATCAGCTCGCGGGCCTTCCCGAGCATCTCCCTGGAGACGTCGATCAGCTCGCCGTGCTGGGTCTCACAGTAGACCCACATGTCGCGGTAGTCGCCGCCGGAGAGCGCCTTGACGTACTGTTTGTCCTCCGTGGGGTGATCGAGGTCCGGGTGTTTCTCCTCGGGCGAGAGCCGTTCTTCGGGCTCCTCGTCCTCGTCGCTCTCGGCGACCGCGTCGATCCGCTTCTGAATCAGGCTCTTCGCGCTCTTTCTGTCCTCGCCCGCCTCCTCGGCCGCGATCAGCTCGCCCAGTCGCTCCGGGTCGTCGATGCCGCGGATCGCGTTGCCGAGTTCGGCGACCGTGAGCTCCGTGGGGTCGATCTCCTCGTCGACCTCCGCCTCCTCGCGGAGCTTCTCGATCCGGCTCTCGATCAGCGTCTTCACGTTCTCCCTGTCCTCGCCGGCCTCCTCGCGTGCGAGGATCTCCTCTAACTCCTCCGCGTCCTCGATCTCGCGGAGCGCAGGCCCGAGTTCGGCGATCTCGTACTCGCCGGGGTCGAACTCGGCCATTCAGTCACCCCCCGCGAACGCGGTCATCGCCTCCGCCACCTCGGCCATCCCCTCGGGATCGCGCGCGTCCACCATCGTCGCCTCCCGCTCGGCGGGTGCCTTCGGGATCGGGTCGACCGACTCGACGATCGTCGGCGAGCCCGACAGCCCGATGTAGTCGGGATCGAGGTTCAGGTCGGCGTGGTCCCAGACGGTGAGGTGCTCTTCGTACTCCTCGGCGCGGCGTTTCGTCTCGGCACTGAGGTCCTTGTGGGTGAGCCGGTGGCTCGCCTTCCTGTACGTCGGTTCGAACTCCGGGTCGGTGACGATGAACGCCGGGAGATCGCACTCGACGGTCTCGATCTCCTCGACGTCACCCTCCACGAGGCGTTTCGCCCGCACCGTCCGCTCGGCCTCGTCGACGTCCAGCGCGATGACGTGGGTGATCATCGGCCAGTCGAGACACCAGCAGGTCTGTGGGCCGGTGTGGCCGGTCTCGCCGTCGGCGGTCTTGAAGCCCGCGAACACCAGGTCCGGCGGCTCGACTTCGGCACCTACCTTCTCGATCCCGGTCGCGACGGTGATCGCCGTCGCCCACGTGTCGGCGGCGGCCATCTCGCGGTCCGAGAGCAGGTAGAGGTCGTCCGCGTAGATCTCCATCGCCTCCTGCAGGATCTCCTTGTAGCCCGGCGGCCCCATGCTCATCGCGCTGACCCGGCCGCCGTGGCGGACCTTCGTCATCAGTGCCGCCCGGGCGGCGTAGGCATCGTTCGGGTTCATCACCGTGGGGGTCTTCCCCCGCTCCAAGTGGCCCTCCTCGTCGAACGAGACCTCTCCCTCGCTGAAGTCCGGAACGCCCTTCGTCATCACGACCGAGTGCATCGTCCCTCCCGATCCGTGGTCACTGGTCCCATTGTACGGCGGGTGGTTTGGGACGACCCGTTATTATAGTATCGCCGGCCGGCTCGGACCCGCAGGCGACGTGGGGTCGCCCCCGACCACGGCCGCGACGCTCGACGTCGTCGGACGGTCATGCCGAGTCGATTCGTACGGACTGCTGTACCTGTTTAGCGCTCGGACCGGTACCTGCCTCTCGGTTCGAGTGGTACGGACGGACAGCAGTCCGTCTCAGACCTCGTCCACGTTCCCGCTTCGCGCGAGCGTCATCTCCCCGCGGGCGCGCATCGCGCCGTCGACGGTCGCCTCCGGGTCGAAGGTGAGCGCGTCACAGGAGACGTCCCCGCGAACGCGCGAACTCGGCGCGAGGGCGACGGTCCCGCTTCTGGTGGTAACGTCGCCGTGGACGACCGTCCCCTCCCCGACGGTGACGTCCCCACGGGCGCGCAGGCTCCCGAACAGCTCGCAGTTCTCGCCGACGTCGATCGACTCCGCACGGAAGTTGCCGTGGAGCCGACAGTCGTTCCCGATCCTCGCCGGCGCCGAGACCCGCCAGGCGTCGTCCGAGACGGTCGACCCTCGCGGGATCGCGAGCGGTTCGACCTCGTCGGCTTCCTCCTCGACGAGCTCCGAGAGCAGTTCGTCGGCTGCCTCCTCCTCGCCGATTCTGAGTAACTGCGCGAGGTAGATGAAAAGGAAGACGACCGTCGGCATCGGATTCCTGATGACGATCCAGCCGTTGGCCTCGAACCCCTCGGTTATCTCTACGTCGTCGCCGATGTCGAGGTCGCCGCCGACGACCAGCCGGCCGTCGATCCTGACGCGCTCGCCGAGGTAGGCGTCGCGCTCGACGAGCACGTTGTCCGCGACCGACGACCACATGTCGAGCCGGCAGTCGCCCTCGGCCTCGATGTGGCCGTCGAACGTCACCCGTTCGCCCGCGACGACGGTCTTCCCTCTGACCCCGAACTCGACGGTGCTCTGGCCGCCGACGAGTACGTCGCCGTCGGTCACGAGGTCGTGTTCCTCGCCCCGCGTGCCGTCGGGGATCACGAGTTCGTCGAGCGGATCGGTTCTCCCTCCGAGTTGCACGTCACCCTCTGCGCACGCCCGGGGCATAAACCTCCTGTCGGTCGGACACACGTCAGACTCCAGCGACCGGCTGCCGTCGGTGTCACCGATGACGAGACGTTTTTATCCCCGAGCGGGCTACGCGGCCCATGACCAGCATCGCCATCGACGACGACGGCGTCGACGTCGTCCACGAGGGCACCGAGTTCCGCCTCGAACGCGAGCTGATCGAGGAAGCCACCGAAAAATCCTACTACGACGTCACCGACCACGAGATCCTCCGGATCATCGAGAAGGACCCGGAGCTCTCGGGCGAGGCGCGTCGCGTCGGGGACATCATTTAAGTAACGGGCGGCGAAGGGCCGGTATGGACCGCTCGACACTCGATCACCCCGCGTTCAGAACGGCCCTCGGGACGGGCCTCGGCTACGGCCTGATCCTGCTCGTCATGTTCGTCGCGCTCTTTCTCGTCCCGTACGCGATCTTCGTCGCGCTGTAGCGGGAGCTCCGGCCCGTTTCGGGCCTCGCGCTCCCCCGACGACCCGGGAGCGTCGCGCCCGCGCCCACGGTGACGCCGTCCTCGAGCGTCGGTGACGTTTCTCCTCCGCGAGCGAATCGCCACCGGGTCTCCCGCCATCGCCGTTCGGACGTCCTCGCACACCCGTCGGTACGTGAGCGGTGGTGTACGCGGGCGGGGAGTACTATCCCTCGTCTCAGGCGAACGTCGCGGAGACGTCGGCGTCCTCGTCGTTCTCCGCCTGAACCTTCTCCCAGGCGGCCTCGAAGTCGGTCATCCGGATCTCGGTGCGGTCGTCGCGGATCGCGAACATCCCCGCCTCCGTACAGATCGCCTTGATGTCGGCCCCGGAGGCCTCCTCGGCGGCCTCGGCGAGGTCGGAGAACTCGACGTCGTCGGCGACGTTCATCCCGCGGGTGTGGATCTCGAAGATGAGTTCGCGGCCCTCGGCGTCGGGTTTCGGCACCTCGATGAGTCGGTCGAACCGGCCCGGCCGGAGGATCGCGCGGTCGAGCATGTCGAAGCGATTGGTCGCGGCGATGATACGGATCTCGCCGCGTTCCTCGAAGCCGTCCATCTCCGAGAGGAGCTGCATCATCGTCCGCTGGACCTCGGCGTCGCCCGAGGTCTTCGACTCGGTCCGCTTGGAGGCGATCGCGTCGATCTCGTCGATGAACAGCACCGCCGGCTCGTGCGCGCGGGCGACCTCGAAGAGGTCACGAACCAGCTTCGCACCCTCGCCGATGAACTTGTGGACCAGCTCGGAGCCGGCCATCTTGATGAACGTCGCGTCGGTCTCGTTCGCGACCGCCTTGGCCATCAACGTCTTTCCCGTACCGGGCGGGCCGTAGAGCAACACACCGGACGGTGGCTCGATTCCCACCTCTTCGAACTGATCCGGCTTCAACAGCGGAAGCTCCACCGTCTCTCTGACCTCGTTCAGCTGCTCGTCGAGCCCGCCGATGTCCGCGTAGGTCACCTCGGGACTGGTCTCGACCTGCATCACGCGGGCGCGGACGTCGGTCTCCCCGTCGAGGGCCTTCACGATCGACAGCGAGTTGTTCACCGCCACTCTACTGTCCGGTTCGAGGTCGGCGCGCATCTCCTCGGTGACCTCGGTCAGCGCCTCCTGATTGTTGCCGTGCTGTTTGATGATGACGCCCTCGTCGGTCAGCTCCTGGACCGTGGCGATAAAGAGCGGCGACTGTTTGAGCTTCTTGTTCTCGTGGGTGAGCCGTTCGAGTTTCTGCTGGTACTTGTTGTTCTCTGCGTTCGCGTCGAGCAACTTATCGCGCATCTCCTCGTTCTGGGACTCGATGATCGAGAGGCGGTCGCGCAACGCCTCGATCTTGTCCTGTTTCGACGCGTCGTCCTCGTACGGGAGGTCGACGTCCTCGACGGTGTCGGTCATTGGGCTGTAATAAGGCGCTGATTCATAAGAGGTTTCGGGTCGTTCCGGGAAGCCCCCTCGATCCACCCCGTCGCGCCCGGAAGATGCCCAATGGTTATATTTTGAAACGACAACTATTATCGTCTCGTATTCCGTAGGCGACTACCACATGAGTACGTCAGAGGCGACCTCAGGTGAGACCGACCCCGGCTGGGAGGCGGTGCGGGAGCTTCCCCCGAGTGCGAAGCTCGTCGCGAAGGTCCTCGAGTACCAGGAGACGCTGACGCAGAGCCAGCTCGCCGAAGAAACCCTGCTCCCGCCGCGCACCGTCAGATACGCGCTGAACCGACTCGAGGAGGTGGGCGTCGTCGAATCGCGCTTCTCCTTTTCGGACGCGAGGAAACGACTCTACTCGCTCTCGATCGACGCGCGCTGACCCACCGGTTCACTCCGCTCACTTTCACCCCGCTCTCAGAACCCCTTTAGGCGAGGGTGGGGTAGGGACGGGGGATGACACGGGTGATCCACACCGGCGACACCCACATCGGCTACCGGCAGTACCACCGAGAGGAGCGCCGGGCCGACTTCCTCGCCGCCTTCGAACGGGTGATCGACGACGCGATCGACGAGGACGTCGACGCCGTGGTCCACGCCGGCGACCTCTTTCACGACCGCCGACCCGACCTGGTCGACCTCCTCGGGACGCTCGACGCCCTCCGGACGCTCGAGGGTGCAGGAATCCCGTTCCTCGCCATCGTCGGCAACCACGAGGGGACGAGAAGCGACCAGTGGCTCGACCTCTACGAACGCCTCGGCCTCGCGACCCGTCTCGACGCGTGCGGGACCGTGGTGGGAGAGGTCAGCTTCTACGGCCTCGACCACGTCCCCGAGTCCCAGCGCGAGGAGCTCTCCTACGAGTTCGAGCCCACGGAGAGCGAGTTCGCCGTCCTCGTATCGCACGGCCTGTTCGAGCCGTTCGCCCACGCGAACTGGGACACCGAGGAGCTCCTCTCGCGCTCGACGGTCGAGTTCGACGCCCTGCTCCTCGGCGACAACCACGTGCCCGGTCAGCAGCGGGTCGACGAGACGTGGGTCACCTACCCCGGCTCGACCGAGCGCGCGAGCGCGAGCGAGGAGGACGACCGTGGCTACAACCTCGTCACGTTCGACGACGGTTCGAGCGGGGACGAGAGCGGCGAACGGACCACGGGCGACGGCGTCAGGATCGCCCGCCGGGGGATCGAGACGCGTCCGTTCGTCTTCTGCGATGTCGACCTCGGCGAGGGCGAGGGGGTCGACCGCGTGCTCGAACGCGTCGGCCAGCACGAACTCGAGGACGCGGTCGTGATCGTCCGTGTCGCGGGGGAGGGCGAGCCGATCACCCCCGCGGAGGTCGAACGGTACGCGACCGACCGCGGCGCGCTCGTCGCGCGGATGTACGACCGTCGGGAGGTCGAATCGGGTACCGAGATCGACGTCTCGTTCGCCGACCCCGACGAGGCGGTCAGAGAGCGGGTGCGGGAGATGGGGCTCAGCCCGGTCGCGAGCGCGGTCGACGAGACGGTCAGGGCGAGCAAGCTGGCCGACTCGACCGTCCGGATGGCGGTCGCCGACACGGTTCGGGAGCGCCTCGACGACCTGGATGCGTTCGAGGGGGTGGACGAGTCGAAAGCAGAGGAGGGGGCGGTCTCGGGGACGGAGGCCGACCTCCGAACGGGGGCGGAAGACGATCCGGCGGAGGACACGAGTGAATCCCGTGGAGCCACGGAGACGGTCGACGGTGCCGAGGCGGACGGTCGTGACGGTGCCGCGACGGCGGTCGGGCGCTCGGAGGCTGCCGAGGCGGCGAGTGACGGCGGCGAGGAGAGCGAGCCGGGGGAGACCGAGGACTCCGAGGGCGACGACCAGCGTTCGATGGAGGAGTACCTGTGAGGGTCGACCGACTCCGCCTCTCGAACTTCAAGCCCTACGGCGAGTGCGACCTCGCCCTCGACACCGGGGTGACGGTGATCCACGGGCCGAACGGCGGCGGGAAGTCCTCGCTGCTCGAGGCGTGTTTCTTCGCGCTCTACGGCTCGTCGGCGCTCTCCGGTACGCTCGAGGAGGCGATAACGAACGGCGAGGAGGAGTGCGAGGTGGCGCTCTCTTTCACCCACGGCGGGGAGTCGTTTCACCTCGAGCGGCGGATCCGGCTCTCGGGCGACCGGGCGACGACCGCCCGGTGTACGCTCGAGACCCCCGGCGGGACGATCGAGGGTGCGCGCGACGTCGAGCGGACGATATCGGCACTCCTGCGGATGGACGACGAGGCGTTCGTCAACTGCGCGTACGTCCGTCAGGGCGAGGTGAACAAGCTGATCCACGCGACGCCGGCCGAACGCCAGGACACGATCGACGAACTGCTCCAGCTCGGAACGCTCGAGGAGTACAGAGAACGCACCAACGAAGCCCGGCTGGGCGTCGAGGACGTGCGAAGCGACGTCCGCGGCGGCCTCTCCGAGATCGAGGCACAGATCGAGGCGAAAGAGGAGAAGGGACTCCCCGCGGAACTGAACGAGCTCGAGACCGAACTGAACGAGGTCGAGGCGGAGGTCGAGCGGTTCGAGGGGAACCGGGAGCGCGCACGCGACACCCGCGACGCGGCGATCGAGATACTCGAAGAACACGAAGCGCGCAGGGAGGAACTCTCCGATCTCGAATCGGAGGTCGAATCGCTTCGTGCGACGATCGCCGAGACCGAACGCGAACGCGAGCGACTGCGCGAGCGGATCGGGGAGCGCCGCGAGGAGCAGGGAGAGCTCCGGAACGAGCGCCGAGAGGCGCTCGCCGAGAGTCCGCTCGACGCGGACGCCGATACGGGTGCGATCGAGGAGCGACGCTCCGAGCTGGAGAACGAGGTGGAGTCGGTTCGCGAGGCGATCCGCGAGGCGAGCCTCGCGAAGCAGGAGGCGGCGAGCGAGGCGTCCGCCGCCGAGGAGCGCGCGGAGGACAGAGCCGAGCGAGCGGCGACGAACCGCGAGGAGGCCGAGGGGCTCTCGAGTTCCATCGAGGAGGCGGAGACGACGCTCGCGAGCAGGCGGGAGGCGATCGAGGAGCTCGACGACCGAGCGTCCGACCTCGAAGCGGAGTTCGCCGACGCACCGATCGAGCGGGGCGAGGCCGAGGCACACCTCGGGGCGCTCGAGGACGAACGCGACGAGTTACGCGAAGAGCGCTCGGAGCTCCGTGCGCGCCTCGAGGCCGCCCGCGAGCGAGTAGCGGAGGCCGAGCGACTGCTCTCGGAGGGCAAGTGTCCGGAGTGCGGCCAGCCGGTCGAGGGGTCGCCGCACGTCGACTCGCTCTCGGCGGATCGGGAACGGGTCGACTCGCTAGAGGGAGGTGTGGCCGATCTCGATACCGGGATCGAGCGCCTCGATCCCGGTATCGAGACGGCGGAGGAGCTGTGCGACGCGGAGACGGAGATCGAACGCCTGCGCGAGCAACGCTCGACGCTCTCGGAGCTCGTCGAGGAGCGCGCCTCCTCGATCGAGGCAGACCGCGAACGGGTCGAGGCGCTCCGAGAGAACGCGGCGGAGTTGGACGACGACGCGGAGAGGGCACGGGAGGAGGCACGGGCTGCACGCGAACGTGCCGAGGGTCACCAGGCGAAACTGGCCGATCTGGACGAGGATCGGGAGGCGCTCGCCGAGCGGATCGGGCGGGTCGAGCGGATCTCGGACCTCGGCGAACGGATCGCGGAGCTCGAGACGGAGATCGACCGCCTCGGCGAGGGCCGCGAGTCGAAGGCGGCGCTCAACGACGAGCGCCGCGAACGGCTGGCCGAGAAGCGCGAGCGGATCGATGAGCTCGAAGCGGAGTACGACCCCGAGCGGATCGAGCGGGCGGAGGCGAACCGGGAGGAGGCCGAGGAGTACCTCGAGCGCGTCGAGACGAAGCTCTCGGAGCTCGAGCGCGAGGAGGCAGAGCTCCGGGACCGGATCGGCGGCGTGCGCGGCGAACTCGACGAGCTCGACGCACTTCGCGGGCGTCGAGAGGAGATCGCGGAGCGGCTGGAAGCGCTCGACTCGCTCTACGAGGAGGTCGACGCGCTCCAGAGCATGTACGCGACACTCAGGGCCGAACTCCGCCAGCGCAACGTCGAGACGCTCGAACGGATGCTGAACGAGACGTTCGACCTGGTGTACCGAAACGACTCCTACGCCCACATCGAGCTGACCGGCGAGTACGAGCTCACGGTCTATCAGAAGGACGGCGAGGCGCTCGATCCCGAACAGCTCTCGGGGGGCGAGCGCGCGCTGTTCAACCTCAGTCTGCGGTGTGCGATCTACCGCCTGCTCGCCGAGGGGATCGAGGGGACCGCGCCGATGCCGCCGCTGATCCTCGACGAGCCGACGACCTTTCTCGACTCGGGCCACGTCCGCCAGCTGGTCGAGCTGATCGAGGCGATGCGGACGCTCGGGGTGGATCAGATCGTCGTCGTCAGCCACGACGACGAGCTCATCGGCGCGGCCGATCGACTGGTCACGGTCGAGAAGGACCCGACGTCGAACCGGTCGTCGGTCGAACGCGAGAGCGCAGCTGCGGTGACAGTCGGCGACTGAATCGAGGTCGCGGGTGTCGGACGACGGATCACGGGTCCCGTTTCCTTTTATCGTGACTCCCGCTCGTGGCAGGAGGATACTTCCCACTACGTGGGACCTACCACGATCCACGGATAGCGTTTTATTGGATATCCGCGTGTTATGGAGAGTATGCCTCCGGTACGTAGCCGGTTTGGGGTCCCAACGCTCGTCAGGGCCGTCCTCGCATCTCTGATCGCCGGAGTTGGCAAACGAGCGTCACGGCGCTCTGAACGTCGGTTTGTGACGTCTTCTTCCTATTGGGAGTGTTAGTAGATGGCCGAGAGCTCGACGGATGAACGTTCGGAACACCGTCGGAAAATCGGTTCTCGCGCGGAACAACTCGACCGGGAACGGACCGCGTTCGAACGGGGTCGGGTTTCACGTGCTACGTTGAAACGACTCGCGTTGATCGGTGCGCTGTACGTCGGCGTTCTCGTGGCTATCTACGCAACTGTCGCCCAGACGGCCGGGAGAACTGCGTTTCAGATACTTCCGGTCGTGATCGTTATCGCCTTCGTCTTCGAGGGGCTCGATTCGTCGGCCGGGATGGGATTTGGAACGGCGCTCGCTCCGCTGTTGTTCATTCTCGGCTACGAACCGCTCCAGGTCGTTCCAATTCTCTTACTCTCCGAGATGATGACGGGACTCGTTGCCGGATTCGTCCACCACGAATTCGATAACGTACACTTCGAATTGGACCCGAGTAACGAAGCAACCAAGCTGGTGGCGCTGTTCGCGACCATCGGTTCGGTCGCTGTATTCGCTTCGATCGTCCTCGTCTACGCAGCGGTCGAACTCGATACGAGTCTCATTAAAATCTACGTCGGGAGTGTGGTGGTTCTCATGGGCGTGAGCGGGCTGATTCGTGTGAAGATCGGAACAAGCGCCACGTACCGCCCGAAGGTGTTGGTCGGCTTTGCCCTACTGGCAGGAGTGAACAAGGGCATCGGCGGTGGGGGATACGGACCCGTGATCACTCTCGGACAACTCTTTTCGGGAGTGTACGAGAAGAGTGCGACGGCTATCACGACGCTCTCTGAAGGGATCGTCTCGTTGGTCGGTGTCGTCGCCTTTTTTCTGATAACGATTCACGGAGTAGCAATAGACCCGCTGCTTCTCCCATCGGTATTCGTCGGTGGCTTCCTCGCAGCAGTCCTCGCTCCGTTTTTCGTACGAGTCGTACCGAACGCGGTGTGGCGCTACGTGATCCCCGGGTACGCATTCCTCATCGGCGTCTCGGCGATTGTTCTCGGCTTGGATCTGTGATCGACGTGGTAGGCCATCACGAGGGAATCGTGGTTCGTCAATTGAACACCGCAGCCGATCGTTGATTTCGTTCCCATAGAGCAGAAATCCGCGAAGTACAGCGGGTTTCCAGCACCGGCTCATGTTATCCGTATGGGACTTGAATGAGTCTCGGAGATGGCGTCAAGAACCAGTGATGGGTCGATCAGGAGCATCACGTCTACGGGGGTCCCCACGTGCCAGCCCGAAGATACCTCAGCAGCCGTTCGTGAACGACTCGTAGGTCAGACGTGGGAGAGCGCGGATACGATCTACGTCCTTGACGGGAGGAGGCTCATCGGTCGTATCGATATCACTGCTCTCCTCCGATCAACGGAGGACCTCCCGATCTCACAGCTGATGGAGCCAGCGAGTGCGCAGCTACAGTCCGGTACGGACCGAGAACACGCCATACTCCTCGCGATAAAAGAAGACAGAGACGAGATCCCGGTCGTCGACAGCGACGGGCAGTTCATCGGTGCCGTGACCTCCCAGGCCATCATCGATACCATGCACAGAGAACACTTCGAGGACGTACTCCTCCGTGCGGGGGTACGAAAGGCCGGGCATCAGATCGTAGACCACACATCCGCCCGTGTTCGTATCGCCGTCCGGAGCCGGGCCCCGTGGCTCCTGTTTGGCCTAGTGGCCGGGTTGCTTCTCAGTGTCATCACGAGCCAGTTCGAGGGGACCATGGAAGAGACGATCGCACTCGCATTCTTTCCCCCAGTCATCGCGTACATCGCCGATTCAGTGGGAACGCAGTCGGAGACCATCGCAATCAGGGCGTTTGCGATCGCCGACGTCAACTACGGTAGCTACATCCAACAAGAACTCCTCGTCGGGATCGTCCTCGGAACCATGATAGGGATCCTCGGTGGGCTCGGCGCAACAGCTATTGTCGACTCGCCACAGATAGGTTTCGTCGTCGGACTCTCGCTGTTCGTTTCTAGTGCCGTGGCAACCGTCCTCGCCTCCCTCATCCCGGTTGGGTTCATTCTGTTGAACGTGGATCCAGCACTCGGCAGTGGCCCGATTGCTACCGCACTTCAAGACGCCTTCAGTATCGCTATCTACTTCCTGTTCGCACTTACCCTGCTCTGATCCGTGATTTTCGAGATCGAGCCACGAGTCGGTTTGGCCGAGATGGTGCGAAGGTGCCTTCTATTCGGTACGGCTCCGAACGCGACTCAGAACTGATGGAGCGACCGATGATCGATACGTCTCTCTCGTGAGCGGCCGATTCATCGAACGACGGCCGAAACCTACTCCCGCGAACTCTCCCCCGAGACCCTTGACGAGGTCTCTCACCGGTCACCGCCGACCAGGATGAAAGGCCACTGGAAGACGCTCGGATCCGTCCGTCGACCCTACCGCAGTGCGTCGAGCGCGCGTTCGCTGAGGTCGGTCGTCGTGTAGCCACGCTCCCCGTTCACGCTCGTTTCTTCGATCAGTCCCGATACGTGAAGTTCCGCGATCCGGCCGTGGAGGTCGCTCTCACAGAGGTCGTAGGCGGCCATGAGTTCACGCACCGAGAGCGGACCCCGGCGGTCGAGTTCGAGGAGCAGGCCCAGCCCGCGGTCGTTGTGAACCGCGGAGAGCAGCGTTCTGGTGGGGGCAGAGACGGTCCGTGCGGCGGTCTCCAGGGGGGACTCGCCGCCGACGGGAGAGAGCCGGGCGTTCTCGACGTAGCGCTCCTCGCCCGTCTCGGGGTCGAAGACGAGGCTGCTCTCGGCCGACCGCTTTCGCAGGAGATACCGCCCGCCCTCGTCGTCCTCGACGGTTCGCATACGTGGTCGTGGTTCGGGAGGAAGAAAGCGGTTCTGTTACGGCTCGTCCTCTCCCTCTCCCTCTCCGGGTTCGCCTTCCTGCTCGCCGTACATCTCGTCGAAGTCGAGCCGGGAGTAGTAGAGGAGGCCGTGTGCGAGGGCGAAGACGCCGAGCAGGGCGAGCGCGCCGCCGAGGCGCCAGTCGCCCCTGAAGTAGACGAGCATCGGGCCGACGCTGACGCCGAAGACGCCGATGTGGGCGATGAGGACGAGGGTCCAGAACGCCCTGAGCAGCGACTTCGACATTCCCTCGGGTCCGGTGAGTCCGTGGTCCTCGGGCTCGACGTCGGGGACGCGTGGTCCGATCTGGGGTTCGTCGGGCTCGTGTGCGGATCGCTCGTCGAGTACCACGAACGGGGTTCGGAGGGGTGAGTCAAAAGCGGTTCGACGTTCAGGTCAGATCGGAGAGTCTTACGGTCAGCGACGAGTGTACCCAGGCGAGGGGGTTGTAGCCGTCGAAGAGGACGAGCCCCCCGTCGGCCTCGTACGCCTCGACGCGCTCGACCGCCTCGCCGGCGGGACGCTCCTCGCGACCGTTCCGTTCGTCTCCGGTGCGTGTGGACATCGTCGTCGTCACCGTCACGTGGTACGCGATAGCACGATATATGTGTTGTTGCTGACCGTCGAATCTGACGACTACTAGGTGAACTAGGTCTTCAGTAGTGTATTCACACGACACACTCGAGATAAATCGAACGATGCGATATCAGAAATTTGTCACTCTCCCCCGGTTCGAAGCGGATCCGCTCGCCGGGGTGGGCCGAAGACGGACCCCAGACCGTGGGGCCTATACCGGGGGGTGGCGAAGGCCGGGTATGCAGCAGTCGGGGCTCTCCGAGTTCGAGACGGGTGCGGGCGACGCCGCGAGTCGAGACCTCGACGCCGACCGGGACGCGGCCGCCGAGGCGGAGGCGACCGCGGGCAACGGCGGCGTGGTCGTCGACGAGGTCGTCGATCCGGACGAGGCGACGTTTCCGCCGGTCGACGACCGGGTCGACCTCGCCGTCACGCAGGTGAACTACACGGTCGCCGAAGCGGGGTCGACCGAGCGCCCGATCGTCCACGTCTTCGGCCGCCGCGAGGACGGCACGGCCGAGCACGTCCGCGTCTACGGCTTTCGGCCCTACTTCTACGCCCCGACCGAGAGCCTCACCGACGCGGACCTCGCCGACGGGCGGATCACCGGCAGCCAGGAGGGCTACGAGAGCATCCGCGGCGAGTCGTTGACGAAGATATTCGGCCGGACCCCCCGGGACGTGGGGGCGATCCGCGACGAGTTCGACCACTACGAGGCGGACATCCTCTTCCCGAACCGCTTTCTGATCGACAAGGACGTTCGCAGTGGAGTCTCCGTCCCGAACCGCCGGTCGGAGGACGACGGCGCGCTCGTCGTCCACGAGGAGGAGGTCGAGGCGGTCGACCTGCAGATCCCACCGAGGGTCCACACCTTCGACATCGAGGTCGACGACCGTTCCGGGTTTCCGGAGGAGGGCGAGGAGCCGATCATCTGTCTCACCAGCCACGACTCGGTGCGCGAGGAGTACGTCGTCTGGCTGTTCGACGCGCCCGCGGGCGAGGCGGCGGTACCTGAAGCGCTCGCCGGCTACGAGTTCCTCGCCGGCGAGACGACGGTCGACGTGCGCGGGTTCGAGACCGAGGCGGCGATGCTCGACGACTACCTCACGTACGTCGAGGAGACCGACCCGGACGTGCTGACGGGGTGGAACGCCGACGACTTCGACGCGCCGTACGTGCTCGACAGGCTGGAGCGCCTCGATTCAGGGAGCGAGTACGACCTGCGGGGAGAGCGTCTCTCGCGGGTGAACGAGGTCTGGCGGAACAATTGGGGCGGGCCGAACGTGAAGGGACGGGTGGTGTTCGACCTGCTGTATGCCTACCAGCGGACGAAGTTCTCCGAACTCGACTCCTACCGGCTGGATGCGGTCGCGGAGGTCGAACTCGGCGTCGGGAAGGAGCGATACACGGGTGCGATCGGCGACCTCTGGGAACAGGACCCCGAACGCCTCTTGGAGTACAACCTGCGCGACGTCGAACTCTGTGTCGAGATCAACGACCGCCAGGACCTCATCCCGTTCTGGCAGGAGGTCCGCACGTTCGTCGGCTGCAAACTCGAGGACGCGACCACGCCCGGCGACGCGGTCGACATGTACGTCCTGCACAAGGTCCACGGTCAGTTCGCGCTCCCCTCGAAGGGGCGCGTCGAGGGCGAGGAGTACGAGGGCGGAGCGGTGTTCGACCCGATCACCGGGGTTCGCGAGATGGTCTCGGTGCTCGACCTGAAGTCGCTGTACCCGATGTGCATGGTGACGACGAACGCCAGCCCCGAGACGAAGGTCGATCCAGAGCGCTACGACGGCGAGACCTACCGTGCGCCGAACGGGACCCACTTCCGGAAGGAGCCGGACGGGATCATCCGGGAGATGGTCGACGAACTGCTCGCAGAGCGCGAGCAGAAGAAAGTACTCAGAAACGACCACGACCCCGGGAGCGAGACCTACACCGTCTACGACCGCCAGCAGGCGGCGGTGAAGGTGATCATGAACTCTCTCTATGGCGTCCTCGGCTGGACCCGGTTCCGGCTCTACGACCAGGAGATGGGCGCGGCGATCACCGCCACGGGCCGCGAGGTGATCCGGTTCACCGAGCGGGCGGCGAACGAACGAGACAAAGAAGTGATATATGGTGACACGGACTCGGTGATGCTGGAGTTCGGCGGGGGCGCCTCGACCGAGGAGGTTATCGAGCAGTCGTTCGAGTTAGAGGACTACATCAACGACCGGTACGACGAGTTCGCCCGCGAAGAGCTCGGCGCGGACGACCACCGCTTCCAGATCGAGTTCGAGAAGCTCTACCGACGGTTTTTCCAGGCGGGGAGCAAGAAACGGTACGCCGGCCACATCGTCTGGAAGGAGGGGAAGGAGGTCGACGACATCGACATCACCGGCTTCGAGTACAAACGATCGGACATCGCGCCGATCACGAAGGAGGTCCAGCACCGGGTGATCGAGATGATCGTCACCGGGGAGGAGTTAGCGGAGGTGACGACCTACCTCACCGAGGTGATCGCCGAGTTCCTCGAGGGCGAACTCCCGTACGACGAGATCGCGATCCCGGGCGGGATCGGAAAGCGCCTCGACGCCTACGACACGGCGACGGCGCAGGTACGCGGCGCACAGTACGCCAACGAGTTCCTGGGGACGAACTTCGGCAGGGGTTCGAAGCCGAAACGGCTCTACCTGCGGAAGGTCCACCCGGACTTCTTCAAGCGACTGGAGGCCGAGGAGGGGCTCGACCCCCATCAGAACGACCTCTACAACGAGTTCAAACGCGACCCGGACGTGATCTGTTTCGAGTACGCCGACGAGATCCCCGAGGAGTTCGAGGTCGACTACGAGAAGATGCTCGAGAAGACGCTGGAGAACCCGATCTCCCGGGTGATCGAGGCGCTCGGAATCTCCTGGGAGGAGGTCCGGACCGGCCAGCAACAGACCGGCCTCGGGAGCTTCATGTAACGATTCTTCATCGGCGAACTATTTTTCCCGATTCGAGAACCGATCACCCCGAATACGAAACCATTATGCGTCGCACGACCCTCCCCACGCGTGAGAGAAATGGCTACGCTAGAGATCACGAACCTGCACGCGGAGGTCGCAGAAGAGGGCGGGGAGACGATTCTTCGAGGGGTCGACCTCGAGGTACGATCGGGCGAGATCCACGCGCTGATGGGTCCGAACGGGAGCGGGAAGTCGACGCTGGCGAAGATCGTCGCCGGGCACCCGGCCTACGAGGTCACCGACGGCGAGGTACTGATCCACCTCGACGACGGAGACTTCGGCGAGGAGTTCGAGATCCCGGCGGACAAGCGCACCTGGAACCTACTCGAGCTCGAACCGAACGAGCGCGCCGCGCTCGGCGTCTTCCTCGGCTTCCAGTACCCCGCCGAGATCGAGGGCGTCACGCTGACGAACTTCCTCCGCCAGGCGGTCAACGCCCGTCTCGGCGAGCGCGAGGAGCTCTTCGAAGAGGACGACGAGGAGGACTCAGAGCGCGTCGAGTCCGAGGACACCGGCTACGACACGAGCCCGATGGAGGGGCCGGTCGACGACGGCGAGATCGGCGTCGCCGAGTTCCAGCAGCTCCTCCAGGAGAAGATGGAGCTGCTCGACATGGACGAGAAGTTCGCGATGCGGTACCTCAACGCCGGCTTCTCCGGCGGTGAGAAGAAACAGAACGAGGTGCTCCAGGCCGCGATGCTCGAACCCGAGATCGCCGTCCTCGACGAGATCGACTCCGGGCTCGACATCGACCGCCTGCAGGACGTCTCCCACGGGATCAACGCGCTGCGCGACGAGCAGGGAACCGGAATCCTGCAGATCACACACTACCAGCGGATCCTCGACTACGTCGAGCCCGACCACGTCCACGTGATGCTCGACGGACAGATCGCCATGAGCGGCGGACCCGAACTCGCCGAGAAGCTAGAGGACAAGGGCTACGACTGGGTCCGAGACGAGTTCTACCAGACGGCCTGATAACTGCAAAACTACCATACAAATACACACAATGAGCTCAGAAGAACTCACGAAGAACCAGGAGCGCTTCGATCACAAGAACGAGGAGCGATCGGCGTTCCGCTCGGAGAAGGGGCTGACCGAGGAGGTCGTCCGGCTGATCAGCGAAGACAAGGAGGAACCGGAGTGGATGCTCGAGCGGCGTCTGCGCGCGTTGAAACACTACCAGCGGATGCCGATGCCGACCGACTGGCCCGGCCAGCCCGACCTCTCGGAGCTGGACGTCTCGGAGATCGTCCCGTACATCCGCCCCGACGTCGAAACCCGTGGCGGCGTCGACTCCTGGGAGGAGGTCCCCGACGAGATCAAAGACACGTTCGAGAAACTCGGCATCCCCGAGGCAGAGCGCAAATCCCTCTCCGGGGTAGGCGCGCAGTACGAGTCCGAGATCGTCTACCAGAACATGAAAGAGCAGTGGGAGGACAAGGGCGTGGTCTTCATGAACATGGATCAAGCGGTGCAAGACCACCCCGAGATCGTCAAGGAGTACTTCATGACGACGTGCGTCCCACCGAGCGACAACAAGTTCGCCGCGCTGCACGGCGCCGTGTGGAGTGGTGGCTCGTTCGTCTACGTGCCCGAGGGGGTGACGGTGGAGATGCCCGTTCAGGCGTACTTCCGGATGAACTCCGAAGGGATGGGCCAGTTCGAACACACGTTGATAGTGGCTGAAGAGGGCTCGGAAGTCCACTACATCGAGGGGTGTTCGGCGCCGAAGTACAACGTGATCAACCTGCACTCGGGCGGTGTCGAGGTCTTTGTGGGTGAGGACGCCCACGTGCAGTACTCGACGGTGCAGAACTGGTCGAAGAACACGTTCAACCTGAACACGAAGCGAGCGATCGTCGACCGCGGCGGGCGGATGGAGTGGGTCTCTGGAAGCATGGGCTCGAAAGCGACGATGCTCTACCCGTGTTCGATTCTCAAGGGTCGCGGAGCGTCGGCGAACCACATCTCGATCGCGTTCGCGGGCGAGGGTCAGGACATCGACACGGGGGCGAAAGTCTACCACAACGCTCCTCGTACTAATTCGACGATCGAGTCGAAGAGCATCTCGAAGGACGGCGGTCGGACGAACTACAGAGGGTTGGTCCACATCGCCGACGGCGCGCACGACTCGTCGACGGCGGTGGAGTGTGACGCGCTGATGTTCGACAACGAGTCGATCTCGGACACGATGCCGTACATGGAGATCAACGAGTCGACGGTCGACGTCGCGCACGAGGCGACGGTGGGGAAGATCGGCGACGAGGACATCTTCTACTTACAAACGAGAGGACTCGACGACGACGACGCGAAACAGATGATCGTCTCGGGGTTCATCGAGCCGATCACCGAAGAGCTACCGATCGAGTACGCCGTCGAGCTGAACAGGCTGATCGAACTCGAGATGGAGGGCAGCCTCGGATGAGCGCGAAGATCCAGCATGCCGAGATCTCCGAGGAGACGGTCCGCGAGATCTCGAGCCGGCTCGACGAGCCGGAGTGGATGCTCGAGACTCGTCTCTCCGCGCTCTCCGCACTGGACGAGATCGACCTGCCGAAGGTGATCCAGACGCCGGGTCGGCGGTGGACGAACCTCGCGGACCTGGACTTCGAGTCGCTGGTCGATCCGCTCGACGCTCGCGAGAAGAAGGATCAGATCGGGCCGGACGAGGTCGAGGTGCTCTCGTTCGCCGAGGCCTTGCAGGAGCACGAGGAGCTCGTGAAGGAGCACTTCGGCTCGATCCTCGATCCGGAGACGAACTACCTGACTGCGCTCTCGACGGCGCTGTTCTCGACCGGGACGGTCGTCTACGTACCCGAGGGCGTCGACGCCGAGGACGTCACGATCCGGACGACGATGAACTCGCGGTCGCTCTTCAACTACACGCTCGTCGTCACCGAGCAGTCGAGTTCGGTGACGATCCTCGAGCGACAGGAGACCGGCGAGAACGTCGAGGGCGAGCGATACTACAGCGGCCTCGTCGAGATCGCGGCGGGCGAGAACTCCAGCGTGCAGTACGGCAGCCTGCAGGACCTCTCGGAGGAGACCTACGTCTACACGCTGAAGGAGGGCGAGACCGACACCTACGCGACGCTCGACTGGATCGAGTGCAACCTCGGCTCGCGGCTGACGAAGGCCTCGGTCGAGACGACGCTCGCGGGCGACGGCTCCGAGTCACGGATCATCGGGGCCTTTTACGGTCACAACGACCAGCATCTGGACGTCGACGCCCGGGTCTGGCACCGCGCCGAGCACACGGTCGCGGACCTCGTGACCCGCGGGGTGCTCGACGACGCGGCGCGCTCGGTCTACGAGGGCGTCCAGCACGTCGGGAAGGAGGCCTGGAACACCAGCTCCTACCAGCGCGAGAACACGCTGATGCTAAGCGACGAGAGCGAGGCCGACGCCTCCCCGAAGTTGATCATCAACAACCACGAGACCGAGGCGAGCCACTCGGCGACCGTGGGTCAGATCGATCGCGAGGACCTCTTCTACATGACCTCGCGCGGCATCGGCGAGCGCGAGGCACGGAACACCCTCGTCGAGGGCTTCTTCGTGCCCGTCTTAGAGGAGATCGAGGTCGACGAACTCCGAGAGGACCTCGAAGCACGTATCGTCAGCCGGCTCCGATAGCCGGCCATGCACGGGTTTCGGTGTATCGTACGGACACAACGTTTTCACGGCTCGGCCCCGAGTGAGCGCGTATGAGCGTCGGGACGACCGTCACGTCGGACCAGCAGCTCGTCCGCCTGCTCCAGATCGGGGTCGTCCTCGAAGAGGTCGTCGAGGCGCGCGCCGCCCACCACTACCGATCACTGTCGGACGAAGAGCGCGAACAGCTCGACGAGCGGATCGTGGCGCTGCTCGATCACGCCGCCGAGGAGTCCGCAGAACACAGAGAGCGCTTGGAGGGACTGATCGACGCGCTCGACGCCGAGAGCGTCGCGTTCGAGGAGATCGAGACCCTCGTGCGGGGCCACTACGGACAGACGAAACCCGAGGACTTCGACGGTATCCTCTACGACCAGCTCCACGGCGAGGAGACGGCGTACAAGTTCTACGACGACCTGATCACGGCGATCGAAGAGAGCGACGCACAGTTCAGCGTGGACCGCGTGCGGCTGCTCTCCGTGCTTCGGGAGATCCGGGAGGAGGAGAGGGACGGGGCGCAGGAGGTCGCAGACATCATGGAGGAACGAGAATGACGGCGGGCGAGGAGGCGTCGGACGGAAACGATACGTATCGGGGGTGGTCGCCGTGAACCCACTCGCAGCGGAGCTGTTCGCTGCTCACGGCGACCACGAGAGGTGGTCGCAATGAACACAGCCGACCAGTACCTCAAGTCGATCTACCTGATCCAGCGGGCCGAGAACGGCCCGGCGGCGACGGGGGCGCTCGCCGACAGCCTCGACGTGAGCCCCGCCAGCGCGAACGAGATGATCGGGAAGCTCCAGGACCGGGAGCTGGTCGACCACGAGAAGTACAAGGGGGTGTCTCTGACCGACGACGGGATCGTCCGCGCGCGCGAGGCGCTCCAGACCTACTGCATCATCGAGCGCTTCCTCGCGAACGTCCTCGAGGTCGAGGAGTTCCGCGCCGAAGCCAGAGAGCTCGAGGCGGTGATCGACGAGACGGTCGCCGAGCGCCTCGATACGATCATCGAACGCGAACCCCAGTGCCCGGACTGTTTCGACCCCGAGGCCGACGTCTGTGCGCTGATCGACCTGGAGATCGAGGAGCTCGCCGACTGATCTGGGTCCCTCACCACTCGGTCGGGTGGGCCACCCTGCCGGTCGCGACGCCGGCCAGCAGCGCGAGGTAGCAGACGAGCGCGCCACAGAGTGCCGAGAGGAGGGAACCGGACCGGAACCGGAGCGAGCCGACGACGAGCGCGAGCGTCCCGATGACGGTGAGTGCCCTGACGTCCGGCCGCGACCACCACCTCCTGATCCGTTCCTGGTGGCGCGAGGCGACGTACTCGAAGGCGAGGGTGCCGAGCGCCCCGCCGAGCGCACTCGGGAGCGAGATCCGAAACCCCGCCCGACGGAGCGCGACCAGCGACGCGCAGAGCGCGCAGAGCGCGAGGCCGGCGTCGGTCCGGTGGGCTCGACTCACGGCTCAGAACCGATCGACGACGGGGATGCCGATCGTCTCGAACTCGGTCATCGCCTCGAGTCTCCCGGTGATCCCGTCGAGTCCGACCCGCTCGGAGACGACGAGCGAGGGATCGAGCTTGCCCGTCTCGACCATCCGGAAGATCTCGTCGTAGCGTGGAGGCTGCATCCCGAGCGAGCCGACGAACTCGATCTCGTTGAGCACCATCTCGTCGATCGGGAGGGTGACCTCGCCCTCCTCGCGTTTGGTCGTCATCCCGATCTGGACGTGCTGGCCGGTCGTCGCCAGACAGCGAACCGAGTTCCGGCAGGTCTCGGCGATGCCGAGCGCGTCGACGGAGACGTCGGCGCCGCGGTCGGTGATCGCCCGGATCTCCTCGGGTACGTCCTCGGCGTCGGCGGCGTTCACGCGTTCGACGGCGCCGAGGTCCTCAGCGAGGTCGAGTTTCTCGTCGGTCAGGTCGACGGCGATCACGTTCGCGCCGAGCGCGTCGCCGATGTGAACCGCGGAGAGTCCGATCCCCCCGCAGCCGTGGACGGCGAGCCAGTCGCCCGCACCGACGTCCGCGCGGTGGGCGAGCGCGTGGAAGGCGGTCATGAACCGACAGCCGAGTCCGGCCATCTCGACCGAGGAGACGTCCTCGGGGAGGGCAACGGCGTTGTGGTCGGCCGCGGGGACGTGGAGTTCCTCCGCCCACGCGCCCTGTGCGGTCTCGACGAAGCCGAGGCCCTGACGGTTCTCACAGACGTTCGAGCGCCCGTTCCGACAGAGCTGGCAGGTCCCGTCCCCGAGATTGAACGGGACCGCGACGTGGTCACCCTCTCGAACGGTGTCGACGCCCTCGCCCACCTCGATCACCGTCCCAGCTGGTTCGTGCCCGAAGACGTGTCCCTCCTCGAAGTCGACGCCCCGCCAGGCCCAGTCGCCGATCCAGCCGTGCCAGTCCGAGCGACAGATCCCGCAGGCTTCGACCTCCACGACGACACCGTCGGAGTCGGGCTCCGGCGCGTCGATCTCACGGACGTCGAGCGGTTCGCCGAATCCGGTGAACACGGCGGCTCGCATAGTGGTACCCCCACGGGCAGGGCTCTTAACCCTATGCCGGGAGATCCGTGCGATAGGGCGGGGAGATAACCGGTCGATCGTCCACCGGACCGGTCACGGGAACGGGGAGGTTTAAGTCGGCCGGTCCGTTGAGTTCGGTGTGAGGCGGGCCGACCCGCCGGAGCCCCGTGGTGTAGCGGCCAATCATAACGGCCTTTGGAGCCGTTGACACCGGTTCGAATCCGGTCGGGGCTATCGGTTTTCGTGGCGAGCACTGTCGCGAGCCACGAAACCGTGACGAGAACGGATTCGAATCAGGAAGTGGAGAGAGCGCGGGCGAGCGAAACGACCGTGGTTCGAATCCGATCGAGCTACTTCGTGTTGCAGTTTTCTGCTAATGGAACGTCCGGGAACTACGACCGAAGCCGACACGGCTCTACCGGATGTGTCGAGGAGTGTCGTTCTCGTGCCGAAACCTCCGGGCTCACCTCATACCGTCGGCAGGACGTCGGTCGGGGGTATCGAACCCTCGTGGTGCCGGGAATCCGTACAGAGTCACAGCCGGCAGTATCACGACCGACAGTTTCGAGGGACGGACGACGTCCCCTCGTCTGCCTTCCACGCCCGGTTCGAATATCACCTATACGTATAGGGTGTGAGTTCAATAACACTCGATGAATTCTACACCTCGGGGATGCCGATCGACTTCCCACTCCCCACATCGGCATCCCGATGCGGTCAGAGGTACAGCTTCCATTCTCCCCTCTCTGTACCCAGACGCAACCCACGCAGCAGAGTGAAATCGATCGAAAATCGCGTTGCGTCTTTCCTAATGTCGGGAGAGCGAAACTCTCGCGAACCGTGAGGCGAGCGGGACCGTCCCGGCGCGGTTCGAACTCGATCGAGGCTACTCTATCGCCGACGTATACGGAGGTGATGTGTCTGCTTCCATGAGCTGCCGAGCCCCACTCCGATGAGCGGTTCGTCGTCCGTTCAGTAGCCCAGATCGAACGCCCAGTTCACGAGTATCAGAACGAACACGAGCCCGAGCAGGCCGGTGAGGACGCCGAAGGAGACCGCCCAGCCAGCGAGGTCTGCGAGCAGGCCGACGACGACCGGGCCGAACGCACCGAGGACGAGGTAGACCGTTCGCACGAGGCCGAAGCCGGTGCTCCGTTCCTCCTCGGTGAGGTGGTCGATGAACCGCGGCTCGACGGCGGCGGCCCAGCTCAGCCCGATCCCGAGCAGGACGACCGCAGCGGCGATCCCCACGAGGCCGGGTGCGGCGACGAACGCGACCATCCCGACCGCCGCGGTGACCATGCAGCCAGCGGTCGCGGCCTCCCGGCCGTACCTGTCGGAGGCGGCGCCGACGCCGACCTTCACGACGCCCTGAACGACGAAGTACGCGGAGAAGACGACGCCCGCGAGCGTCGCCGACTGCCCGCGGTGTTCGATCAGGAACGTCGGGAGAAAGGAGGCGACCGCCTGCCAGACGAACGCCCCGACGAGCGCCATCACCAGCGTGAAGAGGATCGGTGGCCGGGCGAGCAGCGAGAGCGTCGGGGCGAGTTCGAAGCGCTCGCGCATCGGCTGGGCCGGACGCTGTGGCTCGGTCGGCCGGACCCGGAGCGCGAAGAGCACGAAGACGGGGACGGCGACGAGTGTGCCGACCGCGACGGCGGATCGCCAGCCGTACTGCGAGCCGACCCACGCGGCAGCGATCGGGGCGACCAGTCCCGCCGCGGGCGAGCCGATCGTGTGGATCCCGATCGCGGTCCCGATGTCGTCGTGCGTGCGGGTCAACAGGGCGGTCGCGACGCTGTAGTGGAGCCCGGCGACGCCGCCGAGGAGGACGGCGAAGAGGACGAACGCGGCGAACACCGGCGAGAGTGCGAGCAGCAGGCTCGTCACCGCGGTCCCACCGACGGCGACGAGGATCACGAGCCGTTCGCCGTAGCGGTCGCCGAGCACCCCGCTGGGGAACTGCGAGAGGGCGTAGGCGAGCCACATCCCGGACAGCGCGACCCCGATGACGGTGTTCGAGACCGCGAACTCGGCGTTGATCGCCGGGACGACGGGGCTGATCGCGAGTCGTGCGACCATCGTCGCGAAGAAAGCCACGGTACAGAGAACGAGAACGGTGTGTCGGTAAGCCCAGACCATCGGATCGGAGGTGTCACCTTCGAGCACTACCGCCAGCGGGATGAGCGTGTGGATAGGGGCAGGGCGAGCGCGTCGCGTGCCGCCGCGCCAACGCTTATCACCGCTCCGGCGCTCGGGTGAGACATGACCGATATCTTCGTCGGACGCCTGATGTCTTCGCCGGTCGAGACGGTCTCGCCCGAGGCCTCCGCACAGCGTGCCGCCCGGGCGATGGTCGAGAACGGGATCGGATCGGTGATCGTCACGGACGAGGCGGACCACGCCGTCGGGATCCTCACGGCGACCGACCTCGTCCGCCTCGGTGCGGAGGGAACCTCGGCGAGCGAGGTGCCCGTCAGCGAGTACATGAGCACGGAGCTGGTGACGACGACGGCGAACGCCTCGATCGAGGAGGCCGCAGACGCCATGATCGAGGAGGGCTTTCACCACCTCCCGGTCGTCGACGAAACCGAGGGCGTCATCGGCATCGTCACGACGACCGACCTGACGGCGTACCTCTCGCGGGCGGAGACGCCGAGCCCGTCGTAGTCGGCTCCCGTCGACCTCTCCTCCGACCTACCGTGACCTGACCGGCAACTCGATTCGTGTCGCGTGCTCGCGCTCGTGATACACCGTGTTCGTCGCCACACGATACGCACGGTCGCCGTAGAGCGGACCACCCGTGTTGGGGTTGACGTCGAAGCGCGGGTAGTTCGACGAGGAGACGTCGAGGCGGATCCGGTGGCCCTCCCCGAACACGTTGGCGGTCGGGTACGGCTCCATCGGGAACTCGTAGACCTCTCCCGGATCGAGGAACTCTGCCTCGCGTCGATACCCACGGTACCGACCCCGACAGATCGAGTCCGAGAGGTTGAGCGCGAACCCCTCCGGGAACTCGGGGTCCGGCGGATACTCGTCGATCAGCTTCGCAGTGAAGTCGGTGTCCGGACCGTCGGTCGATCCCTCCACGACGACGCGGATCGGCCCGACGATCTCGACCGGCGCTTCCAGAGGGGCCGTCCTGAACGCCACGACGTCCGACCGGTGTTCCAGCGGACCGTACGGTGGATCCGCCCCGAACGTCTCCGGCCGCGTGCGCTGGTCGTGGCCGCCGCGTCCGGTGATCGAGAGCGTCGGTCGATCCGCCAGCGGACATTCCTCGATCGACTCTCGCCTGGGCTCGAGCGTGTAGTACGACGAGCAGTTGCCGCCGATCGTCGGGACTGGATCCCTCGGATCGAACTCGTAGGCAGTCGCCGAGTCCTCCGCGTCCGGCCGATTCGATGAGAGCGTACCGTCGCCGTGAGCGTAGTACGTTCTGAACTCGGTACCCGAGAGCGGCCACTCCTCTCCGCTGGCCCACTCGCCGCCGTGGGAGAGCCGACCGCCGGGTGCGAGTCCGCCCTCGCCGGTTCCCATCCGGAAGTAGCTCACGGGGGGCTGGTCTGCCCAGGTGTCTTTCCCCTTCAGGTAGTGATCGAAAAAGCGTAGTCTCGTCTCCAGGTGGTCGATGACCGCCGCTTCTCCGAAGTCCGTCTCGCCCGAGAACGTCCGCGTCCAGGTCGACTGCCCGCCGTGGGTCCACGGCCCCATGATCAGGAACTGGTCGCTCTCCGTCCGTTCACTGAGCGCCGCGAAGTTGTCGACGGTCGCCTTCGCGTAGGAGTCGTACCAGGCCCCCGAGTAGACGGTGGGGACGTCGGCCATCACGTCGTAGTGGCGTGCGAAGTTCAGCGAGGGCGAGTCCCAGAACTCGCTCTCGCCCTCGGTCGTCGCGAAGTCGAAGACGTACCGTTCGTAGTTCGGGAGGTGCGAGAGCGGCGACTGCCCCTCGATCACGGGACCGTTCGCGAGCACGTCGCGGGTGTCGGTGGCGGCCAGCTTCCGACGCAGGTCCGGATCGGAGAGCGCGCGTTGCGCGCCGGGCGCGCCGAGGGTGAGCGCCCAGGTGAGCCATCGGAGTTCGAACGCGCCGTTGTGGCGCAGCGTCGCCTCCCACGCGCTCGCAGCGCCCTGGTTGACGAACATGGCGGCGAGGCCCTCCGGGTCCTGGGTGGCGAGCGCGCTCTGAACCCAGGCCATGTACGAGGTGCCCATCGTCCCGACCTGTCCGTCGCAGTAGGGGCGGTCGGCGAGCCACTCCACCGTGTCCGCCCCGTCCTCGGCCTCGCTTCTGAGTAGGTAGAACTCTCCCTCGCTCGCGTACCGCCCGCGGACGTCCTGGAGCGCGACGACGTAGCCCCGTTCGGCGTAGTACCGCCCCGCGTTCTCGACGCGCTCTCTCGCCCGTTTGTCGTACGGCGTGCGTTCGAGCAGCGCCGGCATCGGCTCCTCCACCGGATCGCCGGTCTCCGGGTCCGCCGGTCGATAGATATCGGTCGAGAGCGAGACGCCGTCGCGGGTCTCGACGCGACGGTCGAACGCGACTGCCGTCCCGTACTCGGGATCGCTGGCCATACGAGACACTCGCTGTGTGCTCCGTTAACTCCCCACCTCGCGGAACGGATCGCCGCGACCTACCCGTAGTGGGTGCGGAACTGCTCGATCTGCGTTTCGAGGGTCGGTCCGATCGCGTCGCGGTTGACGTACGCCCAGTCCTCGCCGTCGAAGAGCGCGACGATCGGACGCTCGGGGTAGGAGCCGACGGGCCAGCGGGCGGTCGTCTCGATCGGGACGTACGCGCCGTCGAGGACGGGCAGTCGTCCCGCGTCCCCGTAGCCGTCGGGAAGGTCCTCGGCACGCACCCCGAGGAAGACGTGATTCGCCAGGAAGACCAGCGCCGTCCTGTAGCCGAACGGTCCCTGCGAGAGGATCCCCGAGAGCAGGTAGGTGGCGTCCTTGCAGTCGGCGAGACAGTCGACGAGCGTCTCCTCGACCGTTCGGTGGTAGTCGTGGGTCCCTTTCACCTCGCTGTCGAGGGCGTACTGGATCGACTGGACGTACCTGACCGCGAGCGCGAACGCCTCGCTCTCGTCGAGCTCCGCTCTCTCGCCCGGTTCGATCGGCTCGTCCATCCGTCGCGTCTCGGTCGCGATCAGCTCCCCGAGTCGTCCCGCGTACCGGTTCGCGGAGGCGTCGGCGAACGACCGGATGTACCCCCGGGGTCGCCGCCGCGAGCGCTCGTAGGCCGACTTCCCGACCGTGTAGTCGAGTCGCCGTCGCCGACCCTCGTCGTCGCGCCAGACGTGCGTCAGTTCGTACCGTCCCTCACCCACCCACCGGAGGCCGTGGTCGAACCTCCCGGACGTCGGAGCGTCCTCGACCGGGGCGTCGGTCACGCCGACGTCTCCCGATCGGACGAGCGGGTCCGACTCACAGAGGTAGGCGGCGTCGGTCCCCCGTTCCAGCTCGATCACGTACCGCCAACGCCCGTTCGTCCGCGGCCGATCGAACCGGAGCGTCACCCGTCCCCTGCTATCGACCACCGGTCCGTCCACCCGCTCGAGCAGGTCGCCGCTTCCCGTCTCGCGACGGCTCCCGACGAGCCGTCCCGCCGGGAGCGATCCGTCCGGGCGAACGTCGACGGTCACCCGGTCGCCGGTCCGAGCGACGACGCTCGCCCCGGAGGGAAGCGTCCCCATCCGGACCTCGGAGGGGGCACGCCGTCTCGCGCTCGCGGCGACCCGGCCGGCACCGATCGTGAGCGCAGCGGCGCCCCCGCCGAGGGTCGCACCGCCCACCCCCGCGAGGCTCGCGAGGAAGCGTCGCCGGTTCATCTCAGACAAAACACCTCATCATATCGGATACGTTATCCGGACCTGCCGATCCCCAGTAATGAACTTTCTGGCAGGGGCTACACCGGCGAAGGGGGACGTCGCTGAACGGGTGACCGGTCGAGAGATGGCCGGCGTGTGCACCGTCCCGAGCGGGGTACGGCTAATACCGACCCGCGCGTACCGTTCGCATGAGTTCTGCGCTCGTCGTGGGTGCCACCGGCTTCGTCGGCCGACACGTCGTCTGGACGCTCCTCGACCACGGCTACGACGTCGCGGCGGCGAGCCGCGGCAGCCACGTGTTTCGGTTCGCCGACCCGGGCGTCGAGGCCGTCACCGTGGACAGGACCGATCCCGAGGCGCTCGCCGCGGTGGCGAGACGCGTCGACCCCGACGTCGTCGTCGACTGCGCGGCGATTCATCCGGAAGACGTCGAGGTGGGAGTCGAGACGTTCGAGGGGGTCGACGCGTACGTCTACGTCTCGAGCGGGGCGGCCTACCGGGGACGAGCGATCCCGAAGCGCGAGGAGGAGTCGCCGCTCCACGAGTGTACCCCGGAGCAGGCCGCAGACGGCTCGATGGCGAGCTACGGCCCCCGCAAGGCCGAGGGCGATCGGATCGTCGCCACGGCCGCCGAACGGGGCGTCGCCGCGACGAGCGTCCGTCCAACGGTCGTCTACGGCCCACAGATCACGGAGGAACGTGCCGACGAGGCGATCGGGACGGCCCCGTGGGAGGACGGGATCCCCGCGTCCTGGGCGCCGGACGTCTCGGGTATCCAGGGCCACCACGACTACTGGATCGACAGGATCCGCCGCTCCGACCGCGTCGTCGTTCCGGGCGACGGGACCGCGATCTGGCACCGGGCGTACGTCGAGGACGTGGCCGAGGCGATCAGGACCGTCGCCGAGCGTGGGCGGCCGGGCGGGGCGTACAACGTCGGCGACCGGCGCGTCTGCACGCTGGAGGACGTCGTCGTCCTGATCGCCGAGGCACTCGACGCCGAGGTCGAGGTCGTCCACGCGAGCCGTCGCGACCTCGCGGGCGTGGGACTCTCGCCCGGTGAGTTCCCTCTCTATCACCACCCGATGACGGGCTACCCGCACGTGCTCGAGACGTGTAAGCTCGCGTCGCTCGGCTGGGAGTCGACGGGGGTCGAGAGAGCGATCGAGCGGACCGTCGCCGAGTGCCTGCGAAGCGGCCGGCCGGGACGCGTCGACGACCCGAGACGGGAGGCCGAAGCGCGCCTGCTCGACCGCCTTAAGACGTAGCGATCGGGCCGCTCCGCGCGGGACGACGCTCAGCCGTAGAACTCGTTTCTGCCCGCCGCACCCGCCCGGCACATCGCGATCGCCCGCTCGAACGCCTCGGGGTAGCACTCGGCCTCGACGGCCGTCGTCCGTCCGTCGACCCGTTCGATCCCGGGCAGGCCGCCCGCGTGCGCCGCGTGGTTCGTCGCCGACCAGTCCGCCTCGATCCGCGTCGGTTCGTCCGGCGCCCTCACCGTGAACTCCCCGGCCCGTTCGACAGCCCTCCTGGCCGCCTCGCGGATCTCACCCTCGCACTCCTCGACCGGCCGACACCGTGCGCTGAAGCGGTCGATCCCCTCCTTCACCGCGACGGTCTCCACCTCCCCGAGTTCCACGCTGGCTTCCGCACAGGTCGCGTCGTCGCCGGTCACGAGGCCGACCGGAACGCCGAGTGCCGCCGCGAACCGGGCGTTCCACCCGAGCTCGCCCACCTCGTCCTCGTCCACGCGAAGCCGGAGCAGTTCGTGTGCGAGGAACGTGTGGTTGAGCACTGCGTTCTCCGTACCCGCCATCGCGTGATAGCCGACGAAGAGGGCGACGTCGTGGTCCCGGCACAGGCCCTCGACCATCGACCGTGGCTTCGTGCTGCCGCGGATCAACGCGGCCCGATCGTCGAGCCGACTCCGATCGAGGTTCCGCATCGTCGAGTGCGCGTCGTTCACCACCACATCGATCGCACCGGCCTCGACCGCGGCGTTCACGTCCCCGTGCAGGAGCTCCTGGCCCGGAGGGTACTCCTCACAGCCCTTCACGACGTCCGCTGCGGTCGCGATACCGCTCACGCCCTCCATGTCCGCGGAGACGAACACTCGCATGCCTCCGCTGCGCACAGGGGTCAAAAAGCTCTATCCCTCGACCTCGGCGAACCGCCGTTCGAGTGCCGTGACGAGCAGCACGGCGGCCAGCCGCGCGGTCGTCCCCGTCGGGTCGTAGCAGGGTGAGACCTCCATCAGGTCGAGCGCGCCGACTCGCTCGTCGGCACCGACAGTCTCCAGTACCCGGAGCGCCTCGTCGGCCGTCAGGCCGCCGGGAACAGGGGTCCCGGTGCCGGGCGCGGCGCTCGGATCCACCGCGTCGACGTCGAACGTGACGTAGACGGAATCCGCTCCCTCGGCAGCCGCGTCGAGCGCTCTTCGCACCGACTCCTCGATCCCTCGCTCGCGTGCCTCCCGGGCGGTCTGGACGTCCATACCCACCTCGTCGGCGAACACGAAGAAGCCGGGCGACTCGTAGCCGCGAAGACCGACCTGTGCGACGCTCGCGTAACCGCCACGATCGCTCCCGGCGATCAGGTTCGTACTCGACCCGTGGAACTCGGTCCCGAAGACGGGGCTCTCGACGACCGTATCCGAGTGGGCGTCGATCTGTACGAGTCCGACCCGGTCGTGATCCGCGCCCTCCGCGAACCCGCGGAACGAGGGGTAGGTACAGTAGTGGTCCCCGCCGAGCACCACGGGGACCGTCCCGTTCGAGGCGACGCTCGCGACGTGACGCCGGATCGCCTCGCCCGTCCGCTCGTGGCTCATCGGGAAGACGGGGACGTCACCGCAGTCGGCGATCGAGAGTGTGGAGAGGTCGATCTCCGCGCCGGTCTGGAGGTTCGTCAGCCCACCCTTGTACCCCCCGAGGTACGCCCACCAGCCGCTCTCCCGACGGATCGCCGCCGGTCCGTAGCGCGCGCCGGGGCGGTTGCTCACCGCCCCGTCGTAGGGTGCCCCGAGCACCGCGACCTCCTCGTCCGTGAGCGCCTCGACCGGCCGGTGTGGCGCCTTGAGGAACGTCCCGATCCCGGCGTACGCGAGTTCGACCGCGGAGCCGGGCGTCCCCTCGTCGCTCCCGTCATCGCTCTCCGTCTCCGGATCGTCTACCATGTGACGGCTTCACCACCCGGTGTGAAAACCCTCACTCACAACCCTCACTCACCTCGCACGCGACGGCGGATGCCGAGGTCACGGCCCGAGCTACTCGCGACGAACCGGACGTCGTACGTGGGACCCGAAGAGCCGCTCGCGTCCCCGTACCGCCGACGATCAGAGGAGTCGCGTCGTGAGTTCGAGCCGGTCGTCGAGGTCGGCGACGTACCCCTCTTCGTCCGGGTCGAGGTCGTTCACTACCACCGCGTCGGCGGCGCCGTAGGCGTGGACGAACGAACTCCCCCCGCGGCTGATCGCGACGTGACCCGGGAAGAAGAGCAGGTCGCAGGGTCGGAGCGCCTCCCGACCGACCGCCCGTCCCATCGCGCGCTGCTGGTCGGCGTCCCGCGGCATCGTGATCCCGATCCGTCGGTAGGCGATCCAGACCAGCCCCGAACAGTCGATCCCATCGTGGCTCATCCCACCCCACCGGTACTCGGTTCCGAGGAACGACTCGGCCGCGGCGAGCGCGTCGGCCCCCGTCGCGTCGGATCGCGGGACGGTCACGGAGTCGGTGGGGACGGCAACTTCGAGACCGGTCCGGAACGCGACCGTTGCCTCCTCGTCCTCGCGGTCGAGGACCGCGCAGTCCGCGCCGGCCGGGAGCGTCGTACTCGGTTCGACCGTCACCGGCGTGGAGAGCGTCGCGTCCGGGTCGACGGGCGCCGAAACCGAGAGCGCTTCGCGCCCGATCCAGCCGAGGTAGCCACACGGCGTCCGCACTCGACGCCAGCCCCCCTCGTGATCGTACGCCCCGAGCGTCGCGCCGTAGAGCGCGGTCGTCACCCGTTCGGCGTCGGGCTCCGCTCGCACCGGCGCACACGGGACGGCGAGGGTCCGCTCCTCGCCCCGCGAGAGGACCGACACCTCGCTCGCGTCGATCGGCTCGGCGCTCACCTGGCCGAGCACTTCGACCGCCCGCCGTCGGAGGGCGTGCGAGGAGACGGTTCCCGAGAGCCTGACGTCGCCGTCGCGTCGATCTGCCTCCACGTCGAAACACGAGATCCGGTCGTCGGGAGCCGAGATCGTCTCACAGTACGAGAGCGCGAGCGAGAGGTCGTCGGTCATACCCCGGGTACCGCGATCGGTGGCAAAAGGGTTCGGCTACCAGAGGTTTTTCTCGCTCCCAGAGCATCCACCGGTATGTCCGGTCTCGAATGTCGCGTGGACGACCGCACGCTCGCCGCCGAGTGGACCGACGACAGCCCCGAGACGCGGGCCGCCGTCGAGGCCGCGCTCCCGCTCTCCGGGGAGGCCTCGCGCTGGGGCGAGGAGCTCTACTTCCGAACCGACGTCGACGTCGGTCCCGAGAATCCCAGAGAGCTGGTCGATCCCGGAACGATCGCCTACTGGCCGGCCGGGAACGCGCTCTGTCTCTTCTGGGGGCCGACGCCCGCGAGCGAGGGCGAGGAACCGCGGGCTGCCTCGCCGGTCAACGTCGTCGCGCGGGTCGAGGATGTCTCGGCGCTCGCGGACCTGGAGGGGAGCGCGTCCGTCGAACTACGGGAGGGCTGAGTCGCGTCTCAGCGATACGGCCCGAAGACGTCCCGGTCGAGTTCGTCCGCGACGTGGTCGGCGAGCGTCGCGAGGTTCTCCGTGTCCTCGCGGTTGTACCGCACCAGGCGATCTAACGCGCCCTCGTCGCCGTGCCTCTCGAAGCGCTTCCAGAGCCGCACCGCTTCGAGGCCGTCGACGCCCTCGTCCTCGCGGCCGATCCCCACGTCGCGCTCGATCCGTTTCAGCCCGCCCGTGAGCCCGGCCGAGCGACAGGGATACATCAGGTCGAGGTGGGGTGTGTCGACCGAGAGATCGAACGCGGTCTCGAGAAAGGGCACGTCGAAGCGCGCGCCGTTGAACGAGACGAGCAGGGAGGCGTCGGCGAGTTCCTCACGAACCCGCTCTCGGGTGAGGTCGTCGTCGCGGACGAGCGTCGTCGTCTCCCCGTCACAGTGAAAGCTCACCGTCGTTACGACGTCCCGGTGTTTGCTCAGTCCGGTCGTCTCGATGTCGAAGAAACAGGCGTCGGTGCGGAAGTTCTCGTAGAGCCGCCAGCGCTCGGCCGAGGGGAGGCGGTCGGCGAAGAACTCGGCGTTGCCGGCGTCGAGTTCGTCGTAGCCGCGGTCGATGAACGCCTCGACCGAGGCGCAGGTCGTCTCGCCGATTCCGGGTACCGAGCAGAACTCGTCCCAGTGGGTGACGCCGTGGTCCCAGAGTCGCCGCTCGGTCCGTTCGCCGACGCCCTCCGCGAGGATGAAGCTGTTCTCGACGCGCACAGGTGTCCTGCGAGCGTCGCCGAGTTATCGGTTTCGGATCACTCGAGGGTGAACGAGAGGCGCTCCTCGTCGCTGCCCCGCGTCTCCCGGTCGGTCACCGACAGTTCGCCGATCAGCCCGGTCGACTCGACGTGGGTTCCCGCGCACGCGGTCCGATCGTAGGGCTCTTCGGCGTCGCCGATATCGACGATCCGGACCTCCGTGATGCTCTCGGGGAGCAGGTCGAGTCGCGTTCGCTCGGGACCGAGATCGGCCTCCGCGGCCTCCCGGTCCATCTCGTACCACCGGACGGGGAGGTCCGAGTCGATCAGGTCGTTCAGGCCGGTTTCGATCCCCGCGAGGTCGTCGTCGGTGAACCGCTCGTAGCCGCAGTCGAGACGGGCGCGGTCGGCGTAGAGCTGATTGCCGGTCGTGGGGGCGTCGTAGCTCTCGAGGAGGTAGGCCGAGAGGAGGTGCTGGACGGTGTGATAGCGCATGTGGGCGGCGCGTCGCTCCCAGTCGAGGTCTCCGACGACGGTCTCACCCACCTCGGGCGGCTCCGGGCCGTCGACCGTGTGGTAGATCGTATCCCGTTTCGCCACGTCCGTCACACGCCAGGTCCGGTCATCGGTGGAGAGCGTGCCGGTGTCGTGGGGCTGGCCGCCGCCCGTCGGGTAGAAGCAGGTCCGATCGAGGACGACCCGGTCGTCGAGCGTCCGGTCGACGCGTGCCTCGAACTGCCCCCTACTGGAGTCGGTCAGGTACAGCGGTTCGGTCATCGGTCTCGGTTACCCCTCACCGGTGAAGCGGTTTCCGCTCTCGATCGCTCTCCTGACTCCTCGTGTGGGCCGTCTCGCTCCGGTCACGTTCCTGTCACTCGTCGGCCCCACCACGCCGCTAACGGGCGGGACTTCGGCCCACACCGAATCTCCGTCTACTATTTAACCAAACGGTTAAATATGGGCGTGGCGTATATTTAACCGGATGGTTGAACAAGATGCGGACGACGTCGACCTCGACGCGGTCTTCCGGGCGCTCGCGCACCCGATCCGCCGGGATCTGCTCGAGCGGCTGGCCGGCGGTCCCGAGCGCGTCGGCACGCTGGCCGAACCGTACGACGTCTCGCTGGCGGCGGTCTCGAAGCACCTGAGCGTGCTCGAGGACGTGGGGCTCGTCGAGGTCGAGAAGGACGGACGCGCCCGCCGGTGTCACCTCGACGCTGCGCCGCTGAGCGCGGCGTTCGGCTGGCTGACCCGGTACCGCGTCTTCTGGGAGGACCGACTCGACGCGCTCGCCGACCATCTGGAGACCGAGGATCGATGACACCCGATACGACCGACAGCGAGTTCGACCCGAGCGAGTACGACCTGACCATCGAGCGGACGTTCGACGCTCCGCGCGACGCGGTGTGGGCGGCGTGGACCGATCCCGAGGAGGTGGCCGAGTGGTGGGGACCGGAGGGCTTCACCGTCCCACGCTGTGAGATGGACGTACGATCGGGTGGAACCTACCGCATCGACATGCGGGCGCCCGACGGCACGATCTACCCGGACGAGGGGGAGTTCCACGAGGTCGTCGAGCCCGATCGCCTCGTCTTCACGAGTCGCGCCTTCGAGGACGACGATGGGAGCTACGGGCTCGAGGTGGACAACACGGTGACGCTCGTCGAGCGCGACGGGCGGACGACGCTCACGCTCGAGGCGGAGGTCGTCAGGGCGACCGACGAGGTGCGGGGAGCGCTCTCGGGGATGGAAGAGGGCTGGAACGGGAGCTTCGAGAAACTCGCCGAGTCGATCGCAGCGAGCGGCTGACGCGGCGGCGATCGTCCGTTTCGAGCCCCGATCTCGAACCCCTCGATTGTAGCGAGCGTCGTGACCGACCCCGTGTGAAACCGTGTCGTAACGCTCAAGAGAGCGACACACCTTTCCTCATCTAAGAATGAACGCTAGCCCGGTTCCCGAGGTGTCTCTATGGGTGTCGAGATAAAGGAGACGCCCGTTTCCGACGATGAGTTCGAGGAGATGTGCGAGTTCGTCTACGAGTACCTCGCCGCGAGCGTCGCCAACGAGCGCGAGGGCGGCCGCATGCGGTGGTACCCGTGGCACTCCGCGGACTACCGCTACGCACACACGATAAACGTGGTAGACCTCGCGGAGGAGCTCGCCCGCGCGGAGGGCGCGGACCCCGACGTCACCCGCGTCGCGGCGCTCTTTCACGACGTGGCGAAGCTCGACGCCGACCAGGACGTCCACGCCGAGGAGGGCGCGCGCGTCGCCCGCGAGTACCTCACCTCCCGGGGAGAGTACCCCCAGTCGTTCGTGGACGAGGTTTGCAGAGCGATCGTGAACCACTCGTATCAGGGGCCGCTCGCCGACGTCTCGCTCGAGGCGCGCTGTCTGATCGAGGCCGACTTACTCGACAAGGTCGGCGCGAACGGCGTGACGCTCATGTTGCTTCGGATGGGCTACGAGGCGCGCTCGCACCTGGACGCCGCGACGATGGTCGAGCGCGTGCTCACACGCGGCGAGGAGGCAGTCAAACGGATCGAGAGCGAGACGGCAGAGAGCATGGCCCACGAACGGTTAAAGCGCGTGCGCTGGTTCCGCGAGTGGCTCGAACTCGAGGTGCCCGAGATGGACGTCACCGAAGAAGAGTGGTGAGTTCGTTCGCCGCACCGTAGAGAAAGAGGAGGCCGAAGCCGGCGAGGACGAGGGCGCTGCCCACCGCGACCGCCGGGGCGAACCAGTCGGCGCGCTCGCCCACGGCGACGAGCGCCGCCGGAAAGGTGACGATCCAGATGGCGATCCCGGAGAAGAAGCCGACGACGATCGCGGCGCTCCCGGTCGAGACGGCGAGGTCGCCGAGGACCGGGAGCGCGAACGAGAGCGTTCCGGGGTCGAGCAGCGTCACCCCCACCGTGAGCCACCAGAGCACCTGATACGGGTTCGAAAGCGAGAGCCCGAACGTCTTCCTGAACCCAGTCGAGTCGCCGGCCTCGCCCTCGGTGAACGAGCCTCTCGCGCTGCGGGCCGCCCCGACGGCGAAGTAGCACATCAGGAGGCCGCCGACGGCCATCATCCCCGCCTGCGCGCCCGGCGCGTTCTGGAGTACCGTCGCGACGCCCGCGAGCGCCACGAGGAAGAAGACGCCGTCGGCGCTCATCGCGCCCAGCCCGGCACGAAAGCCCGCGGCCCACCCCCTCAGGACGCTCTCCTCCGCGATGATCGCGTTCATCGGTCCGGGAGGAGCTGCTAACGAGAGCCCCAGGAGGACGCCGGCGGCGAGCGAGCTCGCGAGCGAGAGCACACGTTCCCTTGTGGGTCGCGGTGCGAAAACGCCTCTGATCCGGACCTACCCCGGGCACGCTCGCCGTGACGTGGATAGCTCGTCGAGTCCGTGGTCGTCGTCCTGTGCATCCGTGGACTCCACCCGATCCCCGGTCGGTCGGTCGGTCGGGCGTGACCGCTAACCAACAAAGAATTGATAGTAAAATACCTTCATATATTATCTAAAATACATATATAATCATTCTCCACAATTTCAACAATTAGGCGAGTAATAATGAAAATGAGTGGTATAGAGGAAGATTCTTTGGATTTCCTCGACGACCGTTAGTTTTATAGGTATCAGGTGAGTTGACATTCACGCCCGTCAAGGGCACGCGACAGAGGGGAGGGGACAGGGATTGCCTCTGACAGCACCCGGTTCGGGTGGGATCCTTCCGACCCACCTCGTTCGATGCTAACGACCACCTGAGAAAACGTTCGCGACCGGACCAAACACCGAAACAGCGTGGTATCCACGGGTACCCGCTACGGCCAGAGAACACGCATGCCGTCTGTCGGTGACCGAAACCGCTCTTCGCCGAAACGATTTTGAACAGACTCACGGTACAAGAAGCGATGGCGGGCCTACTGCCCACCGACTCCGACGCGGAGCCGTCGGGCGAGCCGCGGGTGATCGGCATGGACAGCGCCGATGCGGGTGCGGTCCTCGACGCGCTCTCCTCGGAGACCACCCGGCGAGTCTACGTCGCCCTCCAGGAGGAGCCAGCCCCCGTCTCCGTCGTCGCCGATCGGACCGACCTCTCCCTGCAGAACGCCCGCTACCACGTCGGGAAGCTCCGCGAGGCGGGGCTGATCGAGGTCGTGGACACGATCTACTCGGAGAAGGGCCGCGAGATGGAGATGTTCGCCCCGGCGGACGCGCCGATGATCGTGGTCCTGGGCGACGAGCGGGAGAGGAACGTCCGCGACGCGCTCACGAGACTCCTCGGCGCGGTCGCGCTGCTCGGGTTCGTCAGCGCGTTGATCCAGCAGGTCGCGGCGGCGCTCGCGCCCGAACGGGAGGAGAGCGACGCGGTGGCGGTCGAGACCGCACCCGCGGAGCCGGGGGTCGGCGACCCCCTCCTCGACATCGCGCTCACCGATCCCGGGGTGCTGTTCTTCCTCGGGGGGCTCGCCGTCCTCCTCGCGGCGTTCGCGGTCTGGTGGACGAGAAGCTGAGGGGGGATTCAGACGCCCTGGCCCATCAGGTGGCTGCGCAGCACGTCCGCGTCCTTGTTCGCCGTACCGGTGTTGAGGAGGACGACCGTGTCGTCCGGGCCGAACTCGCCTTCCTCGGCGAGCTTCCACGCCCCGCTCGCGGCCGCGGCGCAGGTCGCGCCCATCTCCAGGCCCTCGGCCTGCGCGACCGCGACGCCCGCTTCGAGGATCTCGTCGTCGGTCGTCGCGACCGCCCCGCCGTCGCTCTCGCGGAGCGCCTCCAGGATCATCGGGCTCGCACCCGGGTCGGGGATCTCGATCCCGCCACAGATCGTGTCCGGGTGCTCCCACGGCTCGTGGACGTCCCTGCCCTCTTCCCATGCCGCGACGACCGGGGCGCAGCCGGTCGCCTGTGCGGCGTACATGCTCGGGAGGTCGTCGGTGAAGCCGAGTTCCACCAACTCCTTCGCGGCCTTGTGCATACCCACGAGACCGACGCCGCCGCCGGTCGGGTAGACGACGGCGTCGGGCACCTCCCAGTCCATCTGTTCGAGCAGTTCGAGCGCCATCGTCTTCTTGCCCTCGTGACGGTACGGGGTGACGAACGTCGCGACCGGGTACCAGTCGTCGTTCTCCGAGAGCGCGTCGGCACACGCCGCGCCCGCGTCGCCGATTCGCCCGCCGACGACGGTGAGATCGCCACCGTGGACGTTCACCATCGCCTTCTGGTCGAAGCCCGCCCGCGAGGGCAAGAAGACGTGCGAGGCGAGACCCGCCCGCGCGGCGTACGCGGAGGCGGCCTGTCCGGCGTTTCCGGCAGAGGCGAGGGCGACGTCGCTCGCACCGTGCTGTACTGCCGCAGTGACCGCTGCCGACTGTCCCCGGTCCTTGAACGTCCCGGTGGGGTTGCGCCCCTCGTCCTTGAACAGAACACGAGCGACGCCGAGCTCCTCGGCGAGCTTCGGACAGTCGACGAGCGGGGTCGCCCCCTCGTCCATCGTGACGGCGGCCTCCCGCGGGAACGGGAGCAGTTCCTCGTAGCGCCACATCGAGTCGAACGGGCGTGCAGCGAGCTCTTCTTTGCTCAGCTCTATCGCGTCGTAGTCGTACTCCGGGTCGAGGATGCCGCCACACTCGGGACAACGGTGTGTGCCGACGTCCGGCTCGGCCACCTCGTCACACTCGATACACCGAAGCCCGACGAACGCGGGTGTCGTCTCCATACTCGGGCGGTCGGCCGGCCCCACCTAAGTCCTGTTGTAACCGGCGACCGGCGTGAGTGAGGGCTCCCTCGAACAAACCAGTCATTACCGACGGCGGCGATGGTCCTCCGATGAACATGGGGGAAACGAGGACCATCCGGGAGGAGACGAAGGTGATCGCGTTCGACGTGTGGGACACGCTGCTCGACCGGGAGGCGACGCTCGTCCCGGCGCTCGCGGCGCTGCTGGCGGACCACGACAGCGAGTACGACCCGGAGATCCTCCTGCGTCGGTACCTCGCGATGCACTTTCGCGACTCGATGATCGACTCGCTGATCCCCGGCCCCCACACCCCGTTCAAGGAGGTCAGCCGAAGGGCGCTCGGCTACCGGCTCGCGCAGCTGGGCCTGGACGTGCCCGACGAGGAGATCCGGTCGGTCGTAGCGCAGTGGAAACGGCTCCAGCCGTATCCCGACGTCGACGACCGGCTCGGCTCGCTTGCCGACGAGTACGTCCTCGTCGGGCTCTCGAACGGCGACCCGGACATGCTGGAAGCCGTTCGACCGAACTTCGAGACGGAACTCGACGCGTTCGTCTCGGTCGCGGAGGCGGGCACGTACAAGCCGCATCCGGCACCGTACCGGCTCTGTTGCGAACGGTTCGACGTCGCTCCACACGAGGTGCTCTTCGCGAGTTCGCACACGTTCGACCTGGTCGGGGCGAAGGCGGTCGGGATGTGTGGGGCGTTTCTCAACCGACACGAGAACCCGTTCGGCGGGTGGATTCACCGGCCCGATCTGACCGTCGCCGACGTCGGTGAACTAGTCGATCTGCTCGAGTGATCTATATGGTTCGTTTCGCGACGCTCGAATCCCGCTCTCGAGGGGAGGGTCACGAGTGCGCCCCGTGGCCATTTTTGTAGCCCGCCGACGAAACGGGCACAATGACAGCGAGGGTCGTCGTCGTGGGCGGTGGGCTGGCCGGACTCGTCTGTGCCCGCCGACTCGCAGAGCGCGGGATCGACGTGACGGTGTACGAACGCGAGGCGGAGGTCGGCGGCCGGGTCCGATCGCGGGAGGTCGAGGGCTTCACCCTCGACCGGGGCTTTCAGGTGCTCTTCACCGCGTATCCGACGGCGAGTCGCGAACTCGACTACGAGGCGCTCGATCTCAGGATGTTCACTCCGGGCGCGTGTCTCGCTCGGCCTGGCGAGCGCTCGATCCTTTCGGACCCGCTCCGGGACCTCGGCGCGCTCGTCCAGTCGGCGCTCAACCGCGAGGTAGGTATGAAGGACAAACTCGGGACGCTCTCGCTGCGCAACGACCTCCAGGAGAAGAACCTCTCGCGGATATTCGACGGCGAGGACCGCTCGATCGAGGAGTACCTGACCGAGCGCGGCTTCTCGCGGAAGTTCCTCTCTAACTTCGTCGCGCCCTTCTACGGCGGGATCACACTCGACCGCACCCTCGGGACCTCCGCGTCGGTCTTCGAGTACACGTTCGCGATGCTCTCTGCCGGCGAGATCGCAGTCCCCGCCGCGGGGATGGGCGCGATCCCGGACCAGCTCGCGGCCCGAGCGCGCGAGGCGGGCGCGACGATCGAACTCGACAGGGAGGTGACGGCGGTCGATCCCGACGGGCCGAGCGTCACGATCGGAACCGAGACGGTCGAGGCGGAGGCGGTCGTCGTCGCGACGAACCCGAAGGCGGCGAGGGACCTGACGGGGGTCGCGGCGATCCCGACCGAGGGACGATCCTGCGCCACCCAGTGGTACAAGCTCCCCGGCGAGGTGCCGTTCGACGCCGGAAAGCGGCTGATCCTCAACTGCGAGGACGACCGGCCGAACCAGGTCGTCCCGCACAGCACGGTCGCCCCGGAGTACTCGGTCCCCGGGATGACGCTCCTGAGCGCGACGTTCCTCGGCGAGCAGTCGAAGAGCGACGTCGAACTCGCGGCCGAGACCCGCGAGGCGCTCTCGTCGTGGTACCCCGAGCGCTCGTTCACGACGCTCTCGATCCTCGCGACCGACAGGATCGGCTTCGCGCAGTTCGCCCAGCCGCCTGGTTTCTACGCCACGCTGCCCGACGTCCGGTCGCCCGAGGGGCCGGTCTACCTCGCCGGCGACTACACCCAGTGGTCCTCGATCGAGGGCGCGATGGAGAGCGGCGTGCTCGCGGCCCGTGCGGTCAGGGACGACCTACCGGTCGAGACGCCTGCGGAGGCGGACCTGACGACGTAGGTGTCAGCGACGTGGTCGTCGGCGACGCCAGGACGGGGGTCGTCGCCGTTCACTCGGTCGTCGCCGACCGTTGCGGGTAGAGGAGGTCACGGAGCCTCTCGGAGTAGGCGCCGATGCCGATCCCCGCGAGGAACGTGAGGATGCTCGGAACGAGTACCCAGGCGAGGTTCGGATGCTCCGTGCCAGCGTGAAGTACGATTTCGATCATACGCGGCTACCATCGCCCGACGGGGCTACATAGGTGTCGGTCTCGGAAACTCTCGCCCGCGGCTCCGTCCCGTACTGGCAATCAGTCACCCCTGCAGGGTCGCGATGGCGACCTCCGATACCCCTCAGAGGAGACGGCGAAGCCGCGAGAGCGGCGGAAACGCGAGCGTCTCGTCGCCCTCCTCGTCGCGGACGATCGGACGGTAGGTGCCCGGATCGGCGAGCAGCGGCGAGAGGAACGACGTGGACCGAGAGACGTCGACACCGCGGGTCAGCCGGTTGAACGCCGGGAGGACGAGCGCCCGTCCTTCCCCACCCGATCGAGGGCCGAGGAGGTAACAGGGCCGTTTCCGACCCTCGATCCGGATTGCCGGGTGGTCGTGGCCCAGCACCGTGAGCGGGGCGTCCGCCTCCATCTTCCTGTGCCCGTGACAGATCGCCACCTCACCGATGCGGTAGCACTCCGGGCTCTCCCCGTCGAAGACCGCCCCCAGCATCGCGTCGTGGTTCCCGGGGGTGACGACCGAGGTCGCTCCCGCACGGTCGATCAGCGAGAGGATGTCTGTGACCGACTCGCGGACCTCCTCGGGGACCGTCCCGTAGCTGTGGAGCAGGTCACCGGCGAGGACGACTCGCTCGGGCGAGAACCGGTCGAGCAACCCGTCGAGGCGGTCGTGGAGGTCGTCGTGCTCGCCGAGCGGGAGCGAGAGTGCGCTTGCACGGTCGCGGCCGACGTGGAGGTCGGCGAGGACGAGCGTGCGCTCCTCGCCCAGGTAGATCGCCCGGTCGCGGAACTCGGCACCCTCCAGCACGGTCGGGGCTTCGCCCGCCCCGGCATCAACCTGCCGACCGCGCCCGACATCGTTCCGGGACCTGGGCACGTTTTTGTGTCCCCCCGACCGATACCGGGTATGGTCGACGTCCTCGACACGAAGCGGTCGGCGACGCGCTTTCGCATCCTCGTCGAGATCGCCGAACGCCAGCCGGCGGTGAGCCAGGGCGAGATCGCGGAGGCCGTCGGCGTCACCAGCCAGGCGGTCAGCGAGTACATCCGCGACCTCGTGGCCGAGGGCTACGTCGAGAAGGAAGGGCGCTCACGGTACAGAGTGACGAAGGAGGGCGTCGACTGGCTGTTTCGCGCGGCCACCGAGGTGCGCCGGTTCGCCGAACACGTCACCGACGACGTCCTCGGGAGCGTCGGCGAGGACGCCGCCATCGCCACGGGGTCGATCACGGAGGGCGAGACGGTGACGCTCACGCTCTCTTCGGGGCTGCTCCACGCGACGCCGGGCGACGGTGGGCCCGCGACGGGCGTCGCGACGACCGACGCGGAGGAGGGCAGCGAGGTCGGCGTCACCGGCTTCGAGGGGGTGATCGACCTCGACCCGGGGCGGGCGACCGTCATCCAGGTCCCCGCGATCCGCTCGGGGGGGAGCGCCGCGGTCGATGCGGAGGCGCTCTCGGAGCAGTGCGAGCGGGCGGACCTCGTCGTCGCGTCGGGTGTCGAGGCGGTCGTCGCCTGCTCGCGGGCGGACGTCGACCCGCGGACGACGTTCGGCGCGGGTGCGGTCTCCGCCGACGCGGCCGAGCGAGGGCTCCGGGTCGTGGTCGTCGCGACGGCCGACACGGCCGGCCGGGTGACCGACGCCCTTCGGGACTCGGGCGTGGACTACGAGGTCGCCGAGGCGGCCCGAGCGGAGGCGTGATCGGAGGCGATCTCGTAGGCCTCGCGCACCCGATCGAACGTCTCGCGGTCGCCGCCGTGGTCCGGATGGACGTGTTTGATCCGTTCGCGATAGGCACGCCTGACTTCCCCCGCGTCCGCGTCGGTCGGAAGCCCGAGGAAGGCGTAGGCTGCCCTGATCGTCTCTGCTTCCTCGGCGCTCCCCTCGACGCCGAACTCGAACTCCGGTACCTCGAACGGGAGGCGGGCGCCGAGGTGGACCCCTCGCATCTCGTGTTCGACGAGGATCGTGTCCGTCTCGGTCTCGCCGACGGTGAAGTAGGTCCGCACGTCGAACGTGATCGCGACGTCCCGTTCGGGGAGGTAGAACTCGACGACCCGCCCGCCGATCTCACTGTCCTCGACGAACCGTTCCCCGATCGCCTCCAGGTAGGTGCGGATCTCCCGGCGCTTCCGATCGTCACCGGTCCGTCGCGGTCCGGCCGAGGGTGTGTCGGGGTACAGCCGCGTCCCGACGTAGAACACCCCGGCGATGAGGACGGTGAGACAGAGTCCGGCGAGGACGCCGGCGATGAACCACCAGGGGAGCCACGCGATCAGGTCCGAGAGCACGGAATCCCGTAGGGCTCTCGGGTCAAAGAACCTTCGCAGATCAGTTCCCCCGACGATCGATCTCGTCGGTCTGGACCCCCCAGAGCGTCGCGTAGAGCCCGTCTCGCTCCAGCAGTTCGTCGTGCGTGCCGCGCTCGACGATCTCTCCGTCCTCGACGACGAGGATCGTGTCGGCCTCTTTCACCGTCGAGAGGCGGTGGGCGACCGCGAGCGTCGTTCGGCCCGCAGAGAGCCGGTCGAGGCTCCGCTGGATCGCGAGTTCCGTCTCCGTGTCGACGGCCGAGGTCGCCTCGTCGAGCACGAGGATCGCCGGATCCTGCACGACCGTCCGGGCGAGCGAGAGCCGCTGGCGCTGGCCGCCCGAGAGCTTCACGCCGCGTTCACCGATCCGGGTGTCGTAACCCCTGGGGAGGTCGCGGATGAACCCGTCGGCCTCGGCCGCCTCGGCGGCCGCCCGGACCTCCGCGTCCGTCACGTCGAACTCCCCGTACCGGATGTTCTCCCCGACCGTCCCGTCGAAGAGGAACGTGTCCTGACCGACGTAGCCGATGGCCCCTCGAAGGCTCGCGGTCGTCAGCTCGCGGACGTCGCGGTCGTCGACGCGGATCTCCCCCTCCGTGACCTCGTAGAGTCGCAGGAGCAGCTTCAGGATCGTCGACTTCCCCGCGCCGGTCGGCCCGACGATGGCGACGGTCTCGCCCGGATCGGCGGTAAAGGAGACGTCTCTCAACACCACCTCGCCACCCTCGCGCCGTTCGGCGGCGGCCAGCGCGGTCTCCGGGTAGGAAAAGGAGACGTCGCGGTACTCGACGCGACCCTCCGGGTTTCGGAGGTCGGTCGCGTCGTCGGCGTCGGTGATCCAGACCGGAACGTCCATCAGCCCGAAGACGCGCTCGGAGGAGGCCTTCGCGTTCTCGTACTGGTCGACGATGTTCGAGACCTCCGCGAGCGGCGTGACGATGCGCTGGCTCATGAACAGGAACGTGACGAACGCGCCGACGGAGAGGTCGCCCGAAAAGGGCCCCGGCGGGCCGTCGAAGATCCAGATCCCGCCGACGACGAACGTCGCGGCGAACGACAGCCCCGCGAGCAGCTCCATCCCCGGTCTGTAGACGTAGTTGAGCTTGAGCATCGACATCGTCTGCCGGAAGTACTCGAGCGAGGCGTGGGTGACCCGCTCGACCTCGTAGGACTCGGTACCGGAGGTCTTCACGAGCTCGACGCCGCTCAGGCTGTTCTCGAGTCTCGTGTTCAGGTGGCCGATGCTCGCGCGCTGTTCGACGTAGATCGGCTCGACCCGGCGCATGAACCAGAGGGTGAGCAGCATCATCGCGGGCACCGCGACGAGGGTGACGAGCGCGAGCTGGGCGTTCAGGTAGAACAGCACTGCGGCGATGCCGAGGACCATCACGCCGAGACGGGCGGTGTTCTGGAGCGCGTCGTCGAGGAACACCTCGAGGTTCGAGGCGTCGTTGTTGAGCACGCTCATCACCTCGCCGGTCTGCTTGTCGTCGAAGAAGGGCATGTCGAGCTCCTGCATCCGGGCGAAGCTGTCGGTGCGAACGGCGTGCATCACGCGGTGGGCGAAGTTGTTCGCCGCGACGCCGTAGACCCAGGTGAAGACGCCGGTCGTGAGGAAGGCGCCGACGATCAGCGCGACCGAGAACCAGAACTGGCCCTCGGCGGTGACCGGGAGCCAGGCGTCGGGGACGATCGGGAGCGTGTAGGGCTGTTGGTCGACGAAGACGGCGTCGATCGCCACGCCGAGAATCAGCGGCGGGGCGAGGCTGGCGAGGCGTGCGATCACGTTCGCGGCCATCCCGAGCGCGAACCAGTGGATCTCGTCGGTACCGTACGCCTGAAAGAGCCGGGCCAGCGGGCGATCGACCCGCTCCCTGTAGACGTCGAAGACGTTCTCCTCGCGGGCGACCATCGCTCTCCGGAGGGCCCCGGGGGCTATCAGTTCCCGGGTGGCGGCAGCGCAGGTCTTTCACGCAGAGTTAACACGCCGGCGTCCGTAACCGATGCCATGACAACCGTAGCTGTCGTCGGCGGCGGTCCGGCGGGACTGAGCGCCGCGCTGTTCGCGAGCAAGAACGGGCTCGAGACCGTGCTCTTCGACAGGGACGCAACCTGGATGCACAAAGCACACCTGTTCAACTACCTCGGCGTCGGGTCGGTGGGCGGCAGCGAGTTCCTCGCGACCGCCCGCCAGCAGGTCGACGACTTCGGTGTCGACCGGAGACAGGGCGAGGAGGTCACCGGCGTCGAGGAGACCGACGGCGGGTTCGCCGTCCACACCGAGGAGGGAGAGCCCGACGCCGAGTACGTGATCCTCGCGACGGGTGCGAACCGCGACCTGGCGGAGGACCTCGGCTGTGCGCTCACCGACGAGGGGGTCGTCGAGGCGGACGTGACGATGGAGACGTCGGTCGAGAACGCCTACGCGACCGGCGCGATGGTCAGGGCAGAGGAGTGGCAGGCGGTCATCTCGGCGGGAGACGGCGCGGCCGCCGCGCTCAACGTCCTCACGAAGGAGAAGGGAGAACACTTCCACGACTTCGACACGCCGGCGACTGCAGAGGGGCTCTTCGGCGGGCTGATCGACGACTAGCGTGCTCTCGGATACAACGGGACTCCACCACGTCACCGCGATCGCGGGCGACGCCCAGCGTAACGTCGAGTTCGCCGTCGGCACGCTCGGGCTTCGGCTCGTCCGAACCACGGTGAACCAGGAGGACGTCCTCGTCCACCACCTCTACTACGGGAGCGGGGAGCCGGGGACGGTCCTCACCTACTTCCCCTATCCCCATCAGGATCCGGGTCGAGTGGGTAAACCGCAGCCGAGTGCGGTCTCGTTTTCGGTTCCCGAGGGCTCGATCGGCTACTGGGGCGACCGGCTTCGAGAGCGGGGAATCGAGGTGGCGGGGCCGACCGAACGGTTCGGCGAGCGCGTACTTCGATTCACCGATCCGGACGGGACGCCGATCGAACTCTGTGGCAGCGAGGGAGAATCGCCGGTCGACCCGTGGTCGGACGGGCCGGTACCGGAGGGGCACGCGATCCGGGAGCTCCACGGCGTGACGCTGCTGCCGACGGACCCCTACGGTACGGGAAGCGTTCTGGAGACGCTCGGCTTTTCCCTGGAGGGACAGGAGGGCGACCGGATCCGGTACCTCGCGCCGGGCGACCGGGCACGGGTGGTCGACCTGCTCGATCGAGGGAGCGAATACGGCCGCGAGGGCCCGGGGACGATCCACCACCTCGCGGTGCGGGTGGACCAGGTGGACGACCTCTACGAGTGGCACGACCTGTTCAGGGAGCGCGAGATCCACGTCTCGCGGGTTCGCGACCGGGGGTACTTCCACTCGCTGTACGTGCGGGAGCCGGGCGGGATCCTGATCGAACTCGCGACGGACGGACCGGGGCCGGCTCCCGAGGAGACACGGCCCGACACGTACCTCGACCTCCCGGGGTGGGCGGAGGAGGACCGCGAGATGATCGAGGGGCAGTTGCCGTCGCTCGAACTACCGACGTGGTGAGGACGGGGTGTGCGCGGCGTTCCCGTCGCTCGCGTCCGGGAGAACGGCACGGGCGACTCGACGACTCATGCAGACTGCTGTACCCGCGTACCGCTCGGACCGAGAGGTGGGTCCCGGTCCGACCGGTACGGGCGTCCGGCGGTCCGTATCACGGCTTCATCCGGGAGAGCCGCATCGCGTTGCCCGTCACGCCGAGGCTCATCCCCATGTCGCCGACGAGGACCGCGAGCGCGACACTCACGTAGCCGAACGGGACGCCGACGGCGAGCAGGAACTTCACCCCGAGGCTCGCCCAGACGTTCTGTCGGATCACGCCGTTGGCCGTCCGAGAGAGTTCGTAGAGGTAGGGCAGTTTCTCGATCTCGTCGCCCATCAGCGCGATGTCCGCCGTCTCGATCGCCGTGTCGGTCCCCGCCGCGCCCATCGCGACCCCGACCGTCGCCGTCGCCAGCGCGGGCGCGTCGTTGATCCCGTCGCCGACCATCGCGACCGCGCCGTACTCCGCTTCGAGTGCCTCCACCGCCTCGACCTTCCCGTCGGGGAGGAGTTCCGCGCGGTACTCGTCGACCCCGAGTTCGTCGGCGACCGCCCGGGCGGTCCCCTCGTTGTCCCCCGTGAGCATCACCACCCGCGAGACGCCGAGGTCGTGGAGGCGCTCGACCGTTCGCCTCGCCTCCTGTCTGACCTCGTCGGCGATCCCGAGGACCCCCACGAGCCGTTCGTCGGTCCCGACGAGGACCACGGTCTTCCCCTCGCGCTGTAACGACGCGACGACGGCGTCGGCCTCCGCTTCGGCGCCACGAACCCCGGGGGCGGTCCCCAGGGCGCTCTCCCCCCCGTCGGTGCGCCCCTCCCCGACTGCGAGGTCCGGGTCCGCGAACAGCCCCGGTTTCCCCGCGTAGTACGTCCTCCCGTCTATTCTCCCGGAGACGCCCTTGCCGGTGATGCTCTCGAACCCGGTCACCTCTCGATACCGCACGTCCGCCCCCGCCGCCCGGTCGAGGACCGCGTCGGCGATCGGGTGTTCGCTGCGGCGTTCGAGCGACCCGGCGAGGCCGAGGACGTCGGTCTCGGTCGCCTCCCCGAACGGGACGACGTCGGTCACGGCGAGTTCGCCCCGCGTGAGCGTTCCCGTCTTGTCGAACGCGATCGCGTCGACCGCGCCCATCGCCTCGAGGTGATTGCCGCCCTTGATCAGCACCCCGTTTCGCGCGGCGGACGTGACGCCGGAGGCGACGCTCACCGGCGTGGAGATGACGAACGCGCAGGGACAGGCGATGACGAGCAGCGTCAGCCCGCGGACGAACCACGTCCGCCACTCGCCCGCGAACACGTGCGTGTAGCCTCCGACGCCGACGGAGACGCTCCCGTCTATCAGCACCGGCGGGACTGCGGCGGTGAGCAGCGCGAGTGCGACCACGACCGGCGTGTAGTATCCGGCGAACCGGTCGACGAACTGCTCTCGCTCGGTCTTCTTCGCCTGCGCGTCACCGACGAGGGAGATGATACGCGAGAGCGTCGTCTCGGCCGCCTCCGTCCTGGCCTCGATCTCGAGATAGCCCGCCTCGGTGAGCGTCCCCGCGTAGACGTCGTCACCCGCTTCCTTGTCCACCGGAACGCTCTCGCCGGTGATCGGCGACTGGTCGACGGCGCTCTCGCCCCCGGTGACGACGCCGTCGACCGGGATCTTCTCCCCCGGACGGACGATCACGGTCTCGCCGACCGCGACCTCCCCGGCGGGGACGGTCACCTCCCTCCCGTCGCGGACGACGGTCGCCCGATCCGGCGCGAGCTCCATCAGCTCCCGGAGCGAGTCGCGCGTCCGGTCCATCGCGAACCGTTCGAGCAGCTCCGCGATGCTGAACAGGACCGCGAGCGTCGCCGCCTCGATGAAGAGCCCGATCGCGGTCGCGGCGACGATCGCGGTCCCCATCAGCAGGTCGATGTCGAGGCTGCGGTTGCGCGCGGAGTAGTACCCGCTCCGGACGACCGGGAGCCCGCTCGTCAGGACGGCGACGAGGAAGGCGACGTCGGCGGCGGTGAGCGAAACCGACGGCGTCGAGAGGAACGCGAGGTTCCACCCGGTGAGGACGAACTCGAGGAGCAGTCCGGCGGTCAGGAAGACGGCCCCGACCCACGTCTTGATCGCGCGAGGGCTGGTCCAGACCTCCGAGGGCGGGGCGATCCCGGCGGCCCCGCTCGTGTCGCGGGTGGATCGATCCACGACCTCGTAGCCGGCCCGTTCGATCGCGGCGGCGATCTCGCTCACGCCGACGCGGGCGGGGTCGTAGCGCACGGTGGCCGTGCCGGTCGTCGGCTGGAGGCCCGTCCCGCGGACCCCATCGACGCTCTCGAGGCTCTTTCGCACCTTCGTCGCACACGACGGACAGTCCATCTCCGGGACGGAGAGGACGACGGCTCCCTCTCCCGGCCCCGCTCCGCCGTCGGTCGTGGTCTCGATCCCGGTCACTACCGTCTCCCAGTGGGCCGACCCGGATACGTCTTGGTTGGACATCTCCAACTCACCGCTTGGACGGTTCCAATCGGGCTCGGGGACGACCTCACAGGGACGCCAGTACGCTCCCCGACGAGCGGTTCCGGGCGACCCGTCGCTCGGCCAGGTGTGCCTCCGCCCGCCGCAGTCGGTAGGCGAGCGTCGACCGTGGCAGATCGAGCGTCTCGGCGAGTTCGCCGAGGTCGACCGCCCGAGGCGTCTCGTAGTAGCCGTGTTCGACCGCCGCCCGAAGCGCCTCCTCCTGTTCGGCCGGCAGGTCGTCGTCACCTCCGGCTCGCGGCGCCGACGCGTCGGTCAACCGGTTGAGCTCCATCGTCGCGCAGCCCTCCACGACCGTCTGGAGCTCCTCGACGAACGCTCTGACGTCGCCGGCTACGGGGTGGATGATCCGCCACCTGTACTCGCGTTCCTCGTGGCGTGTCTCGAGGACCGCCCCGTCCCCGAGGTGCTCGAGGGCGATGTGCGGGACCGACGCACAGGTCGGCGTCCGCTTCCAGTAGGAGTAGAGGACGAGCGTCTCGTCGGTGTGTTCGAGGACGTTCGTCGTCTGGCTGGCCCCGCAGTCCTCCGTGGCGAGACAGTCCGCGTAGTAGTCCGCGGTGAGGAACGTCTCCTCGATCGCCGCGAGCGCCCCTGGCGTCCCCGTGGCGTGGTCGACGCGCCAGAGGCTCCCCTCGGTGACGTGCAGCGAGAGCGAGCGGATCCGTGCGTCGGGGAACTCGGCGAGCGTGTCCGCCACCGCGTTGCAGCCCGGCTCGTACTCCAGGGTGAAGACGAATTCGCGCATACGTCTCGATAGATGCCGCACGCGTAAAACCACGTCCTCGAACGCGCTCGACCGTCGACGACCGACGTCGCGCGAACCGGAACAGAGCGGGTTCGTGAGCGGGCTCTCGACCGGTGGCCCCGGAGCGGTGGGCCGATCGGAGCGTGCCGCGTCTCGTCGTCTCCGCGCCCCCTCTCGTCGTCTCCGGTCGGCTCCGTGGTCCTCGAGTCGCGGACGCTTCGAGCGAGAACACGAAGTGACACCGGAGGGTGTTTATCTCCGAGCGCCGTCGTTCGATCCATGGGCTTCGGTAGCTACGACGAATCCGAGCAGGGGAAACACGAGATCAAAGACGACGAGGACGAGGGGAGCGTGGACGTCCGCGAGAACGACCACCAGGGATCGATGAACGTCGACAACGGCGGTTCGACCGAGGATCTCCTCGATCAGCTTCAGCGGATCAAGGGCGCCGACGAGGAGTAGATCCGCCGCTCCGAGCGCGCTGCCGCCGATGCCGACGGTCGACCGCGACCCTCCCGGCCTCTCACGCGAGCCGGAACGTCTCTAAGTTACGCGGCGGGTGGGTCCGGATGCCGAAGCGCTGGTGGAGCGCCGACGAGAGCTGGTTCGTCGCGGTCGCGTCGCCGTGAACACAGAGGATCCGCTCGGGTCGCGGGTTCATCGTCTCGACGAACCCTTCGAGCCCGTTCCGATCGGCGTGGCCCGAGAACCCGCTCACCGACTCGACACCGAAGCGGAGCGTGAGCCGGTTCGACCCCCCACGACGGCCGCCGAGGTGGACCTCCCTGTTCCCTCCCTCGATCTTTCGGCCGAGCGTCCCCTCGGCCTGGTAGCCGACGAACACGAGCGTGTTCTCCGGCTCGCTCCCGAGCAGTTCGAGCCAGGACATGATCGGTCCGCCGGTCACCATCCCGGACGTCGAGAGGATGATACACGGCTCGCCGCCCGCGATCTCCTCGCGCATCTGCTCGCCGCCGTCGACCTGCCGGAACTCCTCGGCGAGGAACGGGTTCCGGTCCTCGTGGAGGATCTCCCGTCTGAGCTCGTCCCGAAGAAAGCGCGGGTAGGCGGTGTGGATCGCCGTCGCCTCCCTGATCATCCCGTCGAGGTAGATCGGCATCGACGGGAGCTTCCCCGTCCGCATCGCCTCCTCCAGGACGAGCATGATCTCCTGGGAGCGACCGACCGCGAACGCCGGAACGACGGTGATCCCGCCGTTCTCGTAGGTCTCCGTGATCAGCTCCAGCAGCCTCGCCTCGCTGTCGTCCTGGTCGGTCTGGTAGTCGCCTCGCCGGCCGTACGTCGACTCCAGAAAGAGCGTGTCCGCGCCTGGGAACTCGTTGACGGCGCCGTCGAACAGTCGCGTCCCCGAGTAGTGGATGTCGCCCGAGAAGACGACGTCGTGGACGCCCTCTCCGATCTCGAAGTGCGCGACCGCGCTCCCGAGGATGTGGCCCGCGTTGTGGAGCGTAAGCTTTATCTCCGGCGCGATGTCGGTCACCTCGTCGTACCCGAGGGTGATCGTGTGCTTGAGCTCCTCGCGGACCATCTCGCTCTCGTACGGCGGGTGTCTGCCCTCCTTGGCGGCGACGTCGAGGTAGTCGAGTTGGAGCAGTCCGATGAGGTCCCGTGTCGGAGCAGTCGTGTAGATCGGGCCGTCGTAGCCGTACTTGAACAGCAGGGGGAGGAGCGCCGAGTGATCCAGGTGTGCGTGTGTCAGCACGACGGCGTCGAGGTCGGGGATCGGGTTCGCCTCCGGTACCTGGAGGTAGGGGACCTCGCCCTCGGCACCGGGTTTGTCCCCACAGTCGACGAGGATTCTGGACTCGGGGGTCGAGAGGACGTAGCTCGCACGTCCGACCTCGCGACAACAGCCGAGCGTCGTGACGCGGACCCAGTCGATCTCCTGCCGAGGCTCGCGGTGGATCCGTTCGCCGACCCGTTCGAGGAGCTCTCGCCGTTCGGCACGCTCGCCGATGAGGTAGTTCCGGACGTTCGAGACGGTCGAGGACTCCATCGGCGGGGTGCGGAGGACCTCGGGCGTCCAGCCGACCTCCTGGGTGATCTCGCGAAACGTGCTCCCACGGCGACCGACGACGAGGCCCGGCTTCTCGGCCTCGATGATCACCTCGCCCGTGTTCGGGTAGAACTCGAGGCTCTCGATGCCGGCGTCCTCGGGGATCAGTTCGCGTATCCGGGGTTCGGCCCGAGCGGGGTCGGTTCGAGTCTCCGGGGTGGGTCGGACCGCGATTCGCTTCTTGAACGTCCTCGCGAGGTGGGCGACGACGTCCCCTCGCTGGGCGAACTCGCGGGGGGTTCCGGTGTAGACGACGAGTTCCGAGCCCTCGTAGACGACCCTCGATATCGAGAGGTCGTCGGGGAGTTCCGCTTCGAGTTCCGCTTGGAGGTCCGAAAGGGATGTGTGGTTCGTGCTCATGTGGTGTGCCGGCCGGCGTGGGAGTGTCGCTCGAACCGTTCGATGGGTCGACCGCGACTGACGGACGACCGTCAGACCGATCCGGACCGAGAGCGTGAGGTAGCCACACGAGAGCTCCAACCTGGGAAACGACTTCCCTCCCGGTGGCCGTCTCTCGTCTCCTCGTCGGGGTCGAGTCGGTCGCGACTCCGCTGGAGGAGTCTATCACACGTCCCTATTTCAGCGTTGTGGCGTACTCACGACGCGCTCACGTCTGGGAGTGGGTCCGGATCCTCACCCTCTCTTACAGATCGGCCCCGACGTCGTCGGGGAGCGATTTGAGAAACAGGTGGAAGCGGACGTTCGCGACACCGGGGTCGAGCGACTCGCTGATCACGTCGCCGTCACCGTCCACGGGGCGACCGGTTTCGGGATCGGTGAACGCCTCGGACGGGTCGTCGTCGTCGCTCGTGGGGCCGTTCGCACACCCCAATAGTTCCCGATCCCGCCCGTGAACTCCCCGCTGTGGGTAGCGCCGTTGCCGATGATCCTCTCGGCGGGAAGATCGGCTATCGGGGACCCACAGTCACTCGTCCGTTGCCCCGAGTTGTGAGAGGAGGTTCTGTGAGTCGAAGTACGCCCGGTTCGACTGGACTTTCCCGTCCGCGATCACGGTCATCGACATCCCCTCGAGCTCCACCTCGCGCCCGGTCGGCGGGATACCCTGCCACTCCCCGTCGTGTGTACCGCTCATCGTCCATTTCCACATCGCGACCCCGTCACCGACGAGCATCTCGTCCACCTCGAGATCGGTATCGGCCATCGCGCGTTCGTTCTCGAGCTGCATCTCCACGAGTTCGTCCCCTCCGTGAACCTCCCCGAACGGGTGGGAGAACGTGAACGAGTCGGCTAGCACACTCAGTTTCGAACGGTCTCCGTTCCTCAGATCGAAGTAGTCCCTCATGACCTGCTCTGCGTCCGGCGCCGCTGTTTCTGCCATGGCCGATCCCTCTATGTTACCGTACCACATAGAGTCATCCGATGATCGACACGCACGACCTGACCGATCCGCACCGTCTGAATCGGCTGCTGGCGGATACGACTGACAGAGGTCTGCCATACCAGTATCCGTCGGAACGATCCCTCCCCGGTCCTCAAGTAGGGTGACGAACCGTGATCCTAGAGGAACGGACACGTATCGGGGCTCCACCCGAGGAGGTCTTTCGCTACTTCGAGGAGATGGACAGCAACTACGAGGAGTGGCATCCGGACCACATCACGTTCCGGTGGGTCGAGGGCGAGGGACTCGAACGGGGAAACCGCTCCTATTTCGAGGAAGTGATCGGGGGGACGCTCATGAAAAAGACCGTCTGGTACGCCGCGGTGGAGCCGGATCGGTATATCGAGTTGCGGCCGACCTCGCGGCTGATACGGTTCGTACTCCCCTACATCAGCTTCGCGTTCGAACCCGACGGGGAGGGGTGTCGGGTCGTCCAGCGGATCAAGATCCGAACCGGGCCGATCGGAGCGAGACTCAATCGGCGGGAGTTCGACGCGGTCCGACGACACATGAATGAGGAAGGGGAGAACTTGAAGAGAATACTCGAAGGGGGAGACTGATCCGTTTCCGGTTCTCTGATGTGTGTGCCACAGTAAGCACACGACCCATCGATGCACCTCGATCGCACGGCCAGCCGGTTCGAACGACGGAGGCTGCATCCATCACGTGGCTCCGGTCGTCGAAGGATAGCTCCGCTGAATCGCCCTCACGGTAGCGCTGGGAGGTGACGGTCGTAGAACGTGATCACCGGTAACCGAGCCGCCGTCGGTATCCCCTACCCGTCGCCTTCGTTCGTCTCTCCGGGGGTCGTGACGAGGACGGGCACGTCGACGAGGCCCGTGACGCGCTCGGTGACGCTCCCGAGCAGTGCTCGCTTGACGCCCTGATGACCCCTGCTCCCCATGACGACGAGGTCGATACCCTCGTTTTCCACGTAGTGAGCGATGACACGGGCGGGTTGACCGGGAACGATGTGCTCGACCGTGTCGACCCCTCGGCTCTCCGCTTCGGACGTAACGGTACCGATCGCCTCTCGACCGATCTCGGCGAGCGTCTCCCGCTCGCTGAACTGATCGGTCCCGACCTGATCGAAACGCTGTCCGCCGTGGCTCTGATCGGGGTGACTGGAGTCGGTCACGTGTAGCACGTGGACCAATGCGTCGAAGCAGTTCCCGATGGCGAGAGCGTGATTGATCGCGGACTCGGCTGCCTCGCTCCCGTCGGTCGGTAAGAGGATGTCACTGTACATACGTCCATCATTACTTTCGAGAGTAATATAGTGGACGGCTCCCTCTCTCGTCGGTTCGAGCGACGAGCAGGTCGGGACGAGTGACGGTCACCCGACTCGCGGACCTGCTGGGGAGACGTGGGCGGAGATCCTCCCGTGGGTCGGCGAGAGACGCACCCCGAACGTCCCGACGAGTGTCGTGGTGTCTCCGTTCGGTCCGGGTATCGGGGAGAGAGAAACCGGCTGTTCGGGTTCGGTCGGGGATGGATTGGTCCGTTGTGAGCCGGGCCGGAACCCGTCGGCCGGCCGGTCGACACGCGCCGGCACCCGCCGACGGAACCGGTAAGTCGCGGTCTCTCATACCACGAGGGGTACGACCATGACGACCACGGACGGCGGTCAGGACGAGACCGCGATGTGTCAGTTCAGGGCCCTCCGCCGGCAGGAGGGGGCGAACATGCTGAACCACACGAAGATCCGACGGATGGCCGACGACGCCGGCCTGACCGAACTCGTCGACGCCGTCGACGAGGGACGGTACTACGAACTGGTCGTCCGGTACCGTGCGGAGAGCCGATCGGACGACTCGAGCGCCGGTGGATAGTCGGGGTCGCACTCCGCTCTCACTCCGAGCAGAGAGACGGGACCGCCGTCCCCGAGGCACTCGAAGCTGTAGCTGCGGGTGGCCTACACTCCTACTACGCGGCGCCCGCAATCACGGCGCGTCCGACCGGGTCACCGACGGAACGATCGGTCTCGCCACGCTCGATGAGGGACACACGCGATCAGAACTGCCGCTCGAACTCGTGTGGGTCTGAGACGGTGTAGTATGGCCCGCCTAGCCGGCCGACCGTATCGACCTTTCGGGAGTCGATCCGCCCGTCGGTGAGCACCTCGTCGGAGACGTGGTAGTACTGCACGTCGCCGAGTATCATCAGCTTCTCGTACACCTCGATCGCGTCGTACAGCGTACACTCCATCGTGATTACGGCGTCGGCCACTCGCGGCGGGGTGATCTCTCGGCACTCCGCTCGTCGCAGACCCGCGAGGTCGAACTCGCTCTCCTCCGGTGGGACGCTCGCGGAGGTCCGGTCCATCTCCTCGATGAGCGCCTCGGTGACGACGTTCACGGCGAACTCCTCCGTCTCCAGCGCGTTCCGAGCGGTGTCTTTCATCCGGCCGGAGGCCTCGCTCGGCGAGTTGAACACGACCACCGGCTGACTCGAGCCGACGTAGTTGTACGAGCTGAACGGGGCGAGGTTCTCGGTGCCGTTCCCGTCGACGGTACTGATCCAGGCGATGGGGCGCGGCGTGACCGCACTCTTGATGATTCGTGCGTTCTCTCCGGGATCGATCTCTCGAGCGGCAAACTGGTTCACTGGAATCCGGTTATCGATTCGATCAGACCTGCTTAACCCTTCCCGTGGCGGTGATCGGCGGTACACGGACCTCTCGATGTGTCGCGCGCTCGGTGTGGGATTCGGGGCGTGGTATGGGGTTCGGGGCGTGTATTCCGCTCCACTACCTCCCACCGGGTGACGCAGGCCGTCTGAGATCGACCCCCATCTTTCGTCCGTCGACGCCCGTCCTGCGAAAATCGCAGATTTCGGGCGCTTGAGTGACATTTAAGTAATACCCTGCCGTACTCCCTTTTGCTTCGCTACCCCTTCGCAGGAGCGAGGAGGCGGCGAGGTTGTCAGAGGCACTATTCCCTCCCCTTCTTCCGGCGTTCCTCCTGCGATGGGATAGCGGTGTTACTTCGCCCCGGTCAGCATCAGCGTTACGTGCTATCGCACTCCTTCTGCGAATTCCACATCAGGCGTGGACGAAATCGTCACGTATCGGGCTCCGTCGAACGTTCGCCGGCGTCGTCCCCGTCGGCTTCGGATCTCCTCCGACTGGATTCGAAGTAGTTGAACGGCTGTGTGTAGGTGTTCGTGACGATCTCGGAGCTGTGGATACGCATGTCGAGGCTCCCGAGATCGCGCGTGATCTCGGTGAGATCGTGCGAGTTCGTCGCGATGACGCGGACGATGAGGTTGCGTTCGCTCGTGACCATCTCCTGGACGGTGACGACGACGCCGACTTCGAGGGCCTCGCGCGCGATCCGGTGACGGTCTTCCATCGGCGCGGTGCAGACGAACTGGACGTGAAGCGAGAAGCCCGCACGCTCGTAGTCGATCTCCGGGGCGTAGGATTTGATAACGCCCGTCTCCTCGAGAGCGGCGATCCGGTTCCGGACGGTGCTCTGGGAGACGCCGACCTCGGCGCTGATCTCCTCGTGGGTGATCCGTCGCGCGTCGCGTTGTAGCTCGTGGAGGATCGCCCGGTCGACGTCGTCCAGGATCACTCCCCTGTCCTTTTCGGTGACCATCGCGCTGGGGTCCGTATCGTCGGCGAGGGGTATGAAGCTGCTGGCGAGACGACCGCCGTGCCGAACACGTTCTCTCGCTCGCAACGCCGTCACCGGCGTCCCTCGCACCCGTCGCTAACTCGCCGACGAGTGCGAGGGGCGTATCACTCATCGCTTTTGGTACGGCGGTCGTACACCCGGCCGATGCGTACCGCAGCGTTCACCGAACTGACCGGACCGGACGGGGTAACGATCATCGAGCGACCCAGCCCAGAGCCGGGCCCTGGGGAGGCGGTCGTCGACGTCGAGGCGTGCGCGATCAACCGTCACGACCTCTGGATCCTCGAGGGCGACTCCGCCATGGTCGATGCCGATGACCTTCCGTTCGTCAGCGGCCTCGACGTGGCGGGCGTCGTCCGGGTAGTCGGCGACGACGTGACCGCGGTCGAACCGGGGGACCGTGTCCTTCTCTGCCCGAACGAGACCTGTGGGAGCTGTCGCTTCTGTCGCGACGGACCGGAGAACCTCTGTGAATCCTTCTCGCTGTATCACGGCGGCCTCGCGGAGACGGCACGCGTCAGGGCCGATCGCCTCCTCACGCTTCCGCCGTCCGTCGATACGACGAGCGCGGCCGCACTCCCGACCGCGTACATGACCGCCTACCACATGCTCCAGCGGGCGAACGTGGGTCCCACCGACACCGTCTTCGTCCCGGGTGCGACCGGCGGCGTCGGCGTCGCCTGCATCCAGCTCGCCGATATACTCGGTGTCCGAACCATCGGCACCTCCTCGAGGGCGGCGAAACTGGACCGACTCGCCGAGTTAGGTCTGGATCACGCCATCCAGGGCACCGATCCCGACGAGCTGCGCGATGCGGTGCGAGATATCGGTACGCCGGACGCCGTCCTCAACCATCTCGGAGGACGGTACACCGAACTCGGACTGGACGTCCTCAGACGTGGCGGGCGCATGGTGATCTGCGGACGGACCGCCGGTAGCCGGTCCGAGATAGACGTCCCCGACCTCTTCCTGGGACACAAACGGATTATAGGCAGTACGATGGGGACACAGACCGACCTGGAGACGCTGGTCGAACTCGTCGCAAGCGGTGCGTTGCGCCCCGAGATCGACGAGCTGTATCCGCTCGAGGAGACCGGGGCCGCCTTCGCAGCGATGCAGGACCGCGAGAGCGTCGGGAAACTCGTCGTGACGACCTGACAGGGCTCGAAAACGGTCGCGTCGATCACTCGTCTCGTCCACTCTCCACTACGGGGTGAGAGACACGTCCTCTCTCTCCTGTACATCCCTCACCCTCGTCTTCGGTAGCCCCCAGAAAGGATTCCAGAGTGGAGGCCGCGTCCCGATCGGGAGTCGATCCCGGATCGGTGGACCGGGTCGAGCAGATCGGTGAGTGGGGACGGGCCGCTCGCGTTCTTCACGTGTCGTCCGCGGTGTGCGAAACCGTCACATAGTTCGACGGCGTAGACGTACGGTCGAGAGATAATGGAGACGATCGCTTCGGTGGACGGCACGGAGATCGCGTACGAACGGACGGGGAGCGGTCCACCGCTCGTGCTCGTGCACGGGACGACCGCCGACCACACCCGGTGGGACCCGGTCCGTCCCGCCCTCGAGGAACAGTTCACGGTATACGCGATGGACCGTCGAGGTCGGGGCGAGAGCGGGGACGCCGCCGACTACGAGCTGGACCGGGAGTTCGAGGACGTGGCCGCCGTCGTCGAGTCGATCGACGAGCCGGCCGTCCTGCTCGGCCACTCCTACGGCGCACTCTGCTCGCTGGAGGCGGCCTTGCGAACCGACGACCTGCGCGCGCTCGTCCTGTACGAGCCCCCGATCCGAGTCGGTGATCAGGAACTCCACTCCGAGGACGTACTCGCCGAGATGAGGGCCCTTCTGGACGACGACGAGCACGAGCGAGCGCTCGTTCTGTTCCTGCGCGAGGTCGCCATGTTCTCGCCGACACAGCTCGACGCGCTCCGTTCGGCACCGAACTGGCCGGCTAGAGTGAGTGCAGCCGACACGGCCTATCGCGAGACACGGGCGTCCGGCCAATACGAGTTCGATCCTACCCGATTCGCGGCCATGACCACACCGACGCTGCTGCTGGTCGGCGGCGAGAGCCCTCAGTACTACGAAGACGCGACGGACGCCGTCGCCAGGGCACTCCCGGACAGCCGGGTCGTTACTTTGGACGGACAGCAACACGTCGCGATGAACACCGCGCCGGCGCTCTTCGTCGACGAGGTGCTCGCGTTCGCTCGCGAGCCGAGCTAACCGAACGGACGGACGAGTCCTCGTCCTCGAGGGATCAGACCCGGTCGGGAGACGATCTCGCCGCCTCCGACCGTAGCCCTCTGCCGAGCCAGAACGCCCAGAGGGCGAACCCGACGGCGAACAGCGCCATGAACACCGAGAACGCCGGTGTGAACCACCCGACGGCGTACGAGTACACCAGCGTCACGATCCCGTCACCCGACCCGATGCCGGTCGCGACCGCGGCCCACGACACCCGCCGTTCGACGGTCTCGTTTCGGAGACCGAGCGCACCGACGCCGAGCAACCAGATGCCGAGGAACAGCCAGCCGGCGAACTGGATCGCGAGGAACCCGCCCCCGTAGACCGCGGGATCCAGCGAGAGCGCGTTCACCACGATCAGTCCGAGCGAGCCGAGACAGATCCCGAGCACGGTCAGGACACCGAGTGCGAGGACGGGACGGTCGAGGCCGTCACCGCTGTTCAGGAGGTACAGCCCCCACACCAGCGGGGCGAGGAGAACACCGACGAGTAGACCGCCCGCGTCGCTCAGCAGTGCGAAGATCCCCTCGTAGAGGAAGAACCCGATACCGAGTGGGATGGTGAGCGCTATCGCGCCGAGAACCGCGTACGCACACTTCCAGACGTAGGGAGGGACGGATCGCGTAGCGGTGTCTCGGGAGAGGTTGGTTCGTTCGGCCGAGTCAGAGATGCCGAGGGACATGTAGCGTGGTCCCTATCCCTCGCGACGAAGCATCGCGGCGGTCCCTACACGAGAGTACTCCGCGACCGTGACGAACGCGATCGCCCAGAGGATGGCCGCAGCTCCCCAGACGATTCCCGTCGAGCCCGACTGCAGGGGGAACGAGACGGACAGCAGGCCGTAGTAGGCCATCGGGAGTGCGGCGAGCCACGAGGCGAGACGCCAGCCGTCGAACCCGAACGCCGCGAAGACGCCGTATGCGAGCGGTGCGACCGCGAGACCGGCCATCATCACGTAGTGACCATCGAGGGCGTGGGGGTCGAGGGTACTCGACGACAGGCTCAGTTGGGCCCCGGCGAACGCGAGCAGCGGAACCGCGGCGATGGCGACCAGCGCCACCAGCGCCGGGCTGTAGGAGTCGCCGCGCCGGAACGTTCTCCGACCCGCCGGGTGGGCGACGAACGCGAGGCCTGTGAGCAGGAGGAAGGGGAGGACCTCCTCCGGGCGCCCGACTCCGTATTCGACCGTCCCGAGACTCACGACGAGGATGGTGAGGAACGCACCCCACATCGCTGCGACGCGCTCTCTCGGGCGATAGGCCTGCGCGAACAGTCCGAGCAGGAACACCGCCACGACGGTAGCGATACCCATCACGTGGAGTTGGTGAATGCCGAGTTCCGCACCGACAGCGGGGGTCCAGCCCGTCACGAGCAACGCGAGGAGGCCCGGGAGGAACAACAGCGTCATCACGCCTGCACGCAGGAGCGAAAGGTAGAACACACCCGTTCGAGCCATCGCGAGCACGGAACGGCGTTCGCCCGTCTCACCGATCGCGCGGTCGGTGTAGGTCGCTTCATCGATACTTGTCGTCATCGTAGATCAGCAGTGATACGACACGAACGGGGATAAACATATAAATTTTAATATGGGGGTGATTGGGCATAACTAATACTGCTGGAGGGAGGCACGACGGGGTTCGAGGCCTCTCACTCGGGTGAATCGGCGAACGAACCCATGCATTCGACGGGGCAGGACCGTGAAGAACCCGTCGTGGAGCACTCTCGCGTCGTATCGTCGGTCGACAGCGGTAGTTCCACGGTTTCAGACCGTCGAGGCAACCGACGGGCGACTCGCTCTCTTACGGGCGAACTCGCGGGTCAGTCGTGGCGGTCCGGCGATCGCGATCACGACCGCGATCAGCACGAAGACCACCAGACCGACGAGGCCGGCTTCGCTGGCGACGAGTTCCCGAACGACGGTGTCGGGCGTCGACGTAACGGCGATCGTGAGAGCGAACGTGTTGAACACGCCGTGGAACACCGCTGCCGGTAACACCGACCGCGAACGGATCACGAGATAGGTGTAAAGCGGCGCGAGGAGCGTACAGAAGAGGGTCATCAGGACGACACCGAGGACCGGGAACGACGGGTAGTTGTGACCGGCCACGATCCCGGGCGTGTGCCACAGCCCCCACACCACCCCGATACCGAACGACGCTCTCCAGAAGCCAAGCGGCGCGAGCTCCCACAGCAGGTATCCACGCCATCCGAACTCTTCGCCGAGCGCGACCAGCGAATTCACCGTGATCCCGGTGAGCAACAGTAGCCCGAAGATCGGGAGTACTTCGTGCAGTCCGGCCGTGAGATCGAGTCCCGGAACGTCGCTTGCAGCCGGATCGAAGGCGACTCCCGGAATGCCCGTCGAGATGGCGGTCACCGCCCCCACGATCGGGAACACGATCACGACGGCGACGACGAGCCACCGAGCTCTGCCCACCCGGAGCCCGACAGTAGAGAGCGAGATCCCGTCCCAATAGCACACGATCAGGGCAGCTATCATCGGTGTGAACATGTACGGTACGAGCAACGAGAGGAACGAGCGACCGGAGATCCACGAGAAACCGACGAACCCCGCCATCGACACGAGCAGAACGCCGAGGAACAGCGTGAGACGACTCCCGCTAATACCTCCCCTAACCGAGTTCCCGGGCGTCATACCGGTCCCACGTCGAGGACGATGACGACGAACTGGACGATCGACACGCTTCCGAGCAGGAAGAGGACTCCCCGGTCGTAGAGAGGCTGGATCGTCTCGACCCGTTCCGGTCGGGTGAAACACGTTCGTATCGGGAGACAGGTGAGGGCGATACCAGTGATGAACAGCGGGAATGCGGCCAGCACGAGCGACGGCGGAACGAACTCCGGCCCGTAGTACGGTCCACCGACCGTCCAGGGTAGTTGGATTCTCCCGGGGAGTGCACTGACCGACAGTGTGCTCGTGATGACACTCACGAGCACGATCAGTGATCCGCCCGCCGGTAGCGGCCTCTGCATCCGTCGTCGATGGTCTTCGTGGGTTGGTAGACCCATCATGGTACCCACCCCTACCGGTCCCATCACGATATATCAATCCTGTACCACGATACAGTAGTGTGCGTGACAGCTCGTTCGACCGAGTGCGGTCGTCGAACGAGGGGGAATCGGGTTCGAACCCGCCGGTAGCTTGTTGCTGTTGGATCTACAGTAGCTACCATGGCCGAGACGGAGCGAGCGCCCTCGGAACCGGGGTTCGATCTCCTGAGCGACGAGACACGGATCGATATCGTTCGGACGCTCGTCGATCACCTGCGCGAAAGCCCCGACGAGCCTTCGATCGGCTTCTCCGACCTCCGACGCCGAGTCGGAGTTCGCGACTCCGGGAACTTCAGCTACCACTTGAACAAACTCGAAGGGCGGTTCGTCAGAAAGACGGCCGAGGGGTATCGTATCGCCCCTGCAGGGCTCAAGGTCGTCGCCGCACTCATCACCGGCACGTACGACACCGGTAGTCCGCTCGGTCCCCTCGAACTCGAGGACCGGTGTCCCGTCTGTGACGGACGGCTCACGGCGACGTACAGGGACGGCCTCCTCGGGGTACGCTGTCCGAACGACCACGTCTTCAAGAACACACTGCCGCCCGGCACGATCGACGATCGTACCCTACCGGAGGTGCTCGAACTCTGGACGCACAAGACCAGGAACGATCTGGCCCTGGCGACCGAAGGGATCTGTCCGTTCTGTTACGGCCGATTGGAGCTCTCGGCCGGTTCCGATATCGGGCCCGAGTGCTCGGAGGTCGAGACGCGGTGTCCCCGCTGTGGGGTTTCACTCGAGATCCCGGTCATCGTGAGTGCGTGCCGACACCCGACCGTTACAGCGTACTACTTCGATCACGGGATCGATGTCCGAGCGACTCCGCTCTGGGCGTCCGAATTCTACGACCCCGTCGACGTCTCCCGATCGACCGATCCCGACCGGATACACCTCAGCATCGACCTCGGCCACGACCCGCTCGCGGTGACGCTTGACGACTCCCTCGCCGTCGTACGGGTTTCCGCACCCGAGGACACGACCGAAGACCTGGCGGGCGGCTGACGGCGATCGTTCCCCGTTCTCCCGACCGTTTCCCTTCCGTTCGGTGTGGTGCGATCGACGAACGAATCGGTTCGGTGCTCGAAAAGGAGACGTGTACGGCTTAGTAGAGCCTCTCGGCTCCGTTTCAACCTTCGTACGGAACACCCAGGTCCACCCTTTCTCCCACGGTGTTACACTTCTCAGGGTTTGGGAATCCGCTCCGTGGTCTAAGTACTCGGTGGGTGTATCAGTAGTTGTAAGGAGAGACCGATCATGTCCATATCCACACCGACTGAGAACAGACTCGAGAGCAGGATCGGCGGGCTCACGCTCACCGGAACGCCACACGCGCTTTCCGCGTGGTTCGTCGTCGCGTTGCGGCTCGTCATGGGCGGGGCGTTTCTCGGGGCTGGCCTCGGGAAGGTCGCGTTCGTCTCGGGCGAGTCCTTCGACGCGGCGGGCTACCTCATGGGTTCGGAGGGTCCCGTCGCGGGGATCTACGCGGCGATGGCCGCGAGCACGATGCTGATGGAGGTGGTGAACGTCGTCGTCCCGGTGACGCAGGTGCTGATCGGGATCGCCCTCATTACAGGGGCGTTCGTCCGACTGGCGGCGCTCGGCGGGGCGCTGCAGATGGCGATGTTCTACCTGGGGAGTTGGGACGTCGCGGGGCCGCTGGGGTTCGTGAACTCGAACCTGGTCTACCTCGTGGTGTTCCTCGCGGTCGCGGCGTTCGGCGCGGGGCGGATCCTCGGGCTCGACCGATACATCGAGGGGATCGACGTTGGGGGCCAGCCGCTCGTCGAGCGCTACCCGAAAACCAGGTACCTCCTCGGCTGAACTCCATCTCACTCACTCTACGAACTCCGGACCGAGTGATCGGAAGCTTCCTTCTTCCCGGTGGAGTACCGACGACCGTTGCCTGCGCACGAAACACCTGTAACCCCTCCCGACGAAACGGGGCCATGCGCTTCGCACCCGGGGCTCTCTGGTACGCGGTGCCCGCGTTCCTGATCGCGTTGCCGGCGTTCCTCGTCTCGGCCTGGCTCACGCTCGCGTTCGCCGCCGTCGGCGGGTTCGTCCTCTTCTTCTTCCGCGATCCGGACCGCTCGCCACCCTTCTCGGGGATCGTCTCGCCCGCCGACGGGAAGGTCACGGTGATCCGCGAGGAAGGCGACCGGATCCGAGTCGGGGTGTTCATGAGTCCGTTCGACGTCCACGTCAACCGCGCGCCGACCGACGGAACCGTACAGAGGGTCGAACACAGCCCCGGGGACTACCGACCGGCGTTCTCGAAGGACTCCGAGCACAACGAACGCGTCGAGATCGGGTTCGAGGAGTTCTCGGTGACGCTCATCGCGGGGGCGTTCGCCCGCCGGATCACCCCCTACGTCGAGACCGGCGACGAGCTCTCTCGCGGCGAGAAGATCGGCCACATCGCGTTCGGGAGCCGGGCGGACGTCCTCTTACCCCCGGAGATAGGGAGGGAGGACCTCCTCGTCGAGAAAGGCGAGCGGGTGACCGCGGGCGAGACACTGCTGGCGGACACCGAGGGGTCGGATCCGTTCGGGTTCGACGGGACGGACGCGACCGCGGTCGACGATCGGCCGCTGTCGGCCGACTAAGGCTCGCGGGCGGCGTCGATCTCCTCGCGCGCGGCCGCGAAGTGTCCCTCCCCGATCACGACCTCCGCCGCGCGCTCGGTCGCCTCCTCCGGGCCGTACTCGTCGGCGATCTCGCGGATCGCCCGCATCGAGGCGTTCCGTACCAGCGCCGCGATGTCCGCACCCGAGTATCCCACTAACTCGTCGGCGATCGTGTCGAGGTCGACCGTCTCGTCTATCGGTCTGCCCGTCGCGTGGACCGCGAGGATCTCCCGGCGTGCTTCGGCGTCCGGATCGGGAACGAGGACGTGCGTCTCGAGGCGACCCGGCCGGAGGAGCGCGGGGTCGAGCGCCTCCCGCCTGTTGGTCGCGGCCAGTACGACCAGGTTCGGGTTCTCCGCCAGACTATCGAGCTCTGCCAGTAGCTGGGAGACGACGCGCTCGGTCACCTCGTGGGTGCCGTCGCCACGCTGGCTCGCGATGGCGTCGATCTCGTCGAAGAAGACGATCGACGGCGCGGACTGTCTGGCACGCTCGAACACCTTTCGTACCGCCTTCTCGGACTCCCCGACGTACCGGTCGAGCAGTTCGGGCCCGGCGACGCTGATGAAGTTCACGCCGCTCTCGCTCGCGATCGCGCGCGCGAGCATCGTCTTCCCGGTGCCGGGCGGGCCGTAGAGCAGCACGCCCGACGGCGGTTTCGTCCCCGTCTCGTCGAAGAGTTCGCCGTAGGTCAGCGGCCACTCGACGGCCTCCTGGAGCGTACGTTTCGCCTCCGCCAGCCCGCCGACGTCCTCGAACCCGGTCTTGGGGGTCTCGGCGACGAACTCGCGCATCGCGCTCGGTTCGACCGCCGCCATCGCCCCCTCGAAGTCCTCCTTCGTCACCTGGAGCTCCGCGAGCGAGCCGCGTTCGTCGCGATACCGGCGCAGGGCGTTCATCCCGGCCTCCGTCGCGAGCGCGTGGACGTCCGCGCCGACGAAACCGTAGGTACGTGACGCGAGCCAGTCGATCGAGACGTCCTCGGCGAGCGGCATCCCCCGCGTGTGGACCTCGAAGATCTCCTTTCTCCCACTCTCGTCCGGGACGCCGATCTCGATCTCGCGGTCGAACCGGCCACCCCGCCGCAGCGCGGGATCGAGCGAGTCGACCCGGTTGGTCGCCCCGATGACGACGACGTCGCCTCTGGCCTCGAGGCCGTCCATCAGGCTTAGGAGCTGGGCGACGACGCGGTTCTCGGCGTCGGCCCCACCGTCGTTGCGTTTGCCCGCCACCGAATCGATCTCGTCGAAGAAGACGATCGCGGGGGCGTTCTCCTGGGCCTCCTCGAACCGCTCTCGGAGCCGCTCCTCGGACTCGCCTTTGTACTTCGACATGATCTCCGGGCCGGAGATCGTGTAGAAGTTCGCGTCGACCTCGTTCGCGACCGCCCGGGCGATCAGCGTCTTTCCGGTGCCGGGCGGGCCGTAGAGCAGCACGCCCTTCGGCGCGTCGATCCCGACGTGTCTGAACAGTTCCGGCTCCGAGAGCGGGAGTTCGATCATCTCCCGGACGAGGTCTAACTCCTCGTCGAGGCCGCCGATGTCCTCGTAGCTCACCCGGCCACTCGCCTCCTCCGCGCCGCTTTCGACGTCCGCGGGAACCGTCACCCGGGTCTCCTCGGAGATGTGGACGGTTCCGGAGGGCTCGGTGTGGGTGATCGTAAAGGGGCCGACGCCGAGCCGTTCGATCCGTACCCGTTGTCCCGCGCTCACCGGTCGGTCCCGCAGGTCGCGTTTGACCGCCGCCTCGACGCTCCTCGCGTCGTCCTCGGTGATCGAGACGGGCGGGGTGACCGTCACGCTCGCGGCCTGTCTCACCGACTGTTTTCGCACGCTGACCGTGTCGCCGATCGAGACGCCCGCGTTCTGTCGCGTGTCGGCGTCGATCTGGATCGCGCCGGCTCCCAGGTCGCCGCCGCCGGGCCAGACCTTCGCGACGGTGGTCTTCTCACCCTCGATCAGGACGGTGTCGCCGCTCAGCACGCCGAGACGCGAGCGAACACCCTCGGGAAGCCGCGCCACCCCCCGGCCGGCGTCGCGCTTTTCGGCACCCTTGACCGTCAGCGTGACCTCTACGTCGTTCATACCCCTCCTACCCACCGTGCCGTCATTATCGTTCGCCCCCGGCGGGGGCAACTGCTATGTGTCACGGCGTCACACCCTCTCGCATGGTCGCACAGACCACACGCGAGGACGGGACCTGGTTCGAGTGCGAAGCCTGCGGGCTGCTCTTCGACGAGCGCGAGAGCGCGCGGCAGCACGAACGGACCTGCGACGCGGAGGAGCCGACGTACATCCAGTAGCGAGAGCGGTTTTCCTGGTCGGACTCGTCGTCCACCCGGTCGTCGACCCGCGAGCGGAGCGTGACGCACGCTGTTGATCACCCGGGAAGACGAAGGGAGGCCATGAGCAACGAGAAGGAGGGGATGCTCTCCGGAGCGCTCTACGACGCGAGCGACCCCGAACTCGTCGCGGAACGGAGACGCGCACGGGAGTTCACGGATCGGTGCAGCCGGACGCGAGTGAACGAGTGTGAGGAGCGAAATCGCCTGCTCTCCGAACTCCTCGGCTCGCGCGGGGAGCGGTGTCTGATAGAGCCACCCTTCCGGTGTGATTACGGTTACAACCTCCACGTCGGCGACGGGTTCTTCGCGAACTACGACTGCGTGGCTCTCGACGTTCGTCGAATCGAGATCGGTCGAAACTGCCTGCTCGGGCCGGGCGTCCACCTCTACACCGCGACCCACCCGATCGACCCGGACGATCGGACCGAGCGTCTGGAGTACGGAGAACCGGTGACGATCGGGGACGACGTCTGGATCGGCGGCCGGGCGGTCGTGAATCCAGGCGTCGAGATCGGGGACGGCAGCGTCGTCGCCTCCGGCGCGGTCGTGATCGGGGACGTCCCGGCGGGGGTGGTCGTCGGCGGGAACCCCGCGAGGGTCGTAAAAGAGGTCGGTGGGGAGTGAGACGTCGGTGAAGACTACTCCCTGCCGGTGATCTCGTAGGCGAACTCGCCGGTCGCGTCCTCGGCGAAGACGAACACCCGGCCACGGGCGACCTCGGGATCGGCCTCGACGACCGCCGAGACCTCCCGGGCTGTCACCGAGACGCCCGGGAAGAGTTCGTCGGTCTCGCCCGGCTCGATCAGTACGCGGCCGACGCCGGTCGCCTCGATGATCTCGTCGTGGGTGTCGTGGTCGTTGACGTACACCATCACGCCCTCGGTCTCGGTCGGGTCGGTGACGAGGACGTGGACCTCCTTTCCGGGTGGGGTCTCGACGCGTTCGTCGACCTCCTCGGGCTCGCGACGGTAGACGACGGTCCGTCCGTCGAGATAGGTGACGGCGATCCCCTCCTCGCGGAACTCGACTCCGAGCGTCGCGGGCGAGATGTCGCTTCTGAACTCCATGGGCGGACTACGCCCCGCGCGGCAAAAACGACCGGGATCGCGTGCTCGAACCGCCACGGGTAAGTCACTACTCCCTCTCGACCCGCCATGGACGGCCGCGCACGGGCACCGGCAGCCGGGACGATCTGCAACGCGCTCGCCACCGGGCGCGGCTCGGCGTTCGCCATCGACGGCGTGGAGACGACCGCGACCGTCTCCCTCGAACCCGGTACCGAAATCGAAGGGGAGATAGCGGAGGATCCGGAGGCCGACACGGCGCTGATCGAACGGTGTGTCTCGCTCGCGGTCGAACGGTACGACGACGAGTCGCTCGGAGGTCTCGTGAGAACCGAGAGTTCGATCCCGATGGCGGCGGGGTTGAAGAGCTCGAGCGCGGCGGCCAACGCGACGGTTCTCGCGACGTGTGACGCGCTCGGGATCGAGGTCGATCGCACGGAGGCCTGCCTGCTCGGCGTGCGGGCCGCTCGCGAGGCGGGCGTGACGGTCACCGGGGCGTTCGACGACGCCTCGGCGAGCATGCTCGGTGGGGTGACGGTCACCGACAACGCCCGCGACGAACTGCTCGCACACGAGACCGTCGACTGGGACGTGCTCGTCTGGACGCCCGAGGAGCGAGCGTTCAGCGCCGAAGCGGACGTCTCCGCCTGCGAGCGGATCGCCACGATCGCGGAGCTGGTCGAGGAGCTCGCCCTCGCCGGGCGGTACGGCGAGGCGATGACGGTGAACGGACTCGCGTTCTCGGCCGCACTCGGTTTTCCCACCGAGCCGGCGATCGAGGCGCTGCCCGAGGCAGAGGGGGTCTCGCTCTCTGGGACCGGCCCGAGCGTGGTGGCGGTCGGCGACCGGAAGGCGTTAGGGGGAGTGCGTGAGCAGTGGGAAGAGAGGACCGGAACCACATGGCTGACGACCACACAGACGGCGGGGGCGAGACGGGGATGAACCTGGACGAGCTACGCGAGGAGATCCAGGAGATCGACCACGATCTCGTCGAACTCATCGCCCGCCGGACCTACGTCGCCTCCACCATCGCGGAGGTCAAGGCACGCGAGGGGCTGCCGACGACCGACGAGGGTCAGGAACAGCGGGTGATGGACCGGGCGGGCGAGAACGCAGAACGGTTCGACGTGGAGTCGAACCTGGTGAAGGCGATCTTTCGGCTACTGATCGAACTGAACAAAGTAGAGCAGAGACAAGCTACCGAAAACGAGTGACTGCGCCCCGACGAGGTGCGAACCGAGTAGCCGTGCTCTACTCGGACAGTACTCGACGTCATCGGTCCCGTCGGTGGAGTGATCGCACACGAAGGGTTCGAACTACTGACGAGGGGAAATCGACTCCGAGCGAGCCGAGACTGGCAGTACTCGAGAGAGACCGGAGTCGGGTGATGCAGATCACCGAGTGACGATCGGTTCGGCCGCCAGTGGCGCGGACGGCTGAACGACCGGCACGACGGCCGGGTGTCGAGTACCCGACCCAGGGGAGCGAGCACGTGGTTGGCGAGGGACTCGATCGGCCGAGTCACCGGAGGGGGAGGTGAGGAAGGTGGCTCTGACGGAAGTGGGGAGCGTGCCAGGGGAGGGTCGAACCCGTGCAGGCGCCTCTGACACCACGTAACACTGCTCCCCGGATACCGATAGAGTATCAGCACAATAAGTATTCGTACTGACTGTAGTTCGTCCGTTCGTGTCACTATCCTCATTGAAACTCATTTCGCACGTCACCACTCGAACAGACGAACAAAGAGACGTGATACCGTTTCGAGCAGTGTTACGTGGTGTCAGAGGCACGTACTCTCTTGCTCGACCGGTCGTAAGTGAGGGATGGATACCCCCCACTCGACCGTACTCGGTTGTGCTACCGCCATGTCAATAGCGATTGACGCTAGAAGGTGGAAACGGCTGTTACGCACCACCCTCAGCATCTAGCCTACGCCGCTCTCTACACGATCGATGGACCTACGCTATGGTGATCTCGCTTTCCTCGAATAGCACCTCGAACACTGCCCGTTGGGCCGCCCGGAGGTGGTTGCTGAACGTCGGTTGGGAGATGTCCAGTGATACGGAGACGTCTCGCCCCGTTCGCACTCGTGGCGACTCGAAGAACCCACTCAGAAACGCCGTATGGAGGACTGCCTGTTGTTTCGGGGTCATACGTTCTTCACAGATCGCCCGAAACGTCTGTCTGGTCTTGAGCGGCCGATCGCGACCACGACGGGCGAGCAGCTCGAGATCGGGAGCGAACTGCTGCATGTCCGTGACGAACCGACGAGCGCTGGTCGTGTGAGGGATATCTACGACGGCGGTTGCGGTCCCTTCTTCGATGGTTAACGTGCGCACGATCGCGTGCTGCTCGGCGAACCGTGATGCGAGCGCTGGCTCGGATACCCGTGCTCTGAACAAGGAGTGGCTCCCGTGGGTTGCGATACACGTCAGTTCCTGTATCGCGGCCGCCTCCTCACCGGCAGTCAGGAGTTCCTCCACCGAAGCTCCAGCAACGGTGAAGAAGACGTCCGGTTCACCGGCCGTTCGGTGTACGAGTCCCTCGAACTCTATCGTACAGTCGGTCTTCCGTACGAGCTGGCACAGTGGTGCTCTCGACTCGCGGGACCGTACTGTAAGCTCGACGACGCGGTCCGTCTGAAGCGTCTCTCTCGTTTCTATCGCGTTTATCGCGTGCGCTATCGTTCTCCCGAGCTCTTCGAAGACGACGAAGTCACGCTCGTCGGGCTGTGGCTGACGCGCGTAGATCGAAAGCACCCCGTAGAGGACCTCGTCGTAGACGAGTGGAACGGAAATACACGCGCGAGCGCCCCGCTCCAACGTAGCCTCGCGCCGGGGAGTGAACTGTGTCTCTGTAGCGATATCCGACACGACCTGTATCCGGTGTGAGAGCGCTGCCGTGGCGATCGGGCTCCGTTCCGTCGACTGTTCGTCGATTGAGACCGAGAGATCGTCGATGTAGCTGCTATCGACCCCCGCCCACTCTCGTGGAAGGATCGTGTCCGTGACCGCATCCCGGTCACCGATCCAAGCGAACTCGTACTGCTTCGACTCCGCCAGTCGTTCGCAAACGGCTCGGTCGATCGCTGGAAGACTATCTGCCTCAACTAGTGCCTCAATGATCTCCCGAATGAGACCGTTGAGACGGTCGAGGCGTGCCAGTTCCTCGTTCTGCTGTGCTAACTGCTGTTCGCTCGTCGCACGATTCCACGCCGCTTCGATGGTCGCTGCGAGCGTTTCAGTGAGATCGACCGTTACCTCGTCGATCATTCCGGTTCCAGTGGTGCCTGCACAGATGGCGCCGTATCTACCAAGCGGCACGATTACACAACTCCGAAGCTGAGAGTTCGAGGGAGTTTCAGTCTCAGAGGCGTATGTGAGGTCGTTTTCAATCGCTATCTCGTCGTTGATAAATGCCTGCCACGCTCGCTCGGAGAGATCAGTAGGAAGATCGATCGCATCGGAGCTTGTCTTCGATTCTGCGTGACTGGTGTACTGCTGGAACTCACCGGTAGTCTCGTCATAGCACCAAAGGGCTGTGTACTCGAGATCAAGTGCGGTCCGGGCGAGTGAACCAGCGTGGGTAGCGATCGCCGTTGTGTCAGCCCTCATCAGCTCCTGACTTGCCTCGTTGAGCCGTTCGAGAGCGTCGTTCGCTCGTGTCAACGATTTCTCGGCGTGAGCTCGTTCGACGGCCTCCCACGTACGTTCAGCCGTCTCCTGAACCATTGCGACCTCAACCTCCGTCCACTCTCGAGGAGTATACTGGTTGACGACTACGTACGCCGTGCATCGGCAGTTTTTGATTACCGGTGCGGCCATCAACGAACGAACACCGTATTCCAGATAGGAGGCGCGTTGGTCCTCACTGAACTTCGGATCGGTCCCCAGATCGTCTACCACCACGGGATCACCCTCGTGGAGTGTCTCGAGGATGTGCTGGCCGAAGTCGTCGAGGTGATGCTCACCGAGAGCAGACGGAATGTCGCCACGAAGGTATTCGTTACGGACCAGCACCCTGCCGTCCTCGGAGAGGACTTCGCAATAGTTCGCTCGATCGGCTTGTAGCTGCTCGCCGAGAACGCGGGCGGCCTCCTGTTGCACCTCCACAGGATCGGCGAGTGGACGGATCGTGTCGGTGAGTTCGACACGGAAAGCATCCAACTCTGCTCGTTCACGCAGTTCTTCTTCCCTACGCTTGCGTTCGGTAATATCCTGGAAAATCACCTCGACTTGCTCGTCTGTTCCATCTCCCGCTTGGAATGCGTATAGCTCTAAGATTCGCCCCTCGGTTTCGAGTTCGCGCTCGAATCGAACCGCGTCCCCGGTTTGTACGACGGTATCGTACGTCTCGAACCACTCTTCGGACAGTTCTGGAATCGCTTCCCGCATCGTCTTTCTAACCACGTCATCGATACCGGATTGGGCTGCAAAGGCGGGGTTCGCCTCTACGTACTGGAAATCAATTGGCTCGTCCGGGTCGGTATCGACTTTCTCGAGGACGCAAAAGCCCTCGGTTATCGACTTGAACAGGGTCCGATAGCGTTCCTCGCTCTCACGTAATGCAGTTTCGGCACGTTTGCGCTCGGTAATATCTCTGAACAGCACGCCGAGTTTCCGCTCCTCGTTTTCAAGTCGGAATACTAATATCTCTAGATAGCAGTCGTTCCTCTCAAGCTCATACTCGAACTGAACCGATTCCCCGGTCTGTAAGATGGTGTCGTAGAGGTCATACACCTCCTCCGACTCGCCCGGAAACGACTCCCGGATAGTCGTTCCAACCACGTCGCCCCCTCCCGTGTGCCTCTCGAAGGCCGGGTTGGCCTCTACGTACCGAAAGTCGATCGGCTCGCCCGGGTCGGAGTCGATCTTCTCGACGATGCAGACCCCCTCATCGATCGACTCGAACAACTGACGGAAGGTAGGTTCCCCGACGTGTCTCCTCCGTTCGGACCCGGTGCTATCGGTGACGGTTCCCTCCGGGTCGAATCCACCAGTGTACTCGGTCTCGCACTCTCGAAGCGGTCGCCACCAGACCCGGCCCTTCGCCCCTATCTTCTTCGTTTCGAGAGGCCCCTCTTCGACGAGCGCGTCGAGTTTGTTGTAGATAGTTCGATCCGTACAGTCGAACCTCTCGGCCACTTCGGGGGTCGTCAACGGCGTGCCTGGCGGTGCGAGCTGATCAACCACCTCGAGGACGGACGACGGAGAGGGTACCGAGGAACTCATGCGTCTCGATACCTGTAACCGGAGAAAAACCTTCCGTTGACGGAAACCGCCGGTGTACCCCGGACCTCCAGACCCGTCGTCGGCACTCGCCACCCCGAGACCACCCTCGCCGGTACGTGGGTCGCGTTCGAGCGCGGTCGAGTCAACACACCGATATCGTGGCCGTCTCGTACCAGTGAGTTCCACGGACGAGAACCGATCGGGCCAGTCGGGCCGGTGGCGAAGGACATTGTACAACGTCAATTCTCAACACGTACCGGCTCGTTCTCCATCGACTGCCGCCGGTCTGGTGTCGAGTCGTGTAGATCGATCCGACGACAGACACGAGCACTCCGTGGACGAATCGATCCGAGCGGTGACCGGACACACCCACTACCCTTATCCGTCGTGGTCGTGACTCGCACGTAGTGACTCCGACCGAGGTCAGAGACGAGTGGGCCGGCCGTTCCGGCGAGTTCTCGCCCGCGTACTACGCCCACCACGGGCCGAACGCGACGAGCGACCTCGTTCGAGAGACGCTCGACGAGAGGGTGGGGCAGACGGCGAGCGTCCTCGAACTCGGCTGCAGTTCGGGACGACACCTCGCACACCTCCACGCGAACGGCTACGAGGACCTCCACGGGATCGAGGTGAACGAGGGGGCACGGGAGGTGATGGCCGAGGCGTATCCCGAACTCAGCGACGGAGGAACCTTCCACTTCGAGGCGGTGGAGGGGCTGATCGAGGGGATAGAGGACGACCGGTACGACGTGACGTTCGCCGTCGAGACGCTCCAGCACCTGCATCCGGACAGCGAGTGGGTGTTCGAGGAGCTGGTCCGGATCACCGACTCGCTGCTCGTGACGGTCGAACACGAGCCCGAAGGGTCGGCGTCCGAGGTCCTCCGGATCAACGACGAGTTCCCGCTCTATCACCGCGACTGGACCCGGATCTTCACCGAACTCGGACTCGAAGAGGTGAGCGTACAGCCGGCCGGCCGCGACACATTGCGCGCGTTCTCCCCGCCGGAGGCGTAGGTCCGCTTCGTCCCGTCACCCGTCTGACTCCGAGACGACGTCTCGAATCGCTCGTACGACGTAGACCGGTGGAAACGAGCGGTGCCCGCCGTCCTCCGTCAGACACGCCACGGCTCCCATCGACCCGAGAAAGGCTCTTTACGCGAAACGTCCTCGAGGCATGAATGGCACAGCCGCCGGAGCCGTTCGCCGTAGGAGAGGGTGAGGGAACGCCGGTCTGGTTCCTCGGAACGCTCGTGACGATAAAGGCGACCGGCGCGGATACGCACGGGTCGTTCTCGCTCGTCGAAGAGCTCGCACCACCAGGGTTCGGGCCGCCGTGGCACGTCCACCACGCCGAGGACGAACTGTTCTACGTCCTCGAGGGCGAAGAGACCTTTCGCGTCGGGGAGCGAGAGATCCGCGCACCCGAGGGGTCGACGGTCTACGCGCCGCACGGAACGCCCCACAGCTACCGGGTCGAGGGCGAGATTCCCGCCCGACACCTCTGTCTCACCTCCCCACCGGGTCTCGAGAACTTCGTCCTCGACGTCGGCACGCCGGCCGACGAACGAACGCTTCCCCCGGGAACGGAACCGACACCGGAGGAGGTGGAGAAGGTGGCGGCGCTCCAGGAGGAGTACGGTTTCGAGATACTGGGACCGCCGCCGTGGGGCGGAGAGGACGAGTGGGAGAACGGACGGTAGGGGTCCAGCGGCCAGAGCCGGAGAATCGCCACGGGCGAGCGGTTCGACGCCGAGTAACGGTCGACGCTTCTCGATCGGTGCGCGGCTCGGGGTCGGTCAACGGGATCGCACGAGGACGCGTCCCGACCGGGGTGTACGTCCGGGTGTCGACGGGCCGACCGGAGCGACCCGCCTCTACCCACTCGCGATTCGATGAGAGTGACTCGGACCGGAGAACGCCTACGTGGTCGCGTTTCGGGCTCCGACCCGTCCTTCTACGGGTCGCGACCGTTGAACTCGGAGACGACGGCGTCGAGGGACTCGTGCGGTCGGGCGGTGTGCGGGGCCGTCAGCGGCGAGACGCTCACGTCACCCGAGACGACGACCCGGCGGTCGCTCCCCTCGGGGTCGTTTATCTCCTCGTCGGCCATCCGCTCCCACATCCGGTCGTAGAGGGTGATCGAGTCGCCGTCGTGGCTCGCCTCCATGTCGTAGACCGGCGACGGCGTCGTCACACGCATCCCCGCCGGCACCCCAGTGGCGATCGGCGCGTTCACGTTGAGGTACTCCGCGTGCTCGAAGATCCCCGCGTCGGGGGCCCCTTTGACGAGGTGTCGCGTCGCCCGCGCCGCCTCGGCGTAGTCCTCGATATCGCGGTGCTTGCCGTCCCACTCGCTCTCGGGGATGTAGAGCGAGACGGCGATCGCCGGCAGTCCGAAGAACGCGGCCTCGACCGCCGCGCTCACCGTACCGGAGCGACCCAGGACGTACGCGCCGAGGTTCGCGCCGGTGTTACAGCCCGCGACGACGAGGTCCGGGTAGGGTCCGATCGCCTCAAGGCCCGCGACGACGCAGTCCACGGGCGTTCCACCGATGGCGTAGCCCCGATCCCGCTCCTCGACGGAGACCGAGCCCGAGACGGTGATCTTCCGCCCGACCGCACTCTGGTCGTCCGCAGGAGCGACGACGGTGACGTTCGCGACCTCCGAGAGCGCGTCGGCGAGCGCGTGGAGGCCGGGGCTGTCGATGCCGTCATCGTTCGTGAGGAGCACCTCGGGCGTGCCGTCTGCGTCCATGGCCACGGCTCGGAGGGTGGGGGGAAAAGCCCACCTATCCCGCTCGCCCGACAGCTCTCACTACCCCACCCCTCACTCGGCGGTCACCCCGCCCGGTCGACGACCGTCTCGTCGTCGACGACCAGGTTGTACGCCCCCTCGTCGCCGTTCCAGAGCACCAGCACCGACTCGAAGACGAGCAGTTCCCCGTAGGCCGCCTCTCGGAGCCCCCGGTTCAGCGACGTCTCGTTCGTCACCACGGCGAAACAGTCCTCCCGCTGGCTGCCGTCGCCGATCCGGTAGAGCGGTCGGCCCGTAGAGAGCGACCGGCTGAGTTTCACCGAGAGACAGTCGATCCGATCGGTGACGTGGCGGTCCATCTCACAGAGTGGGGCGAATCGGGATCGCGAGGGCTCCGCGTCGATCCGTCGCTTCCCGTCCGAACGCAACAGCGCGTAGGCGTACTGGACGTCCCGGTTCACGAACTCGCCCGTCGCGGCGGTCCGTTCCCCCGGATCGCTCTCGCCTCGTTTCCCCCCGTCGAGACGTTCCTGTAGACCGCTCGGTTCGAGGTCCTCACGCACGTCGAACGACCACCCCTCGTCCGTCGGCCGCTCGCCCGGCCAGAGCCGGAGCGTGGGCGCGAACACGTCGAGCGGTCCGTCGTCGGCGAGCGCCCGTTCCACGGTACGCAAGCCGATCGCGGTGTTCCGGTCGGCGGGCGCGAGGAGGACGCACGTGCCGTCCGCGGCGAGGTGGGGGAGGAACCGTTCGACCGTTTCGACCGGAGCGTCGAGTTCGCTCAGCACGTTACAGAACAGGAGCAGGTCGTACTCCCCGTCGGGTTCGAACGTCTCCGCCCGGTCGCGGTGGATCCGGGGATGGACGTTCGGGCCCGTCTCCGCGAGGAGCTCCGAGAGGATCCCTACGGAGACGCTCGGCTCGATCGCGTGGTACTCGATCAGCGCTCTCCCGGCGTAGTCCGCGAGTCCGAGTGCCGGCCCGCCGACGCCCGCCCCGACGTCGAGAACCCGCAGGTGAGAGGGGAGCAGCCCCACGGAGCCGAGCTCGTCGAGGAGGTACTGGATCGCCGCGTAGTAGTCCTGCAGGTGGTAGAGCGCGTAGCCGAGCGCCGCCGTCTCGTCGTAGGCGACGTCCCTCCCGCGGTAGTAGCGCTCTTTCAGGTCGCGGATCGCCCCCCGGAGTGCGTCGCCCGACTCGTCGTCCTCCCACTCCGGACCGAACCGATCGGTCAGGAGGCCGTCCAGTCGGCGCTCGTAGCGCTCCGGGAGCCGGTCCACGCCGTCGAACTCGGGGACGAGAGGGCTGTCGGGAACGGGGACGAAGAGACCGTCCTCGCGTTCGAGCAGGCCGACCTCGGCGGCGCTCTCCCTGAGCACCTGTCGAACGACTGCCGAGTGCGGTCGGCTCTCGACGTACTCCGTCAGCTCCTCGGGATCGATCGGCCGGACGTTCCTGAGGTAGCGTGCCGTATCGCGGATCGTCGCCCGTTCCTCGGGCGTCATCGGTCTCCCGCGTCGTATCGGATCGCTCCCTCGCTGGCCTCGCGGTAGAGCGCCTCGAACGCCTCCCCATCCGACGCTGCGATCCGTTCGGCCGCGCTCGCGACGCTCTCCGCTCCGTCGAACGCTCCCTGGATCTCGCCGTAGACGTGCGGGGTTCCGCCGGTGACCGTCTCGACCAGGTCGTCGAGCCCCCGCGAGACCGGTGTCTCGAACCCCTCCGGGACCGGGTCGCGCGCGAGCGCGTAGGCGAGCACCGCGGCGTGGACCTTCGCCTGGACCGTCTCCATCGCCCGGTCGTGCTCTTCCGGGGTTGTCTCGACCAGGGCGTTCCCACGCGCCTCGATCCGCGAGAGGACCTCCTCCGTGATCGCGCCGCTCTCGTCGACGACCACCGGAACGTTTCCGGGCTCGTTCTCCGGGGCGAACAGCGGGTGGAGACTCGCTCGCTCGCGGTCGGATGCGGCCGCGCGCATCGCGTTCACGGGCTCGGTCATCGCGCCGCTCACGTCGAAGACGGCCGCCCCCGCCCGCGAGGCGTGCTCCTCGATGGCCGTCGGGGCGATCGAGAGCGGCACCGCGACACAGAGCGCGTCGAACCCCTCCTCACCGTCGATCGCGACCGCTCGACCACCCTGCGCCTCGGCCGCCGCTTGCGCGGCCGCGTGGTCCACGTCGGCGAATGCGATCTCGTCCACTCCCGTGGCGACCGCCGCCGCGAACCAGCGCCCCATCGCCCCCGCCCCGACGATCAGCAGTCTCATTCACCTGCCCTTCCCGGGCCGCGGGCAAAACCGGTTCGGACCTACCCCGCGGAGTAGCCCCCGTCGATCGTGAAGCCGTGGCCGGTGACGTAGGAGGCGCGCTCGCTGAGCAAGAAGACGATCGGCTCTGCGACCTCCTCCGGTTCGCCGAGGCGTTTCAACGGGTACGTCGCCTCCATCCGTTCTCTCGCCCGTTCGGGGTCGTCCGACGCCTCGAAGTAGTCCCGTGAGAGCGCGGTCTCGACGAAGCCCGGACAGACCGCGTTCGCGCGCACGCCGTGCGGGCCGAGTTCGGTCGCCACCGCCCGCGTGAAGTTCAGGACCGCCCCCTTCGTGAGCGAGTACGCCGAGAAGTTCGCCAGCCCGATCTGCCCCGCGAGCGAGGAGACGTTCACGATCGCCCCCGATCTCCGCTCCTTCATCCGCGGCACGACCGCGCGCGTGCCGTTCCAGGTGCCGTAGAGGTTCACGCCGAACACCGCGTCGCGGGTCGCCTCGTCGACGTCCTCGACCGGGTTCGGGGGCTGGCCGATCCCCGCGTTGTTCACGAGGCCGTCGATCCGGCCGAACGCCGAGACGGTCTCCTCGATGGCCGCCTCGAAGCTCTCCGGGTCGCGAACGTCGAGGCGTGCGCTCTCCGCGTCGATCTCCTCGGCCACCGCACGCGCCGCCTCGCCGTCCACGTCGGTGACGACGACCTCCGCGCCGTGGTCCGCACAGCACTCCGCTGTCGCCTTCCCGATGCCAGCGCCCGCGCCCGTGATCAGCACGACCCGATCGGTCAGATCCATACGGATGCGAGGCGTGAGCCAAAGAAAAACTGCGGGGTCAGACGACGAACCGTCTCTCGTACCGGGTGAGGTTCTCGTAGCCCTCCTCGGTGACGACGACGAGGTCCTCGATCCGGATCCCGCCCACGTCGGGGTGGTAGAGCCCCGGTTCGACGGTGATCACGTGCCCCGGCTCGAGTTCGCCGCCGCTCGGCGAGAGACTGGGGAGTTCGTGGACGTCGAGGCCGATGCCGTGGCCCGTCGAGTGGATGAAGCCGACTTCGGTACCGGGGTCGCTCCGGAGCGTCGCGTAGCCCGCCCCCTCGTAGACGTCACAGACCGCGTCGTGGACGTCCGCGCCGGTCACCCCCGGTTCGACGGCCGCGAGCGCCGCGTCGAGCGCTTCCTCGGTGATCTCGTAGCGCCGCACCGCCTCCTCGGTCGGCTCGCCGACGACGAACGTCCGGGTCATGTCGGCGTTGTACTTCGTGGCCTTGCTCCTCGGGAAGACGTCGATCACGATCGGCTGGTTCGCCGGCAGCGGCCCGCTCCCTCGGTCGTGGGGATCGGCGCCCTGTGCGCCCCCGGCGACGATCGTCTCGTCGAGCGCGTGGTCGTGTTCCAACAGAGTGCGCTCGATCTCCCTCGTCACGCGCTCGGAGGTGAGCGCCTCCCCGTCGAGGAGCAATCTACCGCTCTCGACGCTCGCCGCTCGCAACAGTTCCTCCGCGGCGGCCATCGCCGCCTCGTTCGCCCGCTGTGCCTCGCGGATGTAGCCGATCTCCTCGTCGGTTTTCACCGCACGGATCTCGGTGAGCACGTCCTCGGTCTCGGCCTCGACCGAGACCTCTCGATCCCGGAGGCCGTCGGCGGTCGCGAGCGGGAAGCGGGCGGGGGCGAGGGTGGAGGAGACGTCGTGGTCGGCGAGGAAGTCGGCCAGCATCCGCATCCGTTCGTCGGGCGAGCCGTACAGGTAATCGTAGTCGGCGTATCTCGAGACCGTCTCCGCCCGAGCCTCCTTCCGCGCCCGACCGTACTCCAGTCCGGACACGAGGAGGTGCGTCTCTCCCGTGTAGAGGGTGAAGAAGGGGTCGTGGGCGTCGAAGCCCGAGAGGTAGCGCTGGTCGGAGTGCTCCGAACTCGCGTCGATCAGGTAGCCGTCGGCGTCGCGGTCGTCGAGGAGCTCGTCGAGCGCGGAGAGGTCGGGGTCCATAGCGACGCTGGTCACGGCTTCGACATAACGGGTCCGGTTCGGCTCAGAGGGGTCGTCGTGGCCGACCGGATCTCTCGGGTTGACCTCTCATCGATGTCGTTCGATTCGAAATCGAAGAACTACGAACTCTTCCGGTGATCCCTCTCAGTTCTCGTGGTCTCCGGGGGCCAGTCCCGCCGCGACGCTCGCGATCAGGAGGTCGCGGATCTCGGGGTAGTCCGGACCGATCTCGACCTCGTGTAGCGTGAGGAAGGCGAGCGAGCGGAGCGCCCCCGCCACCACCTCGGGCTCGCCCTCGAACTCGACGCCCGCATCGATCCACGATTCGACGTGCGGGAGGAGGAAGGCCACCTTCTCCCGGTGGGCGGCCTCGAGCTCCGCTTCGCTCATCGTCGCGATCATCCGCGCGCGCTCGTCCGCGTCGTCGAGCAGCCCCCGGACCAAGGGGTTCGTCTCGATCTCGGAGAAGATCGCCGAGAGGAGCGCACGTATCTCCGCCTCGGGACCCGCTGCCGCGCTCACGGCCGTCTCGATCCGTTCGACGACGCCCTCGCGTTCGGTCTCGAGCACCGCCCAGTAGAGGTCGTCCTTCGAGTCGAAAAACCGGTAGAACGTCCCGCTCGCGATCCCCACAGGTTCGGTAAGGTCGCCGATCGTCGTCTTCTTCACGCCGTACCGGGTGAACTTCTCGCGACCGGTGTGGATGAGCGCCTCGCGGATCCGCTCCCGCTCGCCGTCGCTGAACCCGCTCATGCCCCGACGTCCGCCCGGACGAACCGGAGCCTGCTCGCGAACACCAGCGCGAGCGTCGAGACGATGAGGATCCCCGCACCCGTCAGGTCGTAGCTGCCCGCGACGAGCACCTCCGTCGGGTCGTAGTAGTGGGTGGGGCTCACGTAGCCGAGCCACTCCAGGTTCTCCGTGCTGGCGGCCAGCGACTCCACCAGGAAGAGCACGAACACGACGACGATCGCCGCCCGCTTCGCGAGGTCGGCTCGATCCGCGAGCACGGAGAGGACGAGGCCGATCGCGGCACACGCGAGCAGGTACGGGATCGAGAGCAGGTGGACCGCGAGGAGGTCGACCGGGTCGATCGACTGGCCGATCGCGACCACGCTCGCGTAGACCACCAGTGGAACGACGGCGTTCAGCGCGAGGATCGGGACTGAGAGCGAGAGGAACTTCTCCGCGAGCACTCTCGTCCGAGTGACCGGAAGCGAGAGGGTGAGGTCCATCCGGTCGCGCTCGACGTCGCTCGCGATCAGTCCGGCGGCGCTGTAGGCGAAGTAGAGCCCGAGGAGCAGGAGCCAGACGAACTGGTAGAGCTCGACCGCGAGAAAGCCCTCGATCGTGTCGAGCGCCGCGATCCCGAACATCTCCTGGAGCGCCGGGGGGAACGCCTCCACGTAGGCGTCCATGTCGACGTCGGCGGTCTCGATCGAGGGGAACAGCCCCGTGAACGAGGCGGCGAGGAGGCTCACGCCGGCGACCAGCGCCGCCGTCCCCTTCGCCCGGCGTCGCGCCTCGAACCGGGCGAACTCAAGCATCCGCGACCTCCGCTCTGCGCGCGGCTGGCTCCTCCTCGTCCGCCGCGCCCTCCTCGCCGTAGTAGTGCATGAAGACGTCCTCGAGCGGTGGCTCGCCGATCTCGACGTCGATAACGTCGAACTCCGTGAGACGCGAGAGCAGCGCGTTGTACTCGCCCGCGTAGGTGAACGCCAGCGCGTCGCCGACCGACTCGGCGTCGAACGCCCCGGGGAGCGCGAGCGCGTCCGGATCGAGCGACCCCTCTACCCTGATCCGCACCCGCTTACCGCCACGGGAGAGCAGCGTCTCGACGTCCTCGAGCGCGGCGAGCGTCCCCTCCCTGAGGATCCCCACGCGGTCACAGACCTGTCTGACCTCGCTCAGCACGTGCGAGGAGAAGAACACCGTCGTCCCCCGCTCGCTCTCCTCGGCGAGGAACTCGTGGAAGCGCTCCTGTTTCAGCGGATCGAGCCCGGAGGTCGGCTCGTCCATGATCACCAGATCCGGGTCGTGCATGAACGCCTGGACGATGCCGAGCATCTGCTCGTTTCCGGTCGAGTACTCGCGGACCTGCCGCTCGATCGGCGGGTCGAAGCGCGCTAGGAGTGCCTCGCGCCGGGAGTCGCCCTTGATCCTCCCGTGTAGATCGAGGATCTGCTCGCCGGTCGCCCCCTCGTCGAAGCCGAGGTCCGCCGGGAGGTAGCCGACACGGCGTCTCGCCTCGACCAGCGCCCCCTCGTCCCGCACGTCCGCGCCGAGCACTCTCGCCGTCCCCGACGTCGGCGAGAGCAGCCCCAGGAGCGTCCTGATCGCCGTGGTCTTGCCCGCGCCGTTCGGGCCGAGGAAGCCGAAGATCTCCCCCTCCTCGACGGAGAACGTGAGGTCGTCGACGCCCACGACATCGCCGTAGTGTTTCGTCAGCCCCTCGAGTTCTATCACGCCCATTCCAGCTCCTTCGTTCTCTGAATAGATGAAAATTCCTCTCATTCGTTCACGGCTCCGGGGAGGCGACCTCATATACGTCTCCGGCGTAGTATGACGAACGAATGTCACCGATCTCGAAGCGGGCGGACGCCCGACTTCGCCAGCGGATCGTCCTCGGGCTCCTGTTGCTCGCCCTGCTCGCGGTCGTCGCCTACGTCGTCGAGGCGGTCGTCGCGGTCGTCGTCGTCGCGGTCTTCCTCTACTACGCGGTCCGGCCGATCTACCGGTTCCTCCGCCGGTTCGATCTCGGAAAGCGTAAGAGAGCGGCGCTCGCGCTCGTGCTCTTCGGGGTTCCGTTTCTCGTCCTCCTGTTCTACACGGTCGCGATCGTCCTGCTCGAGACGGCACAGCTCGTCGAACAGTACGGCGTCCAGGACCAGCTCGTCCGGGGCGTGCTCGAGGCGGACCTCGGCGGGATCGAACTCTCCGAACTCGAGGAGACGATCGCCGGCGCGAGCGCCACGGCGCCGCTCGCCTCGCTCGGAACGGGGCTGCTCGGCTTCCTCGGGATGGCGAGCAGCCTCGTCGTCCAGACGATGGTCCTCGTCCTGCTCACCTACTACATGCTGATCGACGGCCCCCGGTTCGTCGCGTGGCTGCTCGAGACGTTCGACCGCGACGGCGTCCTCACCGAGTACGTCCGCGCGGTCGACCCCGAACTCTCGGCGACGCTCTTCGGCAACATCGTCAACGTCTTCGTCACCGCGGCGGTCGGCATCGTCGTCTTCAGCCTCTACAACGTCGTCGCGCCGCCGATCGTCCAGGTCCCGTTTCCGGCGCTGTTGGGCGCGCTCGCGGGAATCGGCAGTCTCGTCCCCGTCATCGGGATCAAGCTCGTCTACGTCCCGGTCGCACTCGCCCTGCTCGTCCGGCTCGTCCTCGAAGGCGACTACTCCGCGCTGCTCTACGTCGCCGGCTTCGTCGCCGTCGTCGGCGTCCTCGTCGACGCGATCCCCGACCTCCTCATCCGGGGGCTGATCTCCGGCGAGAACACCCACACGGGACTGCTGATCGTCGCCTACATCGTCGGCCCCGCCGTGTTCGGCCTCTACGGGCTCTTCCTCGCCCCGATCCTCCTCGTACTCCTGATCAACGCCGGCTACGTCCTCGTCCCCTACGTCGTCTCCGGCGAACTCCCCCACTCGCGTCAGACCAGGCTCGCCGAGTTCGACTCATTGGAGCCGACCGACCCTGGGAGGGGAACCGATCCGGAACCGGGAGGACCCCGATCCGACCGAACGACGGGTATCAGCACACCCCGAGAGCCTTGACCTCGACCGGGTGACGCCCGTCCGGAAGCTCCAGGGTGACCTCCTCGACGATCGCCCCTCTCGCTCTCGCTCGCCACCGCTCGACGGCCTCCAGATGGCGTTCGTGGTGGCGATCGGGCGAGTACCGTTCGCCCGCCTCCTCCATCGCCGCCGCGGTGTCGTCCGGCGTCGGGAACGGTCCGAGCGCGTCCGTATCGAGCAGCCCCCCGGGAGCGAGGTGGATCGGCGCCGGATCGCCCGATGGCTCGTCCGGTCCGGGGACGTGGAGTCGAGCCCGCTCCCGGGGAACGAACGGCGGCGTGATCCGGAGGACGGTCTCGCGACCGCCGCGAACCGTCGCCTCGTAGGCCGTGACGACGTCGCCCGCGGTCACCGCGACCGACCGGATCACGCGCGGGTCCTCGGAGCCGGGTCCCATCCGGTCGACCGGAGGGAGCGATCCCGCAAAAACCCGACGGGACCGATACGGTCATGGCCCGAGCGTGTCTCGGACCCGCACATGGACGTCACACTCTCGCCGTCGCGCCTCGCCGGGCGCGTGCGCGCGCCGCCCTCGAAGAGCTACACCCACCGGGCGATCCTCGCCGCCGGCTACGGCGAGGGCGCGACGGTGAGAGAGCCGCTGTTCGGTGCCGACCCCCGCGCGACGATGCGCGCCGTCCGCGCCTATGGCGGCACTGTCGAGGAGCGTGACGACCGCGTCGAGGTGGAGGGCTTCGCTGGGACGCCCGCGGTCCCCGACGACGTGATCGACTGCGCGAACAGCGGGACGACGATGCGCCTCGTGACCGCCACCGCCGCGCTCGGCGACGGCCTGACCGTGCTCACCGGCGACTCGTCGCTCCGCTCCCGCCCGCAGGGACCGTTACTCGAGGCCCTCTCGGACCTCGGCGGGCGTGCCGAGAGCACCCGCGGCAACGGCCAGGCGCCGCTGGTCGTCGGCGGGCCGATCTCCGGGGGGGCCGTCTCGATCCCCGGCGACGTCTCCTCGCAGTACATCACGGCGCTGCTGATGGCGGGGGCGGTGGGCGAGGGGGGGATCGAGATCGAACTCACGACGGAGCTGAAGTCCGCCCCGTACGTCGAGATCACCCTCGACGTGCTCGACGCCTTCGGGATCGAGGTCGAGCGCACCTCGGTGGGATTCTCGGTTCCGGGCGGGCAGACCTACGACGCGGCGGAGTACTCCGTACCGGGCGACTTCTCCTCGATGTCGTACCTCCTCGCTGCGGGCGCCCTCTGCGGCGAGGAGGTGACGACCACCGGCGCGCAGCCGAGCGCGCAGGGCGACAGCGCGATCGTCGGGATCGTCGAGCGGATGGGCGGCGACGTGGTGTGGGAGAGAGAGGAGGGCGAGATCCGGACGAGCGCGTCGGAGCTCTCGGGGATCGAGGTCGGGGTCGGCGACACGCCCGATCTGCTACCCACCATCGCCGTCCTCGGCGCGGCGGCGGGAGGCGAGACCCGGATCACCGACTGCGAGCACGTCCGGTACAAGGAGACCGACCGCGTGAGCGCGATGGCGACCGAGTTGGAGAAGATGGGGGCCGTCGTCAGGGAGGAACGCGATGTTCTCACCGTCGTCGGTGAGGAGACCGATCTCGTGGGCACCACGGTCGAGGGCTACGACGACCACAGGATCGTGATGGCGCTCTCGGTCGCTGGCTTGATCGCCGAGGGCGAGACGACGGTCGAGGGTGCCGAACACGTCGACGTCTCGTTCCCGGACTTCTTCGAGGTGCTTTCGGGCCTGGGCGCGGACGTCTCCGTCTGACCCGCCGCCGTCCAGTGCCGGGTAGCACTGTGACCCTGCGGGACGACGGTCCTCTATGCTCCGGGAGTCGGTCGAACGATCGCTTCTCGACGACCTCGGGATCCTGGTCTCCGAACCGTCGTCGGAGGCGCTGTTCCGGGCGGGAGAACGGTTTTCGAGCTACCTCGACCGCCGTCCGGACGGGTTGCAGTGCCCGTCGTGTGGCGGGATACGGGATCTCTCCCGCGATTCGTGCGGTGAGGCTCTCGTCCCCATGGCAACACATCGCGGCGGACTTCGTGATCGGCGCTCACGCGAGCGTCGACGCGGATACGCTGATCAGCTTCGATCGGGGCTTTTTCACCTCCTACTTCCCGGAGCTGACCGTCGTTCCGTGAGCGACTCCACGGCCACGCCTTCTGCAAGGACTAAATGCGAGGCACGCCACCCCCACGTATGAACGGCAACCGATTCGGTCGGCTCTTCCAGGTGACGACCTACGGCGAGAGCCACGGGCGGGCGATGGGCTGTGTGGTCTCGGGCTGTCCGGCGGGGCTCGAGCTAGAGGAGAGAGACCTCCAGCGGGAACTGGATCGCAGAAAGCCGGGCCAGTCGATGATCACGACTTCGCGCGACGAACCCGACGCGGTGACGATCAACTCGGGGATCGAGGACGGTTACACCACCGGAACGCCGATCGGGCTCACGATCCAGAACAAGGACGCTCGATCCGGTAAGTACGAGCCGTTCGTCACCGCGCCGCGACCAAGCCACGGCGACTACACCTACTCCGCGAAGTTCGGCACGCGCAACTGGGGCGGTGGCGGGCGATCCTCCGCGCGGGAGACGGTGAACTGGGTCGCTGCGGGTGCGATCGCCTCGAAACTGCTCTCGCTGGAAGGGATAGAGATCAAGGCCCACGTCAACCGGATCGGCGACGTCGGGGCCCGCGAGGTGAGCTTCGAGGAGATGAAAGAGCACACCGAGGAGAACCCCGTCCGGTGTGCCGATCCCGGGGCTGCCGCGGAGATGGAGGAGCTGATCGAGCGCTACCAGCGCGAGGGCGACTCGATCGGCGGCTCGATCGAGTTCGAGATCCGCGGCGTTCCCAGGGGACTCGGGGCGCCGCGGTTCGACGGGCTTCCCTCCCGGCTGGGCGCTGCGATCATGTCGATCCCGGCGACGACCGCCTTCGAGTATGGCCTCGGGACGGAGGCCAGTCGGTACTCGGGCTCCGAGCGCAACGAGGACTGGGCGTTCGACGACGGGGACTCGTTTCCCGAGATCCGGAGCGAGGAGGGGGACCCGGTTCCTATCGGCAACGACCACGGCGGGATCCAGGGTGGGATCTCTACTGGTGAGCCGATCTACGGCGAGGCGACCTGGCACGCGCCGACGTCGATCCCGAAGGAGCAGACGACGGTCGACTGGGAGACGGGCGAGGAGAAGCGGGTGCAGGTGATCGGCCGCCACGATCCGGTGTTACCCCCGAGGGCGGTCCCGGTCGTGGAGGCGATGTGTGCGCTCACGGTCGTCGACTTCATGCTGCTCGCTGGCAGGATCAACCCCGACCGGGTCGACGGTCGGGTCGGAGAGTACGCCACCGACTACCACCCCCGGAGCCCGGAGAACGAGTAGCCGGCGACACGAGAAGTTATAAGGGCCGGACGGATACTCACCGACGATAATGACAGAGGTAGTCTATCTCACGAGTGCCGTTCTCATGGGTGCACTGCTGGTCGCCGTCGGGGTCGCCGTCGGGCGTCGTGAGGGACGAGTGTCCGCGCTGCCCCGGGGGGAACCCGAACACGCATCCCGATGGGACGCCGCTTCCGAATCACTCACCCGGCTGACACGGAGTCCGACGACGTGGACGCTCACGTTCCTCGCGCTCACGGTCGGCGTCGGCGTCGGCGTGATCCTGTTCGTCGGCGGCGGTCCGGTCCCCGAGGGAACGCAGGCGCTCGCGGGCGTGGCGGTCGCCGGCGTGCTCGCGCTGGTCGTCTCCGCGTTCCTCTTCGTCGGGACGTACTTCACGGCCAAGTCGAAAGGGCGGTCGACCGCCTGGGGCGTCGCTGAGGGGACGATCGCGCTCGGACTGCTGCTCATCGGCGCGATCGTCCTCGCGCTCGTCTTCGGCTGATCCGATGGGAGGGCGCCCCGTGTACCGGCTCACGACGATCGTCTCCGCGAGGGAGGCGCGCTGGATCGCGCTCGTCCTCGTGGCCGAACTCTGGCTCCTCGCGATCTACTTCGCGTTCACGCCAGCCGAACCGACGAGCCTCCGCTACCTGCTCTACCCGTTCGTCTGGATCAACGTCGGGCTCTGGGTGATCCTGAAGACAGCCCCGCCGACTGCGGAGCGCCGTCACCGGGCCGGTGCGGCCGTTCTCGCGCTCTCGTACTTCCTCGTGCTTGCCGCGCTCTCGGGGCTGGTCGGCGTCCACACCGGCCAGGAACACCAGATCCACGCCGTCTCCGGGCTCTACACGACCATGGGCGCCCCCGGCTGGGGGCCGGCGGTCGCGTACGTCGGCGAGACGGTTCACCTCTCGTTCGTTCCCTACCTCGTGATCGGCTACCTCGCGCTCGCGTACCTCGTCTACGTGACCGTCCTCGACGCGGCCGGCGCCGCGCTCTCCGGCGTGCTCGGCCTCGCCACCTGCGTCGGCTGTGCCGTCCCGGTCGTCGCGTCGCTCGTCGCGGGCGTCGCCGGTGGCTCGTCCGCGCTCACCGTGGCCGTCTACAGCCTCTCGATCGACATCTCTACGGGCGTGTTCGTCCTCGCGGCCACGCTGCTCTACTGGCGGCCCGGCTACGATTCGCGCCGGTAGAGCAGCGCGAGCACGACGAGCAACGCGAATTCCGAGAGCTTCGCGGCGAGCGCGAGCGAGTCCCCGCGCAGGTGGTGGGGTCCGAGGAGGATCTCCCCGATCGAGTGGCTGTGTCCGTGACGCTCCAGCAGCGGCCACCACGCGCCGTGGCCGAACGCGTGCCAGCCGACGTAGCCCGCGATGTGGACGATCATGAGGACCATCCCCGCGAGGTAGATCGGTCTCCGTGGCGCACCCAGCAACACGAGGTTCGCGCCGACGAGTATCGCGACGCCCGAGAGCACGAACGCCGCGGGTCGTGGGTCGACGAACGGGGTGCCGGCGAGCGTGTAGGCGACGAACGCGGGCGTCCCGAGCGTCGGGTGAAAGAGGTGGAGCAGGGCGACGGCGTACGCGAGCGCGGCCGCGACGTATCCGAGGCTACGGTTCGACGGGCGATACCCCGTGGTTTCCCCCGAGTCGGGGGCGGTGTGCTCGTGGGTCACGCTCCCCTCAGAAGATCGAGTAGGTCGCCGCGATGGTCAGCAAGAACACCGCGAACACGCCCATGCTGAGGAGGTAGGTGAGCGAGCGCGGCTCGAAGCGCAGGTGCTGGAAGTAGGCCACGATCAGCACCGTCTTCGCAACCGCCGTCACCATCGTCGCCGAGACGGCCGTCCAGTAGTCGAACAGCTGGAAGAAGATCACCTTCGAGGTCGCGAGCACTAGGAGGGCGACGTAGATCGCGGTGTAGAGTTTCACCGACGCCATGACCTGATAGATACTCTCACCCGCACTTATAGGTTTGCGTGTTCCGGGACGTCGATAGGTAGATAACGGTTCGACGGTCCTCTCCTGACGGATGGCCGTCCCCCGCCCGCACCCGACACGCCCGTTCCACCTCGCGGCCCTCGCGCTGGTCGGCACGCTCGCGCTCGCGGACGTGGCCGCAGCCAGCAACGTGGTGACGGGGCTCGCGGACGACGCCGGCGACGTGACGGTGCCGACGTGGCTCTACCTGCTGACGGGTGGGGCCGTCGTCGGCGCGTCGGGGCTCCTCTCGATGCTCGTCACCGATCGCGCGTTCATCGAGGGCGTCCACGAGCACACGATATCAGTGTCGACGCGGTGGCTGCGACCGGTCGTCGTCCTGCCGGGCGCGGCCGGGGTCGTCCTCCTCGCGCTGGTCGTCGTCGTCGGCCTAGTCGGTCCGACGTTCGCGAACGCGAACCTCGCCGTACTCGTCGTCTTCGTCGGCGCTCGCGCGGGTCTGACGACGGTGGCCTATCTGATCGGGAACCCCTGGCCCGCGATCGACCCCTGGCGGGCGATCGCCGAACGGCTCCCCAACGGGTTCGTCGACTACCCCGCCGACCTCGGCGTCCTCCCGGCGGTCGTGGGGCTGCTCTCGCTGATCTGGATCGAGGTGATCGTCCCGGTCACGACGGTCCCCCGGGTCCTCGCGGTGGCCGTCCTCGCCTACTCCGTCTACACGCTCGCCGGGGCGATCGTCTTCTCGCCGGACGACTGGTTTCGCTACGGCGACCCGCTCTCGGTCTGGTTCCGGTTCTACGGGGCGGTCGCGCCGATCCAGCGGACCGAGAGCGGACTCGAACTGCGGCTGCCCGGCGCGCGGCTGCGCGAGGGTGACGCCTTTCGCGACCTCTCGGTCGTCGCGTTCTCCGTCCTGCTGGTCTGGGAGCTCACCTACAGTGGGTTCGTCGTCACGCCGCCCGGCGTGCGCACCGTCGAGCTCCTCGTCGGGATCGGCCTCCCGCCCGCCATCGTCTACCTCTCGATCCTCCTCTCGGGCTACGCGCTCTTCCTCGGGATCTACTGGCTCGCCGCGCGGCGGGCCCGCCGGCGCGCGGAGACGTACCTTACGACGCGTTATCTCGCCTTCCGGTTCGCACCCCCGCTGCTCGCCATCGCCGCGGGCTACCACCTCGCGCACTACGCCTCGTTCCTGCTCTCGCTCTCCCCCTCGCTGGTCGGGGCCCTCGCGACCCCGTTCTCTCCGCCGCTGCCCCCCCAGGTGCTCGTCCCCCCTCCCTGGTTCGGCACGCTCGACGTCGCATTCGTCCTCGTCGGGCACGTACTCGCCGTCTGGGCTGCCCACGCCGCTTCGTTCGACCTCTTCGCCGGGCGGCTCCAGGCGATCCGGAGCCAGTTCCCGTTCGTGCTCGTGATGGTGCTGTACACGATGCTCTCGCTCTGGTTGCTCTCGCTGCCGACCCAGCCGCCGGCGTTCGTCGCCTGAGACGGACGCCGACGGCTATATGGTCCGCTCCGTCGTGATCTCCGCTCACGGATGTTCCGCCCGATCTCGGAGCCGGAGTTCGCGATTCCGGATGACGAACGCCCGGCGTCGCGCTGTCCCCACTGTGAGCGGCCGTTCCGGACCGACCGCCTCGCTGATCTCCACCTCGGCGAGGTACACTCCGAGAGCTGTTCCGAGGCGGAGCGAGAGAGCTACGAGGAGGCCTACCGCGAGGAGTCCCACGACCTCTTCACCTTCCACGCGAAGGTGGTCGTCTCGTTGCTCCTGCTCTACTTCGGGGTCAGCTACACCTACGCGGTCGTCTGGCACTGATAGGGATCATCGTCGCCACCCGACTCTCGTTGGCTCACACGTCTCCGGTGTCGTTCGATCGGCAACCGAGAACGTGTGGCCTCCTACGATGAGGACGGTTGTGACTGGGTACCGGTGATCGCCAGTACGGGTCGACGATCACCGGTACGGGACTACGACCGTCCTGGTGACCGGACGACCGGGTGATCGAGCCTCACCGACGGAGGATGGAGTGGGGAGCCGGGGCGTAGGCTCATCGTCCGGGCGTACGTCACTCGACACGGTGTGACCGACAGCACTCTCGAACCCGATCGGCTCGGGGACCGACTCCTCTGGTCGCGTCACGCCAACCCGTGGAGCGTCTGGACGCTCGTCCCCGCCTACCCGGTGCTCGTCCTGACGATCTACCGCCGGAGTCGACCGCTTCTCGCCGGGACGCTCCTGTTCGTCGCGCTGAATCCCCTCCCGGTCTCCCCACCCGAGATCGACGAGACGTGGGCGACCCGCGCCGTCCTCGGCGAACGCGTCTGGATCGAACGCGGGATCCGTTCATCGGTACACACCCCGTTCGTCGTCGCCTGCGCACCCGTCTACGTGTTCACGCTCCGGTCGGCCGTCGAACGCCGGCCGGCCCGGACGGCCGTCGGAACCGTCGTCTCCGTAGCGCTGATGCTCGTGTTCTTCGGGCGGATGGTCGGGGTGTACGAGGAGGAGTACGAGCGCCGTACGAGGTCCCTGAGTCGCTGAGGTCACGGTCTGATCGATGCGGCGACGGTGTGGCCGGTTCGGTTACCGGCCCGGACCCCCTCACATGAGGTAGAACAGCGGGAAGAGGAACACCCAGACGATGTCGACGAAGTGCCAGTAGAGCCCGAAGAACTCCACCGGGCGGTGGTCCTCTAGATAGGCGTCCGAGCGGTAGATCCGGACGAACATGAATATCGCGATCAGCATTCCGAAGACGACGTGCAGGCCGTGCAGGCCGGTCGTGACGTAGTAGACCGACGCCTCGATGCTCGTCTGTGGGTAGATCCCCACCGAGAACTCGTAGCTCCACTCCCAGGCCTTGATCCCGAGGAACGTGAAGCCGAGCGCGAGCGTCGCACCCATCGCGGCGAGCAGCCCGCGCTTGCTCTTTCGCTCCGCTGCGACCAGCGCGAGGATGACGGTGAAACTGCTCGTCAGCAGGACGAACGTGTTCACCAATCCGGGTAAGGGGTCCGGCGGGACGGTCTCCCAGGCGGTCCAGCCCATCCCGGCGCGGATGAAGACGAACGCCCCGATCACGGCGCCGAAGACCACGACGTCGGAGGCGAGGAAGAACCAGACGCCGAGTTTCGTCTTCCCGACGTCCTCGAACGGCCAGCGCTCGGCGATCAGCGCCTCAGGAGCGTTGAACTCCTCGAGGCCGAAGCCGAGCAGCGCGTACCCGCTCAGCCCCAGGCCGGCGGCGATCGCCACGAGGTAGTGCGGCCCCTGGAGCTCGCCGGCGTGGAGCCCCGACAGCCCGACGAAGAGGACGAACACCCCGAGGCCGATCGCGAACGGCCAGATGCTCGCGTGGTCCTCGTGGACCTCGGCGTGTGCGAGTTCGGTCTCGGTCGGCTCGCGGACCTCGACGAACTGGGAGACGACGCCGCCGTCGGTCGCCCGCCCGCCGTCGGCGGCGTGTGCCGGGGCGGTCTCGACGAACGAGAGCGAGCCGTCGGCGTAGCTCGCGCGTCCCGGCCAGTTCTCGAGCGGCGGCGGTGACTCGATCGCCCACTCGGCGGTCCGGGAGAAGTCCCAGGGGTTCTCGCCCGCCGGCTCGCCGTTCCAGTAGCTCACGTAGAGGTTGTAGAACATGATCAGGAACGAGCCCGCGACGATGAACCCGCCGATCGTGGCGAGCTGGTGCCAGGTGATCAGCTCGACGTTGTACTCGAAGACGCGTCGGGGGGTCTCCCAGGCGAGGAACAGCGGGAAGTAGAGCAGGTTGAACCCGACGAAGAAGGTCCCGAAGTGCAGCTTCCCGAGGAACTCGTCGTACATCCGCCCGGTCATCTTCGGGTACCAGTAGTAGAGCGCGCCGAACAGGGCGGTCGCGCCGCCGAACATCACGTAGTGGAAGTGCGCGACGACCCAGTAGGTGCCCCGGAACTCGTAGTCGAGGACGGTCGCGCCGAGGAAGACGCCGGTGATACCGCCGAGGATGAACAGCAAGAGCGCGCCGAGCGCGAACAGGAACGGCGTCGTGAACTGCACCCGTCCCTTCACGAGCGTGTAGATCAGCGCGAAGACGATCAGGTCGAACGGGAGCGAGATGCCGATCGTCGTCGCCATCATCAGCGTCTTGATCTCTAGATTGATCGAGGTGAGGAACATGTGGTGCATCCAGACGAGGAAGCTCTGGACGGCGATGAGCACCATCGCGAGGATCACCCACTTGCGCCCGACCAGCCGGCGCCCGGAGAACGTCTGGAAGATCTCGAGCATCACCCCGAGCGCGGGGAAGAAGACGATGTACACCTCCGGGTGGCCGAAGAACCAGAACAGGTGTGCCCACAGTAACGAACTGTCCCCCGTTCCGGTCGCGGTGAAGTAAAGCGTCCCGATGATCCGATCGGAGCCGAGGAGGAGAAGCGCCCCGAGCAGCGCGGCGAACGCGAACAGCATCATCCAGACGGTGAGCAGGATCGACCAGGTGAACAGCGGCACGTTCCACATCCCCATCCCCTCGGCTCTCCCTCGATGGATGGTGACGAGGAAGTTCACCGTCCCGATCGTCACCGAGACGACGAACAGCAACAGCGCGAGGACGGCGCTCGTCCCCCCGACGGTCGGCGAGTACTCGGGGATGTTGAGCGGGGCGTACATCGTCCAGCCCGCGTCGTAGGTGCCGCCCTGGAAGAACGAGAGCGCGATGAGCAGCCCGGAGAAGAGGTAGACCCAGTAGCTGAGCGCGTTGAGCCTGGGGAACGCGAGGTCCTTCGCGCCGATCTGCAGCGGCACGATGTAGTTCGCGAAGCCGAAGGCGAAGGGCGAGAGGAACCAGAACACCATCAACAGGCCGTGGGTGGTGACCGCCTCGTTGTACGCCCGCCCCGAGAGGATGCTCGGCCCGGGCACCCACAGCTGCATCCGGATGAGCAGCGCGAGCACCCCCCCGAGCAACAGGAAGAACAGCGCCGTCACGAGGTAGAGGATGCCGACGTCCTTGTGGTTGGTCGTGACCAGCCAGCGTTTCACCGAGGAGGCCGGCGGGAGGTCGCTCATCGGACCACCACCGTGCCAGCGACCGTCTCGGACTCGTCGTCGGCGTCCTCCTCGTCGTCGGCCGCTTCGTCAGCCGCCTCCTCGCCCTCCTCGACGTCGTCCTCGTCGGTCTCGTCCTCACCGTTCCCGTACGCCTCGGGGTCCTCGTACCACTCCTCGAACTCATCGGGCTCCATCACGATCACGTCTGCGACCATGTCGGAGTGACCGATCCCACAGAGCTCGAAACACCAGGCGACGTGTTCGCCGGGCTCCTCGGCGACGAACCAGGTCTCGGTCGTCTGACCGGGGATCGCGTCCGCCTTCACTCGCAGGTCGGGTATCCCGAAGTTGTGCCAGACGTCGCTCGAGGTGATGGTGAGCGTCACGGTCCGGTCGGCCGGGACCCGGAGTTCGTTCGTCTCGGTGTGGCCGTTCGGGTACTCGAACTCCCAGCCGAACTGGAAGCCGACGACGTCGACGTCGAGGTTCTCGTCGGTGCCCTGGTCGGACGGGCCTGCCTCGACGTAGAGCAGCGCGCCGTAGGTCCAGGCGACGAGACTGATGACGATGATCGCGCTGAGGAAAAACGAGAGGAACAGCTTCCGTCCGCCGCCCTCTCCGGTCGGGAGTTCGCCGAGGACCGGCCGGTCGGCCTCGCTGGCCTCCTCGCCCCGGTCCCGGTACTTGTAGGCGTTATAGAGCGTGTAGCTCACGACGACGATCCCGACGATCGTCCCCAGAATCAGGAACACCTGAAAGATCTCCTCGAAGAGCTGTACCTGTGTCCCCCACTCGTCGCCGGGGAGACGCGGGAGCGGGGCGAGCGGGAGCGCGTCGATCGGTGTCGGGTAGTTCATCATCGTATATCTACGTCTGCAGTCACTCGCTACCGTTTCACACGCTTGCTTATTATCGTTTCGCAGAGACCGCGCGGGGGCCGACCCGATCTGCCGATCGTCCCACACGAACTATTATCATCGACAACGAACTCGTGTGATAGCATGAGCGATGCACCGTCCGGCGGCAACGGCACCGACGAGGGGCTCGAGAGGCTGACGGAGGAGGAGAAGATCGCCGAGATCGAGGAGTTCGACTCGCTGTTCGGCATCGTCGCCGACGGCGTGGTCGGCGCGGCCGGCGGGCTGGTCGGGGTGGCGGCGATGACCGTCGGACTGTTGATCGCGGAGTCAGTGGGGGCGTTCTCGCGCGAGTCGTTCGGTCAGCTCGCGCTGATGATCGGCCTCGACGGACTGGCCTCGCCGGTCGCGCTCGGATACGGAGCCTTCGTACTGGGAGGGATGGTGCCGTGGCCGCTGCTGTTCGCCTCGATGAAGGAGTACCTGCCCGGCGGGCGCGACCCGGTGAAGGGGATCGTCTTCGGAACGATCCTCTGGACGGGCTTCGTCCTCGCCTTCTACGACGGCTTCACGGGGATGACGCTCGTCGCCTACGTGGTGCTTACGCTCATGGCTCACTGGGCGTACGGCTTCTCGCTCGGCGCCGTCTTCGAGTACCTCTCGACCCGGCCGGACTCGCTCGTCTGAGTCCGCCGGGAACCGCTCGTGAGGACGATATACTAGGAACCCTAAACGCTGGGGTCGTTCTTAACCATTAATCTATGGTAACGGATAGCAAAGCCTTTACTTTCCACCTCTCGAATCTCCCCGTACACTGGGCCCGGGGAGGGCCGAGATGCCACCATGACTGACAACGAACTCATCTGGCGGATCGCCGGCGGTTCCGGGGACGGAATCGACTCGACCAGCCAGAACTTCGCGAAGGCCCTGATGCGGTCGGGGCTCCACGTATTTACGCATCGTCACTACCCCTCTCGGATCCGGGGCGGGCACACCTACGTCGAGATCCGGGCGAAGCCCGAGGAGGTCACCTCGCGTGGTGACGGCTACAACTTCCTGCTCGCGCTGGGCGACAGCTTCGCTCGCAACCCGAAAGAGGGTGCCGTCTACGGGAACGAGGAGATCAAACCCCTCTCGGAGAACTTAGACGACCTCAGGGAGGGCGGGATCATCCTCTACGACTCCGGGCTGGTCGACGCCTCGGAGGTCCCGGACTTCGAGGAACGGGTAGAGGAGAACGACTGGCACGTCTTCGACATCGACCTCCGGAGCATGGCGCGCGAACACGGCCGCGAGGTCATGCGCAACACCGCCGGCGTCGGCGTCACCGCCGCGCTGATCGGGATGGACACGGAGCCGATCGAGGACCTGATGGAGGAGGCGATGGGCTCACGCGAGGGGATCTTAGAGCCGAACCTCACGATCCTCCACGAAGCCTACGAGATGATCGAGGAGGAGTACGACGTCGACCACGACGTGAAACTCCCCGAGGGCGACCATGAGGAGACGCAGGTGCTCATCTCGGGCTCGAACGGCGTCGCCTACGGCGCGCTCGACGAGGGCTGTCGGTTCATCGCGGGCTACCCGATGACCCCCTGGACCGACGTCTTCACGATCATGTCCCAGCACCTGCCCGACGTGGGCGGGATCTCCGAGCAGGTCGAAGACGAGATCGCGGCGGCCTGTCTCGCGCTCGGCGCGAGCCACGCGGGCGTGAAGTCGATGTCGGGTTCTTCGGGAGGGGGCTTCGCCCTGATGGGCGAGCCGCTCGGGCTCGCCGAGATGTCCGAAACCCCCGTCGTGCTGATCGAGGCGATGCGCGCGGGGCCGTCGACCGGTCTGCCGACCAAACCCGAACAGGCCGACCTCGAGTCGGTGCTCTACTCGAGCCAGGGCGACTCCTGCCGGGTGGTGTTCGCCCCCGGCACCCCCGCCGAGGCGTACGACCAGACGCGAAGGGCGTTCGAACTCGCGTACGACTACCACGTCCCGGCGATCGTGATCATCGACCAGAAGCTCTCCGGCGAGAACCAGAACGTCCCCGAGAGCTTCTTCGACCGCGAGCCGAACGCGGACCCCGGAGCCGTCCTCACCGAGGAGGAGCTGGCGGAGATGCCCCACGACGAGGCTGGCAAGTTCAAGCGGTTCCAGTACGACCCCGAGAACGGCGTCAACCCCCGGTCGGTGCCGGGCCAGAAGGGCGGGCGCTTTCTCGTCACGGGGAACGAACACTCGCCGTACGGCCACATCGAGGAGGACCCCGACAACCGGGTCTTCCAGATGGACCGGCGGATGCGCAAGATCGAGTCGATCCGCGAGGAGCTCGACAGCGACCCCGAGAGCTCACACCAGACCTACTTCGGCCCCGACGAGGCGGAGTACGGCATCGTCACCTGGGGGTCGAGCCAGGGCGCGGTCCGCGAGGCGACCGCCCGGCTCAACGACGACGGCCACTCGGTGCGCGCGATCTGCGTGAGCGACCTGATGCCGTTCCCCGAAACGGAGCTGACCGAGTTCCTCGAGGGCGTCGACGAGGCGCTCGTCGTCGAGATGAACGCCTCGGCGCAGTTCCGCGGGCTCGCCCAGAAGGAGCTGGGGCGCTTCGGCGAGAAGATGAACAGCCTACTCAAGTACGACGGCAACCCGTTCGAGCCGGCCGAGGTGGTCGAGGGGTTCGAGCTCCAGATCGTCGAGGACGGCACCGAGACCCCGGCGGCGAACACGCGGCTCGAACCCGCGGCAGGTGACTAGATCATGAGTGCATTCAGCGCGATCGGCGAGGAACGAGAGATCGACCGAGAGGAGTTCACCCCGCTGCAGGAGCCACAGCCGACGTGGTGTCCGGGCTGCGGTGACTTCGGCGTCCTGAAGGCGCTGAAACAGGCGATGCCCGAAGTAGGGAGAACCCCGGACGAGGTGCTTCTCTGTACCGGGATCGGCTGTTCGGGCAAGCTCAACAGCTACTTCGAGAGCTACGGCTTCCACACGATCCACGGGCGGTCGCTGCCGATCGCCCGCGCGGCGAAGCTCGCGAACCCGGGGATAGAAGTGATCGCCGCCGGCGGCGACGGAGACGGTTACGGGATCGGCGGGAACCACTTCATGCACACCGCCCGCGAGAACCACGACATGACCTACATCGTGTTCAACAACGAGATCTTCGGCCTCACCAAGGGCCAGACCTCGCCGACGAGCCCGAAGGGTCACAAGTCGAAGACCCAGCCCTCCGGATCGGCGAAGGACCCGATCCGGCCGCTGTCGCTCTCGCTCACCTCGGGTGCGAGCTACATCGCCCGCACCGCGGCGGTGAACCCGAACCAGGCGAAGGAGATCCTCGTCGAGGCGATGGAACACGACGGCTTCGCGCACATCGACTTCCTCACGCAGTGTCCGACCTGGAACAAGGACGCGAAGCAGTACGTCCCGTACGTCGACATCCAGGACTCCGACGACTACGACTTCGACGTCCACGACCGGAAGGAGGCGGCCGACATGATGTTCGAGACGGAGAACGCGCTACACGAGGGCACCGTCCTCACCGGCCGGTACTACGTTGACGAGGACCGACCCTCCTACGGCGAGGAGAAGCGCTCGATCGGCGAGATGCCCGAAGAGCCGCTCGCCGAACGCTACTACGACGAGGACTACGAGTGGGAGCGCAGCTACGACCTGCTCGACCGACACAAGTAGCCGATCGACCCGTTTTTCCGATTCAGCGCGAGCGGTTTCGAGAGTGCGGTTCTCGCTTTCCGGTTCGGAAGGTATTTTTTCGTCCGGGCGAAAGGAGTGCTCGTGGCGACGAACTCGACAGCCGATCAAATCTTGGCGGTGCTCGAGGAGGACGCACAGGCCTCCTACGCCGAGATCGCGCGTCGGGCGGGCGTCTCGAAGCCGACGGTCAGGAAGTACGTCCGCAAACTCGAAGACGACGGCGTGATCGTCGGCTACTCCGCCGACGTCGATCCGAAGAAGCTCTCCGGACGGTCGATCGCCCTCGTCGGCATCGACGTCGAGAGCGAACGCTACATCGACGCGACGCGCGAGCTCGCGGAGACGGAGTCGGTCGAGTCGTTGTTCTCCTCTTCGGGCGATCACATGCTGATGGCCGAGGTGAGAGCCGAGAGCGGCGACGGCGTCGGCCGGATCATCAAAGAGGAGATCCTCTCGATACCCGGCGTCACCGCCGCCCACCCCTGCTTCCTCCAGGAACGGCTGAAGTAACGGATCGGCCGAGTTTTGTCGCTTCCCGCCCTCACCCCAGCTATGGCAACCTACGAACGCGAGACGTTCGTCGACGCGCCGCTGTCGGTCGTCTGGCGGTTCCACTCGAAGGCCGACGGACTTCGGGCGCTCACGCCCGACTGGCTGGGCCTCGACGTGATCGAGGTCCGGGGTCCCCACGGCGATCCGAACCCGGAGGAGCTGGTCGTGGGCTCCGAGATCGACATCCGGATGCGCCCGTTCGGACGGCTCCCGGGAGGGGAGTGGACGTCGAAGATCACCGAGCGCGCCTACGACGGCGAGTCGGCGATGTTCCGCGACGTGATGGTCGAGGGACCGTTCGCGCGCTGGGTCCACACCCACCAGTTCGCCGCCGAACGCGGCGGCACCAGGCTCAGGGACACGGTGAGCTACGAGCTCCCCCCCGGAGGCCTCGGGAGGCGACTCTCGCCGTTCGGCGTCGTCGGCTTCGAGCCGATGTTCCGCCACCGTCACCGCACGACCAAGGAGCTGTTGGAGTAGCTCGCGCTACCCCCGTTCGAGCAGGACGACGCCCGCGAGGATCGAGAGCCCCCCGAGAACCGTCGCGACCCCGACGGGTTCGGCGAACAGCAGCGCGCCGAGCGCGACGGTCACCGGCGGTTCGGCGGTGCTCACGATCCCCGCGCGGCTGGCGCCGATCAGTTCGAGCCCGGCGAAGAACGTGACGACGGGTAGTGCCGTCGCGAGCACGGCGATGGAGAGGAGGATCAGCCAGGGGACGGGTGCGGTCGGGACCGCGATCCCGCCGGTGGCGCTCCCCACGAGGAGGAACGTGACGCCCGCGGCGGGGAGGACGTGCGCGCTCAACACGAGCGGGTCGACGGTCCGCAACACCGCTCTGGAGACGGTGATGTAGAACGAGTAGGCGAGTGCGGCCCCGAGGACGACGACGATGCCGACGGGCGACGCGCCCGCCGGAGTCGCTCCTGAGACGAGCGCGATCCCGACCAGCGAGAGCGCGAGCGCGGCGACCATCTCCCGGGTCACGCGCTCGCCGATCGCGGCCACGGCGATGAGCACCACGAACGCTGGGTAGGTGTAGAGGACGACCGCGACGAGGCCGGCGGTCATGAACTCGAGTCCCAGGAAGTAGAGTCCGCTCTGTGTCGCGTAGCCGAGGCCGCCGAGCGCGATCGCGATCCCGAGCACTCGCCCGCGCAGAAGCTCCGCACGTCCGGTGAGGACGAGCAGCGCCCAGACCAGCGCCGCCGCGACGAGGAACCGGTAGACGAGCACCGTCGGGATGGAGAGGCCGGCCCGCTGGGCGTAGACGCCGAAGATTCCGAGCGTGCCGAAGCCCACCGCAGAGACGAGTACGAGGAGGAGTCCGAGGCGCTCGCGCTCGGCGACCGATCGAGTGCTCACAGGCGTGGCCTCTCCTGTCTCGGGGAAAAACCGATCGTTACCGGAACTCGACGCGAAGCGTCTCCTCGATCGGTTCCTCCGCCCGCCGGTACCGGCCGCCGTCGACCGTGAAGACCCGGATCGTGAGCACGAGCCTGGAGCCGGAAAGCGTCGCCCGGAGGACGGGACCGACGCTCGTGACCGTCACGTACGGTGGGGCTGGAACGGGTGGTGCGGGAAGCGATTCGTCCAGTACCGAGACGGCGTCGGAGAGGACGACTGGAAGACGGTCGGTGACGCCCGTCTCCGAGAGACGGGTCGAGAGCGGCGGGACGACCTCGATTCGGTCCTCGACGTACGCCCCGTCCCACATGGCGGCGACGCGGTCGGCACACTCGGCGGTCGTCCGGAGGAGATCGTCGTGTTCGGAGAGCAGTTTGGTGCGGACGAGGTCGGCGTCGGTCACGGGCGGGAGGATTCGGCCGGGTGGGAAAACGTCGTCGACCGCCGCGTTCCGAACGGCTTACGTCGCACTAGAGAAATGGCGGGTCGTGCTCGACGTGCTGACCGACCGGGCGCGCACACGAATCTCCCCGAGAGCCGCGCTCGCGGCGTCGATCCTCGCGCTCAGCACCGCCGCCATCCTCGTCCGCTGGTCGGGCGCGCCGAGTTCGGTCGTTGCCTTCTACCGCGTCCTCTTCACGCTCGCGCTGCTCGCGCCGTTCGCGCTCACCCGCCATCGCGCGGACTTCGCGGCGCTCGGGGCGCGCGACGCGGCCGTCGCGGCGGTGACGGGAATCGCGCTCGCGATCCACTTCGCGGCGTGGTTCGAGAGCCTCCGCTATACGAGCGTCGCCGCCTCCGTCACCCTCGTCCAGATGCAGCCGATCTTCGTCGCCGTCGGCGCCTACCTCCTCCTCGACGAGCGGATCACGAGCCGCACGGTGGGCGGGATAGTTCTGGCGATCTCCGGCGCGACGCTCATGTCCGTGACCGACCTCCTGACGGAGACGGCGTTCACCGAGACGGCGCTCTACGGCAACGCGCTCGCGGTCCTCGGCGCGGTGATGGCCGCCTGCTACGTGCTCGCCGGACGGTCGCTCCGCCAGCGCGTACCCCTGCTCCCCTACGTCACGGTCGTCTACGGCGCGTGTACGCTCGCGCTGCTCGTGATCGTGCTCGCGGGCGGCCACCCGCTCGGCGGCTACCCGGGACGGGAGTGGGTGCTCTTCTTCGCGCTCGCGCTCGGTCCGGGCGTCTTCGGTCACACGGTCGTGAACTGGGCGCTCGCCCACCTCGATTCGAGCGTCGTGAGCGTTTCCTTGCTGGGGGAGCCGGTCGGCGCGACGCTGCTCGCGTTCTTCCTGCTCACCGAGGTCCCCGAACTCATGACCGTCGTCGGAGGGGTAATCGTCCTCGGCGGGATCGTCACGACCGCGCGTGCACAACAGCTCTGACCGAACTTTCGCCCACTACTCCCCCTCCCACTCGCCGCCGACACGATCGAGGCCCATCATCGCCTCGCCCGGGTGTTCGGTGAAGACGACCTTCGCGTTCTCCTCGGGGACGTCGTGGGTCTCCACGGCGTACGCCATCACCGAGAGCGCGAACGCACGTTTCCGCTCGAACGGTCGGCCCCGGCGGATCTCGGCGTCGAGGAGGAGGATCGGCCCGTCGACCGCCCGCCCGAGGTGGAGGTCGGCCGGTCCACGATCCCGGATCACCACGGCGACGTGACCCACCTCGGTCGCCATCTCGGTCGTGTACGCCTCCGTCACCCGATCTGTGAACGCGCGTTTCTCACCGTCGGAGAGCGAGAGCGTCGTGTCGAACTGCAACAGCGGCATACCCCGACTCCCGTCGCCGGTGGCTTCCCCGTTTCGACCCCGCGTGAGCGATGCCGAGCTCACCGGCTCCAGGCTTCGGGCGCCCTGTCGAGCCGTCTGATCGTCGGGGGGTACGCGAACGCGATCACCAGCGCGACGAACAGCGAGATCCAGAAGCTCGTCTGGCCGAGAAACGCGCTCACGAGCACGACCACGACCAGGTAGATGGCGAGCATCGCGAGGTAGTGTGGGGCGAGCTGACGGAGCGTCGAGGACATACCGGCTCTCCGGCAGGGGTCGGATTAAAGCTCCCGCTCGGGTTCGACCGCCGAACCGACCGCCGAGAGCAGTTCACTCTCCCCGACCACTCGGCCCCGTTCACGGAGGGCGTCGTAGATGGCTCTCCCCTCCGGTCCGGTGTAGTTTCGCTCCTCGAACGGACGCTCCTCGACGACCACGACCGAGCGCGCCCCCCTCGCACAGTCGAGGTTCGGGAGGTTCCCAATGCCGACCTCCACGTCCGCGATGACGGTCACCTCGGCCCGGTCGATCAGCGTCGAGACCGACTCCTTCGTACGCCCGTCGACCGGGGAGAACGGCTCGATCGAGACCGCCTCGAGGCCGAGCGAGCGTGCGGTCTCCAGGTCCGAATCACCCTCGTTGAGCGCCCCGACCGTCACCTCGTAACCCGCGCCCGAGAGCAGGTAGAGCAGCCGAGAGGCGACGCCACCGCCGCCGATCACGTGGACGTGTGCCCCCGTCTTCGGGGGGCGCTCGGGCACCGCGGTCACGTACGTCGAGCCGGTCACCGGGTGACGCGTGACGACCGCGCGCGTGTCGAACGCCGCCTCGACGACGCCCTCGGTGAGCACCGACCCGGGTGGCCCGCTCTCGAGCACGCGCCCGTCGGAGAGGACGACGATCTCCTCGCAGTAGTGCGCGGCGAGGTTGAGGTCGTGGATCGCCGCGATCACGGTCTTCCCCTCGCTCACGAGTTCGGAGACGAGCTCGAGGGTGCGGAGCTGGTGGTTGATGTCGAGGCTGGAGGTGGGTTCGTCGAGGAGCAGTACGGGTGCGTCCTGTGCGAGCGCGCGGGCGAGGACGACCCGCTGGCGCTCGCCGCCGCTGACGTCCGAGATCGACCGATCCGCGAGGTGGCCGGTCTCGGTGCGAGAGAGCGCCCACTCGACGCGCTCTCTCCCCACCGGATCGCCCGTCCGGAGCCGGCCCCTGTAGGGGGTCCGGCCCATCGCGACGACGTCCCGGACGTCGAAGGCGAACGAGAGCGAGGTGTCCTGCGGAACGACCGCCACTCGCTTTCCTGCCTCCCTCGCCGAGAGCGCGTGGACGTCGGTTCCGTCGATCAGAACTCGGCCTGCCGCCGGCGCGAGTACGCCGGCGATCGTTCGTAAGAGCGTCGACTTCCCCGCGCCGTTCGGGCCGACGAACCCGACGAACGTGCCCTCGCCGACGCTCGCGGAGACGGCGGAGAGAACCGTCACCCCGCCCAAGCTGACGTCCACCTCCTCCACATCGATCATCGCGCTCGACTCGGCCCCGTTTCCGTCGACCACCCGTCTCCCGGACCTCGATCGCTCGCTCATCCGACCGCGTGCACCTCTCTGGTCCGGAGGAGGTAGAGGAAGAAGGGCGCGCCGAGCGCGGCGGTGACGATCCCGACCGGTACTTCCGCAGGTCCCACCCGCGCGACGGTGTCGGTCGCGACGAGGAAGGCCGCACCCGCGAGCGCGCTCGTCGGCAGCAGGATCCGGTGGTCCGGTCCCACGAGCAGTCGCATCATGTGGGGGACGATCAGCCCGACGAAACCGATCACGCCCGAGACGGCGACCGCAGCAGCCGTGACGATGCTCGCCGTCGCGAGCAGGATCCGTTTCGTCCACTCGACCTCGATCCCCAGCGTCCGCGCGTCCTCCTCGCCGAGCAGGAGCACGTTCAGGTCCTCGGTGTAGGCGTAGAGCACCACGAACGAGACGACGACGGCGGGCAACGAGAGCCTGACGTCTGCCCACGTGCTCGTGTGCAAGTGACCCATGAGCCAGTAGACGACCTGCTCTAAGCTCTCACCGGCGTTGATCTGGAGGAAGGAGATCACCGCACCCAGGAAGGTCTGGACCGCGATCCCCGCGAGCAACAGCGTCGCGACCGGCGTTCGTCCGTCCTCGGTCGCGATCAGGTAGACGACGAACGCGGTGACCGTCGCGCCGACGAACGCCGAGAGCTGGAGGCCGATCCCCATCGGCAGGGCGGTCGGCGCGACGATGAAGGCGACTGCGCCGACAGCGGCCCCCGAGGAGACGCCGATGATCGAGGGGTCGGCCATCGGATTCCTGAAAAAGCCCTGCATCACCGTCCCCGCTGCGGCGAGCGCGAAACCCACGATCGCCGCCAGGACGATCCTCGGCAGCCTGATCCCGGTGACGATCGTCTGGTGGCTCTCCGGTACCGAGAACGCGAAGACACGATCCGTACCCACCGACGGCCACGGGACCGAGAGCGGCCCGAGGTCGAACCACGTCAGCCCGACCGCGGTCGGAACGGGGACGACGTTGGCCACCGCCATCGCGACGACGTGCGGTTCGATCGTCACCGGACCGAGTCCCGTGCTGACGAGCGCGACCAGCACCAAGAGCGCCGCTAACCCCGCCGACCAGAGCAGCGTCCGAGTCCGCACCGCACCGTACACGAACCCAAATTCACTTGCTTTAGATAAATACTTATTGCGTTACTCCGAGCGTCGGGATATGCACAGAGCAATACTCGTGGCGGTGATCGCGCTGGTTGTCGCCGTCTCGGGGGTCGGGATGGGGGTCGTGGCGGCACCGGCGACCGACTCTCCGACCGCACAGGTCGAACCGACGTGCGAGTTCCCGCTGGCCGTCGAGGACGGCACCGGGGAGGAGATAGAACTGGACGAAGAGCCCGAACGGATCGTCGCCATCTCGCCGAGCGACGCACAGGTCCTCTTCGAGATCGGGGTCGAAGACAGGGTAGTGGGGATGCCCGTCGGCGCGTACACCGACTACCTCGACGGCCACGACGAGCCCGGGGACATCTCCGGCGAGGACGGCCTGACGCCGAACGTCGAGACGGTCGTCGGGCTCGAGCCCGATCTGGTGCTCGCCTCGTCGGTCGCCGACGAGGACCAGTTGGCCCAGCTCCGCGACGCCGGACTGACGGTCTATCAGTACGCCCCGGCGGCCTCGCTCGACGACGTCTACGACAATGTGGCGACCGCGGGCGAGCTCACCGGCGAGTGCGACGGCGCGGAGGAGACGATGGTGTGGATGGACGAGGAGATCGGGATCGTCGAGGCGGCGATCGAGGGCGAGGAGGAGCCCCTGGTCCTCTACGCGATGGGCGGCGGCTTCACCGCCGGCGAGGGCTCGTTCACCGAGCAGATCGTCCAGCGCGCAGGTGGGGTGAACCTCGGCAGCGAGGCCGGTATCGACTTCTACGAGCCGATCAGTGACGAGGTGATCGTCGAGGAGGACCCCGACTGGATCGTCTACCCCGACGACGTCGACGAACCCGACGTGAGCGAGGAGGTGCTGGAGGCGACGACCGCCGGCCAGGAGGGGAACGTCGCGTCGGTCGACGCCCAGTTCGCCAACCAGCCCGGACCGTACGTGATCCACGCGATCGCCGAACTCGCAGAGACGTTCCACCCGGACGCGTATGCGGAGGCGGCCGAGACAGTCGAGGACGACGCTGACGGGGCGGCGGAAGCCCAGGACGACGTCGAGGAGACCGACGACGCCGAGATGGACGACACGGAAGCGGACGACGACGCCGAAGAGACCGACGACGTGGCGGACGAAGCCGACGACGAGATCGACGACGGTGCCGACGACGCCGCCGAGGACCAGCCCGGATTCGGCGTGGTCGTCGCGCTCGTCGCGCTGCTGCTGGCAGGGCTGATCGGGGCCCACCGTAGGTGATCGGTCCTCGGAGGCTCGTCGTTCCGACGGTAACGATCCCCGGTGGCGTCGACACGGCCTCTCGACCACGCCACGAACGACCGCGATGCGTCCTTCCTCGAGGTTGCGAACGACGTTCTCCGTCTTCGCTGGCGTCTCCATGCCCACGAGTAAGTCGAGTCCGATCGGCGCGCGAACGACGGGGGCCGAGTCGGAGGGCTTTTTCCCGCGACCGAACGAGGATCTCCCATGACGGAGAACGTGATCTGGCCCGCCTACCTCGACGCGGATCGAAGCCGGTCGGGGGGCCGCCGGGTGCCGCTCGACCTCGCCGTCTCGAAGCCGACCGTCGACGAGATCGCCGCGGCGGTCCAGCAGGTCGGCTACGACGCCGCGATCGAGCGCGAGCGGATCTACCCACAGGAGTACGAGCCCCGCGGACGCGTGGTCGTGAAGGACGCCGACGACGCGACGAAGAACGACCTCGTGCAGGCGGTGGCGGCGTACGTCACCGCGCTCAGGGAGTGATGAGGGTGAGTGCGAGCGAGGCGTGGGAGGTGAACGACCGATGGCGATGAGGCGGATCGGCGAGGTCGTCTCGACCGCACAGGGGCTCGCGATCGTTCGCTGTCCGGGCGAGGGTCACCCCGAGATCGGGACGATGGTCGTGAACGATCGCCTCGACGGGGTGGGCCGGGTCGTCGACGTCTTCGGCCCCGTCTCGCGGCCGTACGCCGCGGTAACGCCACACGAGAAGGACGACCTGCCGAAACTGCTCGGGACGAAGCTCTACGCCCGGTAACGGAAGGCACATACCTCCCTGCCCGATTGCGGGTGTATGGACCACCGGACGCGTCTCGCCCTCGCGTCGGCCGCGACGCTCTCGCTGTTCGTGTTCGTCCAGCTCGGCGCGCTCGCGCTGGTCGAGCCGTTTCAGGGGGCCGGCCTCCAGCCGACCGAGGAGACCGACGACCCCTCGCTCGGGATCTGGTACCTGCTCGTCATCCTCGTCGCGACGGGCGGGATGCTCGCTGCCTTCCGCTACGGCTTCGACTGGGTCGTCCGCGGCGCGGTGATCCTCGCGAGCGTCCTGCTCTCCTGGTACGTCCTCCTCGTCGTCGTCCCCCCCGTGATCCTGATCGGAGACTGGAACGTGCTCGCGACGCTCGGCGCGCTCGGCGTCGGTTTCGGCCTGCTCGTCTACCCCGAGTGGTACGTCATCGACGCCGCCGGCGTGCTGATGGGCGCCGGTGCGGCGGGACTGTTTGGCATCACGTTCGGACTGCTCCCCGCGCTCGTCCTGCTCGTCGCGCTCGCGATCTACGACGCGATCAGCGTCTACGGCACGAAACACATGCTCTCGCTCGCCGACAGCGTGATGGATATCAAGGTCCCTGTACTCCTGATCGTCCCCACGACGCTCTCGTACTCGTTTCTCGCGACCGAGAAACCGGCGAGCCTCTCGGGAGAGGCCGAGGCCGACGGCGGCGCGGAACCGGACGGACACGGGGACGAAGAGCACGGGGAGACCGACGGGGACGGGCCGGACGCCGCTGAGAACGCAGAGGAGACCGTCGATCCGAGCCGGCGCGACGCGCTGTTCATCGGCCTGGGCGACGCCGTCATCCCCACCGTGCTGGTCGCCAGCGCCGCGTTCTTCATCCCCGTCGGCACCCTTTCCGTCCCTGGAATCGCGATCAACCTCGCCGCGCTCGGCGCGATGGTCGGCACGCTCTGCGGGCTCGTCGTCCTGCTCTGGATGGTGCTCAAGGGACGGGCCCACGCGGGCCTGCCGCTGCTCAACGGCGGTGCGATCGCGGGCTACGTCGTCGGCGCGCTCGCGAGCGGGCTCACGCTCGTCCAGGCGCTCGGTCTCGGGCCGTACCTCTGAACCGTGCGCGTCCGTCTCAGCTCCACGATCGACTGCTCGCCCGAGCGCCTCTGGACCGAGACGCTCACGACCCGGCTGCTCGCCTACGTCCTCTTCCCGTTCGTCTCGTTCTCGCCGCTCTGCGGGGAGTTTCCGGAGATCTGGTTCGAGCGTCGGTATCCCGTACGGATCCTCGCGTTCGGTCTCGTCCCGGTCGCCCGGCACACCATCGACGTCTCGATCCCAGTTGTCGAGAGCACGCCCGGAACCCAGCGGTACGTGCTCGTCGACGACGGCTCCGGGCCGCTCTTTCGTACCTGGCGACACACTATCACGGTCGAAGAGCGTGGCGGGGAGACGGTACTCATCGACGAGGTCCGGATCGATTCGGGCTACCTCACTCCGTTCGCGTGGCTGTTCGCCCACGTACTCTACCGGTATCGACAGTACAGGATCCGACGACTCGCGGCGAGAGGCTTCGAGTACCCCGAACGGATTCGCTGAAGTCCTGAGTGTACGTCCCTGTGGTCGAACTACCGAATCCAATTCGTTTCTCTGAAGCCTTGGGCATATACAGCGTGTATACAATACATTCGCTGCGTGTCGTAGTACGATAGCCCCAGCCACGAGCGGAGATTTATACCGCCATCGTCAGATGGATTCATTATGAATTCACGAACCTGTGCCTATGTCGCCAGCAAATCCGATCCGGAGAGTTGGCACGGGACAGAGTCATCCACGTTCTACCTCGATCAGAACTGGGGGATCGGAATCACGAAGTGGCATTGCCCGCATCCCCCGCTTGACCGAGAGGACGGCGGTGACAATGATGGCGACAACCAGTACTGTGTCTTTCACACCGATCCGACAAAGGTGCCTGACGATGTCGATGAGAATGAGGCCCTCTTGGACGCACTTCAGGACGCCGGTAACGGTCCATGGACCGACCGTCCAGAGCATCGGGGCCAATTCGTCGGGGCGACGTTCGGCGCCATTGATTTGTCTGGTGAGACGATCACAGCTACCGATCACCACGGCATTAGATTTGACCATGCCCGATTCAAATCCAATGACGCGAGCCTGAACTTCACAGAGACAAAATTCGTAGCAGAGGGACGACATCACATCTCGTTCGCTAGAACTGAATTCATGGCCACCGGTTATGGCTCTGTAGAATTCGAAGATGCGACGTTTCGAACCGATGACGAGGGCGAGATAGTGTTTGATGATGCGAGGTTTCAAGCCGCCGGCGACGTGGTGTTCTCCGATGCAACGTTTCAAACCAATGGCAAGGGTAAAGTGTGGTTCGACGATACGATGTTTCAGGCCGCCAGCGACGTGCGGTTCGAAAATGCGACGTTTCGAACCGATGGCGAGGGCGGGGTGTGGTTCGGCGATGCGACATTTCGAGCCGCTGGCTGTGGTTCAGTGAGGTTTATCGATGCGACATTTCGAGGCGACGGCAAGGGGTATGTGGGGTTCCCCATGACAACGTTTCGAGCCGACGGCGAGGGCTACGTGAGGTTCTGGAGTGCGAGGTTTCGGTCCGACGGCGACGGCCTCGTGGTATTTCGATATGCGGATTTGCTCAATGCAGACTTCCGGGAGGTTGAGTTCGGCGAAGCGGATTTCGGTGGGGTCGATTTCACTGGTACTAACCTTCAGGAAGCGAATATAGCTGATATTGGCTTGAGCGGATCGACAACCTGTGAACGACTATACGAAGGATACAGCGACGACCGTTCTACCGGACTTTTTTCCGCTCCAGCGCGTCTGAGGCGTCTTTACCGAGGATCCGAGTTCGACCCCGAGGGATGGGACGCGACAGCGCGGGCCTACCACCAACTCAAAATCGCATTCAGCGAGCACGGTCTGGTCGGCAGAGCTCGGAATATGCACATCCGGGAGCGTCGGGCCCGTAGTCTCGAAGCGAAGGCAGTAAACGGATGGTTCGATCGCCGGCATCTGCGTTCACTCTTTTCTCGGGTGTTTACGGGCTATGGGGTACAGGTTCGGAACCTTGTGATTTGGATGGTCATGCTTTTTGTGTTATCGACGGCAGTATACGTCTACGTAGGCGTCGAGGACACGCTCATGGAGAATATCTCCTACAGCGTACTCGCGTTCACGGTCGCTCCCCCAAGGATTCCGTCGGGAGTGGGAGTTCAACTTGTGATGATGGTCGAGACGTTCCTTGGTACGCTCTCGATTGTACTTCTGGGCTACATTCTTGGCAATCGCGAGCGGTTTTGACCTGGGGGCCGCGCCAAGTATATCGAACATGTCTCTGCTGATGAAACTCAGACAGGTGGCATCAACTTGAGCGACTCAGCCTCTGGGTTTGCAGACAACTCCTACCAGCGTTCAAAATAATCAGCCCGTCGATGCATTACCGGACTCGCAAACGGAGACTCGAAGTACCACCGACTATCGCCGGACGACCGCGGCGAGCGCCGCCCGCCACGGGACCAGGAGCGCGAGGCCGGTTCCGACCGTTACGGCGACGAACGTTGGCGGCGCGTTCCCGACGACGTTCGGACTCGCGCGGATCGCCGCGCCGACCAGTGCGGCGATGGTCCAGGCGACGCAGACCGCGAGCACGGAGCGAGTCACCGACTCGTACGTCCGGGAGGCGTAGAGTCCCAGGAGCGGGGCGACGAGCAGCCACCCGAGCAGGAACGGTGCGACCGTTTCGACCGTGTACGCCGGCACCGCGAGCGGGTCCTGCCCGTGGAAGACGAGGCCGACGGTGAGCTGTGCGGCGATCAGTACGAGATCCCCGATGAGTGCGAGCGCGGTCAGCGCGGAGCGTTCGAGCCGGACGACCGGCCGCGACCGGCTCCGGCTGACGGCGGACGAGGCTGCCATAACGCCCGCTACGTCGGGAGGTGATTTGGTTCCCGTGGTTGCGACCGAAACCGACCTGTGGATCGAGCCGGTAGGGGGGCCATGGCCCTCGCCTTCGAGTTCCTCGGCTGGCCCGACGAGGGCCCGACGCTCCGGCTCGACTACAGGAGGTTCGCCTACGCCGGGAAGTTCGTGATGTCGAGTACGGGGAAGGCCGTCGCTCGCGAGGGCGGGGAGGTGGTCGCGGCACTCGCGTTCAACGCGGATCGAACCGACGCGTCGACCTGCTGGCTTCGCTACGTCACCGTCCGCGAGGACCGCCGCGGCGAGGGGATCGGTCCCCGGCTGATCGCGTTCGCCCTCTCGGAGATCGACGAGCGGTTCGACCGGGTGAAGATCGCAGTCAACAACCCGTTCGCCTACGAGGCGCTCTACAAGGGGGGATTTGGCTTTACCGGGGAGGAGACGGGGATCGCCGAACTCGTCCTCTCCCGCCCCGCCCCCGAGGGACGGTCGGCCGACCGCTACCGCGATGGGCTCGACCGGTTCCGCGAGCGCGACCTGAGCGACGCCGAAGAGCGGTTCCTCGCCGAACGCGACGGCTGGTCGCCTCCCCCAGTCGAAGAGGACTGACCTCCGTTCAGGCGGCCTCGCTCGCGTCGCGACCGAGCGCGTCGGCGGTCCGCAGCGCGTCCTCGACCATCGCGGGCGTGACCTCGAACGGCTCGTTGTGGATCGTCTCGCCCCCGGCGCAGGCGGCCTCCGCGACGCTCCCGAGATCGGCGCTCTCCGGGTCGTCGATCCCGATCCCCGAGAGCGTCACGGGCAGGTCGGCCGCGAGCGAGAACTCGATCAGCTCCTCGACGAACGCGTCGTCGTGGCCCTCCAGAACCAGCTGCGTGAGCGTGCCGACGTTCACCTTCTCACCGTGGGTGGCGTGATGCGTCTCCTCGAGCTGTGTCAGCCCGTTGTGGACCGCGTGGGCGGCCGCGAGCCCGCCGCTCTCGAAGCCCAGTCCCGAGAGCAGGGTGTTCGCCTCGGTGACCGCCTCGACGCTCTCGGTCACCGCGTCGTTCTCGACGGCGTGGACCGCCGAGACGGCGTGTTCGCGGAGCGTCTCGTAGCAGAGTCGACCGAGGCGGTGGGCGGCCCGCGTCGACCGCCCGCCGACCATGTTCTCCGCGCTCGACCGATAGGCGGCGTCCGCCTCGAACCAGGTCGCGAGCGCGTCGCCGATCCCGGAGGTGAAGAATCGGGTGGGCGCGGTCGCGACGAGGGCGGTGTCGACGAGGACGAGGTCGGGGTGGCGCTCGTGAAACCAGTACTCCTCGAACTCCCCCTCGGGGGTGTAGATCACCGAGAGCGCGCTCGTCGGGGCGTCGGTCGAGGCGATCGTCGGCATCGAGACCATCGCCACGTCGTTCTCGATCGCGACGGCCTTCGCCGTATCGAGGGCCTTCCCGCCGCCCGCGCCGACGACGATGTCGGCTCCGGCGTCGGCGCCGATCCCCGCGATCCGCGCTACCTCCTCCTCCGAGGACTCCTCGCCGAACTCCTCGACGGTCGTCTCGATCCCCCGATCCCGGAAGCCTTCTTCGACCGGGTCGGCGACCAGCGACAGGACGACGTCGTCGCCGAGGACCAGCGCGTGGTCGCCGAGGCTCTCCGCGTGTGATCCGATCGCCGCGCTCACGTCGCGGCCCTGTACGTACGATCCGGGTGCCTCGAAGACGTAGGTCATGGGTGGGGAGAACACGACGCGAAACGGCTTAACAGTCGGGGACCGGGTCGGAGCGGAAACGAAACGACCGACCCCCCTCCGGATATACTCTCGATCGATGGAGACGACGCGTCACTTCACCGCCACCGCGTACATCGTCAACGACGGAGCCACGGCGCTCCACCACCATGAGCGCCTCGGCATCGAGGTGCCACCCGGGGGCCACGTCGACCGGGACGAACTGCCACACGAGACGGCCCTGCGGGAGATCGAGGAGGAGACCGGCCTCGAGGCGACGCTCGTGGACGACACCCGGGAGGTGACCGGCCCCGATGGGGTGAGTCTCCCGAGGCCGCGACACGTGATGCTCTACGACATCAACGTCCACGCCGACGGCTCGGTCGGCCACCAGCACGTCGATCTGCTCTACTACGCGAGCGTCGGGAGCCGCGAGATCAGCCCCGCGCCGGGCGAGGCCGGGACCGAGGCCTGGTCGTGGTACACCTCGGAGGAGCTACGCGAGAGCGAGGTCGATTCGGATACGGTCGAACTCGGTTGCGAGGCGATCGACGTCGTCGAGAACGGCGGTTAGTCCTCGGAATCGAGCAGCGACTCGACGTACCGATCCACGTGGCGGTCGATCCGCCGCTTGTAGCCCGCCTGCCGCGCCAGCCGGTCGAGTTCGCGCGAGACGAGGCTGCCGTACTGGACCGCCTTCTTTCCCCTCCTCGTGACCTCGTCCGGGACGAACGCCCGCGCGGCCTCGCGGAACGCCCACTTTCGGACCCCGTCACGAACGAGATGCTCGCCGTCGAGACGGAGTGCGATCTCGATCAGACGGTCGTCGAGCAGCGGCACGACGGGTTCGACGCCCGACGCGCGCAGGGCGAGCACGTCGCGTTCGAGGCCGTGGGGAAGTGACGAGACCGCCTCCCGGGCGGCCCCACGCACGGATTCGGCCTCGACGCGGTGGTCGAGACGGGCGACCTTCTCGTAGCCGCCGAACAGTTCGTCCGCGCCCTGACCGAGCGCGAGGCGGTCGAAGCCGTCCGCCGCCGCACGCTCACCGACCAGAAAGAGCGTGAGCGCGATCGAGACGTCCATCGCGTTCGTCCGACCGGTCGCCCGCGCTACCCTCCCTGCTGCCCGCTCGATCTCCCCGTGGGTGACGTCGATCTCGACCAGCTCCAGCCCGAGCAGGTCGGCGGCCGAGCGGGCGGCTTCGAGATCGTGACTCCCCTCGAAGCCCGCGACGTAACACGGTACCGAGAGCGCGCTCGCGACCACGGCGGAGTCGACCCCGCCCGAAAAGGCGACCGCGGTCCCGTCCGTGTCGATCGCGTCCAGACTCTCGCCGAGCCCGTCGCGGAGTCCCTCGATCGCGTCGCCGTCCTCCGCGGTCGGTTCCGGCTCCGGGAGCGTCCAGACCCGTTCGAGTCCGCCCTCGTCGCGAACGTGGCCTGTCGGGAACGAGACCGGATCGGCGAGATCCGTCGGCGAGAACGCCCACCCGGTCCCCTCGCGCTCGGTGAACAGCGGGTACCTGCCGAGGACGTCCCGGACGAGTTTTCCCCCGGGCAGTTCGCCGGCGAACCCCCGGTCCCCGGGGAGCGGATCGGCCGTCTCGATCGCCCGTTCGACGAGGTCGGCGGAAGCGCCGTGGAGGCTCATCGCGGGACGACCGAGCGGAGCCGGTTCTTCACCCGGCGTTTCGCGCCGCCGCCGGCCTGCCGGAAGCTGATCCGCCAGGGAGTCCGCTTGCCCTCGACGGTCGTCCGCCCCTCGCGGATCGCGTTCAGGATCCCCTCCAGACCCTCCTCGGCCTCCGAATCGACGTTCGTCACCGCCTGGCCGACCATCTCGCTGATGTGGGCGTCGCTCCCGGCGGTCACGGGGAGGTTGCGCTCACTCGCGAACCGTTCGGCCCGCATGTTCGCGATCCCGGTCAGCAGTCGTGAGTTGTAGATCTCGATCGCGTCGGCGCTCGCGAGCTGGTGGCGGGTGACGTTGTACGCGACGCCGCTTCGGGACTTCTGGAACGGGTGGGGGACGACCGCCACCCCGCCCAGCTCCCGGATCCGCGAGAGCGTCTCGTCGTACGGGAGCCCCGCCGGGACCTGCTCGGTGATCCCGAGTCCGAGGACGTGACCCGCCTCGGTCGTGATCTCGATGCCGGGGATGCCGACGAGACCGAACTGCGGGGCGAGTGCGGCGGCCTCGAGGCTCGCGTCGATCTCGTCGTGGTCGGTGATCGCGAGCGCGTCCAGTCCCACCGCTGCGGCCTGTTCGAGCAGCAGGTCGATCGGGTCTCGACCGTCGTAAGAGAGCTCGGAGTGCGCGTGGAGTTCGACGGTCAGCACACCTATCGCTTCGCGCGAGGCTGGCAAAAACACCCCGGTCGCGGACGGGTGGCCGTGACCGGTGGACGATGCTGGTCGGAATCGCCTCACCGGTCCCGCTACCGGGTCCGGTCCTCGAACGAGGGATCGGAGGAAAGACGTTCGACGAGGCGGCTCAGAACGCCTTCTGGGAGTCGGCGTCCGCGCGTGTGAGGTTCGTGTTCAGGAGCCCCTTCTGCGCTCTCCGGAGCCGTTCCGAGAGGGACTGGTGTGAGATGTCGAGGTGGTTCGACAGCTCCTCCAGGGAGGTCCGGCGAGGGATCTCGAAGTAGCCGTACTCGACCGCCAGCGAGAGCGCCTCGTACTGTTCCGGCGTGAGACCGACCGCGGGTATGTCCTCCTCCGAGACGCTTCGGATCGAGCCGATGTCGATCTCGATACCGTTCTCCCGGAGCAGTTCGACCGTTCGTTCGACGTCGGCGTGCAGCGTGTAGCGCAACCGAACCGACCACGTCCCCCCCGAGAGCGTGGCCGAGAGGACCGTACCCCCCGTCTCGACGATCCACCCCAGCACCCGGGGCCGACCCTCCTCGCACCGGACCGAGTAGAGCCACTCCTGTGTGTCGTCGGAGATCAGATCGTACCCCTCGATACGGGCCGTCGCATCGAGGGCCGCCTCCACGTCCCGTTTCTGCACACCCCGGACCCTGATCGGGAGCCCGGTCGCCTGCACCACCTGTTCGAGCTCCATCTCGATCGAGGGATCTCGTTCGACCGCCTCCGCGAACAGCGTCTGTGACGCGGGGAACCGGAGTTCCACTATCGTGACCATGATCAGCCCCCGATCCGGTCGGTCGGCTCGATCAAGCGCCTCTCCGGGTCGTACTCGAGGACGTCGGCGTCGGCCAGCGCGGGGAGGTGGACGTGGTGAAGCGAGATGGCGACGCGCTCGATGGCGTCACTGTCGGCGGGGATCGTCCCCTCCCGGGCGACGATGCCCGCCGCGAACTCCTCGAGGTCGAGCGTCGCTGTCGTCTCCGCGAGGAGGTCGAGCGCCAGTCGGCGGCGGGCCGACGCGAGCAGGCTGTACCGCTCGTCCGGGGCCAGTTCGACCCCGCTCAGTACGCTCTCGTTCGCCGTGTACATGGTCTGTGACATCGTTTGTGCTCCCGTTCGGCCAGCGGCTGCCGGCACGTACCCGTTCGGAGACACCGTACACCCGTAACGACACACTAGAACTGATGAGGCACGTCTGACCGCGACTCATCGGATTCGGTGTCTAATCGGACGGCACGGCTCCGCCCCGACCGCCCTCACCCGGTAGCCGAACCGTGTGGGCACTTCGCACGGTAGGCTCCATCGACGGAAGGTTCATGGCCTCGTCATGCGTTAGGCTGCTCGATGGGAGCGAGTGGACTGACCGACACCCTCCGGGAAACGCTCGCGGTCTTCGACGGCTCCGGGGAACCGCGGACGACGCCCGAGGTGGCAGAGCGTCTCGACCTCGGCCGTCGAAGCACGTACGCCCGGCTGGAGCGACTCGTCGACCACGACCGCCTCGAGACGAAGAAGGTCGGGGCGAACGCCCGCGTGTGGTGGCGGCCGCCCCCAGAGCGACCCTCCGGCGACGGGGATGACCCCTCCGTCCGCTCGCCGACGAGCATCGAGGTGTTCGCGTCGGACCCGTCGGCTGCCGCGGAGTCGCTCGTCGCCGACGTGATCGACGACGTCGGGGTCGGCGTCTTCGTCCTCGACGAGGAGTTCCGGGTCGCCTGGATCAACCGGGCGACCGAGCGGTACTTCGGGTTCGACCGCGAGGAGGTCGTCGGGAGCGACAAACGCCGTCTCGTCGAGGAACGGGTCGGGCCGGTCGTCGCGGACGGCGACGCGTTCGCGGACCGGGTGCTCGCGACCTACGACGACAACACGTACGTCGAATGCTTCGAGTGTCACGTGACGGCGGGCGAGGCTCGCGAGGAACGCTGGCTCGAACACCGGAGCAAACCGATCGAGACCGGCGCGTTCGCTGGCGGACGGATCGAACTCTACTACGACGTCACGGAACGGAAACGCTCGGAACGGGCGCGCAGACGGGACACAGAACGGTTCGGATCGCTGATCGACGCCGTCGAGGAGTACGCCATCTTCACCCTCGACACGCAGGGGTACGTCCGGAGCTGGAACCCCGGTGCCGAGCGGATCAAAGGCTACGAAGTCGGTGAGATCCTCGGCGAGCACTTCTCGGGGTTCTACACCGACGACGACAGGACCGCCGGCGTGCCCGAGGAAAACCTCTCCGAGGCGAGAGCCGAGGGTTCGGTCGAGGACGAGGGCTGGCGCGTCCGGGCCGACGGCACGCGGTTCTGGGCGAGCGTCACGATCACGGCCATCCGGGACGAGGACGGCGCGCTCGAGGGCTACGCGAAGGTCACCCGCGACACGACCGACCGACGCGAGTACGAAGAGGAGATACGTCGAGAGCGGGATTTCACCCGGAGGCTGCTGGAGACGGTCCCCGTCGGCGTGCTGACCGTCGGAACGGACGGGACGATCGACACCGCGAACCGGCGGGCGGTCGAACTCCTCGAACTCGACCGGGACGCCGACGGCACGTACACGCTCGGGGACGTCGAACTCACCGACGAGGAAGGCGACCCACTGGCCCCCGACGAGCGGCCGTTCGTCGAGACGATCGAGACCGGCGGGTCGGTCCGAAACCGACACTTCCGACTGCGGTCGTCGAACGGGTGCCGTCGCTGGCTCTCGACGAACGCCGAGCCGATGGTAGCCGACGGGGGTGAGGCCGATCGGGCCCTCCTCACCGTCGAGGACGTCTCGCAGCGGGTGGAACAGGCCGAACGGCTGGAGCGACAGCGCGACGACCTCGAGAGCGAACTCGAGGAGGTCCTCGGTCGGGTCACCGACGCGTTCTACGCGGTCGACGACGAGTGGCGGTTCACGCACGTCAACGAGCGTGCGGAGGAGCTGATCGACGTCGAGGGCAGCGGGCTCGTCGGGAAGGATATCTGGGCGACGTTCGAGTGGGCCGCCGAGTCGAGGCTTCGCGAGGAGTACGAACGCGCCATGGTGACCCAGGAGCCGACGTCGTTCGACCTCTTCTACCCCGACCCCCTCGACGCCTGGTTCGAGATCCACGCCTATCCCGGGGAGTCCGGGCTGTCGGTCTACTTCCGCGACATCACGAAGCGCAAGGAACGTCAGCTCGAACTCGAACGGTACGCCGGGATCGTCGACGCGGTCGGCGAACCGGTCTACGAGGTCGACACCGCCGGACGACTCGTCTTCGTCAACGAGGCGTTCGTCGAGTACTCGGGCTACGAGGAGTCGGAACTGCTCGGACGGCACGTCTCCATCGGGATGGACGAGGAGGCGATCGACCGGGTCGAGCGGCGTGTCGCCAAGCTGCTCGCGAACGGTGGTGACGGGACGACGGCTGTCGAGTACGAGGTGCGAACGAAAGGGGGCGACCGGATCCCCGTGGAGAACCGGATCTCGCTGCTGACCGACGACGACGGCCGGATCCGTGGCTCGGCGGGGATGCTGTGGGACGTGAGCGACCGAAAGGAGGCCGAGCGGGCCGTACTGGAGAGCGAGGAGCGGCTCCGACTCGCGCTCGAGGCGGCCGAGCTCGGAGCCTGGGAGCTCGACCTCCGGACCGGGGAGTCGCCCGTCCGCTCGCCCCAGCACGACCGGATCTTCGGCTACGAGGAGCCGCTCGAGGACTGGTCGGTCGACCGGTTCCTCGAGCACGTCCACCCGGAGGATCGGGAGGCAGTAGAGCGGCTGTTCGACGACGCCTTCGAGACGGGCGAGTGGACGTTCGAGTGTCGGATCGTCCGCGCGGACGGCGAGGAACGGTGGGTCGAGGCCCACGGCGAGTTCGAGTTCGACGACGGGGGCGAACCCATTCGCGCGATCGGCGTCGTTCGGGACGTCACCGAGCGCAAGGAGCGCGAGCGGACGCTCGAGACGCAGGTCCACCAGCAGGAGGTCGTCGCCGACCTCGGCACGGCCGCGCTCGAGGACGCGGACCTCGACGCGCTGATGAGGGATGCGACGAGGCTGGTCGCCGACACCCTCGATACCGAGTACTGCAAGGTGCTGGATCTGGACGGCGACGCCGGGGAGCTCCTGCTCAGACAGGGCGTCGGGTGGAACGAGGGGCTCGTCGGCGAAGCGACGGTTTCGGCCGTCGAGGACGACTCGCAGGCGGCCCACACGCTGGCGGTCGAGGAGCCGGTGGTCGTCGAGGACCTGAGGACCGAGTCGCGGTTCAGCGGTCCCGACCTCCTCCGGGACCACGACGTGCGAAGCGGCATCAGCACGATCATCGGTCCCGCCGCCGACCCCTGGGGGATCCTCGGAACCCACGACACCGATCCCAGGGAGTTCACCGACCTCGACGTGAGCTTCGTCCAGTCGGTCACGAACGTCCTCGCGAGCGCGATCGACCGTCACGAGTACGAGCGACGGCTCCTCTCCCAGCGCGAGGAACTCGCCGCGCTCGACGACCTCAACTCCATCGTGAGCGAGGTCACGGACACCGTCATCGAACAGTCCACGCGCGAGAAGATCGAACAGGCGGTCTGTGACGCCCTGGCGAGGACCGACGCCTACGAGTTCGCCTGGTTGGCCGAGGTCGACTCGGCCACGAACACCTTCCGACCGCGCGCCAGCGCCCGGACGCGCGGCTACGCCGATCGGGTGGTGGTCTCGTTGGACCCGGACGACCCCGGAAACGAGGGCCCCGGCGCGAGGGCCGTCCGCGAGCGGGAGACGCAGGTCGTCCGGAACGTGTTCTCGGACCCGTCGTTCGAACCGTGGCGGGAGGCCGCCGCCGAGTTCGGCTTCACCGCGGTGGCCGCGATTCCGGTGGTCCACGAGGGGACCGTCTACGGGGTTCTCGGCGTCTACGCCGACCGTCCGGACGCGTTCGACACCGCGGAGCGCGCCGTCATCGATCGGCTCGGAGAGGTCGTCGGCCACGCCATCGCCGCCGTCGAGCGAAAGCGTGCGCTGATGAGCGACGAGCTGATCGAACTCGACCTCCGGATCACGGACGTCCTCTCTGCGCTCGGCTCGCCGGTCGAGATGCCGGGAACGATGACGCTCGAGTACACGATCCCCCTCGGTGACGACGAGTTCCTCGTCTACGGCACCGCGACACCGGACGCCATCGACACGGTGTGCGGTCTCGTCGACACGATCCCCCACTGGGACGCGGTCACCGTCCGTTCGAGGGGAGACCCGACACGCTTCGAACTCCGGCTGACGGACCCGCCGTTGCTCTCGGTCGTCGCGGACCACGGCGGCTACATCGACTCCGCCGTCGTCGAGGACGGTGACTATCGGGTGACGATACACCTCCCGCCGGGCGTCGACGTCCGCCGGCTCCTCGACGGCGTCGAGGAGGCGTATCCGGGGACCGAGATGCACCGCCGCCGGCAGCTCACGCGGTCGGGTGACGACCCACACCGCATCCAGCGCCGTCTCCTGCGGTCGCTCACCGACAGACAGCGCGCCGCCCTCGACACCGCCTACCACGCGGGCTACTTCGAGTGGCCGCGCGAGGCTGACGGTACCGAGGTCGCAGACTCCCTGGGCGTCGCCCCCACGACGTTCCACCAGCACCTCCGGAAGGCGGAGTCGAAGGTGGTGGGCTCGCTGTACTCGTCCGTGACCGGAAGCGACGGGTGACCGAGTGGCGACTCACCGCCTCGAGCGACGGAGCACCACCGGTCGATCGGGAAGTCTCCAGACCACTTAGAAAGCGCTTTCATCGCACCCTCTGAACCCTCCTCCAGATGCCGCTCGCCCCGTCGGACCACGACCTCGTCGCCGCGGAACTCGGTCGCGATCCCACGCCGACCGAGGAACTCCTGTTCGAGAACCTCTGGAGCGAACACTGTGCGTACCGATCCTCGCGACCGCTGCTCTCGGCGTTCGAGAGCGAGCGCGTCGAGCACCGCTCGACCGAACGTCCGAGCGGACGAAGCCCGCGAGGAGAGGTCGTCGTCGGTCCCGGAGACGACGCCGCGGTCGTCGCACTCGACGACTCCACGTACATCACCCTCGGCATCGAGAGCCACAACCACCCCTCCTACGTCGATCCGTTCGACGGCGCGGCCACCGGCGTCGGCGGTATCGTACGAGATACCCTCTCGATGGGCGCGTACCCGATCGCACTGATCGACTCGCTCTACTTCGGCGCGTTCGAGCGCGAACACTCGCGGTACCTGCTGGAGGGCGTCGTCGAGGGGATCAGCCACTACGGCAACTGTATCGGCGTCCCGACGGTGGGCGGATCGACGACGTTCCACCCGGGCCACGAGGGCAACCCGCTGGTGAACGTCGCCTGTGTCGGCCTGCTGGAGGCGGATCGACTGGTCACCGCGGAGGCGCAGACCCCCGGGAACGCGCTCGTGCTCGTGGGCAACGCGACCGGACGCGACGGCCTCGGCGGGGCGTCGTTCGCGAGCGAGGACCTTGCCGAGGACGCCGAGACCGAGGACAGACCGGCGGTGCAGGTCGGCGATCCATACACGGAGAAGCTGCTGATCGAGGCGAACGAAGCCCTGGTGGACGAGGGGCTGGTCGTCTCGGCGCGCGACCTCGGAGCAGCGGGTCTCGGCGGTGCGTCGAGCGAGATGGTCGCGAAGGGCGGGCTCGGTGCGGAGATCCGACTGGAGCGGGTCCACCAGCGCGAGCCGAACATGGCGCCACACGAGATCCTGCTCGCGGAGTCCCAGGAGCGGATGTGTTACGAGGTGCGACTGGAGGACGTGGAGCGGGTTCGTGAGATCGCCGAGCGCTTCGACCTCGGCTGTTCGGTGATCGGGGAGATTACGGACGGAAACTACGTCTGTACGTTCGAGGAGAGCGAGGCGCGAAGCGCCTCGGAGGGTCGAGCGACGGAGCCGCGAGACGGCGACGAGGGGACAGGAGGCCGCGAGACGGTGGTGGACGTCCCCGCCGAGTTCCTCGCCGACGGCGCGCCGATGAACGACCTGGCACACGTCGAACCCGAGCAGCCCGACCGAGACCTCCCGGACGTCGAGATAGGAGCGGCGTTCGAGGTCGTCGTTGGGAGTCCGAACACGGCCTGCAAGCGGTGGGTCTACCGGCAGTACGACCACGAGGTCGGACTCCGGACCGCGGTCGGGCCGGGCGACGACAGTGCGGTGCTCGCGATCCGGGAGGCCGGCGAGGACGGTCTGGGACTCGCGATCTCCGCCGGAGCCGAACCCTACTGGACCGAGGCGGCGCCCTACGAGGGTGCCCGGGCGGTCGCGCTGGAGAACGCGACGAACCTCGCGGCGAAGGGCGCGCGACCGCTCGCTGCGGTCGACTGCCTGAACGGCGGCAACCCGGAGAAGCCGGAGGTGTACGGCGGCTTCCGGGCGATCGTCGACGGCCTCGCAGAGATGTGTGCTATACTACAGACCCCGGTCGTCGGCGGGAACGTCTCGCTCTACAACGACTCGACCGCCGGACCGATCCCGCCGACGCCGACGCTCGCGATGGTCGGCGTGCGCGAGGACTACTCGCCCCCGCCGATGACGTTCGCCGGGGAGGGCGACCTGCTGCTGGTCGGGGATACCGCGCTCTCGGGGGAGACAGCGCCCCGACTCGGCGGCTCCGAACTGCTCGCACGGGCCGGCGGGAGCGACCGGTTCCCCGTCCTCCCCGACCGACCGAACGAGCTGATCGACGCCCTCACGGGGATCGCGAACCTCGAGACGACGCTCGCGACCCACGACGTGAGCCACGGCGGACTGGCGGTCTCGCTCGCGGAGATGGTCACGGGCGACGCCGGTGCGGAGGTCGAGATAGACGGCGGCGTCGCGGAGCTCTGTACGGAGACGCCGGGCAGGCTTCTCGTCGAGACGACCGATCCGGGGACGGTGCGGGAGGCGACCGGCGACGTTTCCGTGGTCGATCTCGGGACGACCACTCCCGACGGAACGCTCTCGATCGAGACCGAAGACGGACGGATCGTCGCGGCCGACGAGGCGATCGCCGAGCTCCGGAACGTCCTCGCTCGCGGGCTCGACTAACTCAGCCGAACTTCTTCACCCGCTGGGCGTCCTCGGCAGCCATCCGGACCGACTCGACGGTGGCGTCGGGCGCACCCGCCGCGACGGCGGCGTTCAGCGCACCCTCCATCACGGGGGCGTCGGCGAGCACCACTTCCTCCTCTAGCTCGGCCTCTTCGATCGCGATCTCGGCGTTCATCACGGCGCTCCCGAGATCGACGAGCACCACGACGCCGTTCCCGTCGGCGGCGTCTGCGATCGCCCGGCTGATCGGCTCGGGCGATGTTCCGATTCTCCCATCGTCAGTCCCGCCGACGGCCTCGATCCGGGCGTCGCCGCCCATCTCCGTCGCCACTTCCCGTATCCCCTCCGCTGCCTTCTCGCTGTGCGAGACGATAACGATCCCGACCATCAGTCCTCGACCTCCACCGCCTCCGCCTCGTCTCCGCCCTCGTCGTCCTCCGCCGGCTTCCCCTCGGCCTCGGCGTCGAACTCGACCTCGCCGTCGAGGTGCTCGGTCGCGACCGAGCGCAGCGTCTCCAGCAGGATCAGCGTACTCGTCGCGCCGGGGTCCTGGTGGCCGACCGAGCGCCAGCCGAGGTACGACGCCCGCCCCCGGCTCGCCCGGATCGGGACGGTGAACGCGACGCCCCGCTCGGCGGCGTCGACCGACTTCCCGAGCGCCTCGAGCGGTGCTAACCCGTCGATCTCGATCGACTTCTTGTACGTGTGGACCGCGGGAACCAGCGCGTCGACCATCGTCTTGTCGCCCACGGAGGCCTTTCCTCGCTCCCGAACCTTCTCCAGGTAGGCCTCCGCGAACGCGACGGTCGTCTCGGTGGTGATCCCCCCCTCTAGTTCGCCGCTCGCGGCGACGATCGACCCGCCGTAGAGCGGGCCCGCCGCCCCACCGACCTCCGATAAGAGTGCCATCCCCACGGCTTTCGCGACCGCCGCAGGGTCGTCGTCCGCGTCCTCGATCCGGTCGACCGCCGCCCGGAACCCGCGGCTCATGTTCGCGCCGTGGTCCGCGTCGCCGATCGCCGAGTCGAGGTCGGTCAGATACCCTTTCTCGGCCTCAACCCGATCCGCACACGCTCGGACCGCCTCGCGGACCGCCTCGGCCTGCGTCGCCTCGTCCATGGCCTCCCTTCGAACCCGGAGGGCTTATACGGACTGCTGTACGTCATTTCCGGAGCAACCGCGACCGTCCTGCGGTTTCATCGGTAAATCGTCACGGCAGACCGTATTAGTCCCCACCGACGACCGTCATCGCCGGGGTGTCGACCGGGTACGCGAGCAGTTGCTTCAGCTCCTCGCTGAGCTCCAGAACCGTGATCGAACAGCCACACATGTCCAGCGAGGTCATGTAGTCGCCGACCCAGGCGTCCCAGGTCCCGATCCCCTGCTCGCCGAGGAGTCCCTGGAGCCGCCGGTTCACCACGTAGAGCTCCATCAGCGGGGTTCCGCCCATCCCGTTGACGATCGTCGCGACCTCCGCACCCTCTTCCAGTTCGAGGTCGTCGAGGACGTGGCTCGCGAGCTCCTCGGTCACCTCGTCCGCGCTCATCACCCCGGTTCGCTCGACGCCCGGCTCGCCGTGGATGCCGATGCCGAGTTCGATCTCCTCGTCTCCCAGCTCGAACGTCGGCTCGCCCTTCTCGGGCGTCGTACAGGAGGTGAGCGCCATCCCCATCGTCCCGGCGCGGTCGTTCACCTCCTCCGCGATCGCCTTCACGTCCGCGAGGTCGTCGCCGCGGTGGGCCGCCGCGCCGGCGGCCTTGTGGACGAAGATCGTCCCGCAGACGCCGCGCCGACCGGAGGTGTAGAGCGAGTCCTCGACCGCGACGTCGTCGTCCACTACCACCGAATCGACCTCGACGTCCCCCTCCAGCTCCGCGAGCTCCATCGCCGTCTCGAAGTTCATCACGTCGCCCTCGTAGTTCTTCACCACACAGAGCACGCCGCTCCCGCCGTCACAGGCGCTCACCAACTCGCCCAGCTCGTCGGCGGTCGGGGAAGTGAACACCTCGCCCGCCGCCGCCCCGTCGAGCATCCCCTCGCCGACGTAGCCCGCGTGCGTCGGCTCGTGACCGCTGCCCCCACCCGAGACGATCCCCACTTTTCCCGAGACCGGCCCGTCCGAGCGAACGAGCACCTCCGTCCCCTCCAGTCGCCCGAGTCCCGAATGCGCCGCCACCATCCCGTCGAGCATCTCGCTCACGACCGCCCCCGGCTCGTTGATCAGTTTCTTCATGGCTCTCCTCGGGTGTGAACTCCGCACACACCGGGTTAAGCGTTACTCGCACCGGGCGGGGTGACAGTAACCGATTCAGAGGCCGACGATCGTCCCGACCTCCTCGGCGATCGCCCGCTCGAAGAGGTGTTCGGCAGCCGCCGCGTCGAGGATCGCCGACCCGACGCTCTCGACGAGGACGATCTCCCCCACCTCGCGGCTCCACTCCGCGGAGAGCACGTCCGAGAGCGGGATGAGCTCCTCCACACGGAGCCCCGTCTCCCTGATGTCGCCCGTCTCTACGACCTCCTCCGGCACGTCCGCGATCACGGCCGCCGCCCGGTCGACGGTCTCCGAATCGATCTCGCGCATCTCCGCGGAGAACGCGCCGACGGCGATCACGACCGTTCCGGCCGAGAGCGCCGCACCCGGGAACACGGGTTCGGTCGCCGTGGTCGCCGTGACGACGACGTCCGCCTCGCTCACCGCGTCCGCGGGCGAGTCGACGGCCGTCACGTGAGCGTCTAGTTCCCCGTCCAGATCGACAGCACACTCGTTCTTCGAGTCGCTCGGGGAGTAGATCCGAATCGAACGCACCGTCGAACCGGCGGCGATCGCTCGGCTCTGCCAGCGCGCCTGCACGCCCGCGCCGATCACCCCGAGGTCGATCGGTCCCTCGCAGAGCGCGCGCGCCGCTACCCCGCCGATACAGCCCGTCCGAGCGTTCGTCACCAGCGTCCCTGCCGTGTACGCCACCGGCTGGCCCGTCTCGGCGTCGGTGAGCGCGATCTGTGCGTTCACGGTGGGGAGTCCACGCTCGGCGTTTCCGGGGTGGACGCTCGCGAGCTTCGTCGCGTAGTGGTCTCTCCCGTGGATGTACGCCGGCATCGTCAGCCCCGTTCCGAGCGGCCCCTCCCCCCGGAGTCCCTTCCCGACCGGGAAGTGAGGTCTGTCGGGTCTGACGGTCTCGCCCCGGCCGTCGGCGAGAAAGGCCTCCTCGACCACCGAGAGCAGCTCCGGGAGCGAGAGCAGGTCGTCGATCTCCTCCTCCGAGAGGACGCGAACGTCGGTCATGAACTCCGTTCTCCGTCCGGTGTCTTAGAGGGTGGTGACCGCTTCGCGAGCGGTTATTAGCGTCCGACCACGAACGGGGGGTATGGACGTCGCGATCGTCGGCGGGGGGATCGTCGGGCTGGCGAGCGCGTACGAACTCGCCCGGCACGACTGTGCGGTCACCGTCTTCGAGAAGGGATCGCTCGGTATGGGATCCACCGCCCGGGCAGCCGGCGGCATCCGGAAACAGTTCTCGACGAGGGTGAACGTGGAGCTCTCGCTCGCGAGCATCCCCACGTGGGACTCCTTCGAGGAACGTTTCGGCGTGGACATCGCCTTCCGCCGCCACGGCTACCTCTTTCTCGCACGCGAGGGAGCCACCGAGGAGACGCTCCGCGAGAACGTCTCGATGCAGAACGATCTCGGAGTACCCTCGGAGCTCCTCTCGCCCGAGGAGGCACGCGGACACTGTCCTGGCCTTCGTGCCGACCGGTTCCGAGCCTGCTCGTACTGCGCGAGCGACGGTATCGCCGACCCGAACCTGGCGGTACAGGGCTACGCACAGGCTGTCCGCGAGGCGGGCGTCGAGGTCCGGACGAAGACGGCCGTCACCGAACTCCTGACGGAGGACGGGCGCGTGACGGGACTCGTCGCCGACGGCGAGCACGTCGACGCGGATCGGGTCGTCCTGGCCGCTGGCGCGTGGTCCCGGAAACTCGCTCGGTCCGTGGATCTCGACCTCCCGATCGCACCGAGACGTCGCTCCATCGCCGTCGTCGATCCCGAGTCTCCAGTCCCCGAAACGGACCCGCTCACGGCGGATCTCGACACGGGGGCGTACTTCCTGCCCGAACGAGAGGGTATCGCGTTCGTCGGCGGACAGATCGGCGAGGACCCGGACGTCGACCCCGATAGCTACGGCGAAGGGATCGAGATGCTGTGGGCAGCGGAGGCCGTCGAGCGCGCGGGCGATCTCGCGACCTACTTCGGCCCCGATTCCCGGATCCGACGGGGCTGGTCCGGGCTCTACGCCGTCACGCCAGACAGCTATCCGGTGATCGAGGAGAGCCTGCCCGGACTGATCACCGCCGCCGGTTTTTCCGGGCACGGCTTCATGCACGCGCCCGCGACGGGGACGATCGTTTCAGAACTCGTGACCGAGAGAGAGGCCGCCACCGTGGACATCGCGCCGCTTTCGAGCGACCGGTTCGAGGAGGACGTCCGAGCCGAACGGAACGTGGTGTGACCCGAACCACCGATCAGCGTCCTTGTAGATACGCCTCGATCCGATCCGCTGCCTCGCGAAGGCTCGCCATTCCCGTCGCGTACGATACCCTGAGATGGCCGGCGCCGCCCTCGCCGAAGACCGATCCCGGGACCACCGCGACCCCCTGTTCCTCCAACAACCCCTCGGCGAACGCGTCGTCGTCGCCGGGCACCTCGGGAAAGAGGTAAAAGGCCCCTTTCGCCTCGAAACAGGACAGCCCCATCTCGGAGAAGCGCGCGAGCATGTAGTGACGCCGGCGGTCGAACGCGCCGACCATCTCCCGCACGTCGTCCCCGCAGTCCCGGAGCGCCGCCAGCGCGGCGTACTGGGCGGTCGTCGGCGCCGAGAGCATCGCGTACTGGTGGACCCGGTTCATCGCGGCGATTCCACTCGGTGGTCCGAGCGCGTAGCCGAGCCTGAGCCCCGTCATCGCGTACGCCTTCGAGAAGCCGTTGAAGACGATCGTCCGCTCGCGCATGCCCTCGCAGGCCGCGATCGAGGCGTGTTCGCCCTCGTAGGTCAGGTCGGCGTAGATCTCGTCCGAGAGTACCAGCAGGTCGTGCTCGCGGGCGAACCGGGCGACCTCCTCGATCTCACCCCGGTCCATCACCGCCCCGGTGGGGTTGTTCGGGTAACAGAGCATCAGCACCGACGCCTCCCCCGCGCCCGCCCGCTCCAGTGCGTCGTAGGTGAGGGTGAAGGCCTCCTCCTCGCGCGTCGGCACGGGGAGCACCTCGCCCCCGGCGAAGACCACCCCGGGCTCGTAGGAGATGTACGCCGGCTGGGCGACGGCCACTAGATCACCGGGATCGACGAACGCGCGGAGCGCGACGTCGACCGCCTCGCTCACGCCCGTCGTCACCAGCACCTCCTCGCTCGGATCGTAGGAGAAGCCGTAGCGGGTGACGTGGTCGGCGATCTCATCCCGGAGCTCTCTCAGACCCCGGTTCGCGGTGTAGGAGGTCCTCCCGGCCTCGAGACTCGCGATGGCCGCCTCGCGGGCGGCCCACGGCGCGGCGAAGTCGGGCTCGCCCACGCCGAGCGAGATCACGTCCTCTCGCTCCTCGGCGAGTTCGAAGAACCTGCGGATGCCCGACGGTCCGACCCGCTCGACGCGTTCGGCCCGTCTCATGGCGAAACCGAGAGCCGGTCGTCGTCGTGGCCGTCGCGGAGCTCGATCCCTCGCTCCTTGTACGTGTCCATCACGAAGTGGGTGACAGTCTGGGTGACCTCGGGGACGGGTGCGACCTTCTCCGAGACGAACCGCGAGATCTCACGGACGGTGTCGGCTTCGACCTGCATCAGGAAGTCGAAGTCGCCGCTGACGAGCCGGAGGTCCGTGACCTGCGGGAACCGCGCGATCCGCATCGCGATCTCCTCGTACCCCGTCTCGCGGTCGAGCGTGACGTTGAGTTCGACCGCCGCCTGCGCGCGCTCTTGGTCCGTCCGCTCCCAGTCCACGATCGCCTGGTAGCCCCGCACGATCCCCTCGTCCTCGAGCGTGGCGATCCCGTCTTCTACCTCTTCCTGGCTCATTCCGAGCTGTCGGGCGAGGTTTTCGCTCTCCGTCCGGGCGTTCTCGCGGAGGGCTTCGAGTAGCTTGCGGCTCGCGTCCATACTCCCCCCTCCGCGGTGAGCGAGTTAAGTGTTGGAGAACCTCCAGCCACGTCGACGAACGGGAGGTCGAGGGTGACGCCGGTGGCATCCTCGCCCGTCAGGGAGAGGTACCCCTCGACGAACTCCGTACCGATCCGTCCGGGCGCGACGGCGTTCGCCGAATCCCTTCACCAGCTGGTTCGAGCGCCGCCGCTCGGACTCGCTACCCGTGACGAACACGACGCTATCGTCGTAGTCGTACCGTGGACGTGTCGTACCCGCTGGACGACGGGCCGGGAGAAGAACCCTCGCGTCGTCCGAACCCTGTGGAGTGCCTCGTTCGGATACACGTCGGCCCGGCGACGTGTGTTCGTTCCCATAGCTAATAAAACCCGTTCAAACACGCTCGAAGTTTACGCATACGGCGATCGAAAACGCGGAGCTACGCAGGAGCACGGTGTCTCCGCACGTGTCACTCGTTCACAGTCTAAAATACGTCTTCTGGCCCGCCCTACACCTCGCCGTACCCGTGTGAGACGACCTCGTTCGCCTCGATGTACTCCCAGTCGTACTCGACCCCGAGTCCGGGGCCATCGGGCACCGGGACCGTTCCGTTCGAGCTGATCGCGTCGAGCTGATCGGAGTACTCACCCTCGTAGACCGGCGGCTGCGTGTTCGCACAGTCCGGGTGGACGAGCGCGAGTTCGTAGTAGTTGGCGTTGCGCGTCGCGGCGATGCAGTGACGCTGGGCGGGGCCGGGCGCGTGGAACTCGACGTCGAGGCCCAACCCCTCCGCGACCCGCGTGCGTTTCATCGCGCCGGTGATGCCGCCGTCGTACTCGGGGTCCGCCCGGGCGAAGTCGGTCGCGCCGTTCGCGAGGAAGTCGGTGTACGGCTCGAGCCCCCTGACGTGCTCGGTCAGGAGAAGCGGCGTGTCGAGCAGCTCTCGTAGTTTCCCGTGGGAATGCTGGCTGATCCCTCCATCCCTGTACGGGTCCTCGTACCAGAAGAAGCCCGCCTCGTCACACGTTCTGCCGACCGCGAGGGCGTCGGCGAACGTCTCGTACTCGCAGGCCGGATCGTACATCAGGTCCATCTCGCTCCCGACGCGCTCTCCCACCGCCGTCACCGTCTCGACCTCTCGATCGATATCGCGGGCCTCGTCACTGCCTCCCCAGCCGTGGATCTTGAACCCCGGGTAGCCCATCCCCAGACACTCCTCGGCGAAGTCGGCGAACGCCTCCGGCGAGTCGAGGCCGCCGTTGTCGTCGGCGTGATACGTCGACGCGTAGGTCGGGAGTTCGGTTCGGTAGGTGCCGAGCAGTTCGTGGATCGGCGCGTCGTAGTGTTTCCCCGCGATATCCCAGAGAGCGATGTCGAGCGGTCCGATCCCCATTCGGTCGTACTTCCTGAGCGCGCGCTTGATCTCGCTCCAGTGGCGCTCGCGCTCGAACGGGTCCCTTCCAACGAGATACTTCGCGTACTTCCTGACCTGGTCGGGTGCCGTGGAGGTCGCGAGGACGTACTCTCCCGTAACATCGAGGTCGGTGTGGACGCGGATCGCGAGCTGTGAGGTCTCGAGGGTGTGTCCGGGCTCGTAGACGAGGTTGAAGCCGAGGTCGTCGGTGCCGACGTCCTCCAGTTCGTAGGCGAACTCGGTCAGTTCGATGCCGGTGATCGTCGGTGCCATACCGACCCCGCGAGCGCCCGGGTAATAAATTCCGGTCCGGAGCGGCCGAACCGTTTTGCATCCACCGTCCGTAGGGTCGCCCATGGCACTCGTCGACTCCGAGACCGAACTGGACCACGGCGACGTCGCCCCGGACTTCGAGCTTCCGGGGGTCGACGGCGAGACGCACAGTGTAGCGTCGTTCTCGGACAACGAAGCGTTGCTCGTGGTGTTCACCTGCAACCACTGTCCGTACGCGAAGGCGAAGTTCGAGACGCTGAACGACCTGGCCGCCGAGTACGACGAGGTGGCGGTCGTCGGGATCAACCCCAACAGTACGGAGATCAAACCCGAGGACTCCTTCGAGCGGATGGTCGAGCTAGTCGAGGACGGCACGATCGCCTACGACGCCTACCTCAGGGACGAGTCCCAGGAGGTCGCGGCGGCCTACGGCGCGGAGTGCACGCCCGATCCGTTCCTGTTCGCGAGAGAGGACCGGGAGTTCCGGCTGGTGTATCACGGCAGGCTCGACGACGCGATGAACCCCGAGGACGAGCCGACCGAACACACGATTCACGAGGCGATCGAGAGCGCGCTCGCGGGCGAGGCGGTCGACGTCGAGGAGGTACCCTCGCGGGGCTGTTCGATCAAGTGGGACGAGGAGTAGCGGGCTCGCGGTCGCCCGATCGTTAAACGGGTAGATCGCTTCTACTCGATCGACCGAACGCTCCGACGGTCGTCTCGATACCCGGGTCCGTCCCGGGCAGCGACCGACACGGCCAACACTTACAACGCCCGACGGCGAGGTGAGGGTATGGTTCAGGTCGAACTCTCGGAGGAGACGATCGAACGGCTCGACACGCTCAGGGAGGAAGAGGAGTCCTACGACGAACTCGTGACCGAGCTGATCAACATCTACGAGGCGAGCGAGCGGACGCTCTTTCACTCCGGCGGCTGATCGGTCTCCTCGGCCGCCATCTCGCAGATCCGCACCCAGCGCCCGCCCTCTTCGAGTCGTGTCTGGAGCGCCGCCGCGTAGTCGTCGAGGAGGGTTTCCGCCTCCGCGAGGCGATCCGCGTCGACATCCCCGTCGCTCCCGCCGAGGCCGAGCGCGCCCTTGATCGACGAGAGCAGTCCACCGCCGCCGCTGCCGTCGTCACCCTCGATCGCCCCGCCGGCGGCCATCTGCTTCTCGATCCGATCGAGTTCGGGCATGATCTGTGGCACCTTGCTCGCGTCGGCCGAGAGCTCTGCTTTCGCCGGCAGCTCCGGCTCCTCGATCTCGAACTCGGCGGCGGTCATGATCAGCCCCCACTGCTGGGAGGAGAACCCCGAGTTCTGCACCCGTTCGGCGAACTCTCGGTCGGTCGCCATCCGCTCGCCGACGATCCGGTCCATCCACTGCGGTCTGCTCATAGCTCCCGTTCGGCGCTCGGAGAAAAAAGCCGTTCCCGTCCTAGAACGCGTTGCCCTCGAACGACGTCTCGGCGTGCAGACTCTCCTTGAGCGCGTCGTGGACCTTACAGAGCTCGAACGCCCGCTCGATGACCTTCTCCCCCGTCTCGTCGTCGATGTCCCCCTCGACACGGATGTCGAAGCGGATGGAGTCGAGTTTGTCGTCGTCGTTGAGCTCGCCCATCGACCCGATCTCGATCCGACCGAGGTCGTCGGCGTCGCGCTGTCGAGCCCCGACGCGCAGCGCCGGGACGTAGCAGGAGGCGTAGGCGGCGAGCAGGCTCTCGAGCGTGTCGGCTCCCTCCTCACCGTTCGGGTCGATCGTCGTCTCGAAGTCGCGGATCTCGTTCGTCGAGCTGAACCCTTCCTCGGAGACGGTGGTTACCTGTTTCGACATGGCGTCCGGTCAGAGGACCGCCGTCGGTGTAAACGTTGTTCTCTCGGCCGGTTCGGTCGAGTGACGAACAGCTCCGAAAGGACGGACGCGCTCGATCGATCCGGGGGCGTGCGCCGATCGCCTCACGCCTCGAGATCGACCGACTCGTCGCCCGCGAGGACGTGGACCTCGCAGTCGGCCCCGCTCGCCGCGACCTCGTTCTCGAACGCTTCCGTACTGATCTCGATCGGCGGGAACGTGTCGTAGTGCATCGGGAAGACGTGATCGACGCCGAGCCAGTCCGCCGCGATCGCCGCCTGCCACGGCCCCATCGTGAAGTGGTCACCGACCGGCAGCGCCGCGGCGTCGGGTTCCAGGTACGGGCCGATCACCTCGCGCATCTCGGTCATCAGCCCGGTGTCGCCGGCGTGGTAGAAGCTGGTCGAGTCCTCGTCGGCGACCTGCGTCGGCTTCGTGTCGCTGATCACGTAGCCAGCGGGCATCCCCGCGCTTGCGTCGTACTCGGTCATGATGCCGTTCGTGTGATCGGCGCGGTGCATCGTCACGTAGGCGTCGCCGCACTCGACCGTGCCGCCGATGTTCATCCCCATCCCGCCGACGGCCTCCTCGAAGCCGAACTCCTCCTCGCAGTAAGAGACGAGTTCGGGCGTCGCGACCAGCGTCGCCTCGGAGAACTCCCCCGCGTGGGCGATGTGGTCGGCGTGGCCGTGGGTGAGCAGCACGTAGTCCGGGGTGTCTATCTCTCCGGGTTCGAGGTCGGTCTTCGGGTTGTCGAAGAACGGGTCGATCAGCAGGTCGGTCCCGCCGACCGAGACGTGCCACGTCGAGTGGCCGTGCCAAGTGAGCTCCATGGTCGTCTCCCGGTTCGGGGGAGAACGAGTTAAAACCAGGCGGGACGACGAACCCTGTCGGTGTCTCAACGCTCTTTCCCGTCCCGCGGGAGGCTGGGGTATGCACTACGCGAGGTTCCGCGATCCGGCGGGAGCGGTGAGACGGGGGGAAGTACCGAGAGGGCGAGGTCCACTTCGGCGGCGATCGCTACGACGAGAGCGAGGTTCGGTTTCTCCCACCGTGTGAACCTACGAAGATCGTCTGTGTCGGCCGAAACTACGCCGCCCACGCGGCCGAACTCGACAACGAGGTACCCGACCGGCCGTTGCTCTTTCTGAAGGGGCCGAACACGCTCGCCGCCCACGGCGATACGATCACGCTCCCCGCGGGGAAAGAGCGTGTCGACCACGAGGCCGAACTCGCGGTCGTGATCGGCGAGCAGTGCAGAAACGTCCCCGCCGATGAGGCCGAGGACGTGATCGCGGGCTACACCTGCCTGAACGACGTCTCGAACCGCGACGACCAGCGCGAGGAGCAGAACTGGATCCGCGGGAAGGCGTTCGACGGGGCGGCACCGATCGGGCCGGTGCTCGCGACGCCCGACGAACTACCGGAAGACGCCGCGATCAGCCTCCGGGTGAACGGCGACGTTCGCCAGGAGTCGACGATCGACCTGATGTACTTCTCGGTACCCGAACTCATCGAGGAGATCACGACGTACGTGACGCTTGAGGCCGGCGACGTGATCGCGACGGGGACGCCCGAGGGCGTGACCCACTCTCGGACGGCGACCGAGTCGAGGTCGAGATCGAGGGTGTGGGCGTGCTCGAACACGGCGTTCGCGAGTGAGCCGCGGCGGTCCACTCGACGATGCACGACCGCGGTAGCTACTTGTAACAGCGTTCACATCGTCCGGTGTCCATGACGCGTACCACCGACGACGGCCGGCGGACCGTGCTGAAGATCGCCGGAGCGACGGCGGGAGCGATCGCCGGACTCGCGGGGTTCGGACAGGTCTCCGGCGACGAGCACGAGGAAGACGACACGGAACACGGGGACGACGAAGGTGAGCCAGAGGGCGACGAGGAAGCGGGATCCGACCCGGAAGGGGCCGGGATCGAGCGCGGAGCCGGACTGGTGACCGTCGATGGCGGCGAGACGGTCGCGGGAACGGTCGAACGGATCGAGGCGGCGATCGAGGACGGGCCACCCCAGCTGGTCGCGACGATCGACCACGCGGCGAACGCGGAGACGGTGGGCGAGGAGCTTCGGGAGACGACGCTGATCCTCTCCGGTGCGCCCGAACTCGGGACGCCGGTGATGCAGGAGAGCCAGACCGCGGGGATCGATCTGCCCCAGAAGCTGCTCGTCTGGTGTGACGAGCACGGGGAGGTACGGGTCACGTACAACGACCCGCTGGAGGTCCTCGTCGCCCGCCACGAGGTGCCGGAGATCGAGGCGATGAACGAGGCGCTCGCGGGGTTCGCCGCCGCGGGCGCGGGCGAGTAGCGCGCGATCGGAGCGTGGTCCGGGAAACGGGCGAGCACCCCGGCGGTACCTACTCGTCGGTGCGCGTCGAGGGTGTAGTATGACCCAGGTCGTACTCGTCGACGGAGCCAGGACGCCACACGGAACGCTGCTCGGCTCGCTCACGGACGTCTCCGCGATCGAACTCGGCCGGACGGCGCTCGACGGCCTTCTGGAGCGAACCGACCTCGGCCCCCACCGGATCGACTGGGTCGGGCTGGGCAACGCGATCCAGGCCGGCATCGGGCAGGTGCCAGCGAGACAGGTCGTCGTCGAATCGGGCCTGCCGAACGAAGTGCCGGTGACGACCATCAACGAGGCCTCGGGCTCGGGGCTGCGCGCGATCGCGCTCGCCGCCGATCGGATCGCCGCCGGTCGGGCCGAGTTCGCCGTCGCCGGCGGGTTCGAGTCGATGACGAACGCGCCCTGGATCCTGCCCGGCTACCGGACCGGACGACGCCACGGTCACGTCACGGCAGAGGACTCGATGATCCTCGACGCGCTCTGGGACGTGAACCTCGACGTCCACATGGGCGAGATCACCGAACGGCTGGTCGATCGCGAGGGAGGGGAGTACGACCTTTCCAGGGAGCGTCAGGACCGCTACGCGCTCGAGAGCCACCGACGGGCTGCCGAGGCGATCGACGACGGGCTCTACGACGAGGAGTGCGTCCCGGTCGAAGTGGGCGGAGAGACGGTCGACCGGGACGAGGGCGCTCGCCCGGAGTCGACGATGGAGGACCTCGCGGCGCTCTCGCCGGCGTTCCGCGAGGAGGGGACGATCACGCCGGCGAACGCGTCGAAGCTCTCGGATGGCGCCGGCGTGGTCCTACTCGCCGAGAGTGAGGCGGCCGAGGAGGTCGGCCTGGAACCGATGGCCCACCTCGTCGACTACGCGACCGCCTACCGGGAGCCCGACGAGTTCAACGAGGCCGTCGGCGACGTCATCGAGACGCTGCTCGCCGCGAACGACCTCTCCGTCGAGGACGTAGACGCGTTCTGGGTGAACGAGGCGTTCGCGGCGCAGTCGGTCTACGCGATGGAACGGCTCGGGATCCCGCGCGAGCGGATGAACCCCCGGGGTGGTGCGGTCGCCTACGGTCACCCGATTGGCGCGTCCGGGGGGATGCTCGCCGCGTCGCTCGCCCACCAGCTCCGACAGGAGGACCTGGAGTACGGCGTGATGGGGATGAGCGTCGGCGGTGGCGGGGCGATCATGTCGCTCTGGCGGCGGTAGCCCTACCCGAACCCGACCACCCTGTCGAACCACCTCTCTCGATCCGCGCGTTCGACGTCGAAGCCCTTCCGCTCGAACGCCTCCGTGGCCGCCCGCCGTTTCCTCTCGGGGTTCCAGTAGGGGAGATCGATCTCGTGAGTCACGCGTTCGGGGCCGTCCTTGTACCCGATCTCGATCGTCCGGTCGTCGACCCAAGTCACCGACTCGACCTCGCTGCAACGGATCTCCGAGGGGTCGACGAACCGCCGTTTCGCCCAGGCACCGCCCTGCAGGAGAACCCCGGCGACAACGAGCAGCGAGAACGCGGTCAGCCAGAACCCCTCCGATAGCGAGGAGACCAGACTCCAGAGCGTCGATCCCATCCCGAAGAGAAAGAGCAGAACCATCATCGGCTTTCCGAGCACTTCGAGGTCGAACTCCCCGAGGCCGACGCGCACCCGGGAAAGCGTCGCCTTCGGGCCCTCCTCCACCCGGATCACCCCGTCTTCGATGACGCACTCGCCGTGGCGCGTCTCGAAGCGCTGGGGTTCGTAGCTGGGTGACCGGCTCCGGGCCATCGCTCGTTCGAGAGTTATCTACCACCCGACTTAACTGTTGTCAGAATCCGAGCAACAGATCGGGTATCCCCACGGAACGATCGGGGCGGGTGAGCGACGACTCCGCTCTCGGATCCGGCGTTCGTCCGCGGTCCGCTTCCGAGGCGAGAGTCCGAGCACGCGGTGGGCCCCTACGACGGGTTCCGGTGGTCGCTCGCCGGGTCACCGAGCAGGTGGACCGCCATCCGCCCGGCGACGTAGCCGAACGCGGCGATCAGGTGCGCGAGCAACACGAGCAGACCCAGACCGACCAGCGAGGCGAGCGCGCCCTCGGGGAGCGTCCCGATCGTCCAGACGACCGGCTCGCCGTTCACCTCGCCGAACTCGACCGTGTGGGGGAGCCTGGCGACCGCCGTGGCCATCGAGAGCGCGCTGCTGAGCGCGAGCCCGAGCAGGCCAACCCAGAGCTTCATCGAGACGAACGCGAGCGCCCGCCAGGTGAAGCCGTCGTCGAGGTAGCTCCGGAGCGTTCTGATAAGGCCGTCGCCTCCCTCGGGTGACACCGGGCGTTCCATCTCGACGCCGAGCAGCGACTCCGCGAGCACGTACTCGAACCGACCGGCGAGCCGGCACGCGAGCACCGTCGCGAGCATGATTCCGAGCCCGACGACGAGGATCGAGAATGCCAGCCCGATGACGAGCCCGAACCCGAGCGCCATCGAGTAGACGAAACCGATCGGGAGCGCGAGCAGGAGGTAGAGCAGGGCGAGGTAGGTCCGTCGCCGGAGCAGCGGGCCGACGACGCTCGCTACGATCCCCGTCGATGCGCCAGTTCGGTGGCTCTGACCGGTCATCGCTCGGGAGCAGTCACCGCTCCGTACTTATACTGTCGGCTGTAAGTCGTTCAAGATTATCGCGCCCCCGTGGTGCCGAGAATCTTCACACAGTTACAGCCGACAGTATTAGGCTTCCGTCCGTGTTCAGGCCGGGAAAGTCGGCTCGCAGAGCGCGTCGATCGGGCGGGGAAGCCCGACCGGACGCGTATGTGCACGCTTAAGGGCGCACCTTCCGTCCGAACCGACATGCACCCACGGGACCTGTCCTCGCACTCGGCGTACGTCGCCGGGCGCGGGATCGAGGAGGTGGCCCGGGAACTCGGCCTCGATCCCGACTCGCTCGTGAAGCTCTCCTCGAACGAGAACCCGCTCGGCCCGAGCCCGAAGGCGGTCGAGGCGATCCGCACACACGCCGACCGCGTCCACACCTACCCGAAGAGTTCGGCGGTCGACCTGAGAGAGGAGATCGCCGATCGCTGGAGCGTCGCCCCCGAGCAGATCTGGCTCGCCAACGGCGGCGACGGCGCGCTCGACTACCTCGCCCGTGCGCTACTCGATCCGGGTGACCGCGTGCTTGTTTCGGAACCCGGCTTCGCCTACTACGCGATGAGCGCCCGGTTTCACCACGGCACAGTCGCGAGCTACCCGATCTCGAAGGCCGACGACTTCGCACAGACCGCCGACGCAGTGCTCGAGGGCTACGACGGCGAACGGATCGTCCACCTCACGAGCCCGCACAACCCGAGCGGCTCGACGATCTCCCTCCCCGAGATCGAGGCACTCGCCGACGGAACTGGGGAAGAAACGCTGGTGCTCGTCGACGAGGCCTACGGCGAGTTCAGTGTGAGAGAGAGCGCCGTCTCGCTGCTCGGGGATCGCGACGACGTCGCCGTCCTTCGTACCTTCTCGAAGGCCTACGGGCTCGCTGGGCTCCGGCTGGGCTACGCCGTCGTTCCAGGTGCCTGGGCCGACGCCTACGCGAAAGTGAACACGCCGTTCGCCGCGAGCGCGCTCGCCTGCCGGGCGGGTCTCGCCGCGCTCGACGATCGGGAGCACGTCGAGCGCTCGGTCGAGATCGCGACCGAGAGCCGGGAGTACATGTACGAGGGCCTCGACGCGCCGACCTGGGAGAGCGAGGGGAACTTCGTGCTCTGTGAGGTCGGCGACGCGAGCGCGATCGCCGACGAGCTCCAGCGCCGGGGGATCATCGTCCGGGACTGTACGAGCTTCGGGCTGCCCGCCTGCATCAGGATCACCTGCGGGACCGAAGAGGAGACCGAGCGCGCGGTCGAGGCCGTGAACGACGTGCTCGCGGAGGTCCCCGCGTGAGAGTCGCCGTCACCGGCACTCCGGGGACGGGGAAGACGACGGCGGTCTCGTTCGTGGAGACCGACCTCGAGGTGGTCCACGCGAACGACGTGATCCGCGAGGAAGGTCTCTACACCGAGGTCGACGAGGGGAGAGGGAGCCTCGTGGCGGACCTCGACGCGCTCTCCGACTGGCTCGACGAGCGCGAGGTCGAGGGATCGCTCGTGGAGTCACACCTCTCTCACCACCTCGATCCCGGTACCGTAATCGTGCTCCGGTGTCGGCCGGACCTCCTGGAGAGCCGACTCAGAGAGCGCGGGGGGTCCGCTGGGAAAGCGAGCGAGAACGCGGAGGCGGAGGCGCTCGACCTGGTGCTCTCGGAGGCGGTGAGCGGGGTCGGGATCGAGAACGTCTACGAGATCGACACGACCGAGAGCGCCCCCGAGTCGGTCGCTCGGGAGGTAGAACGGGTGCTCGCGGGCGAGCGCGAGCCGAGCGCCGGCGAGGTCGACTACGGGGCGTTCGTATGACGCTCGATCAGTTCCGACCGCACCTCGAGCGGGCGCTCGACCCGTTCGTCGGCGTGGCGGATCGCATCGGCCTCGGCCCGGACGACGTGAGCGTCATCGCGTTCGCGCTGGCGTGTTTCGCCGCCATCGCGTTCTACCTCGCGGGCGGGAACCCGACGTGGTACCTCGTGGGGGCGCTGTTGGTCCTCGGCAACGGCTGGCTCGACGTGCTCGACGGGGCACTCGCGCGCCGACAGGGGATCGCGTCCACCGCGGGCGACCTCCTCGACCACGTGCTCGACCGCTACGCCGACATCGTGATCGTCGCGGGCCTCGCCGCCGGTCTCGGGGCGTACGGCCTCGGGCTGGCGGCGGTGACGGGCGTGCTCATGACCTCGTACCTCGGGACGCAGGCGCAGGCGGTCGGCCTCGACCGGGTCTACGGCGGTCTGTTAGGACGAGCGGACCGACTCGCGCTCGTCGGGGCGGTGACCGCGCTCGCGACGTTCTTCCCAGGGAGCCTCGGCCCGCTCACGCTCGTCGGCTGGCTGCTCGTGCTGTTCGCGGTCGTCGGCCACCTGACCGCGCTCCAGCGATTTTACTACGCGCTCCTGGCGCTCCGCTGACCGGCAGACGTTTTATACGGGCAGCGCGTCTACCTCGGATATGGTCCAATGCGAGATGTGCGGCGCGGACACGCAGTCTCCGACGACCGTGAAGATCGAGGGCGCAGAGCTCGACGTCTGTAGCGAGTGTACGGACTTCGGGACGGAGGTGCGTCAGGCGTCCTCGAGTTCGGCGACGTCGAAGTACTCGACGTCGTCGGAGTCGGGGACCGCGTCTGGGTCGTCGTCCTCATCGACCGGGAGCGGCCAGGCGGGGGGCTCCACGCGCCGACGGCGCGACATGTTCGACGAGATGGAGGAGCTCGCGGCGGACTACGACCAGCGGATCAGGGAGGCGCGCGAGTCGCGCTCGCTCAGCCAGGAAGAGCTCGCGAAACAGCTCAACGAGAAGGCGAGCCTGATCCGCAAACTCGAACGCGGTGACATGCTCCCGAGCGACGAGGTCCAGCGGAAACTCGAACGCTCGCTCGAGATCTCGCTCGTCGAGGGCGGCTCGAGCGAGGAGACCGAGTGGGAGGGCGGCTCCTCCACCGGGAGCTACACGCTGGGCGACGTCGTCACCCGAAAGGACTGATACGGACTCGCTGTACCCGTGTAGCGCTCGGACCGAGCGACGGGTGCCGGTCCGACCGGTACGGACTACGGCAGTCCGTACGGGCTCTCGAAACCGATTAGTCGCCGGCGCACGGCTCTCGGATCGATGTTCGTTCTCGTCAACCTGAAGGCGTACGACTGCGATCCGGTAGCCATCGCCGAGGCCGCCCGCGACGTCGCCGAGGAGACGGAGACCAGAATCGCGGTCGCGCCACAGACCGCGGCGCTCTCCCGCGTCGCCGACACCGGCGTCGAGACCTGGGCACAGCACGTCGATTCGAACTCCCACGGCAGTCACACCGGGAGCGCGCTGGCCGAGGCCGCGGCCGAGGCGGGCGCGATCGGGACGCTGCTCAACCACTCCGAGAACCGCCTGAAGCTCGCGGACGTCGACGGCGGGATCGAGGCGGCCGAGCGGGTCGGCCTGGAGACGGTCGTCTGTGCGAACAACCCGGCCCAGACCGCGGCGGCCGCCGCACTCTCGCCCGACGCGGTCGCGGTCGAGCCGCCGGAGCTGATCGGCACCGGCACGCCCGTCAGCACGGCCGATCCCGACGTCGTCACGGACTCGGTCGAGGCCGCGGCCGCCGTCGACGAGGGGGTCGACGTGCTCTGTGGCGCGGGAATCTCGACCGGCGACGACGTCGTTGCCGCCCGCGACCTCGGCGCGTCGGGCGTGCTGCTCGCGAGCGGCGTCGCGAAGGCAGATGATCCGAGCGAGGCGCTCTCTGACCTCGTCGCCGACCTGTAACGGGGATCGGCCGTCGCAGGAAGCTTCATGGCTCCGGCGTGAGACTGCGGGACATGGCCGGGGAAGCGGCGCTGGCAGAGCCCACAGTTCTCGCTCACACCAAGCGCCGACTCTTCCCGGAGGCGACCGAGCCCGGGACGTACGCCGTCGTCGACACGCAGTTCTCGGCCGACGAGTGGCTCCCCGGACGCCCGATTCCGGGCCACGTCCGGGAGCGGCTCTCGCCGTTCAACCACGTCCGGCTCGGCTCGGGCTACCCGGACCTGGTCGGCGTCCGCCACCTCGACTCCGAGCTCCTGACGGTCGAGCGCTTCGGCGACGACCCGCCGCTGATCGCGGTCGAGGCGAAGGGACACACCGGAACCGGTACGGTGGACGTCGAACGCGGTGTCGTCCAGGCGTACGACAGGCTGCACGAGGCGAACGCGGCCTACGTCGCCGCACCCGCGTCCGCCGTCTCCCGGTCGACGCGAACCCTCGCCCGCGAACTCAACGTGGGGGTACTCGCCGTCGACCCGGGTGGGACCGTCGAACCGCTCGAACGCCCGCGCGTCGTCGGTAACCACTCCTCCGACGACGCGAGCGCGATCCGGTTCCAGGCGACCGCACAGGGCGTCGCCGACCGGTCGTTCGGCCTGAACCACCCGAAGAACTACCTCGCGTACCCGCTCGCGCTTGCCCACCGTGAGGACACCGCGGAGGTGCTGGCGGATCGAGTGGTGAGGGCGACCGACGGCGCCCGTCGAGGTGCGGCGTTCCTGGGGCTGATCGAGGAGCGGTTCGATCGGACGACGCTCACCCCGCTCGGGGAGGAGGTCGTCCGGTTCGCGCTCTCGCGGTACGACTCCATCGACGAGGCGCTCGGGGCGTTCGAGGACTGGAAACGCTCGCGGGCGCGGTTCTGCGATCTCGCACCTGAGTGGGGGCTGCTCACCAGACGCGTCGTCTGGGAGTACCCGGCGACGCCGCTGCTCGTGGGGGAGCTACAGGCGATGCACGGGGACGGGATCCCCGCGCCGTCGCTCGTAACGGTCGTCCGGTGGCTCCACGAGCAGTCCCCGACGTTCGCCGTCGAGCTGTTCCTCCGGGGAAGCGACGACGTCCGGCGTCGAGTCCTCGACCGGGACGGTTCGCTCCGGACGGGCGAACTCGCAGAGGGCTCCGTCTATCACTCGCCGACGGTGTTCCAGCTGAAGGCGGTGTTCTACCACGCCGGGATCCTGACCGAGCGGGGGGCGGAACCGAGCAGGCTCGACCCGGAGACGGACGTCTGGGCGCTCCGCGAGCCGCTCGACCCGGTCTGACCCGTGGGTTCCGGGCCGTCAGTCCGTCCGTTCGTACTCCTCCCGGCTGATCGAGTAGCGCACCTCGTCGGCGACCTCCTCGCCGTAGGGCACCCAGTTCCTGAGCGTACCCTCCCGCTTCCCGCCGTGGGCCTCGACGTACCGCTCGATCGCCGAGCGCGACTTCCCGTTCTCGACGTGGTGGGTGACCGAGACGAGTTCGAGGTCGAGCCGCTCGAACGCGAGGTCGATCATCGCCGCCGCCCGTTCGCCGGAGTAGCCCCGGCCCCAGAAGCGCTTTCTGAGCCAGAGCCCGAGATCCGCGCTCCGTCGGTCCCAGTCGAGGGTCAGCCCGCACGCGCCGGCTATCTCGCCGTCTCCCTCCTCGCCCTCCTTCGGCCGGATCGCGTACGTCGCCCCCTCGCCGTCGTCCCACCGTTTCTGGCACCCGTCGACGAACTCCGCGGTCTCCTTTACGGTGCTGTGTGGCCCCCACGGCATGTATCGGGTGACCTCCTCGATCCCCTCGTCCGCCGAGCAGATCCGGTAGAACGCGAAGAGGTCGACGTGTTCGTGCGAGAGCCGCGTGAGCGAGAGGCGCTCGGTCTCGATCCGTTCGGGAAAGAGGTCGCCCGTCATGGGTTCGGCTCACACCCTCCCGTGAAAAAGTTACCTTCCCCCGCTCACTCGAAGTCCGAGAGCGACGCCTGTCCCCCCGGCGTGGAGGGTGGCGATCGATCCTCGCTCGACCCGTCGGACCTCGCGCTCTCCTCGCCCCACGCGCCGAGGCTCGCCTGGTCGTCGTCGGAGAACTCGAGGTTCGAGACCCGGACGCCGACCTTCCGCACGCGCTCGCCCTCGAACTCCGAGAGCAGGTCGTGGGCGACCTGCCCGACGAGCGACGGGTCGTCGACCGGGCCCGAGAGCGAGCGCTCGCGGGTGTTCACCGAGAAGGGTGGCGTGACGACCTTGATTCCGATCGTCCGGTACATCGCTCCCTCGCTCCGTGTGCGCTCGGCGACCGCCGCAGCCAGTTCGCTCACCCGTTCGGCGACGAACCCGTACTCCTCGGTCGTCTCGAACGCCGATTCGCGCGAGAGGCTCTTCGGCCGTCCTCGGGGCGTCACGGCCCGGTCGTCCTCGCCGCGGGCCCGTCGATGGAGGTCGCGCCCGCGCTCGCCGAATTCGCTCGCCAGGTCGGCCTCGTCCGCGCTCGCCAGGTCGCCCGCGGTCTCGATCCCCCGATCCCGGAGGCTGCGGGCCGTGACCGGCCCGACGCCGTGGAGCTCCTCGATCGGGATCGGGGCGAGGAAACCCTCGACCTCCCCGGGCCGGACGACGACGCAGCCGTCGGGCTTCTCGGCGTCGCTCGCGACCTTCGCCGTGGACATGTTCGGCGCGACGCCGACGCTCACGGTCACCCCGACGTCGGCGGCGATCCGCTCGGTCAGGTCGCGGGCGAAGGCCTCCGCACCCTCCCAGTCGGTCCGTGTGCTCACGTCGAGGTAGGCCTCGTCGATCGATACCTCCCGGAAGACGTCGGCCGCCTCCCGGAGGTGCGCCCTGATCTCCTCGCTCACCGATTTGTAGTACCCCATGTCGACCGGTCGGTAGAAGCCCGCCTCGGAGACGTCGAGGTCCGGGTCCCGTGCGGCCTCGACCTTTCTGGGCAGGCGCTCCAGCGCGTCGGTGATCGGCTGGGCGCTCTCGACGCCGTAGGCTCTCGCCTCGTAGCTCGCCGTCGCGACCGCACCGCGGGTTTCGCCGGACTCGTAGCCCATCCCGACCACGACCGGCTCGCCACGGAGCGCGGGTTCGCGAAGCCGCTCGCAGGCGGCGTAGAAGCAGTCCACGTCCGCGTGGATCACGATCCGGACGGCGCGCTCCTCGGTCGACGCACCGGGAAGTCGCGCGTCACCCGCCATACTCCGGGTTCGAGGGCCGGGCGCCTTAGCCTTCTGAAAGCGGAGCGGAACTGATCCGGAGGGGGACGGTAATAACGTCGGAGCCCCTCCCGGTAGCTATGTCCGAGGAGATCCTGGAGTTCGAGGGCCGACAGACGAGGAGCGAGGTGGCCGTGTTCTGCCGGTCGCTCGCCGAACAGCTCGACGGCGACGGGCCGGTGACGTTAGCGGTCGGCGACCTGACCGCGACGGTGCGGCCGGCCTCGGAGCTGGACGTCGAACTCGAACTCGAACGCGAGTGGCACGAGGAGGACGAACAGGGAATCGAGTTCGAGCTCGAACTGGAGTGGACGGAGTCGACCGAGGAGCCGACGGTTCCCGCGGAGCGGGTGACGGCGATGCCGCCGCGTGAGCTTGGCGAGCGGGAGGGAGGAGACGGGAGCGCCGAGGGCGAGGAAGGGGAGGACGAGCCCGACGAGGCCGGCGAACCCGAGAGCAAGGGTCGGTTCGAACTCTTCGTCGACAGGGCCGGCGAGTGGCGCTGGCGGATGGTCCACCGGAACGGGAACGTGATCGCGACCGGCGCGGAGGGCTACTCCCGGAAGGCGAAGGCGAGACAGGGCTTGGAGAGCGTTCGGACGAACGCTCCGGGCGCGCCGGTCGTCGAGAAGTGATCATGCCCAGAACCGGCCGCGGACCCAGTCGGCGCTCGTCCTGGCGAGCGAGGGTGCGGGGACGGCCGCCATCTCCCGCTCGTCGAGGCGGAAGTCGAAGACCGCGAGCGTCTCCGCGAGTTGGTCCTCTCCCGCGGTCGTGACGACGACCATCCCCTGCTGGAGGAGCCAGCGGAGCGCGACCTGTGAGGGGGTCTTCCCGTAGCGTTCCCCGATCGCGACGAGGCGCTCGTCTCCGCTCACCCGGCCGTCGGTGAGCGGACAGCTGGCGGTGAGCAGGACGTCACGCTCGCGGCAGAACGACAGCAGCTCCTCGTGGACGCTGTAGGGGTGGTACTGCACGCGGTCGGTGAGGATCGGCGCGGGCGATAGTTTCAGGGCGCGCTCGAGCGCGCCACGGGTGAAGTTGCAGACGCCGAGGTGTCGCACCAGCCCCTCCTCCCTGAGTTCGGCCATCGCCCGGAGCGTCTCCGAGAGCGGGACGGTGAGGCTCGGGCGATGGATCGAGAGCACGTCGAGGTACTCGACGCCGAGGCGCTCTATGCTCTCGCGCGTCGAGCGGCGAACGTCCTCGTAGCGGTGGTTGCCGGCGTGAAGCTTCGTCGTGAGGAAACACGCCTCCCGGTCGACCCCCGAGGCGGCGAGCGCCCGACCGATCTCGCGCTCGTTGCCCGCTGCCTGTGCGGCGTCGACGTGGCGGTAGCCCATCGAGAGCGCACGGTCGACCGTCCGGACGCAGGCGTGATCGGTCAACCCGGCCGTCCCCAGGCCGAGCGAGGGCACCCGCTCGCCCGCCACCCCCACGTACTCCATACCACCGGAACGGGGATGAGAGACATAGTTACGCACACCCGAAACGAGTAGGATCGGCGTCACGTTCGGCGAGCCGAAAAGGATACGTTCGGTCGCTCCCGAGCGAGTTCTGACGAGGCACCGATCGTGCTCCAGACCACCCTCTCGATCCCCTGTGCAGCCCTCTCGCTCGCCCTGACGGCGTCGTTCTACACCGACGGCGAACTCGCCATCGCGGCGGCGGGCTCGACGCTCGTCTCGTACTACCTCATGGCCGCCTGCGGCGGGCTCCCCGAACGCGAGAAGTGGATCGGGCTCTAGTCCTGTTTGTGCGTGAACAGGAGGACCTCGTCGTCGTGGGTCGTCACGCAGAGGTCGAGCATCAGGCTGAGTTCGAGGCTGTTGTACTCCTCCTCGCAGACGACGAGGTCGTCGAACGGGCTTTCGCAGGCCGGACAGGCGACGCTGACCGTGTTCTGATACGTTCTGACGCCGTTCGCGCTCCCGCGCGGGGTCAACGAGGAGACGAGCCGTTCGTAGTCCGCGTCCTCCATGCGCACCGTCCGTCGGTGGTCGTGATAAGTCTACGCATACTCCGACGGTTCACCCCCGACACGACCGTTTAAGCCACCCGCGGTCGAGGCGAGCGCATGGGAGACGATCGACCACTCGACGGACGTGTCGTGCTCGTGACCGGCGCGAGTGCGGGTATCGGGCGGGAGTCGGCACGCGCGCTGGCACGCGACGGCGCGGACGTGGTGCTGAGCGCCCGACGCGAGGACCGGCTGATCGAGATCGCCGACGGGATCGAAACGGAAACCGAAAGCGAGACGCTGGTTCACACGGCCGACGTGACCGACGAGGCCGCGATCGAGGCGCTCGTCGAGCGCACCGTCTCCGAGTTCGGACGGCTCGACGTCGTCGTGGCGAACGCCGGGACCGGCACGGAGCCCGGCGTCGGCGTCGAGGAGCTGCCTACCGAACAGTACCGGACGGTCACCGGCGTCAACATCGACGGGATGTTCTTCACCGCCCGCGCAGCCCTCCCGCATCTCCGGGAGAGCGAGGGCGTGTTGATCTTCGTCGGAAGCTTCGCGGGACGCTTCCCGCGACCCGCGAGCCCGGTCTACGCCGCCTCGAAGTGGTGGACCCGTGGGTTCGCGCTGAGCCTCGCCGGACAGGTCGGCGAGGAGGGTGTCGGCGTCTCGGTCGTGAACCCTTCGGAGGTCAGGACCGAGTTCGGCAAGGAGTTCCGGGAGGAGGTCTCGAAGGACCGCTACGCCCCCGGCGAGGTGACCGAACCGGAAGAGGTGGCCGAGGCGGTCGCGTTCGCCGCCCGCCAGGAGTCGCCGAACGCCGCGACCGAGATCGACCTCTACCGTCGCGACAAGTTCACGGGGTTCTGAACTCCGGCGCCCGACGGAGCGGGCCGTCCGGACCACCGGTTCGATTCGGGGGAACGAACCGGCACGGCTTCTCACACTACCGATACGTCCGTATCGATCGCGACGAACCCTCGACCGTTCTGCACCGAGGGGGCCCGTCGGAATCCTACCGATTCGACATTTCGGCTCCGAAAGAGCCCTTCGGGGGTAGACGATGGTACCTGACGAGTTCTCTCACGTACCGACGGTGTCGAACTGCCGTGATGAGTACGGGGCGCGAGTCCTCTACCGACGAGGGTTTACGGATTCGGTAGTTCGCTTGGGATGCAGCGAAGGTTCCTTACCGAATCGAACAACATTAATAGGTTAAAGCGGCAACCACCCGGTGATGAGCAGAACCAACCAGGACTGGTGGCCGAACCAGTTGAACCTGAAGATCCTCGACCAGAACGCTCGCCAGGCGGGCCCGATGGACGAGGAGTTCGACTACGCCGAGGAGTTCCAGAAGCTCGACTACGAGCAGCTGAAGGCGGACATCGAGGACGTGATGACGACGTCCCAGGAGTGGTGGCCGGCGGACTACGGCCACTACGGGCCGCTGTTCATCCGGATGGCGTGGCACAGCGCCGGCACGTACCGCATCAGCGACGGTCGCGGCGGCGCGGCCGGCGGTACGCAGCGCTTTGCACCCCTCAACAGCTGGCCGGACAACGCGAACCTCGACAAGGCACGCCGAGTGCTCTGGCCGGTCAAACAGAAGTACGGTGACTCCCTCTCGTGGGCCGACCTGCTCGTCCTCTCCGGGAACGTCGCCCTGGAGTCGATGGGCTTCGAGACGTTCGGCTTCGCCGGCGGGCGCGAGGACGCCTTCGAGCCCGACGAGGCCGTCGACTGGGGGCCCGAAGAGGAGTGGGAGACCGCCGACCGATTCGACGAGGAGGACGACCTCGAGCACCCGCTCGCCGCCACGGTGATGGGGCTCATCTACGTGAACCCGGAGGGTCCGGAGGGGAACCCGGATCCGGAGTGGTCGGCCGACCGGATCCGACAGTCGTTCGGCCAGATGGCGATGAACGACGAGGAGACGGCGGCGCTCATCGCCGGCGGCCACACCTTCGGGAAGGTCCACGGCGCCGACGACCCCGACGAACACGTCGGTCCCGAGCCCGAGGCGGCTCCGATGGAGGCCCAGGGTCTCGGCTGGGAGAGCAGCCACGGCTCCGGAATGGGCGCCGAGACGATCACCAGCGGGATCGAGGGGCCGTGGAACGCCACGCCGACCCAGTGGGACATGGGCTACCTCGACAACCTGCTCGACCACGAGTGGGAGCCCGAGCGGGGTCCTGGCGGCGCGTGGCAGTGGACCACGACCGATGGCTCGCTCGACGGCGTCGCCCCGGGCACCGAGGATTCCTCCGAGAAGGAGGACGTGATGATGCTGACGACGGACATCGCGCTCAAGCGGGATCCGGAGTACCGGGAGATCATCGAAGGGTTCCGGGAGAACCCGCGGGAGTTCCAGGACGCCTTCGCGAAGGCCTGGTACAAGCTGATCCACCGCGACATGGGCCCGCCCTCGCGGCTCGTCGGCCCCGAAGTCCCGGACGAAGAGATGCTCTGGCAGGACCCGATCCCCGAGGCCGACTACGAACCCATCGGCGAGGACGAGATCGCCGAGCTGAAGGAGACGCTGCTCGAATCGGGGCTCTCGACCTCACAGCTGGTCAAGACCGCCTGGGCGTCGGCGTCGACCTACCGCGACAGCGACAAGCGCGGCGGCGCGAACGGTGCCCGGATCCGCCTCCGGCCGCAGCGGGACTGGGAGGCGAACGAACCCGATCAGCTGGCGACCGTGCTGGACACCGTCGAAGAGATCAGAGAGGAGTTCAACGCCTCGCGATCCGACGGCGTTCGGGTCTCGCTCGCGGACCTGATCGTGCTGGGCGGCAACGCGGCCATCGAGCAGGCGGCGGCCGACGCCGGCTACGATGTCGAGGTCCCGTTCGAGCCGGGACGGACGGACGCCTCACAGGAGCAGACCGACGTCGACTCGTTCGAGGCGCTCGAACCGCGGGTCGACGGGTTCCGCAACTACCTCGGGAACGAGCACGAGGAGCCGGCGGAGGAGCTGCTGGTCGACAAGGCCGACCTCCTGAACCTGACGGTCCACGAGATGACGGCGCTGGTCGGTGGAATGCGCGCACTCGGCGCGAACTACGACGACTCGGAGCTCGGCGTCTTCACCGACCGGCCGGGGACGCTGACCAACGACTTCTTCGTGACCCTGCTCGACATGGGCTACGAGTGGGCGACGTCCGAGGACTCCCAGGACATCATGGGATGGGAGGCCTCCGGGGACGCCCAGGCGGTCTACGAGCTACGCGACCGCGAGACGGGCGATGTCGAGTGGACCGGGACGCGCTTCGACCTCGTCTTCGGGTCGAACGCCCGGCTCCGCGCCATCTCCGAGGTCTACGCCAGCGACGACAACGAGGAGACGTTCGTCCACGACTTCGTCGAGACGTGGGGCAAAGTGATGCACCTCGATCGGTTCGACCTCGAGTGAGCCGCGGGTGAGAGTCAGGGCTAGCGGCCGCTTACGACGTCTCGGCGCAGTGTCGTAGCGGTCACCAGTTTGGGTTCACAATCGGGTCGTGAAGACGTGTCAAACGTGGTGGGACGCGAGGTCTCTACTAGTTCGCTCTTCCGTAGGAGATTGTTGTTACATTTCGGTTCGTCACTGACTGAGCCGAGATCGGGCTATGGAGCGGTTCGAAACCAATAGCTCAACTCATGGCAATCGGCAGAAGATCGCGAGACTGCGCTCCATCAACAATGTGCTACGAAAGAGCGATATCCGAAATCAGCTCGATTCCGCTACCGGTTCTTTAAAAGGAACTCCACGCCGTCTGTTCATTGGGAACTACGGCGCAGCCGTAGTGGACTCGCCGGGATTTGAACCCGGGGCCTCTCCCATGCCAAGGGAGTGATCTACCCCTGATCTACGAGCCCGCACCCTCCCGTATCCTCGGCCGAGTGATAAACGCTTCGAACGGCGGTAGTAAGACTTACCTGCCCGAGCGGCCGTGGTTCGGTGGGAACGGCACGGCTGCAAATCTGACCCGTTGCGCGCTGTCGCGCGACTCGAGATTGCAGTAGTGCGAGTGCTCTACTGCGGTCTGTGCGGTTCCTATCCTCACTATGGCACGAATGCACACCCGTCGTCGCGGCGCGTCCGGTTCGGACCGCCCGGCGTCAGACGAACCACCGGAGTGGAGCGACGTCGAAGCCGACGACGTCGAAGCGCGCGTCGTCGAACTCGCAGAGAGCGGACACCCGCCCGCGGTGATCGGCCTGAAACTCCGCGACGAGGGCGTCCGCGGGACACCCGTCCCGAACGTCAAACTCGCGACCGGGAAGAAGCTCACCGAGATCCTAGCGGAGAACGACGCCGAGCCCGACGTCCCGGAGGACCTGCGGAACCTGCTTGAGCGGGCGATCCGCCTGCGCGAACACATGGAGGAGAACCCACAGGACCACCAGAACAAGCGGGCGCTCCAGAACACGGAGTCGAAGGTCCGCCGGCTGGTCAGCTACTACCGCGGCGAGGAGATCCCGGAGGAGTTCCGGTACTCCTACGACGCGGCGAAACGCCTCCTCGGGGAGTGATGGCCGCGACGGATCGACCGAACGACCCGGACGCCCTCGGGGCGTCCGAACTCGCGACGGCGATAGCCGACGCGCCGTTCGTCAGGCTGCTCGCCCGCGCGGACGGCGCGTCCGTCGCGGCGGCGGGCCTGCTCGCCGCCGCCTGTACCGAGCGGTCGATCCCGTTCCAGGCCAGCGTCCGACCGACGGAGGGGAACGTCGCGGGGCGAGGTGACGGCCTCGTCGTCGGGATCGGGATCGATACCGACGGCTCGTCGGCGCTCACGTCGAACCGGACGCTCGCTGCGTACGAGAGCGCACTCGACCTCGGCTGCGATCCCGATCCGATCCTCGCGGCGGCCGGCCTCGTCGCCGACGGCGGGGATCTGACGACCGACGAAGGGGGGGATCTCTTGGCGGACGCGGCGATCGAGCGCAGGCCCGGCGTGGGCGTCCCCACCGCGGACGTATCCGACGGCCTCGCACACACGACGTTCGTGCACACGTCGTTCTCTGGCGACGAGACGGCAGCGGGAGCCGCACTCGCCGACCTGGAGGACGACGCGCCGGAGGCGGTCGCCTCGCTGCTCGCGCTCGCGACCATAGAGAGCTCCGAGGCGAGCGCGCGAGCGGCCGAGAGCGTCGAACGGGTACTCAGACCGCACGCGAGCCCGACCGTCCCCCTCGAGACGGTCGAGGGGCTGGCGGACGTCCTCGACTGTGTCGCCCGCGAGCGTCCCGGAACGGCGCTCGCGCTGGCGATGGGCCACGACGTCCGGGTCGAGGCGCTCGACGCCTGGCGGTGCCACGCGAAGCGAGCGCACACCGTTCTCGAGACGGCGACGACCGGCCGGTACGACGGCCTGTTCGTCGCGAGGGTCGAGTCGGGACCGATCGAGACGCTCGCCCGCCTCGTCCGCGACGTCCGTTCGCCCGAACCGGTCGCACTCGTCCTCGCGGAGGGCGAGGCGGCCGCCGCGAGCGTCGAGGGTCACCCGATCGATCGGACGACGAACGAGGCCGCGGCGGCCGTCGACGGGGCTGCGAGCGCGACGGTGAGCCGAGGGTACGCGCGATTCGACGGCGAGCCGGAGGGCTTTCTCACGGCGTTCCGGGAGGTGCTCTGATGCGCGCGACGATCCGGACCTCCGTACCCGATCCGGAGACCGTCGCGCGGGCGGTCCGACCGGACAACACCGACGAGATGACGACCCGCGTCGAGGAGGACGCGGTCGCGACGACGATCGAGCGGGAGACGGCGAGCGGCTTGCTGACGACCGCCGACGACTACGTCGTGAATCTGACGGTGGCGACGGAACTGATAGAGCGAACGACCGACTTACAACACACAGATCATGAGTGAACGATCCGTATCCCGACGGAAACAGGAGAAACGATGGTACAGCGTGCTCGCACCCGAGCAGTTCGACCGGGCCGAACTCGGAAAGACCCCGGCTGACGAACCCGACCAGGTCTACGATCGGAAGATCGAGACCACGCTCGGCGAGCTCACGAACAACGCGAGCGAGAACAACACGAAGCTCACCTTCCAGGTGACCGACGTCGGTAGCGACGCGGCGTACACCGAGTTCGTCAAGCACGAACTCGCCCGGGACTACCTGCGCAGCCTCGTCCGCCGCGGCGCCTCGAAGATCGACGCGACGGTGACGGTGCTCACCGCGGACGACCACCGGGTGCAGATCCAGCCGGTCGCGTTCACGACGAAGAAGGCAAACCACAGCCAGGAGCGCGCGATCCGCCGCCTGATGATCGACATGACCCGCGAGGCCGCAAGAGAGCGCACGTTCGAGGAGGTCGTCGACAGCGTCGTCGGCGGGCGGCTCTCGAGTGCGATCTACGGCGAGGCGAAGCAGGTCTACCCGCTGCGTCGCGTCGAGATCCAGAAGCTGACCCTCGAGGCACGACCGGAGGAGGTCGCCGAGGAGGAGGAGGTCGCCGTCGAGATCGACGAGGAAGACGTCGCCGTCGACGACGACGAGTAACCCCCGTCCCGTTTCACCGCTACTCCTCGACGAGTATCGCACCGATCATCCCGCCGACCTCGTGTGGGATGCAGACGTAGGCGTGTCTCCCGGGCACCTCGAACGTGTGTTCGAAGCGCTCGCCGGTCGAGATGAGTCCTCCGCCCCCCTCCTCCCACGCATCGCGGGCCTCGGCCTCGCTCCCGTAGCCACCGGTCGCGAAGAACGCCGCGCCCTCGGGGATGCCGCCGTCGTAGGCGGTGACGGTGTGCCCGCGCGAACCGGTGTTCTCCCAGACGACCGTCTCGCCGACCGCTATCGCGAGCTCCTCGGGGAGGAACTCGTGGGCGCTCATCCCGACGTCGTAGTCGTCGGAGCCGAGCGCGGTACAGCCCGCCGTCGCGACCGCGCCAGCGGCGGCGATGAAGGCGCGTCTGTCCATACGTGAGAAAGGGGACTCGGGAGCTAAAGCGGCTCCGACTCAGACCGTCGTCGAGAGGTCGAACTCCTCGACCAGTGCGAGATAGAGGTCCAGATTCGTCGTGTGACCGACCAGTTCGACGAGACGTCGGTCGGTGTCGTAGGCGACCACGCCGTAGTCCGCGAGCTTCGGGAGGTGGAGGTGGTGGAGGTCGAGGCTGACCAGCGACCGTTCGTCGTCGGAGACGTCCTCGACCGGGCCATCGGCCTCGGCCGCGGCGACGTCGTTCGCGAGGTCGCGGACCGTCACCGGGCCGGCGTGCGAGAAGAGCGCGGCAAGTACGCGCCGGCGTCGCGGGTGGACCAGTAGCCCGACGAGTTCGTTGACGGGACGGTCGCGGTCGATGGCGGGGAGCGTCGGCGCGGGTCCGCCGTGGATCGCGTAGAGCGAGCTCCAGCCGTCTCCCTCCGGAACGAGGCCGCCGACCACGTCACAGACGAGCGCGAGCGTCCTGATCGTCGAACGGTCGTACGCCGTCGGATCGAGGACGAAGAAGCCGGTCGCCCCCGCTCGTTCGATGTCGACCGAGAGCGTCCTGAGCAGCGCGAACGTCCCGAGCTCGCCGAGCGCTTCGAGTACGCTCGAGACCTCGAACCAGACGAGCGCGTCGGTCTCGATCGAGTCGAGGTGCGCACCGAGAGCGGCCCTGATCGCGCCGACGTCGCCCGGGTCGGAGACCGATCTGACCGGGGTCGGCGGCCGCGGACCACCGGTCGGCCGTGGCCGAGCGGCGGCCGCCCCGCGCGCGAACTCGTCGATGGCGACGAACCGCCAGTCGGCCGGCTCCGCCCGTTCCGACGCCCGCCACGATCCCACGAACTCGTCGGGCGATCGGTCCCGGCCGATCGCGACCACCGTCGTGTACGTCGGGTCCTCGGCGGCGATGGCGGCGCCGGTTCCGGTGTCGAGCGCGTCCGGCGCCAGCAGTAGCACGTTCGAGAACCCCTCCGTCTCCCCGGTTGCTCCCCCTCCCATTCGTATCCGAATACATATGATTAGGGCTTAACTGTTTGGGCCGCGCTCGGCGGGAGAACACAACGGATAAAGCCCCGCTCACTCACCGGGGGAGTGATGCGTCTCGCCCCGCGGTTCGTCGGCCGGCTCGGCGTCGCCGACGTGGTGACGGTCGGGAACGCCGCGCTCGGCTTCCTCGCGGCGATCGTCGCCACGCTCGACCCCTGGCGCGGGGCACAGCTCATCCTGCTGGCGGCGGTGGCGGACGGCCTCGACGGCCTGCTCGCACGTCGATACGGGGGCACCCCCGCGGGCCCGTACCTCGACTCGCTCGCCGACGTGGCCTCGTTCGCGGTCGCCCCTGCGGTCCTGCTGTTCGTCGTCGCCCGCGACGGCTGGGGGATCACCGGTGCAGAACCGTCGGTCGAGACCGCGGTCGCGCTCGGGGTGCCAGCGCTGTTCGTCGCGGTCGGCGTGGTCAGGCTCGGACTCTACACCGCCTACGACACCGCCGACCACCACACGTTCGGGGTGCCGACGACGCTCGCCGCGACCATCGTCGGCGCCGCGGTGCTGGCCGAGGTCACCGATCCGATCCCGCTCTACCTCCTCGCGATAGTTTTCTGTTACCTGATGGTCTCGCCGATCCGCTACCCCGACCTCCTCGCGCGTGACGCGCTCATCATGGGCGTCGTCCACTGTCTCGCGGTCGCTATCCCCGGCTTCGGCGGCGGGATCTTCCCGGTCGCGCTGCTGACGCTCGCGGTGGTCTACCTCTTTCTCGGCCCGCGCTTTTACTGGGGTGACGCGGAACGGGAAGGGAAACGCTCATAGACGCGACGCGCGCTACTCGGAGACATGAGCGAGGACGAGGCTCCCGACGAGGAGAGGGCGGAGGGAGGCGACGAGGAGGGCACAGCGGGTGACGAGCCGGAGGAAGAGACCTCGAACGAGGCGGTAGACGGGACCGAAGAGGCGTCCGAAGCCGAGGACGTGGAAGAGGACACCGCCGCCGACGAGGACGAGAACGACGATGACGACTCCGGGACCGATAGCGACGACGAGCCCGGCCTCAGCGAGGAGGAACTCCACGAGGCTCTCGACGACGCCGAGGGGATGCTCGAGGAGGCGGAGACAGAGGCCGATCTCGACGAGGTGGAGGCGACGATCGAGGCGATCGAGGTCGACCTCGGCGCGGCCGAACTCCCCGAACCGGACGAAGAGGACGAGGACGCGGAGGACCCGAGGGAGGAGCTCGAATCGCGGATCGAAGAGCTTCGATCAGAGCTCGAAGACCAGCGCGGTCCTTACACCGAGGACGTCGTCGAGGCGATCGAGTCGGAGGTCGACACCGTCGAGGAGGAGGAGTGGACCGACGACGGCCTCGAAGAGGCGACCGCCGCGGTCGAGGCCTTCCTCACAGCGATCGACGACCTCCTGAGCGACGACGTAGCGGACTCCGTCGACGAGGACGTCGACGCACTGACGGCAGCACTCGAGCGGGCGATCGCAGCGGTCGAGGCGGGAGACCTCGATCCCGACGCCGATAGCGAGACGATCGCCGCGCTGCTGGAGGCGACCGACGACCTCGAATCCGATCTCGACGACGCGGAGGTCTGGCTCGACCTCTCGGTGCGCGAGCGGATGCAGCGTCAGGGCTTCTACGACGTGCTCAGTCACTACAAGGACTACCCGCCGGAGTGGTCGGCGCTCAAGGAACACGAGAAACGTGGCAACGCCGACATGGTGTTGCTCGCGTTCGAGATGTTCGACTCGGACTTCATGGAGGAGCACTGCCTCTCCGCACTGAAGCGGATGGGCGACGAGCGCGCGGTCGAGCCGATGATGGAGCTGGCACAGAAGCGCAACAAGCCGGCGATCGAGATCCTCGGGAAGGTCGCGAGCGACGAGCCGGTCGAGATGCTCCGCGAGTACGCCGCCGCCGAGAAGGATCCACAGTTGCAGTACGTCACGCTGAAGGCCCTCGGCGAGATCGGGAGCGAGGAGGGCACGCAGGCGGTCGCCGACCAGCTCGTCGCGGAGAGCTACGAGGTGAGGAGCAGGGCAGCCCGCGCACTCGGACTGATCGGCGACACACGGGCGGTCGACCCGCTTTCGACGGTCCTCGCCGACGACGAGAGCGATGTCGTCCGCGCGAGCGCGGCCTGGGCGCTCAACCAGATCGGAACCGAGAGCGCGCTGTCGGTCGTCCGCGAGTACGCCGAGGACCGGGCGTACATCGTCCAGTCGGAGGCGAAGAAGGCCGAGACGGCCACCGCGGGCGTCTGAACTTCTTATAGGAAGCCGGCCCAGCTGTGGCGTGTCACGGTGGTCGTCCTCGCTCGTCCCCGTTACCGTTTTCGCGTTCGTTCTCGTAGCCATCGCGATCGTCGCGGTGGGGTCGATCGGGACGGCCTCCGGCTCCGGGGCACCACAGATCGTCGAGGTCTATCCGAACACCGCCGCCGAGGGGAACGCGGGCGAACACGTCGTGGTCTCGTTTCCCGAACCGACGGATCTGAACGGGTGGGAACTCGCCGACGACCGCTCGACGGTCCCGCTCGGAAACGGGACGGCCGAGGGGAGGGTCGCGTTCAGCACCCACCCCGGCTACGCAGCGGTGTTCGCGGAGGACCCCGTCCACGGACTCGACGGGTTCATCGCACTCTCGCAGGAGGGCGACCACATCCGGCTGCTGTACGAGGGTGTGGTCGTCGACGAGGTTCGGTACGACCGGGCGCCGAGAGCACAGCGATGGGTCCGTCTCGGTCCCGACAGTGGACCCGGCCACGAGGAGTGGCGCTGGATCCCCGAGCGAGCGACCGGGTTCGAGGCCGAGAGCTACGAGGTGGAGGAGGCGACGGTGTTCGTCCTCCCCGACGCACCCGAACTCCCGACCGAGGTGCTCTCTAGTGCCGAGGACAGACTGCTCTTCGCCGGCTACACCGTCAGTTCGGAGCGTGCAGTCGGGGAACTCCTCGCGGCACACGACCGAGGCGTCGAGGTGGTCGTCCTCGTCGACGGGACGCCGGTCGGCGGGCAGACCGAACACGAGGCCGAGGCGCTCGACCGGCTCGCCGACGCCGGCGTCGAGGTCCGGGTGTTCGACGGCGACCGCCAGCGGTATCGGTTTCACCACGCGAAGTACGCTGTCTCGGACGACCGCGTACTGGTGCTCACCGAGAACTGGAAACCCTCCGGGACCGAGGGTCGTTCCAGCCGTGGCTGGGGCGTCTCCGTGACCGACGACGCCGTCGCCGAGGACGTCGTCCGTGTGTTCGAAGCCGACTCGTACGGCCACGACACGGTCGTATGGAATGAGTACCGCGAGGACCGGGAGTTCGTCGGTTCCGAGCCGGCGAACGCGACCTACCCCGCCGAGTTCCGGGCGAAGACGCTGCCCGCCGACTCCGTTCGGGTCGTGGCCGCTCCGGACAACGCCGAGGGAGAGACGATAGCGATGCTCGCGGGCGCCGAGGAGTCGATCCGCGTCCAGCAGGTCTCGGTCGGGGATACCGACCACCCGTTCGTCGAGGAGACGATGGTCGCCGCCGAACGTGGCGTCGAAGTCGAGTACGTCCTGGATGGGTCGTGGTACGTCGCGAGCGAAAACCGCGAGTTCGTCCGCTACGTCGAGGAGCGACGGACGGAGGACGGGCTTCCGGTCGACGCCCGCGTCGTCGAACCTCGCTCGCGCTTCGAGAAGGTCCACACGAAGGGCGTGATCGTCGACGACCGGAGGGTGCTCGTCTCCTCCGTGAACTGGAACAACAACTCCGTGCGGAACAACCGCGAACTCGGCCTGCTCGTCGAGAGCGAGGAGGTCGGGGGGTTCTACGCGAGCGTCTTCCGGTCGGACTGGTACGGCGGCCGGTGGCAGTTGCCGGTCGAGTTCGGCGCGGGGGTAGCGATCTCCGTGGGGCTCGCGGGCTGGATCGGGAAACGTGCGATCCGGTTCGAGGGGTGATCACCGGGAGCGAGTCCGTACCTTAGTAGCGAGGAGACCGGGGGGAGGAGGACGACGAGAGCGGTGTCGAGAGCCACTCGGCGAGCAACCGCTTGGTGGCCTCCTCGGTCCGAACACCGTCGTGATCGGTCGCCAGTTCGACGTTCTCCGCGCCGTCGAGCGTCGGGCTCTCCGGTCTGAGAAGGAAGAACCGGTCGTCACACCCCCGGACCGTGTGGTAGTCGATCGCGTCGTCGTTCGGGGTCGCGTCGGGATGGTTGAGTTCGTACAGCGGTTCGCCCGGCGTGTCGGCGCAGCTATGCGAGATGAACGCACAGACCCGCGTGTTCCCCGGTCCCTCCCTGCACCCCGGCCCACAGGTCCAGGTGCCCCGGTTCGCCCCCGCCAGCCCGACGACCGTCTCGACCCGGTCGTAGCGTTCCGGGTAGTTTTCCAGGCCGTCCAGCCAGTAGCGAAGGCCCGTCACGCCCAGGCTGTGGCCGACGACCTGCACCCGGTCGACACCAGTGTACTCGCGGATCCTCGCCACGAACCCGTCCAGCTGGTCGCGCATCTCCTCGTGGGTGCTCCCCTCGCGACCGAACGTGATCGACCAGAGCGCGTCGCCGCCGAACCCCCGCTCGACGAGGTACTCGGCGTGATCGAGGAAGTCACACGCGTCGCGGGAGTTCCCGTGGGCGAAGACGACCGGATAACGGTCGAGGCCGGGGTCGGTACCGAGGGACTCGTGGCCGCCCCAGCCGCCGTACCCGTCGGTTTCGAACGGGAGCCGAGCGTCGTCGGTCCGCTCCCACTCGCAGGGATCGCCCGCTTCGATCTGCAACCCCGCGAGCTCGGTGTCGCCACGCTCACCGCTCGTGGCGCCGCTTCCCACGACCGGTACGGCCGCCGTAGCACCGATCGTCCGAAGCACGCGTCGCCTGGTCGGCGTGTTCCTCCCCGCGTTCGGCCGCGTATCGCGTGACACGGTCGAACTCGGGCGCTGAGTCACTTAGGCGCTGAGCCTGTACACTGGTCGCGTGACGGAGTCGTGTCGGGAGTTTCCGGGACAGGAGGAAGTCGACGATGGGTGTGCCGGTTCGAAAGGACTACTCGTACGTGTGCGCCGCCGCGGAGAGCGCCTCGTCGATCTCCGCCTCCGCCATCTTCTCGATCAGCGACTCCAGGACCTCCTCGCGTCGGCCCTTCACGAACTTGATCGAGCCGACGACGAGGTGGCCGCCGCCCTCGACGCCTGCCCCGGTCGTCTCCTCGACGAGTTCGGTGACCATGCGGGGGATGTCGAGGCGGACGCCGTCGCTTCGGAGCACCGCGAAGTCGGGGCCGACGCCGATCGTGATCACCGGGTCGCCGCCGGTCTCCTCGACGACGCGATCGTGGACCGCGCCCGTCGTGGTCCCCGGCGCGGGGAACGTAAAGCGGTGGGCGTGCTCCTCGACGTCGATCCGACAGAGGTGCGCGCCGTTCTCCAACCGGCTCCGTTCCGCGTGCGGCAACACCGCGTCGAGCTGGACGTCGATGTCTCGCCCCGCGCGCTCGGCGAGAAAGGAGACGAGCTCGCGGTGGCGGGCCTCGTCGTCGCAGTCGACGTTGAGCACGTCGCTGATGAGGGGCTGCCCGGCGTTGTACTTCAACCAGTGGGCGGCGTAGTCGAGTGCGTCGCTGATCTCGTGGACGTCCTCGGTCCCGTAGCCCGCCTCCTCTGCGAGCGCGAGGTAGTCGTCCATCGCGCCCGCCGACGAGCGATCGGAGATCCCCGCCACCGCGGGGACGTGGCCGAGTTCTCCTGTCACCGAGGGATCGATCATCCGGGCGAGTTCGACACAGAGCATTCCAGTGGTAATACGGTAGTCCTCGCCGTGGAGGTAGGGGTTCACGTGGGCGGCGAGCAGTGGGTCGACCGCTTCGGGGTCGGGGTGGTGGTGATCGATCGCGACGATCGGAATGTCGTAGTGCGAGAGCGTGCGGTAGGCGGGAACGTCCTCCTCGGTCGAGCCGTTGTCGAGCATGAGCAGCAGCGGGAGTTTCTGGCCGTGTCGGGCGCGATCGGCGAGCGAGTAGTTCAGGTCCCGCGTGGCGTCCTCCATCTCGTAGAAGGGCGCCTTGCTCGGCAGTCGCTTGAGCAGGTGTCGGGTGGCGTCGTCGTCCTCGTGGACCTCGGCGATGAACCGGCGCAGTGCGAGCGCGAGGGGGACCGCCGCGCACATCCCGTCGCCGTCGGCGTGGTGACGCATCCGGATCGGTCGGCCCTCGAGCACCATCCGACGGAGCAGCGTGGCGACCTCGTGGAGGTCGGAGAGCAGCGGCTCCATCGCCGACCACTCGACGAGTGGGTCGACGTCGTGTGGAGTCGCCCGGTCGTCGATCGCGGCGTCGAGGCGCGCTCTGATCTCCGTCTCGTCCTCCCCGGCGAGCGCGGTGATCGACTCGATCTCGACCTGTGTCGATCCCTCTCGCAGCTCGACGCGTCCGGTCGCGTGGACGACGTCGCCGACCTCGATCTCGGGGTGTGCTCGCACGCCCGCGGCCTCGAACGCTGCACACGGGACGATCCCGGTCGAATCGGCGATCTGGAAGATCGTGGGGCCGCCGGTCTGCTTGATCTGGACGACCTCGCCCTCGACATCCACTTCCTCGCCCTCGTCGAGCCCGGAGACCCGCGTCACCTCGTAGGCGTGGTCGACGGTCACGACCGTGGCCGTCTCGAGGTCGGCCGGCGCGGGCGAGAAGGCGACGTCGCCGTTCTCCCGGATCCGGTCGAGGGAGACGGCCAGTCGATCGCCGACCGCGTAGCTCTCCTCGAGGGTCGACTCGTGGACGAGGCCGGAGACGTGATCGGAGAGGTCGACGAAGACGCCGTACTCGACGACGCCGTTGACCGTACCGAGATACGTGAGATCCTCCTCGACGTCACCGATCGTGCAGTCGGACGCGAGATCGTGGACGACGAACTCGCCGTCCGCTTCGGAGTGAGAAGCCATTCTTGCCCCGGCTTCGTGAGCCCGCCGTTTAACGGTTGTCAAACGGAGGGCGATGCCGCAAGGCTTAGCACGCAGAGCGGTCGAGTAGGGGTATGGGCCTGTTCCGGTCGCCGTTTCGCTCCCGTGAGGTGCTCGGCATCGCCGCCGACACCCTCGAGTTCGCTCTCCGCGCCTCGGAGGAGGCACACCCGAACGAGTACATGGGACTGCTTCGGGGAGAGGACGCCGGGGACCTCGGCCTCGACCGGGATGGCCTCGTCATCACCGACGTGCTGTTCATTCCAGGCACCGAAACGAACCCGGTGAGCGCCACGATCAAGAACAGCGCCATCCCGAACGACTCCCGAGAGGTCGGCTCGGTCCACTCGCACCCCAACGGCGTGCTCCGGCCGAGCGACGCCGACCTCGCGACGTTTACGAGGGGATCGGTCCACGTCATCATCGGCGCACCGTACGGAGAGAACGACTGGAAGGCGTTCGACTCCGACGGCTACGAGACGGATCTCGACGTGCTCTCGGTCACCCTCCCCGATGACGACGCCTTCTTCGACTTCGACCAGAACGACATCGACGAGGAGCTCAGACGCGAGGACCGCCCCCGATGGTGAGACGCGTCGTCGCCCAGGGCACCTTCGACCTGTTGCATCCCGGCCACGTCCACTACCTCGAAGACGCCGCAGCGATGGGCGACGTCCTCACCGTGATCGTCGCCCGCCGGACGAACGTCACCCACAAACCCGAACCGATCGTTCCCGGACCCCAACGCCGCCGGATGATCGAAGCCCTCGATGTCGTGGACGAGGCGATCCTGGGCCACGAGGAGGACATCTTCGTACCGATCGAACGGATCGACCCCGACGTGATCGTCCTCGGCTACGACCAACACCACGACGACGCGGCGATCGAAGCCGCGCTGAGAGAACGCGGCATCGACTGCGAACTCGCCCGGGCGTCGCCGATGGAGGGCGAGGGCCTGCTCTCGACGGGCCAGATCGTCGACCGGATCTGCGAGCGTCGGTGTTGAGCCGGCGAGGACGGATACGCCGGACGGTTCGAGCTACACCTCTCCCAGAAACGCCTCGCGTATCGCCTACCGTCTCGATAGACCCAACGATGCCGAACGACGGAACGTCGAACGGCGCGCGTAGGTTCATCGGAACGTACGCGGATATCGACCCCGAATCTGGTGTCGAAGCCACCAAGGAACGTGCCGACCGCGATTTCCGCGAATCGATCGAAGAGCTTCGTTCGCGGTAGCCGCTTTCCCGGTATCCGGAAACGTCCTACAGATACCCCTCGGTCGAGAGTCGGTCGACCGCCTCTCTGAGCCGTTCCTCGCTGTTCGCGTAGGACAATCGGGCGTAGCCGGGCGCGCCGAACGCGCTTCCGGGCACCGTCGCGACGTGAGCCTCCGAGAGCGCGTTCTCGCACCACGCCTGGTCGTTCGGCTCCACGGGGACCATCAGGTAAAAGGCGCCCTGTGGCACCGAGACAGAGACGTTCCGGTCCTCCAGCAGGTCGACCACGAGCGCACGACGAGCCTCGAAGGCCGCGACCATCTCCGCGACCGAGTCGTCGGCGTTGCGAAGCGCCTCGACGCCCGCGTGCTGGACGAAGTTCGTCGCACACGAGACCGAGTGCGAGTGGAGTTTCCCCGCCTCCGAGACGAGCTTCTCCGGCGCGGCGAGGTAGCCGAGTCGCCATCCGGTCATCGAGTAGGCCTTCGAGAAGCCGTTGATCGTGATCGTCCGCTCTCTCATACCATCGAGCGAGGCGAGCGAGATCGCCTCGCGATCGTAGGTGATCCGCTCGTAGATCTCGTCGCTGATCACCGTCACGTCGTGTTCGACCGCGAGGTCGCGTACGCCTTTCAGTGCCGCTTCGGAGTAGACCGCGCCCGTCGGGTTGCTTGGCGAGTTCACCACCAGGAGGGCGGTCTCGTCGGTGATCACCGTCGAGAGCATGTCGAGCGCCGGTTCGAGCGCGAACTCGTGGCGCGCGAGGTCGACTCTCGTCAACTCGCCCCCGGCGAGTTTCGCCATCGCCTCGTAGGAGACCCACGCCGGATCGAGCAGGACGACCTCGTCGCCCTCCTGGATCAGCGTCTGGAAGACCTCGTAGAGCGCCTGTTTCCCGCCCGGCGTCACGATCACCTCGTCCGAAGCGTAGTCGGCCCCGTCCGCCGTGAGCTTCTCCGCGATCGCCTCGCGGAGTTCGGGGATCCCCTTCGAGGGGGTGTAGCCCGTTTGCCCCTCGTCCATCGCCCGTTTCCCCGCCTCGATCACGTTCGCGGGCGTGGGGAAGTCGGGCTCGCCGACGCTCAGGTCGACGACGTCTCTCCCCTCCGCCTCGAGTTCGGAGGCGAGGCTGCTGATCGCGAGCGTCGCGCTCGGCTCTACCCGTCCGATCCGCCGTGAGAAGTGAAAACTCATTGGTGTCTCTCCGCGAGGTCGATCGCGCTCTCGACCGCCGTCCCGGCGTTGCCGATCCGGGCGCGCGCTTGGTCCGGGTTCATTCCGGGGCCAGTGATCCCGAGCGTGACCGGCGTGTCTCGGTCGAGGCTCACCTTCGTGAGGCCGTCGGCGGCCGTCCGCGCGATCACCTGATCGTGGTCCGTCTCGCCGGTGACGATCGCGCCGATCACGGCGACCGCGTCGATGTCGTCCCGACGGGCGAGCCTGTCGGCCGCGAGCGGCGTGTCGTACGCGCCGGGTACCGACAGCGTCTCGGCGATCTCCGCTCCGTGTTCCTCGGCGGCCTCGCGCGCCTCCTCCGCCATCACCTCGGTGACGGAGGCGTTAAAGCGCGAGACGACGAGTCCGAGCGTGACCATAGATGGAGTGAACCCGCCGGGGTCTAAGTCCTTGCCGTTCGGGAGGACAAGGGTTTCAATCCCCCGGGGCCCTCTCCCGGTGATGACGGCGACGGGTCCCCGAACGGAGGAGAACCGACCGACCTCCCGAGACGGGACCGACCGCGATGTATTCGCCGCCCTGCTCGCGATCACCGCACTCGCGCTCGTCGCCCGTCTCTGGAACCTCGGTGGCCGGACGGCTCACTGGGACGAGGCCCGGGTCGCCTACTGGACCGCCCGCTACGTCGAGACCGGCTTCTTCGAGTACCAGCCGATCATCCACGGGCCGTTCCTCCCGCAGGTGAACAGAGTCGTCTTCGCCGCGGTCGGCCCCTCCGATCTCGCTTCGCGTTTCGTCGTCGCCCTCCTCGGAGGACTGCTCCCGGTCGTCGCGTGGCTCCTCCGCGACAGACTTCGAGACGCCGAACTCCTCGCCCTCGCCGCGCTGCTCGCTGCGAACCCGCTGTTGCTCTACTACTCCCGGTTCATGCGAAACGACGTCGTCCTCGCGGCGCTCTCGCTCGCGGCGCTCGCGCTGTTCGTCCGTGCGTACGACACCGGCCGCCTGGCGTACTTTCACGCGGGCGTGCTCGCGCTCGCCGTCGCGTTCACTACGATGGGAAACGCGATCCTCTACCCACTCTGCTGGATCGGCGCGCTCGGACTCCTGCTCGTTCATCGCTGGATCCGAGCGTACCGGACGGGGGGATCGCCGGTGAGAGTGACGGCCGAGTACGCGAGACGGACCGCGCTCGGCCTGTACACGTCGGGGCCCCACCTCGCGCTCGGTGCCCTGTCGTTCCTCCTCGTCACCGCCTGGTTCTACGCCCCGCGAGCGGGTACCGAGGGGGGCGTCGGGATCGACCGCCTCGGTACCGACCCAGGCCTGCTCCCGGGCGTGCTCGCCGCAGCGACGGTCGAGAGCTGGGAGGCGATGGTCGACCTCTGGGTCACCGGCGACATGCAGGACGAGCCGGCGTACGCCGACGCGCTCGCCTTCTTCGCGGAGACGATGTGGGAGGGCGCACTGGTGGTCTGTGCGCTCGCGCTCGTCGGGATCGCCGTCGAGTTTCTGTACCGAGAACCCCGAGATCTCGTCGCCGTATGTACCTACTGGGGGCTCGTGAGTATCCCTGGCTATCCGCTCGCGATGGACATCCTCTCGCCGTGGACGCCGGTTCACGCGATCGTCCCGCTCTGTGTCCCCGCCGCGGTCGGAAGCGCGTGGCTCTACCGGCTCGGCCGGACCTCCCTCGCCGCGGGAGACCACACCAGGGCGGCGGTCGCCGGGGTCGTCCTCCTCCTCTGCGGTGCGCAGATCGGGGCCGTCGCCGCGACGAGCGTCTACGCGAACGAGCAGAGCCGAGAGAACCCGCTCGTCCAGTACGCACAGCCGGCCGGCGAGATCGGGGATCGCGTCGGGGCGATGGAGCGCGCGGTCGAACGAAGCGAGGGCGACCTCGCTCTCGTCTACTACGGCGAGGACCTGGCTCTAGAGGACGAACGCGCAGCGAGTGTGAAGCCGATCGGGGACCCCGAGGCGGGTAACTGGTATCATCGGCTCCCGATGCCGTGGTACGCGGCGGTCGTCGGGATCGGTCCCGAGGGAACGGAGAGCACCGACGATCCCGACGACCTGGACGACCTGCTCGCGGGAGAGCCCGCGGTCGTAATCGGCCCGGCGAGCGAGCGCGAGACGCTCGACGAACGACTCGTGGGGTACGACTCCGCGACCTACGAGACACGGCTCTGGGCGAGCGAGGGACGGTCCTACTCGGAGGTCGTGATCTACGTCTCCGAGTCCGAGGACTCCGATGTCGACTCGGCCGCCGAGTCCGACTGAGTCGACTCGATCCGCTCGACCGTCCGGCCGCTGTCCTCTCGCGCGCGGATCTCCCCGTCCCAGTCGGCGAAGATCCCGTACTCGGTCATCGTCTCCATCCCCGCGATCGCCGCCCGGAGGTTGATGCCGATCAACGGGATGTCCGCGACCGTCACGATCACGTCCGCCTGCAAGATCACGCCCTCGGTCAGTAACACGTCCAGCAGGTCGACGATCGCGTGATCGCGCTCTCTGGTCGGCTCCATCACTCCGCACCCCCGATCGCCGGCGCGTGCGAGTACGGCGGCCACGGACCGGTGTAGCTGACCGAGAGGTGGGCCTCCGCGGCGAACTCCTCCAGCACGTCTCCGATCGCGCCCTCGCTCGCCTCGTCGGCGAGGAGGCTCACCCGGACGACCGAATCGCCCCGCTCCTTCCCGACACCGCTCGCGGCGTCGACGACCGCGGGCCGCCGTTCGAGTACCTCTATCTCGTGGGCGTGTTCGGCCAGCCGGTCGACGAGTCGATCGGCGAGGGCCGAGCGGCGCTCTCCTACCCTCGAGGAGACCTGTCGCTCGTACTGTTTCCCGAGCAGGTGGGCGGTCCCCTCGTTCGCCGCGTCGATCCGGTCGGCGAGCGAGCGCAGCTCCTCGTCCTCCTCGGCCTCCGATCGGACGATCGATTCGTCCCACTGAAGGTCGATCCGGTACTCCCACCGGCCCGAGAGCGAGTCGAGCGCCGCTCGGAGATCGGTATCGTTCTCCGCGAGCCACCCGCGGACCGCCTCGTCCTCGCCCGTGACGATCGTGTCGAACCGGAACGGGATCGGGGTTCCGAACGCCTCGCCGGCTTCGTCGACCACGCGCTGGTGGTCGAGCAGCCAGCGTTTCACCACCTCCATCTCCCCGGAGTCGAACAGCGAACCGACCTGCTGGACGACCGCTCCGATCCCGTCACGTTCGACGATCGAGACCGGCCCGCCTTCGATGCCGTCCGCCGTGAACTCCTCCTCGGAGCCCTCGACCGAGACCGCACAGAACAGGTACCGCCCCTCCTCGAACGAGGGCGGCTCACTCCCGTCGGTCGCTTCCTCGCCGGGTTCGTCGTCGGTCACGGCTCGAGCCCCTCCCGTTCGTCTGCGACGATCCGGTCGATCCCCTCCGAGAGCAGGTCGTCCAGGTCGCCGCGCAGCCGGTCGACGTCCCGCCCGAGGTTCTCCCGTTCTTTGATCCGCTCGATCTCCTCCTCGATCGCGAGCAGCTGCGTGCCGAGGCGGTCGATCTCTTCGGGTGCGAGCGATCCCGACTCCATCCGTCGGATCGCCTCGCGCTCCATCGCCTCGACGAGCAACTCGACGACGGCCACGACGAGCGCGAGCAGTCCCGACGCCGCACTGCTCTCGTCCGCGTCCTCGCCCTCGCCGAGGTCGATCCGCCTCACGAATCGTCGTCCCCGTCCGATTCCTCGGGGCTCGTCTCCTCGGCGGAGTCAGAGCCCTCCTCATCCTCTGACTCCCCGTACGCCGTCGCCTTCACGCCGACCGCAGGGGGTTTGGGATTCGGACGTTTCGTCGGGTGCGTGGTCGGTCCCCGTCGAGCGGCACCGATCCCGAGGTCGACCTCGCCCTCCTCCAGCGGCTCGCGTCCCGAGGCCTGCTCGACCCGGCGCATGTCGGTGCCGCTCGGGAAGGCGAGGCCGTACTCCGCGGCGGTCTCGAACGAGGCGATCGCCGCCCGGAGTTCGATCCCCAGCAGTTCGGTCTGGCCGACCGTCACCGCGATGTCGGCGTTGATGACGATCCCCTTGTCGAGGATCATCTCGAGGACGTCGGCGAGGTCGCTCTTGTCGCGCACCGGGCCGGGTCCGTCAGCCATCGTTCTCGACCTCCTCGGCCGTGTCTCCGTTCGCGTCGGCCTCCCCGTCCTCCGTTTCCTCGTCGTCCTCCTCGTCGAAGATCACGCCGCCCTCGGCGTCCTCGAAGCGCTTGCCGTAGATCCGACGGGGGTTCTGCGCCCGCGAGTACCGCACCTGCGAGGGCACCGTCGAGTGACGCGTCGAGGCCGAGTCCGGGATCGGTCCCCGGGGCATCGTCGAGACCGCCGTCGGGTTCAGCGACTCGCGCCCGCCGAGCTTCTCGTTGTTGAACTCCCAGAGCAGCCGGAGCGTGTCGTGGGTGTCGAGCAGCGCGGCGCGGAACCCGCTGACGGCCTCCTCGATCAGCCCCCTGATCGCCTCCTGACGGTCGTCGGGATCGAACTGCATGTGCGCGCCCTGGCCCCCGAGTCCCATGTCGAGGAGGCTATCGCCGTCATCGTCGTCGTCCCCGACGAGCTCCTCGTCGTCGGTGACGTCGTCGACCGCCTCCTCGAGCTCCTCCTGTTCCTCGCGGAGCTCCCCGATGTCGGCGACCTCCCAGAGCTCGCGGAAACGGATCGCCTCCTTCAGGTCCGAGAGGTCGATCGCCTCCCCGGGATCGTCCGATCCGAGCGCGTCGGGGATGTCCTCGACGTCGACCGCGTCGGGCAACTCGTCCACGTCGATCACGTCCGGAATCTCCTCCAGGTCGAGCGCCTCCAGGACGTCCTCGGTCTCGTCGACGATCTCCCAGAGGTTCTCCGCCGTTTCGATCAGCTCCTCGTCGTCGCTGTTCTCGACGATCGCCGTCTTCAGCCGTTTCAGGCCGTCCCTGATCCCCGGGACCAGCTCGTCGAGCCGGCCGAGGATCGACTTGACCTCGGTCTCGGTCTCGCTCATCGCTCTCCCACCTCGGTCCGGAGACGGACCTCCAGAACGCCGTTTCTGAACGTCGTGTCGGCCGCGATGATCTCCGCGTCGCCAATCGGGATCCGCTCGACCACCTCGTCGTCGATCCCGATCACGAGGCGGTTCCTCGAATCGACGCCCGCGGTGACGCTCTCGGCGGTCGCCCGTGGCAGGTCCGCGAGCACGACGAAGCCGTCGTCGTCGCTCCGGACGTCCACGAGGTACTCTTCGCGTGTCTCGTCCCCCAGTCCCGGCTCGCGGGTCGCATCCCGCTCCTCGGATCCCTCGACCCCGAGGCGGTCCCAGAGGCTGTCGGGGTCGGGGCGTGCGCCGATCTTCGCGTCGAACCCGTAGTCGGTCCGGACACCCCTCGAGGTCGTCCCGTGGCCCGACCCGCGTGTTTCACCCGCTCGCTCCATCTCGACGAGCGTGTCGACGACGTGTCTGAGCACGTCGAGGACACCCCGTCCCTCGCGTTCGTTCTCCTCTGGGTCACTCATGTGTTCACCTCGATCGTCTTGTTCCGTAGCTGGTCGTGGACCGCCTCCGCGACGCGCAGCTCCTCTCTGAGCGCCTCCTTTCGCTCCCTGTACCGCTCCTCGTCGATCTCCCCGATCTCGTACAGCAGCTGGTTCTCCTTCAGCTCGTCTCTGATCCCGCCCACGTCGTAGAGCTCCTCGAGCGCCATCGCGTGCAGCGCGTCGAGCACGGAGACGAACGGCCGGACGAACAGGTCGTCGAGGAGGAACACTACTGGCCTCCGATCTCGATGTCGACGAAGTTGTACGGCGCCCACGGCCCCGTGTACTGGACGATCAGGTCGTCGTAGGCCTCGTCGATCTCGGCGATCGCGTCGTCGAACCCCTCGCGTTCGCTCCGGTCGACCAGGTAGGATCGGTTGAGCACGAGGCGGTCGCTGAACAGGTCGTTCTCGACGACCGATCGCGCCCGATGATCGAGGCGGTCCGCGACATCCTCGCCGACCGCCTCCCGATCGACCGTCGCCCCCTCGCGTTCGACGAGCTTCAGCCCGAGTTCGAGCGCACCGTCGACCTCCCGGAGCGCGCGGGTGAAGGCGGGTCGTGCCCCCCTGAGAACGCTCTTGAGCGTCGCCTCGTTCTTGAACGCCATCCCGAAGCGCATCGGGACGACCGTGCGACCCTCGATCACCGTCTGGAGCACGTCGTCGTGCGCGCGCGAGTTCTCGTCGGTCTCCTCCGGTTCGAGCGTCCCGATCTCGGAGACGACCGCCGAGAGCGTCCGGTAGTCGACCGTGTAGGCGCGATCGACCCCTTCGACCCCGGTCACGTCGAACTCGGCGTCCTCGCGCTCGATGACGCCGTACGTGTAGAGTGCGTCTGTAGTCATACCCCCAACTCGTTACTCGTGCTGGGAGAGCGAAGCGGAACAAGGGTGTGCCTGCGGGAGCAGGCCGCAGTATCACTAACCCGGCGCGCTCACGTCGAAGCGAATGGCATCAACACGACCGACGACATCGAGTCTGGCCGAAGTCCTCGACCGAATCCTCGACAAGGGCTGCGTGATCGACATCTGGGCGCGCGTCTCGCTCGTCGGGATCGAGATCCTCACCGTGGAGGCGCGGATCGTCATCGCCTCCGTCGACACGTTCCTGCACTACGCGGAGAACATATCGAAGATAGAACAGGCGGAGGAGGAAGGCGACATCGAGGAGCTCGAGGAGCTCGAGATCGAAGCCACCGCCTCGGGCTCGGCCGAGTAAGCGCCGAATCCGGATTCGAATGGCAGAAACGGCCGACCAGTCGCAGTGTCGAGCGCTCACCGGGAGCGGCGACCGGTGTACGCGCGAGGCCATCGACGACGACGGCTTCTGTTACCAGCACGGCCCGGACGACGAGACGGTCGAGGGGGAGTCAGACGACGGTGAGACCACCGAACACGACGACGGAGGAGACCAACACGTGAGCGAAGATTCGAACGACTGTGACGTAGGAGAGAGCGACCTGGGGCGGGTCCGAAACAAGGTCGGCGCCGTCGCCGAGAAGCTGATCGGCAGACCGCTCGTGAGCGTCGTGAGCGTCGAACGCGTCGGCGACGAGGAGGAGGAGAACTGGCTCGCGGCCGTCGAGGTCATCGAGCGAAGCGCCATCCCCGACACCCAGGACATCATCGGTCGCTACGAGATCACGCTCGACGACCCGGAGACGATCACCGGCTACCGCCGGACGCATCGCTACCGTCGCGGCGACATGGAACAGGACATCTGAGCGGCCGTCCGTTCTTCAAAGGATTACGTCCCACAGCGGCGGCTACTCCAGGTCGAGCGCCGACGCCAGCTCCTCGGCCATCTCCTCGTGGGCCAGGTTCGCCTTCACGCCCTCCTCCTTCGCGAGCGACTGGAGCTCTCGGTAGGAGAGCTCCTCTAACTCCTCGATCGACTCCGGACGGTCGTCTTCGTCCTCCTCGCTCTCGTCGTCTTCTCCCTCGTCGCCCGTCTCTTCTTCGTCTTCGTCCTCTCCGTCGGACTCCTCCTCACCCTCGGGTTCCTCCGTCTCTTCGTCCTCTGACTCGTCTCCCTCGTCGTCTCCGTTCTCCTCGTCCTCCTCGTCGCCGTCTTCGGTTCCGTCACTCTCTTCTTCTTCCTCGGTCTCGTCCTGTTCCTCCTCTCCTTCGGATGAATCCTCGAGATCCACATCCTCTTCGTCCTCGTCTTCTTCGTCCTCGTCTTCTTCGTCCTCGTCTTCTTCGTCCTCTTCGCCCTCATCCGCGTCTTCCTCGTCTTCGTCTTCTTTCTCTTTCCCGTCTTCGTCCTCTGACTCGTCCGAGTCGTCCTCTTCGTCGTCAGGTGATTCCCCTTCCTCCTCTGCTTCTTCCTCCTCTCCTGTCTCCTCGGCGTCCGACTCGTCGCCGGCGAGCCCCTCTTTGATAGCCCGACCGATCTGGTTGCCGAGAGAGTCCCCGCTCTCGCTCTCTTCGTCGCTGTCATCCGCGTCGTCGTCCTCTCCGTCCGCTTCTTCATCCTCGTCCGTCTCGTCGTCGCTCTCTTCCTCGTCCGTTTCTTCCTCCTCGTCTTCGCCTTCGCTTTCCTCGTCGTCGTCTTCGCTTTCCTCGTCGTCGTCTTTGCTTTCCTCGTCTTCGTCTTCGTCGCCCGTCTCTCCCTCTTCTTCCTCGTCTTCGTCTTCCTCCTCCTCATCCTCACTGAGGGCGTCTCTGACGGCCTCCTCGATCTGCCGGGCGAGCATCTCGCCGAGACGGCGGCCGACGAACGCCCCGATCGCGCCACCGACCATCTCGGCGGTCGACCCCTCATCGGACGTGTCGAACTCCCCCTCCAGCGGCGTGTCCTCGAGCAACTCCTCGTGGTCGATGTTCTCTAGCAGTGCGTCGGTGTCGGTATCGTCCGAATCGGGTGTGTCGCTCATGATTCAGTAAGTGGACGGGTAGCGCGCGCTACTCCTCCGAGGAGTCGTCTTCGTCGGCTTCCTCGCCCTCGCCGGCGTCCCCGTCCTCCGCTTCGTCCTCGACTTCGCTTTCCTCGTCCTCGTATTCGTCTTCTTCTTCGTCTTCGCTTTCCTCGTCGCCCGTCTCCCCCTCTTCTTCGTCGTCTTCGTCGTCTTCGTCTTCCTCCTCCTCATCCTCACTGAGGGCGTCTCTGACGGCCTCCTCGATCTGCCGGGCGAGCATCTCGCCGAGACGGCGGCCGACGAACGCCCCGATCGCACCACCGATCTCCTCTGCGACCGACCCCTCACCCGAGGTATCGATCTCCCCTTCGAGCTGGGTTCCTTCGAACAGTTCGTCGTAGTCGACGCTCTCAAGCAGTTTTTCGGTGTCCATACTTTCGACGAGTGATGTGTCGCTCATGATATGTGTGAAAACGTCCGATTAGTTACGCTGCCGCCTCGCCGTCGTCGCCGTCGCCGTTCTCTCCGTCTTCGTCCCCGCTGTCGAGGAGCTGACTCACCAGCGCCTGGATGAACTGCGTGAGCAGATCCTCGAGCGGCAGTTCCTCCACGACGCTTCCGAGGAAGTTGCGGAGTCGCTCAGCGATCGCGCTCGCGAACGACCGGATCCGCTCGCCGAGGTCCAGATCGGGGAACTCCGGAAGACCGGGGAGGCCGATGCCCTCTCCGTCCTCGTCCTCGCCCCCGCCGCCGAGCAGCCCGTTATCGCCGAGCAGGTCGTCGATCCCGAGCAGACCTCCCAGGTCCAAGCCGCCGTCGAGCAGACCGGTTACCGAACAGAGGAGGTTCCCGAGCAGGTTGTTGGGCCCCGGCACCGCCGAGATGTCGAGGGTGACCGTGTCCAGATCGACCTCCAGACCGAGGAGATCGAGGAAGAGCCCATCGAGGTTGAGAAAGAGCACCGGACAGCGCTCTTCCTCGTCGTCTTCGTCTTCTTCCTCGTCGTCTTCGTCTTCTTCCTCGTCGTCTTCGTCTTCTTCCTCGTCGTCTTCGTCTTCTTCCTCGTCGTCTTCGTCTTCTTCCTCGTCGTCTTCGTCTTCTTCCTCGTCGTCTTCTTCCTCCTCTTCGTCGTCTTCGTCTTCGTCTTCTTCGTCCTCTTCGTCCTCATCGAGTTCGTCCTCCCCACCGTCGGTCAGCAGGACGCGGACGGCGGCTGGCTGCTCGTCGCTGTCGTCGCGGTCGCTGCCGTAGGTACGATCCATACGGGAGACATCCATCCCTCGGAGAATAAAAAGGGGCCACGCACCTGCGAGAGCGGTGATACGGGGTACCGGGACGACTGATGTAGGGTCTCGGGAGAGCTGTCACGCCACCGAAACACAGAGCAACTCGGGGTCTGACCGAGACGTCACTGGGGGCGTGCTCACCGCCGCGGCGAACGGAAGGTCCCGGCCGACCCCGATGGGACGGTCCGGGGAGATGCGACTACGGTTCGGGCGTGAACGACTCGCCGCAGTCGAGACAGACGTGTGACTCCTGGTTCAGCGCCCCGACGTTCGACTCCGAGAGCGAGCCCTCCCGGACGAGTTTCGCCGCCGCGACGCCCGACTTCAGCACCTCGCCGTCCTCGCAGGAGGGACAGTCGACGCCGGTGCCGTCCTCGAGCGCGGCGAGGCGGGCCTCGAGGTTCGAGACGCGTTCCTCGAGGCGTTCGACCTCCTCCGCGTCCTCCTCGCTCGTCTGTGCGAGCGCCTCGACGGCCTCGTCGATCGGTAACGGCTCCTCCATCCACGGGAGTCGCGCTTCGGGTTCACTCATTGAGAGGAAGAGGGCGAGCGGACGCTTAAGGACACCCCCAGCGGTCGAACGCGAACGCTTATTCGATCCTCCGGAGAACGCCCGCCATGCAGCTCACCGCCTCCAGTCCGACACTCGGGGTCGTCGGCGGCGGCCAGCTCGGCCGGATGCTCGCCGAGGCCGCCTCGCCGCTCGGCGTCTCGCTCGTCGTCCTCGACCCGACCCCCGAGTGTCCGGCGTATCCGGTCGCCAGGGACCAGGTCGTCGGGAGCTTCGACGACGAAGAGGGCATTCGAGAGCTCGCCGAGCGCTCGGACGCGCTCACCTTCGAGATCGAACTCGCCGACCCGGACGTGATGGAACGGATCGCCGAGGACGCTGGAGTTCCGGTTCAGCCCTCGCCCGACACCCTCCGGCTGATCCAGGACAAACTCGTCCAGAAGCGCGCGCTCGCCGCCGCCGGGGTCGCGGTCCCGGAGTTCCGCGCCGTCGGAAGCACCGAGGAACTCCGCGAGGCGCTCTCGGAGCTCGGGACGCCCGCGATGGTGAAAGCTCGCAGAGGAGGCTACGACGGGCGGGGCAACCTCCCGATCGAGAACCCCGACGACGCCGAGGGCGTGCTCGCCGACCTCGGCACCGACGCGATGGTCGAGGCGTTCGTCCCGTTCGTACGCGAACTCTCGGTGATCGGGGTGAAGGGAAGCGACGAGACCCGCACGTACGTCGCGGGCGAGAACGTCCACGAGGAGGAGATACTGCGGGAGACGGTCGTCCCCGCCCGGACGAGTGACGAGGTGCGAGAACGTGCACAGCGGGTCGCCCGCGAGGTGCTCGCGCTGATGGACGGCCGTGGGACCTACGGGATCGAACTGTTCGAGACCGAGGAGGGCGAGATTCTCGTCAACGAGATCGCGCCGCGGCCGCACAACTCCGGACACTGGACGATCGAAGGCGCTCGCACCTCACAGTTCGAGAACCACGTTCGTGCGGTGCTGGGGCTCCCACTCGGACCGACCGAGGTACAGAAGACGACCGTCTCCGCGAACCTGCTCGGCGACGCACCGTCGCGTGAGGCGCGGCTCGACGGGGTTTCTGAGCTGCTCGCGGAGCCGAACGCTCACCTCCACTGGTACGGGAAACGGGAGGTTCGCGACCTGCGGAAGATGGGGCACGTGACGGTACTCGAGGCCGACTCCGAGGGCTCCGACGCACTGCTTGAAACGGCACGCTCTTGCCGAGAGCGCCTGGAGTTCGAGCCATGAGCGACGCCGTCTCGAAACTGGTAGAGGAGTTGCGAGCGGAGGCGGATCGAAGCGCCCCGAACGAGGAGACCCCCGAGATCGGGATCGTGATGGGCAGCGACTCCGACCTCGACGTGATGGTCGGGGCGTACGAGGCGCTCGTTGAGCTGGGATTCGCCGAGCAAACGAGCGTCGAGGAGCCACCGGACGAGCGCTTTTCGTTCGAGACGTACGTCGTCTCCGCACACCGAACCCCCGATCTCATGTACGCGTACGCGGAGACGGCGGCCGATCGGGGGCTAGACGTGATCGTCGCGGGCGCGGGCGGCAAGTCCGCCGACCTGCCGAACATGACCGCCTCGATCGCCTTCCCGCTGCCAGTGATCGGTGTCCCGGTCCAAGAGAAGTCGGTCGACTCGGTGATCGGGATGCCGACGGGCGCGCCGATCGTCGCGGTCGACGCAGGGAAATCGCACAACGCGGCGCTGTCTGCGGTGCAGATCCTCGCCCGCGAGCACGACGAACTCCGAGAGCGCCTCGAAACCTATCACGCCGACCTTCGCGAGGGTGTCGCCAGTGTCTCGCGCGAACTCCACGAGCGGGGGATCGAACGGTTCAGAGCCGAGCGCGAGTGAGCCTCGGAGCGGTGGAACCGAACGTGCTCAACCGGCCGACGGGGCGAGAATCAACCCTTATGTAGGTGGCTTCCCAACCCTCGGACGATTGTATGAGCGAGTGGATCGCAGTCGGGGCGTTGGCGTTCGTCGCGGTGCTGATACCCGTCGGGATGATGGTGGTATCGGCGCTGCTCCGGCCGTCGGTCCCCGAGCAGGGCAAACGGAGCACCTACGAGAGCGGCGAGGTGCCGACGGGGACGACCCGGATCCGGTTCAACATCCAGTACTACATGGTCGCGTTGCTCTTCGTCGTCTTCGACATCGAGACCGCGTTCATCTTCCCGTGGGTGGTCATCTACACCGACGCAATCGCGGAGGTCGGCCTGTTGCACGCGCTCGGGCCGATGCTGGTGTTCATCGGCGTGCTGGTCGCCGCGCTCGTCTGGGCGTGGCGCACCGGCGCCGTCCAGTGGATCAGGAGCGAACACCCCGAGAAGCGGACCAGGATTCAGCCATGAGTAGCGAGAAACCACCACGACAGTCAATCATCGAGGGGAAACCGGCGCAGACGAAGACCCGCGACGCCCGGATGGGCGAGGGGGTGGACAACCGGTTCAACTCACCCCTGAGAGAGGCGTTCGGCACCTCCCCGTTCATCCTCACCAAGTTCGATCAGTTCCTGAACTGGTGTCGCGGCTCTTCGATGTTCATGCTGCAGTTCGGCATCGCCTGCTGCAGCCTCGAGATGATGCACACCTACGCGGTGAAACACGACCTCGACCGGTTCGGCTCCGGGGTGCCGAGAGCCTCGCCGCGACAGGCCGACACGATCATCATCCCGGGGACGATCGTCTCGAAGTTCGCCCCGCGGATGAAGCGCGTCTACGACCAGATGGCCGAGCCGAAGTTCGTCGTCAACATGGGCTCGTGTGCCATCTCCGGCGGGCCGTTCCAGGAGGGCTACAACGTCGTGAAGGGCGCCGAGGAGGTCATCCCGGTCGACATCCACGTCCCGGGCTGTCCGCCCCGACCCGAAGCGCTCGTCTACGGCGTCGTCAAACTCCAGGAGCGGATCGCCAACGGCGAGAGCTCTCCAGTGGTCGTCAAACCCTACGAACTCGAGCCGTTCGGCGACTTGGAACAGGACGAGGTCGTCGAGAAGCTCGCGAACCAACTCGACGAGGAGGACCTCGTCATGCGGTACAACTGGGCGGATTCACCATGAGCCTCGAAGAACCACAGCCGGAGTCCGCGTACGTCACCGACGAGGGGGTCGACTACGACGCGCTCGCGTCGTTGCTCGGCGACCACGTCCTCGGTCGGGAATCACACCTGAACGCCGAGGCGTTCGTCATTCGACCGGACGAGGTCCAGGACGTGCTGTACCTGCTTCGGGACGAGGCGGGCTTCGACTACCTCTCGTGTGTCACCGCCCAGGAGTACGAAGACAGGTACGAGTCGATCTACCACCTGAAGAAGTACGCCGACCCGACCCAGGAGGTCGGTATCGTCGTCCCCGTCCCGCGCGACGAGCCGGTCAGCGAGACCGCCGCGCCGGTCTACAAGACCGCCGACTGGCACGAACGCGAGGCGTACGACCTGGTCGGCATCGAGTACGAGGGGCATCCCGACCTCCGACGGATCCTGCTCCCCGAGACCTGGCAGGGCCACCCGCTCGGGCAGGACTACGACCAGGACAAGCCACAGATCGTCCCGTACAGAGAGCACGTCAACCCGATCGAGGAGGACTACCGCGACGCCGAGTCCGACACGATGTTCATCAACATCGGGCCCCACCACCCGGCGACCCACGGCGTGTTACACCTGAAGGCGGTGCTCGACGGCGAGCAGGTCGTCGACGTCGACCCGGACATCGGCTACTTACACCGGTGTGAGGAGCAGATGTGCCAGAGCAGCACGTACCGCCACCAGATCATGCCCTACCCCGACCGCTGGGACTACGCCCCCGGCGGGCTGATGAACGAGTGGGCCTACGCCCGCGCGGTCGAGGACCTGGCGGACATCGAGGTGCCCGAGTACGCGCAGGTGATTCGGACGATGGGCGCGGAGCTCTGTCGGATGTGCTCGCACATGCTCGCGCTCGGGACGTTCTGTCTCGACATCTACGGGGATTTCACCGCCATCTTCATGTACGCGATGCGCGACCGCGAGAAGCTCCAGTCGATCCTCGAGGACCTCACCGGCCAGCGGATGATGTTCAACTACCTCCGTCTGGGCGGGATTGCCTGGGACCTCCCCGAACCGCGAGAGGAGTTCTTCGAGAAGACGCGTGACTTCCTCGAGGACCTCCCGGTCGCGACCCAAGAGTACCACGACCTGATCACCTCCAACGAGATCTTCCAGATCAGAACCGTCGGAACGGGCATCCTCCCGCCGGAGGCCGTCAAACAGTACGGCGCGACGGGGCCGGTCGCCCGCGCCTCCGGCGTCGACATGGACCTCCGGCGCGACGACCCCTACGGCTACTACGACGAACTCGACTGGGAGGTCGCCGTCGAACACGGCTGTGACAACTACTCGCGCCTGCTCGTCCGGATGCGCGAGGTCGAGGAGTCGGCGAAGATCGTCGAGCAGTGTATCGACCTGCTCGAGGACTGGCCCGAGGAGGACCGAGAGATCCAGTCGAACGTGCCGAGGACCCTGAAACCCGATCCCGACACCGAGGTCTACCGCGGCGTCGAAGCGGCGAAGGGCGAACTCGGGATCTACATGCGCTCGGACGGGACGGCGAAACCCGCGCGATTCAAGATCCGCAGTCCGTGTTTCTGTAACCTCTCGACGCTCGGTGAGATGTCCGAAGGCGAGTACGTCGCCGACCTGATCGCCTCCTTGGGCAGTCTCGACATCATCCTCGGTGAGGTCGACCGATGAATCCGCTACCCTTCGAGGCGGTGTTGTTGCCCGATACGATCGCGGAGCTGACCGGCCTCGGCCAGTTGGGTGTCCTCGGCGACCTGATCGCGGCGTTCCTCGCGGCGTTCTTCGTTGGCAACCTGATGCTGGCGATGACCGGCGTCGCCGGGCCGTGGGCGAAACGGAAGATCACCGCCGCGTTCACCGACCGGATCGCGGTCAACCGCGTCGGCCCATTCGGCCTGCTGATCATCGTCGCGAGCGCGGTCCAACTGCTCGCGAAGGAGCTGATCATCCCCGAGGACGTCGACCGACCCGCCTACGACCTCGCGCCGGTCGTCATCGCCTCCTCGGCGATGCTCGGCTTCGCCGTCATCCCGATGGGCTCGGGGATCCAGCTCGCCGATCCCGAGGTCGGATTGGCGTTCGTCTTCGCGATCGCATCGATCGCCTCCGTCGGCATGGTGATGGCCGGCTACGCCTCGTCGAACAAGTACTCGATGCTCGGTGGCCTCCGTGCCGTGGCACAGAACATCGCCTACGAGATCCCGCTGATCGTCACCGGGGCCTCCGTGGTGATCTTCGCCGGGACGCTCCAGATGTCCGGCATCGTCGAGGCACAGCAGCAGGCGCTGTTCACCGTCGCCGGGATCGGCATCCCCGCGTGGTTCGCGATCGTCAACCCGTTCGCGTTCGTGCTGTTCGTCGCCGCGAACATGGCCGAGATCGGACGCAACCCGTTCGACACGCCCGAGGCGCCGACGGAGATCATCGCCGGCTACCAGACCGAGTATTCGTCCGTATACTTCGTGCTGATCTACCTCGGGGAGTTCCTCCACATCTTCCTCGGGGCCGCGATCATCACGACCATCTTCCTCGGCGGGCCGGCCGGACCCGTCCTCCCGGGGATCGTCTGGTTCATCATCAAGATCTGGGCGTTCTTCCTGTTCACCCAGTGGCTGCGCTCGGCGCTGCCCAGGGTGCGCATCGATCAGATGATCGAGATCGGCTGGAAGGGGATGTTGGTGCTCTCGTTCGCGAACCTGTTGCTCACGGCCGTGATCGTGGGGGTGTTCGTCGTATGATAGGACTACTCAAATCGATGGCAACGACGATGAAACACGCACTGGACGGGAACACGTTCACCGTCGAGTACCCGGACGTCCCGCCGGAGGTGAGCCCCCGGTTCCGCGGCGTCCACAAGTTCAGCCAGGAGCGCTGTATCTGGTGTCGCCAGTGCGAGAACGTCTGTCCGAACGACACGATCCAGATCGTCACGAACGAAAAGCGCGAGGGCGAGCAGTACAACCTCCACATCGGCCAGTGCATCTACTGCCGGCTCTGTGAGGAGGTCTGTCCGGTCGACGCGATCCTGCTCACCCAGAACTTCGAGTTCACCGGCGACACGAAAGACGACCTGGTCTACAACAAAGAACAGCTGATGAACGTCCCCTGGTACAAGGACATCGACCCGCTGGCCTCGCGCGAGCCCGACCGCGGCGCGTGGATCGGCGAGGGAGAGGGCGAAGTCGACTACCAGTAGGCCGCCCGTGCCCGGCTACGCCGGGCGTACCACCGTTTCCTGTGAACGACACGGACACTGCGAGCGGCGGGCCGGTTTCCCCACGCTCCCGGCCCCGTCCTCGCCTCCCCTCGTGTGTCCGCTCGGACCGATGACCGACCCAGAGCGGGGTGCAGAGCGTCCGGAGGCTACGCCAACCCGGGGAGCGGTCGGTTATATCACTCAACGAGGTTATTCTTGCGGAGAGCTTCATTCCGAACGGGTGATCGAGATGGCAGTAGACACGACACGGCGGGAGCGAACCGAACACGGGGTCGACCTCGACGCGTACATGGGGTTCATCGACTGGGTGGCGGAGAACCCGGGCGACGCAGCGATCGAGTTCCGGGCGTCGGGCACCGCGGAGGAGGTCGCGAACCGAACGACCTCCTCCATCGGGGACTTGGGGGCTCGGCGGCGGGGAGATGGGTGAAGAAAGGGATCACACCCTCGAGTTCGGCCTCCCGCCGGAGCTCGAGGAGGCCATGGGATATCTCGAACCGACGGATCGGTACGAGGCGATCGAGGCCGCGCTCGCCGGGCTCACGGCGTGTATCAACGGAACGATCGCGTACAACGCGCTCCGCGAGGGGATCGGCGTCGAGGAGGTGAGCACGACCGTGCGCGCCCCGGTCGACCTCCGGTTGCTGTTCGGGATCCACGACACCGACCGTGCCGGGGAGATGTTCGAGGAACTCGTGATCGACGTCGACGTGACCGGCGCCGACCTGAGCGACGAGGAGGTCGATCGGATCGAAAGTACTACCTGCGCTCGCCGGTCTACACGCTCGTCACGCTCGCACACCCGAACGAACCGGACGTCAGGGTCCACTCCTCGTAGCGAGCGCGGGCGACAGCGGTGTTTCCCGATATCGGCGGTGTGAGTGGCGTCGACTCGTCGGTGGGGCGGACCTCACTCCGGTCGGACGACCGTCACCGGGACGACCGATCGCCGGACGACGGTTTCGGCGACGGAGCCGAGCAGGAATCGGGCGACGCCCTCCCGACCGTGACTCCCGATGACGATCTGGTCGACATCGTTCTCGTCACAGAACTCGACGATCGCTCCGGCGGGCGCTCCGGCCGCCAGTTCGGTCTCGACAGCGATCTCCTCCGGAGCATCCCGGACGAGCGAGTCGAGGATCGCGTCGGCCTCCTCACGTTCGGTCGTGTACTCGTCCTCGTCGGTGTAGCCCGGAAACGCCAGCCGACGGCTGTAGTCGACCATCGGATCGAGGACGTAGAGCAGCCGCACGGTCGCGTCGGGGAACTGTTCGTAGGCGTACTCGGCGGCACGCCGGGACGCGGGCGATCCGTCCACGGGGACGAGCACGTGCGAACCCATACACCCCCTACGGTCGAGCGCGATAAAGAGGGTTCCTCACGGGAGGTTCTACCGGTCCCAACGACTCACTCCCCGAGCGTGGCCAGCGCCCGGAGCGTCCGGAGACAGAGCCGACGGGTGCCGCTCGCAAGTTCCCGCAGGACGGGCATCCCGTCGTAGATCCAGAGCAGGAGGGTGAGAACCCCCATTCCGAGCACGAGCCGCGTGTAGAGCGACGGGTCGCCGCCGGTCAGTTCGTGGTAGTATGGGAGGAAGAGGTCGAGAAATCGGTCGGCGAAGCCCTGGCCGTGGTCGTGGCTGGAGGTGACGACGATCGGCCAGAGCAGGTGATCGGTCGTCCACTCGCCCTCCAGTACGTAGATCGGGAGCACGTCGCCAACGAGGTGCGAGAGGTAGCCGATTCCGAACGCGGTTCCGAGCCTGGGACTCCCTCGTCCCCACGCGAGCAGCCACATGGCGAAGGACAAGGGGACCGCGAAGAAGAGAGAGTGCCCGAGCGCGTAGCCGGTCGAGAAAACGCCGAACTCCCACGCGAGGGGTTTGTCGATGACGTCCGGGAGGACCGCAGCGACGACGAGGACCACGGCCACCCGTCCGTCCGGAGCCTCCCGGTACCGGAGGTGGCTGTAGATCGAGTACAGCAGGTAGGCGAATATCGCGTGTTCCCATGGCCACATCGCCACCGGGTTTCGGGTCGGCGACGGTTGTTATGGGCACGCTACGCGATCTCTCGCGGCGGATCGGGTGTTCTACTCGGGTTCGATCATCCCCCGGTGGTTCGGAGCGGTCGACGGGTCAGGTCCGTGTCGCTTCCGTGACCACGGACGGAGAGCACGGGCCCGGGCGATCGATCCGGGTCCGGGTGGCGATCGGCCTCTGTTCGTCCCGGACCGACCGCGCTCCTCGACGACCGGGGAGATTCCGGCGGAAATCGCCGGCGAGACTTCTCGCACGCGCGTTCATCTCGAAATCTTCAAAGGGCGTCCGGGAGAGGATAGGGCAATGGCACTCCTAGAGACGATCGCGTTCGTGCTGTTCGCGGGGTTGACCCTCGCGAGCAGCCTCGGGGCAGTCCTCGTTCGGGACGTGTGGCACGCCGCACTCCTGCTCGGGGTCGCGCTGCTCTCGGTCGCGATCCACTACGTGATGCTCGCCGCGGAGTTCATCGCGGCGATGCAGATCCTCGTCTACGTGGGCGGGGTGCTGATACTGATCACGTTCGCGGTGATGCTCACCCGGACGCAGGGGGAGGAAGCGGGCGAAGCGAACATCGACGTGGGGGGTGCGGGGCCATGACAACGCGACCACGGCTCAACCTCGGCAACCACCTGCTCTCGGGGATCGCCGCCGTCGCGCTCTTCGCACTCCTCGCGGCGGTCTTTCTCACCTCGACGTTCCCGGAGCCCCAGGGCTTTCCGGCCGACGCACACATCACCGCGGCGATCGGCTTCGCGATGTTCGATATACCGGCGGGAGACGTCCCCGCCGAGGGCTTCATCGCCTCGTTTTTCATCATCGCGATCGTTCTCGACGCCGCGCTCGACGGCGCGGTGATGCTCGCCCGACGCGACGAGGACCACCGTCCGGAGGCCGTCTCCCGCGAGGTCGAGACGGTCACGACCGGCGCCGTCGACCTCGAGGACAGCACGGTCGAGCCGACGACGGGCGGCACCGACCGCAACCCATCAGGGGGTGGCGACTAGATGATCGTCCCGCCAGAGTACTACCTGCTGCTCTCGGCCGGCGTCTTCTGTATCGGACTCTTCGGCGTGCTCACGCGCCGGAATGCGCTGATGTTCCTCATCAGCGTCGAACTGATGCTGAACGCGGCGAACATCAACCTCGTCGCGTTCTCCTACGTCTGGGGGAACGTAACCGGCCAGACGTTCGCGCTGTTCGTCATGGCGCTCGCCGCCGCCGAGGTCGCGATCGGGATCGGGATCATCTTGGTGCTCTACCGGAACTTCCGTGACGTCGACGTGACCGCACCCGCGGCGATGAGGTGGTAACAATGGACGGACTCTTCGCATTCTCACCGCTGATCGCACTGCTCCCGCTCGCGTCGTTTCTGATCGTCCTCGGCTTCGGGAACTACCTCCCGAGGAAGGGCGCGCTCGTCGGCATCCTCGCCACGGGCGGCTCGCTGCTGCTCTCGCTCGCGATGCTCGCCGCGGTCGCGAGCGGCGAGACGTACAACGAGACGCTCTACACCTGGGTCGCCGGCGCCGGGGAGGAGACGATCTCGCTCACCTTCGGGATCCTGATCGACCCGCTGTCGTCGCTCATGCTGGTGATCGTCTCGCTGATCGCCTTCCTCGTCCACGTCTTCTCGACGGGCTACATGAACGACGACCACCACCACGCCCAGATCGGCGGCCTCCCCCGATACTACGCCGAGCTTGGGCTGTTCACGTTCAGCATGCTCGCGTTCGTCTTCAGCGACAACCTGCTGATGGCCTTCGTCTTCTTCGAGCTCGTCGGCCTCTGTTCGTACCTCCTGATCGGCTTCTGGTTCAAGGAGGACGCCCCGCCGTCGGCCGCGAAGAAGGCGTTTCTCGTCACTCGTTTCGGTGACTACTTCTTCCTCGTCGGCGTCGTCGGCGTGCTCGCCACCTTCGGCACCGCACAGTTCGCCGGACCCGAGAGCTTCCCACAGCTCGCCGCCGACGCGATCGACGCCGGCGAGACCCTCTTCGGGACGAGCGCGGAGACCTGGATCACCGTCCTCGGCCTGCTCGTCCTCGGCGGCGTGATCGGCAAGTCCGCGCAGTTCCCGCTTCACACCTGGCTGCCCGACGCGATGGAGGGTCCCACCCCGGTTTCTGCCCTCATCCACGCGGCGACGATGGTCGCTGCGGGCGTCTACCTAGTCGCCCGGATGTTCGGCTTCTACGCCCTCTCGCCGACGGCGCTCTCGATCATCGCGTTTGTCGGCGCGTTCACCGCGCTGTTCGCCGCGACGATGGGCGTCGTCAAAGACGACGTGAAGCAGGTGCTCGCGTACTCGACCATCAGCCAGTACGGCTACATGATGCTCGGTCTGGGGGTCGCGGGCTACGTCGCCGCGGTCTTCCACCTGATGACCCACGCCTTCTTCAAGGCGCTCCTGTTCCTCGGCGCCGGTGCGGTGATCATCGCGATGCACCACGAACAGGACATGTGGGAGATGGGTGGACTGAAGGACAGACTCCCCGTCGTCTACGCGACGTTCCTCGCCGGCTCGCTCGCGCTCGCGGGGATCATTCCCTTCTCGGGCTTCTGGTCGAAAGACGAGATCCTCTACGACGCGCTGATCCTCGGTCTCGACAACCCGATCATCCTCGTAGCGTACGCGATGGGACTGCTCGCGGTCTTTTTCACCGGCTTCTACACCTTCCGGATGGTGCTGCTCACCTTCCACGGCGAGCCGCGAAGCGACCACGCCGAGCACCCGGTCGAACTCGGCTGGAACATGAAGGGGCCGCTCGCGGTACTCGGCACGCTCGCGGTCGTCGCCGGCGTCGCCAACCTCGCACCCGTGACGAAGCTCACCGGGATCGACCTCGAGTTCCTCAGCTCCTGGCTCGCCTCCGGACCGGAGGAGACCGCCTACCCGACCTACACCGGTCTCGCCGAGCAGTACGCGGGCTACTCGACGGGGGTGATCGGCAGCGAGGCGGTCACCGTGGTGGTCGCCGGCGCGGTCGCACTCGGCCTCGCGCTCGGCGGGGCCGGCCTCGCCTGGAAGCTCTACAACGTCCCCACGCCGGTCGCCCACACCGATCGGCTGGGCGAGGTCAAGACCGTCTGGCAGAACAACTACTACCAGGACGAGTTCCAGGTCTGGCTCGCCGAGGGCGCCACGGCGCGGGTCGCCCGCGGCGCCGACACGTTCGACCAGGGCGTCATCGACGGCGTCGTCAACGGCGTCGGCAGCGTGAGCCTGTTCAGCGGCGACCGGGTCCGCCGCGTCCAGAGCGGCACCGTCACGAACTACGCCGCGCTGATCGCCGCCAGTCTGGTCGTCATCCTGCTCGCGTTCGTCCTCCTCGGGGGGTGGATCTAAATGTTGATCGAGTCACTCATCGCCGTCACGTTGCTCGCAGCGCTCGCCGTGTTCCTCACGCCGAACCGATTCGCCGAACGGGTCGCCTTCGCCGCGAGCCTGCTTCCGCTCGTCGGCAGCCTCTACCTCTGGAGCCAGTTCGACGCGGAGGGCAACGCGTTGCTCGCGGACTCCGCCGTCGCCTTCGAGAACCGGATCACCTGGATTTCAATCGAGCCGTACGAGATCGCCTGGCACGTCGGCCTCGACGGCGTGAGCATGCCGCTGATCGTGCTCTCGACGTTCCTCACGACGCTCGCGATCGTCTCGGCGTGGACGCCGATCGTCGAGCGTCAGTCGCAGTTCTACGGCCTGATGCTGTTCATGGAGGCCGCGCTGATCGGCGTCTTCGCCCAGCTCGACTTCCTCGTCTGGTTCGTCTTCTGGGAGGCCGTCCTGATCCCGATGTACCTGCTCATCGGCGTCTGGGGCGGCCCACGGCGGAAGTACGCCGCGATCAAGTTCCTGATCTACACGAACGTCGCCTCGCTGGTGATGTTTCTGGGGTACGTCGCGCTCGTCTTCGGCCTCGGTGACGCCGTCACCTCCTTCGGCCTCCCCGAGACCGCACAGGCAGTCCACGCCGGCGAACTCGAGGGTCTCGGCGCGATCGGTCCGGAGACCTTACTCACCGTGGCGTTCCTCGCGACGTTCTTCGGGTTCGCGGTGAAGGTCCCCGTGGTGCCGTTTCACACCTGGCTGCCCGACGCCCACGTCGAGGCCCCCACGCCGGTGTCGATCATGCTAGCCGGAGTGATGCTGAAGATGGGCACCTACGCCCTTCTCAGGTTCAACTTCACGATCCTCTACGATGTCGCCATCGCGCTCGCGGTGCCGATCGCGGCAATCGGCGTGATCAGCGTGATCTACGGCGCGATGCTCGCGCTCGCCCAGCAGGATCTGAAGAGGATCGTCGCCTACTCCTCGATCTCCTCGATGGGCTACGTCATCCTCGGGCTGGTCGCGTTCACCACGTTCGGGATCGGCGGCGCGACGTTCCAGATGGTCGCCCACGGCCTGATCTCCGGGCTGATGTTCATGGCCGTCGGCGTCATCTACAACGAGACCCACACCCGGATGGTGAGCGACATGTCCGGGCTCGCCGAGCGGATGCCCTACGCGGTCGGCATCCTCATCGCCGGGGCGTTCGGCTACATGGGCCTGCCGCTGATGGCCGGCTTTGCCGCTGAGTTCATGATCTTCTACGGCGCGTTCAGCTCGACGGTGCTCCCGAGCGCGCCGTGGTTCACCGCGATCGCGATGTTCGGCATCGTGATCGTCGCGGGCTACCTGCTCTTTGCGATGCAGCGGACGCTGTTCGGCGAGTTCAGACTCGAAACCGACTACGAGATCGGGAGGGCACCGCTGCACGACGTACTCCCGCTGTTCGTCCTGCTGCTCTCGATCATCGCGCTGGGTGTCGACCCCGACATCTTCTTCACCATGATACAGGACGCCGTCGACCCGATCGTCGAACTGGGAGGTGACGCGTGATGAGCGTCACGGCCGCCTCGACGTGGATCGCGCTCGGACCCGCGCTGATCCTCGCCGCGACCGCGCTCGTCGTCTTCCTCGCCGACGCGTTCGATCCGCAGGGCGAGAACAACGCGCTGATCGCCGGAGTTTCGCTGGTCGGGACGCTCGCCGCCTTCGGCGTCGCCGCGGAGTACCTCTTCAGCGGCGTCGGCGTCGACGAGCCGCTCTCACTCCTACAGGGCCAGCTCGTCGTCGACGGGATGAGCCTCTTCTTCACGCTCATCATCACGAGCGTCACCTCGCTCGTGATCGTCGCGAGCTACGACTACCTGAAGGGCCAGCCCCACAAGGGCGAGTTCTACTCGCTGGTCGTGCTCGCCGCGACCGGGATGGTGCTGATGGCACACTCGAACAGCCTGGCGACCGTCTTCGTCAGCCTCGAGCTCGCGAGCCTCTCCTCGTACGCGCTGGTCGCGTTCTTGAAGCGGAACAAGGGGAGCGTTGAGGCCGGCATGAAGTACTTCCTGATCGGCGCGCTCTCCTCCGCGATCTTCGTCTACGGTATCAGCCTCGTCTACGTCAGCACGGGCGCGCTCCAGCTCGGCCTCGTCGCCGAGCAGGTCGGAGAGGTCGAGAACGTCGGCATCCTCGGCGTCGGGATCCTGATGATCGTCGGCGGGGTCGCGTTCAAGACCGCCTCCGTCCCCTTCCACTTCTGGGCGCCGGAGGCGTACGAGGGCGCGCCCGCACCCATCAGCGCGTTCATCTCTTCCGCGTCGAAGGCCGCTGGCTTCGTCGTCGCCTTCCGGGTGTTCGTCGAGGGCTTCCCGGTCGACGTCGTGCTCGCACTCGGCGTCGACTGGGTGCTCGCCTTCCAGATCATCGCCGTCGTCACGATGCTGCTCGGGAATTTCGCGGCGGCCGTCCAGGAGAACGTCAAACGGATGCTCGCGTACTCCTCGGTCGGTCACGCCGGCTACGCGATGATCGGTCTCGCCGCCCTCACGAACCCCGGGCCGTACAACGACTTCGTGCTCGCGGCCGCGATGGCGCACCTGTTCGTCTACGGCTTCATGAACACCGGGGCGTTCCTCTTCGTCTCGCTCGCCGAGCACTGGGGGATCGGCCGTACGTTCGAGGACTTCAACGGTCTCGCGAAGCGCGCGCCGGTGCTCTCGGTCGCGGTGGCGATCTTCATGTTCAGCCTCGCGGGGCTGCCGATCGGCGGCGGCTTCTTCTCGAAGCTCTTCCTGTTCTACGGCGCGGTGCTGGCGGGCTACTGGTGGCTCGCCGCGGTCGGCGTGATCGCGAGCGCGGTCTCGCTTTACTACTACTCGCGGCTGGTCCGGGCGATCTGGATCGAAGAGCCCGCCGAGGACGACCTCACACTGCCGGACCAGCCGCTCGGGCTCTACGCGGCGATCGTCACCGCGGCGGTGTTCACGGTGTTGCTGATCCCGGGGATCTTCGTCGTCATCGAGACGGCACAGGCCGCCGCTGGCGCGCTCTTCTAGGGACGGGGCGGTAGGTTTTACCGCCCTGGGCGGATACCCCGATCCATGACGTGGCTGTTGCTCGGTGTCGACGACGTCGGCCGTGTGATCGGCACGCAGTCGGACGAGCACGTCCACATCGTGATCGAGGACCCCGACGAGGTCGATGCGTTCGGCTCGGCGAAGGACGTAAGCGTGACCACCGGCGACCCGACCGACCCCGCGGTGCTCGCGAGGGTCGAGGAACCGATCGGGATCGCGACGGGCACGAGAGACGGTGAGCGGACGCTCGCCACGATCGAGGCGGCACGCGAGACGTTCCCGGGCGTACCGGTCGTCGTCTACGCGACCGGGGTGCTCGACGAGGCGACGAGAGAACGCCTCTCGGAGCGTGCCGACCGGGTGATCGGCCACTGCGAGGCGGTCTGGGAGTACGTCTTCGATATCGTCGCCTGCGAGCCGGCGCTCAGGGCCCACGAGCTCCGCCGGACGCTGCTCGGGATCGAGGGGTCGCTCGGGGTCGTGATGCACGACAACCCCGACCCGGACGCGATCGCCTCGGGCATCGCGCTCGCCGCGCTCGCGCGCTCGTACGGGATCGAGGCCGAGGCGTGTTACTACGGGGAGATCACCCACCAGGAGAACCGCGCGTTGGTGAACTTACTCGACCTCGATCTCCGATCGCTGGGGCCGGATTCGACCGGTAGCGAGTTCGACGCCATCGCGCTCGTCGACCACTCGACGCCCGGGATCAACGACCAGCTCCCCGAGGAGACGCCCGTCGAGATCGTGATCGACCACCACCCCACGCACGGACCGGTCGACGCCCGCCACTTCGACATCAGGAGCTGGATCGGCTCGGCGAGTTCTATCCTCGTCGAGTACTTCATCCAGCTGGGCGTCGAACCGGACGAGGTGCTCGCGACGGCGCTGCTGTTCGGCATCCAGACCGACACCGACGGCTTCACCCGCGGCGTCTCCGAACTCGACTTCGACGCCGCCGCGGTGCTCGTGAGCCTCGCCGACAGGGGCATCCTCGACCGGCTCGAGCAGCCGACGATGACCCGCGAGACCGTCGAGACGTTCGCGCGGGCGATCCGTGACCTCACGGTACGAGACGGCGTCGGCGTGAGCTGTGTGGGTTCGCTCAGAGATCGCGACTCGCTCGCGCAGTCGGCCGACCTGCTGTTGAACAGGGAGGACGTCTCGGTCACGCTCGTCTTCGGAATCGAGCGCGAGACGGTCTACCTCTCGGCTCGCGCGCGAGGGACCGAGGTCGACGTCGGCGAGGTGCTACGCGAGGCGTTCGACCAGATCGGGAGCGCGGGTGGCCACGCGCAGATGGCCGGCGGACAGCTCCCGGTCGGGATCCTCGGCGACGGCGCGGGCGAGGACGAGCGGCTGATCGAACTGGTACGGGAGGCGATCGCCGAACGCTTCTTCGAGACGGTCGAGGACCACCGCGGTCGAGTGAGCCGGCGCTGGCCGACGGCGGGAGAGCAGCGGGCGCCGCGCTCCGGCGAGAGGTTTTAGGCGGCACGCGACCACCGACGAATATGAACGTAGGCGCGGGTGACGACAGGCTCCGGGTTCACGAGTACATGACCCGGGACGTCGAGACCGTCTCGCCGGACGCGACCGCGGGCGAGGTCGCGCGGCGGATCGCCGAGAGCGACGAACACAGCGGCTTTCCCGTCTGCGACGGCCGCCGCGTCGAGGGGTTCATCAGCGCGCGCGACCTGCTCCTGGCGTCCGACGACGAACCGCTGTTCAAGGTGATGACGACCGACCTCGTCGTCGCTCACCCGCAGATGAAGGTGACCGACGCCGCACGCGTGATCCTCCGTTCGGGGATCCAGAAGCTGCCCGTCGTGGACGACGCGGGCAACCTCGTGGGGATCATCTCGAACACCGACGTGATCAGGAGTCAGATCGAACGCGCGACCCCCGAGAAGGTCGGAAAGCTCGTCCAGACCCTAGAGAGCATCCACGGCGTCACGCTGGGCGAGGAACGACGGGAGGTCCGCATCGGCGAGCTGACGCCCACACAGGGGAAGGTCTACGCGGACGAACTGGAGGGCAGGAAGTACGAACTCGAACGGGGGCTCGCGGAGCCGCTCGTCGTCATCGACGTCCAGGGGCGGCTGCTGCTCGCCGACGGCCACCACCGGGTGCTCGCGGCCGACAGGATCGGGATCGAGGAGATGGACGCCTACGTGATCCTCGTCACCGACGACATCGAACTCGGGATGGAACGCACCGCACGGGAGGAGGGCCTCGACTCGCTGTCCGACATCAACGTCGTTGACTACGCGCGACACCCGCTGGTCGAGACGACGCGCAGGCTTCAGTAGGCACGGTCCGTCGAACGCGAAAACCTCCTCTCGACACGTACGGGGACGGCTCTACGAGCGCGTCTCAGGCGAGCGCGCTCTTCGAGCGTCGGTCGGCTTTCTGCTGGCAGTTCAGGCAGGGCTCGATACGGAGGGGTTTGCCGCACTCCTGACAGCACCACTCGGGGTAGTGACGATCCACCATGGCTATCCATGAGTAGGCATGGCATACAGCGGCATATGTCTTGCGGGATCCTTCACGGTTCTGGCAGGAGCGGCGGACGTACGGCGGCCGGCCGGCGTCCCCACGTCTCACGTACGACCGACGGTGCGGTCGAGTGCGTCGGGCGGGTCGTGTCCGAGCGCAATCGTTAATGGACGTCCACGAGAGTTGTCGGTATGTACGACGACGAGACCCTCTCGCGGATCCGAGACGAACGCGAGCGGTGGGAAGCGGAGACCCTCTCGCCCGTCCTCGACCGGCACGGCGAGCGTCAGGATCGGTTCGCGACCGTCTCGAACCTCGAGGTCGATCGGCTCTACACCCCCGAGGACGTCGCGGATCTCTCCTACGACGACCTCGGCCTCCCCGGCGAGGAGCCGTTCACCCGGGGACCGTACCCGACGATGTACCGCGGGCGGACCTGGACGATGCGGCAGTTCGCAGGCTTCGGGACCGCAGAGGAGACGAACGAACGCTTTCACTACCTGATCGAGCAGGGCCAGACCGGCCTCTCGGTCGCCTTCGACATGCCGACGCTGATGGGACTGGACTCGGACGCCTCAATGAGTCTGGGGGAGGTCGGAAAGGAGGGCGTCGCGGTCGACAGCCTCCGCGACATGGAGGTGCTCTTCGACGGCATCGACGTCGGCGAGGTCTCGACCTCGTTCACGATCAACCCGAGCGCGCCCGTGATCTACGCGATGTACGTCGCGCTCGCCGACCAGCAGGGCGTCCCGCGCGAGCAGGTCCGGGGGACGCTCCAGAACGACATGTTCAAGGAGTTCATCGCACAGAAGGAGTGGGTGATTCCCCCGGAGGCGTCGCTCTCGCTCGTGACCGACGTCGTCGAGTTCTGTACCGATGAGACGCCGAACTTCCACCCGATCTCGGTCTCCGGCTACCACATCCGCGAGGCGGGCTCGACGGCGGTCCAGGAGCTCGCGTTCACGCTCGCCGACGGCTTCAGCTACGTCGAGGACGCGATGGAACGCGGTCTCGACGTGGACGCGTTCGCGCCCCGGCTCTCGTTTTTCTTCAACTGCCACAACTCCTTCTTCGAGGAGGTCGCGAAGTTCCGCGCCGCCCGTCAGATCTACGCCCGAGTGATGGACGGGTGGTACGACGCCGAGCGCGCGGAGTCGAAACGGCTGAAGTTCCACACCCAGACCGCCGGACAGAGCCTCACCGCCCAGCAGCCGCTCAACAACGTCGCGCGCGTGACGATCCAGGCGCTCGCGGGCGTGATGGGCGGCACCCAAAGCCTGCACACCAACAGCTACGACGAGGCGCTCGCGCTGCCCTCGGAGGAGGCGGTCCGGGTCGCCCTGCGGACACAGCAGATCATCGCCGACGAGTCCGGTGTCGCGGACATCGTCGATCCGCTGGGAGGCAGTTTCGCGGTCGAGGCGCTCACGAACGAGGTCGAAGCGCGTGCCACGAGGTATATCGAAGAGATTCGCGAGATGGGCGAGGGGTCGGTGCGCGACGGCATCCTCCGGGGGATCGAGGATGGTTACTTCCACCGCGAGATCCAGGACGCCGCCTACGAGTACCAAGAGCGCGTCGAGCGCGAGGAGGAGGTCGTCGTCGGGGTCAACAAGTACACGCTCTCGGAGGACACCAGCCCGGAGATCCTCCACGTGGACGAGGCGGCGGCCGCCGACCACCAGCACGCCCGGTTGGAATCGGTGAAAGCCGACCGCGACGACCGCGCGGTGGAGGCCGCACTCTCCTCGCTCGAGGAGGCGATCGACTCCGGAGAGAACACGATGCCGGCGATCCTGGAGGCGGTGAAGGCGTACGCGACGATGGGCGAGATCATGGCCGTCTTCGAGGCAGAACACGGCAGCTACCAGGAGACGGTCGGGACGGTGAGCTAGGCTCGCCGCGAGACGACCATCACCAGCCCGAGAAAGACCCCGAGAACGACCGCGATGGTGATCGCGCCGTAGACAGCGAGCCCGACCGGGGTCGGTGGGACGTCGACCACCCCGAACATGGCGACCGGCTGGAGGTCCTCTAGGAAGATCCCGATCAGAAAGCCCATCAGTCCCGCGAGGCCGACGAGCGCCGCGTAGATCGTCAGGATGACGCGGTTACCGGCGACCGTCGTGGCCTCGGGGACGGCGGTGTCGTTCACGGCGAGGGTTGTGGCGTCCGAACGATGAGGCTTTCCCTCTCGGCTTCGAACTCGGGGGTATGATCGAGAAGGAGCTCTCGGAGAAGGACCTCCTCGCGCTCGTCCTCGGCGCGGTCGCGCTCTTCATGGCGCTGACGGCGCTGTTCATCGTCCTCACGTCCTGAGTCGCGACCCGGATACCCTCACGTGCCCGAACCGGGAGCGGATGCCCCGACCGTCTCGGGTGTACCGGCCGCTCGTGCGTTTCGAAGCGCGAGAACGGGGACCGCAGGCGGCCGCTCAGTCGTCGGCGGGCTCGTGGCCCTCTGGCTCGTCGAGTTCGCCGCCGTCGGCCATCGCCGGGCCGATCACCTCGCGGTCGAACCAGTTCCACTCGGCGGTGAGCAGGCCGTCCTTCTCCAGGTCCCACGGGTCGCCGCTCTCGACGAGCGGGCCCTCGAAGTACGACTGGACCATGTTGAACACCCAGATCAGCTGGCCGACGAAGAGGATCAGCGCGCCGACGGTGGTGATCTGGTGGAGGTCGACGAACTGCGGGAGGTAAGTCGCGTAGCGCCGGGGCATGCCACCGTAGCCCAGCAGGATCATCGCGAAGAAGGTCACGTTCGTCCCGATCATCGAGAGCCAGAAGTGCATCAGCCCGAGTTTGCGCTGGTACATCCGGCCCGTAACGAGCGGGAACCAGTAGTAGACGCCCGCGAACACCGCGAAGGCGATCGCGCCCATCACGATGTAGTGGAAGTGGCCGACGACGTAGTACGTGGCGTGGAGCACGAGGTCGATCGGGATCGAGGCGAGGAACACCCCCGTCACGCCCCCGATGATGAAGTTCGAGACGAAGCCGATACAGAACAGCATCGGCACCGTCAGGCGCACGCGGCCGTTCCACATCGTCGTGATCCAGTTGAACACCTTCACCGCGCTCGGCACCGCGATGGCGAGCGAGACGGCCATGAACGCGACGCGAATCCGCGGGTCGATCCCGGTCGTGAACATGTGGTGTGCCCAGACGCCGAAGCTGAGCACACCGATCGCGAGCGTCGAGTAGACGATGAACTTGAAGCCGAACAGCTTCCGTCCGGCGAACCGAGGCAGGATCAGGCTGATCAGCCCCATCGGTGGGAGCACGAGGATGTAGACCTCGGGGTGGCCGAAGAACCAGAAGAGGTGCTGATAGAGGATCGGCCCGCCGCCCTCGACCGCGAAGAACTGCGTCCCGAGGTTCCGGTCGAGCAGCAGCATGACGAGGACGCTGCCCAGCAGTGGGAACGAGAAGAGGATCAGCCCGGACTGGGTGAGGATCGTCCACGAGAAGATGTCGAGGCGGTTCCAGCCGACGTCCGGCCCGCGCTCGGTGAAGATGGTGGCGATGAAGTTGATCGCCCCCATCGTCGCGCTGATTCCCGAGAGGTGAAGTCCCAGGAGCATCAGGTCGAGACCGGCGTGGGGTTGGTCGATCGACATCGGAGGGTAGATCGTCCAGCCGGCCTGTGCGGGGGCAATGATACCAGCCAGCGGGTACGAGAAGAGCGGCAGCCAGATGAGGACCCCCGAGATGGGCAGCAGCCAGAACGCGATGGCGTTGATCCGGGGAAAGGCCATGTCGTCCGCACCGATCAGCAGCGGGATGAAGTAGTTCGCGAACGCGGCGATGATCGGCGTCCCGAAGAGAAAGAGCATCGTGATGCCGTGGCTCGTCATGAACGCGTTGTACGTGTCGGGCGCGAGGAACGTCGTCTCGGGACTGAACAGCTCCAGGCGCATGATCGTCACAGAGACGCCGCCGATGACGAGCGCGATCACGGCGAAGAGCCCGTAGAGGATACCGATGTCCTTGTGGTCGACCGTCGTGAGCCAGCGGGTTATCCCGCCGGGTTTGTGTGCCGTCTCGTAGCCCTCCTCCTGCGAGACGGCCGCCCCACCGCTCGAGAGCGGCGATCGCCAGTTCTCGACCCGCGAGATCCACGCGGCGACCGCCAACAGAAGCACACCCATCAGAACCGTCAAGGCGATCTGCCCTTCTACCATGTTCCCCGGTCAGGACCGCACCGTTATCAAGTATGCGAATCCCGCGACCCAGCCCTCCTCGACCGGCCGAGAACGCTTTTACTCGTGCCACGCTAGGACCTACCATGAACGAACGTGAGACGACCGACGAGGAGTTCGGGATCGAGGAGCTAGAGGACGCCGAGACGTTCGACAGGCTGTTCGGTATCGTCGCTGACGGCGTCGTCGGGGCGGCCGGCGGGCTGGTCGGGACGGCGATGCTCACGGTGGTGCTGTTGATCGCGGAGTCGATCGGCGCGTTCTCCATGGAGGCGTTCGGCTCGATCGCCCGGACGGCCGGCCTCGACGCGTTCGGGCCGGCGATCGTGATGGGCTATCTCCTCTTCCTCGCCGGGGGGACGGTGCCGTGGCCGCTGCTGTTCGCCTCGCTGAAGGAGTACCTCCCCGGTGGCAGCGACCCGGTGAAAGGTATCGTCTTCGGGACCGTCCTCTGGACCGGCTTCGCGCTCGCGTTCAACCCCGGCTTCGTCGGCCTCACGCTGGTCGCCTACCTCGTGTTGACGCTCGTCGCCCACTGGGCGTACGGCGTCGGCCTCGGGGTGGTCTTCGAGTACCTGGCGACGCGGTCCGACTCGCTCGTCTAGAGACGCTTCATGATCTCGTAGGTGAGCCAGGAGAGGCCCACCACCATCCCGAGCATGATCGCGTACATGTAGATCGTCATGAGGTCGGTGATGCCATCGCCCCAGGGGTTCGCAACGAGGAAGACCCCGATGAAGATGAAGAGGATCACGAGCGGGACGAAGTTCACCGTCGCGTCCAACAGGGTCTCCCGGTCGAAGACGCGGTCGCTTTCGCTCATGTGCGGAGGTAGCCCGGCGCCGGTGAAATAGGTGCTGATTCTCTAGGCCCGGTCGCCGAGGGCGTACCGGCCGACGAGCGCCCCGAGCATGCAGAGCCCGGCGGCGACGGCGATCGAGGCGACGCGGGTGAGCCCCACGGCGTCGAAGGAGAAGACGTACAGCGAGGCCGCGAGCGCGAGGAGGAGCCCGCCGATGACCAGGAGCGTCCCCCAGGGCGTCGCAACGTAGCCGGCCTCGCTCAGGATGCCCGCGACGCTCCCCGCGAAGAGCAGCAGGCCGCCGACCGCGAGCGGGACGATGTCGAGGAAGACGCCGACCTCGGAGAAGGCGAGCCCGATCGCGATGAAGATCGGGAACGGGCTCGTCTTCCCGTAGGGAAACCGGTCGTCCTCGTCGGGGTTCCGGAGTCGCTCTTCGGCCCGTCCGAGGCCCGTCTGGTCGTCCATATCCGGAGTAGAGACGCCAGCAACCAAAACCCATCGACTCGTGTCCTCGAACGGTTCGAAGCCGCCATCCGCGGCGAGTTCAGGCGACGAGTAGCCAGACGAAGAGGTAGAGGAAGTAGAGCAGCACGAGCAGGCCGAGCACCTTCAGCCGGAACGTCCGGATCTCGTCGGTCTCGCCGCGGTAGGCCTCGACGAACGCGTCTCGGTCCTCGGCAGCGAGCCGGTCGTAGTGGGCGAGTCCGAGGTGGAGGGTCCGATACCGATCGGACGAGAAGGGCTGGGCGCAGTGGGGACAGCGGATCGGCGTCTCCCCGGCGGGGATGGAGGTATCTCGGTCGGCGTCGAAGGCGGGGTCGGCGAACGGACGCTCCATGCCCGGTATCGGGCCGCAGACGTGTTGTACCTTCCCCTGTCGAAGTCAGATGGGTTTTTGGTAGTCGGGGCGCAACCGGCGAGCATGGCTGACGATCATCACCACCTGCCCGCGGTCGAGGACTGGCCGAAGGGCTACGGTGAGGCGAGCTGGTGGCCGTTCATCGCGGCCGTCGGCGCCTCCGGTATCTACGTCGGACTCGCACTGCTCATCCTCGGCGTCGGCGACGGCCTGCTCGACCCGCTCGCCGGCGGCGCCGTCTTCGTCCTCTCCACCGTCGTCTTCCTCGTCGGGCTCTACGGCTGGACGTACCACGGCTTCGTGAAATCCTACTGGGAGGAGGGCGGCCGCGGCGAGTCGAAGCTGCGCTGGGGGATGTTGCTCTTTTTAGGTACGGAGATCGCCACCTTCGGCGCGGTGTTCGTCTACTACTTTCAGATCCGCATCGTCTCCTGGGACCAGGCACAGGACGTGTTGATGGTGCCGCTTGCCGAGGGTGCGATCACGATCGGCAGCGTCTCGATCCCGATCCTCAACTACCTCGTGCTGGCGAACACGCTGATCCTGATCCTCTCGAGTTTCACGATCCACTGGGCCCACGTCGAACTGCTCAAGGGCGAGCGCCGGAACTTCATCCTCGGGCTGGCAGCGACGCTCGGCCTCGGGCTGATCTTCCTCGCGGGGCAGGCCTACGAGTACTACGAGTTCATCGTCGAGTACGGCTTCACGCTCCAGAGCGGGATCTACTCGAGCGCCTTCTTCGGGCTGACCGGCCTCCACGGCCTGCACGTCATGCTCGGGGCGGTGCTCATCTCGCTGCTGCTCTTCCGCGCTCTCGCCGGCCAGTACGACGCCGAACGCCACACCTCCGTGAGCACGGTCTCGATGTACTGGCACTTCGTCGACGTCGTCTGGGTGTTCCTCGTCGTCGTGCTCTACGTCGGCGCGGTGATCTGAGAGAGAGATCAGCACTCGACGGGCGGGACCCACTCGGTCGCCGGCTCACCGTCGGGGATGCCGAGGAAGTTCACGTACGCCGTCGCACCACCCTCGCTGTCCGCGTTGTGGACGTGGCCCGGGTCGAGCCACGCGTCGCCCGCCGCGTAGGTCCGGGGCACGCAGTCGTGTTCCATCGTCACCTCGATCTCGCCCTCGACCATCGTGACGAGAGAGATCCCCGGATGCCGGTGCCAGCCGGACGTGCCGCCCTCGGTCCAGGTCGCCCGGGCGACGATGCTGGTCGACGCGTCATCCAGTTCGACGACGAGCGGGTCACCGTCGTGCTCGTCGGCGTACTCGAGACAGAACCTCGCAGACAGGTCGTCTCTGAACGGAGCGTGGGGTGCGAGCACCTCGACCTCGAAGCCGTCGGGTTCGTCGACGGCCTCCTCGTCCTCGTCGTCCTCTTCGTCTCCCGTTTCTCCGTCCTCCGTCTCCTCGTCGTCCTCGTTCCCGTCGTCCTCGTCGTCGTGTTCGGTGCCGGTCGCGGGCACGATCAGTCCGAACGCGCCCACCCCGAACGCCCCCGCTTTCACGACCGTTCGCCGCAGTACGCCGTCCGTCGGTTCGTCCTCGCTGGTTTTCATGGTTCTCACCGCGTTTCGGCGCGGAGCGAGACGCTCTTCACGCCGTACGTGCTGCACGCGCCTTTCGCCTGCTCCGAGGTGAACTCGTACGCCGAGTTGTCCCGCAGTTCGCTCACCTTGAGTCCGGCGCGTTCGATCGTCGTCGTGTAGTCGTCGACCTGTTCGGCCCCGCCGATGCACGCCGCCCAGAGATCGGCGTTCGTCTTGATCCCCTCCGACAGCCGCGACTCGCTCAGGATGTCCGAGATCGCCAGCCGGCCACCCGGCCGGAGCACGCGTGCGACCTCCTCGAACACCCGGTCTTTCTCCGCCGAGAGGTTGATCACGCCGTTCGAGATCACGACGTCGAACGAGTCGTCCGGAACGGGCAGCTCCTCGATGTAGGACTTCTGGAACGTGACGGTCTCGAAGCCCGCCTCGTCCCGGAGCGTCCGGGCCTTCCCGAGCTGTTCGTCGGTCATGTCCACCCCGGTGACGCTCCCGGAGTCGCCGGCGTGCAACGCCGCGACGAAGACGTCCATCCCCGAGCCGCTGCCCAGATCGAGGACGTCCTCGCCCTCCGAAATGTCGGCGAGATCGAAGTGGTAGCCGACGCCCGCGAACGAGTCGATCGCCTCTCGAGGGATGCGATCGAGGTCGGCTGGCGGGTAGCCCAGCCGTTCGGCGAGTTCGCGGCCGGTCTCGAAGTGGAACTCCTCGTCCGGCCGTTCGGCGACCTCGCGGTAGACCGCCTTCACCTCGCGTTCGAGCTTCTCGACGTCGAGCGATTCGGATTCGGCCATCTCACTCACCCCCCGCCGGCTCGATGTTCTGGTTCACGTGGAAGAGGTTCTCCGGGTCGTAGGTCGTCTTTACCTCGCGGAGGCGGTCGTAGTTCTCCCCGTAGGTCGCCCGGACCCGATCGGTGCCCTCCTCCATCATGAAGTTGACGTACGCGCCGCCCGCCGAGTGCGGGTGCAGCGCCTCCCAGTACGACCGCGCCCACTCGCGGAGGCGATCCGCGTTCTCCGGCTCCGGGTCGACGCCCGCGATCACCATCGACCAGGTGGCGTCGCGATACGCCCAGGCGGTTTCGTCCTCCTCGACGCGGTGGACCGCCCCGTCTATGGGATAGAGGTGCATCGTCGACTTCGTCGTCGGGACCTCCGCGAACCGGGCGTGTTCGGCGATCGCCTCGTCGGTCAGCTCGTCGACGAAGTCGCCCTTCCAGTACCACTGCTCGCCGGAGGGGTAGAGGTCGTCGAACAGGCTCTGGAGCGCGGGATACGGCATCTCGCCGACGTGCTCGAACAGCGGATCGGCCGCCTCGCGCGCCGGGTTCAGCACCTCGTCGATCCCCTCCGGGTCCCCCAGGTAACACCACACCAGCCCGCAGACCTTCTCGCCGTGGATCTCCTCGGGGAACGGCTCGCCCGGCACCTCGGCCGTGAGGTAGAAGGCGTAGACGTCCTCGGGAGCCTCGGGCAGCCACTCGCGGTACCATCGCATCGTCTCCTCGAGGTCGTCGATCGACCAGAACATCGGGCCAGCGACGACCGTCTCGACCGGGTGGAGTGCGAACTCGAAGCTCGCCACGACGCCGAAGTTCCCGCCGCCGCCGCGCAGCCCCCAGAACAGGTCGGGGTTCTCCGTCTCGCTCGCCCGAACGAGTCGGCCGTCGGCCAGCACGACGTCCGCGCCCAGCAGGTTGTCGATCGTCAGGCCGTACTTCCGGGTGAGGTAGCCGTGTCCGCCGCCGAGGGTGAGGCCGCCGACGCCGGTCGTCGAGACCACCCCGCTCACGGTCGCCAGCCCGAACTCGTGCGTGGCGTGATCGACGTCACCCCACGTACAGCCGGGCTCGACGCGAGCGGTCCTCGTCTCCGGGTCGACACGGATGCCTTTCATCTCCGAGAGGTCGATCACCAGCCCGTCGTCGACGGTGCTCAGGCCGGCGCCGTTGTGCCCGCCGCTCCGGATCGCCACGTCGAGTTCGTGCTCGCGAGCGAGGTTCACCGCCCCGATCACGTCGCTCACGTTCGCACATCGGGCGATCAACCCCGGCCGGCGGTCGATCATCGCGTTGTAGATCGTGCGCGCCTCGTCGTAGACAGCCCCGTCGCCCGGACCGATCACCTCCCCCCGCGAGCGTTCCGCGAACTCCTTCACTGCCGTCTCGTCTAACGTCGGGCTCTCTGTCGCCATGTTCGTCTCCCGTCGGAGGTGCGTGTGGTATAGTGACATAGCTACCGCGTGCAATCGGCGCAAGCGGTGACCGATCCGCAGCCCCCGGGCACGGATCACCGGCTGCAACGGAGCCGATCGGTCACGGACGGCGGATACCCGGGCTCGGACGCGACGGACGCGTCCGAGCCCGCTCATACGGACTGCTGCAGTCTGTACCGCCCGGACCGGTACCTGCCTCTCGGTCCGAGCGGTAACCAGGTACAGCAGTCCGTATCAGACCGCGTCCGGCGGCCCGAACGACCGCGCCTCCTCGCGGTAGGACTCGTATGTCGTCTCCGCCCACTCGCGGACCTCCCGGGAGTCGGTGTCGATCAGCACGCGCACGCTCCCGCTGTCGGGATCGTAGCCGCTGATCCCGACGCGATCGTCGAAGAGCGCGAGGCCATAGGTCGGCAGGTCGTCGTGGACGCGGATCGTGAGGTTCCCGCTCTCGATCGACTCCGAACAGTGCTCCCGGTAGGTGGAGACGACGTACCGCGCGACGCCCGGCGGGTCGACGATCTCCGTCTCCATGCCCGCCACGATCAGGCGCCGGAAGTCGTCCCGGCACGGCTCGACGAGCGCGAGGTCGAAGCCGACGAACCGGAACCGTTCGGTCCCCTCCAACAGCGTGACGAACCGGTTTACGGGCCGATAGGGGTCCTCCGCGACGGCGACGGTCACCGTCGCGTCCGAGACCATCTCGATACTGAGGCCGTCGACATCGGCCGAGATAAGCCCCCAGACGTCGCGGAGCGCGCGCTCGGTCTCGATCCGGTCGATCAGCTCGGCCATCCCCCCCGCGACGAACGCCCCCAGCTGTGTCGCCTCGTACCGGTGGCCGTTCTTCTGGACCCAGCGGCGCTTTTCGAACTCACAGAGGAGCCGGCCGACCGTCGAGGAGGAGGCCTCCGTCAGCTCCTGAAGCTCCCTCCGACTTCGCGACGTCTCCGACAGCGCCGCGAGCGCGCTCACCCGGTAAGGCGAGCGCGCGAGGAACTCGATGTCACTGAGCGTCGAGTCCATGGTAGCGGCTAACATGGTACCAGTACACGTGCAGTCGACATAGTTATTCGGACCTCCCTACTCGCCGATAACACGCCTCTCGCCGCCGAGCAGCGGGGAGTTCCCGTTCGCGAGTCGGACGGGCGGACCGACTCACTCGCGGAGCAGCGCCGCCCGGAGGGCGTCGCTCCCCTCGACCACCTCGTCCGCAACGGAGAGGTCCGAAGCCCCGCCGTCCCCGTGGAAGCCGATCGTCCACAGGCCGGCGCGCGAAGCGGCGCGCGCGCCCGCCGTCGAGTCCTCGACCGCGACACAGACGTCGGGCGAGAGACCGAGTTCGGCGACCCCCCGCTCGTAGATGTCCGGTGCGGGCTTTCCCGGTCCGTCGAGGGTTTCGGCGCTCACCACCGCGTCGAAGTAGGAGAGGAGATCGAACCGGTCGTCGACGAGCGCGATCCAGTCGACCGGCGAGGATGTCGTGAGCGCGAGCGCGACCCCCCGCTCACGGAGCGTCGAGAGCAGGTCGTGTGCGCCGGGGAGCAACGTCGCGTGCTCGGCGTAGATCTCCTCGCCCGCCGCCTCGAACAGCGCCTCGAACTCCTCACGCGTCACCGCGAGGTCGTACTCGCTCTCCAATTCGGGGTAGAGCTCCGCGTAGTTCCGCCCCGTGATCGCCGACATCGGGATCTCGTCGTCCAGGGCGGCCGTCGGCAGTATGTGCTCGCGCTGGCGCTCGACCCAGAACTCCTCGGAGTGGATCAACACGCCGTCCATGTCGAAACAGACGCCGTTCATACCCCTCGATCGCTGCGCTCGCGTTTTCGTCTTTCCGTTCGAGGACCGGGCTACTCGATGCTCAACTCGCCGCCCGAACCCTTGCCCTCCTGTCCCTCCTTCCACTCCAGTTCGAACTCGACGCTCAGCTCGGTCGAGCCGTTGGTCTCGCGCTCGGCTTTGATCTCGAACTCCGGTCGCTCCGGTACGTCCATCTCGACCGACTCGTCCCCGGAACTGAGCGAGAGCGTCCCGTCACCGTCGAGTTTCTCCGCGACCGTCCGCAGGTACTCGGCGATCTCGCTTCTGTTCATCGACTGTTCGACCTTGAACAGCACCTCTTCGGGCATGAGGTGGGATAGGACCGCGTCGGTGATAAAGGGGGTCGACTACTCCTCGGTCTCTTCGTCGTCAGCGTCCTCGCCGTTCTCCTCGTCCTCGGCCTCGTCGTCCTCTTCGTCATCGCCTTCGGCCTGCTCCTCGAGCCACTCCTCGTACTCGTCGTCGTCGACCACGTCGATGATGAAGTTCATCTGCGAGTGGCCGGTGCCGCAGTACTTCGCGCAGTAGCCCTGGTACTCGCCTTCCTCGTAGACTTCGGTGGCGACCATGTTGTGCTGATCAGGCACCGCGTCCTGTTTCAGTCCCAGGTCGGGGACGTGAAAGCCGTGTATCCACGATCCCCGGTCGTGGTCGGCGGTGACGTCGAAGTAGACCTCCTGTCCGGCCGGGATCACGGCCTCACCGGTCGAGGTGACGTCCTCGTCCTCGTAGTGGAAGTCCCAGCCGTAGTTGTACGCCTCGACCTCGATCACGATGGCCTCCTCGTCACCCTCGACGGGGCCCTCCTCGCCCGGTGGCTGGGTGATGAACGGGTCGGCCATCACCTGGTAGGAGGCCAGCCCGACGAACAGGAGGACGATCGCTGTCGTGATCGTCCAGGTGATCTCCAGTCGGCGGTTCTCCCGCGTCGGCTGGGGGTCGTCGTTGTTCCGGTACTTCAGGACCGTGTAGATGAGGATCCCCTCGACCAGCAGCGTGATCGGGATCGCGGCGTACAGAAGTGCCATGTTGAGGTCGCCGATCAGTTGGTCGTTGACCGAGTTGTAGGCCGCGACGGGCTGAGCGACGAGGAGGGCGAACGCGGTGAACCCCGCCGCCACGAGGGCGAGCCGCTTGCGTTCCATGATAAACGTGGGTTAGGAGACGGGGAATAAATACCTGCCTTTCCGCCCGCGGTCGGCCGCACCGGGGATGCTAAGTACGGTCGGTCACAACCCCTCGTGAGAAGGTATCGTGAACTCTAGCGCATCCGTCGGGAACCGCTCGCCGGGCTTTCTCCCCCTCCTCGCGGCGACCGCCATCGGCGTCTATCTACTCGTGATCGTCGGAGCGACCACGTCGCTCACCGACGCGGCCGCGTCCTGTGCGACCTGGCCCGCCTGCGAGGGGAGCGTCCTCGACGGCGGTGGGACGACGATCGCGTGGGTCCACCGTGCGCTCGCAGCGCTGGTCGGTCTCGGGGTGCTCGCCGTCGCAGCGATCGGCTTCCGCGTCGAGACCCGGTACAGGGTTCGACTCGCGCTCGCCGTCGCCGCGCTGCTCTACCCGGTACAGGTCGGGATCGGTGCCGTCACCGCGACGATGGGCACGCCCGAACTCGTCTCGGCCGTTCACCTGCTGCTCGCGATGGGCATCTTCGGCGGACTGCTGCTCGCGCTCGCCTGGTCGCTCGAAGCCCGCTTCCCGACCGGAGAGCACGAGCCGAGCGAACCGGGGGAAGCCTCCGACGTGGAGAGCGACTCCGAGGCCGAGCCGGCCCGGCGGCCGGTTCCCACCGGCTGGCGCGCGACGGCGGGCGCGTACTACAGCCTGACGAAACCCCGGCTGATGTGGCTGCTCTGTCTCGTCGCCGCGGCCGCGATGGCGCTGGCTGCGGGGCCGACGCTCACGGTCGATATCGTCATCGCCACGCTGTTCGGAGGGGTGCTCGCCATCGGCTCTGCGGGGACGTTCAACCACGTGCTCGAACGCGACGTCGACAGGAAGATGGCCCGCACGTCGGAGCGGCCGCTCGCGACCGACGTCGTGCCCGTCAGGAACGCCCTCGCCTTCGGCGTCCTCCTCGGCGTCGCCTCGCTCGCGGTCTTCTTCCTCTTCGTCAACGCGCTCGCTGCGCTCCTGGGGCTCACCGCCATCGTCTTCTACAGCGTGATCTACACGCTCGTCCTCAAACCGAACACGGTCCAGAACACCGTCCTGGGTGGTGCTGCGGGCGCGCTCCCCGCGCTGATCGGCTGGGCCGCGGTGACGGGGGAGATCGGCCTGCCGGCGCTCGTGCTCGCCGCGGTGATCTTCTGCTGGACCCCAGCACACTTCTACAACCTCGCGCTCGCGTACAAGGCCGACTACGAGCGCGGCGGCTTCCCGATGATGCCCGTCGTTCGGGGCGAACGCACCACGCGGAAACACATCGTGCTCTACCTCGGGGCGACCCTGCTCGGCGCGGCGGTCCTCGCGACCGTCGGCACGCTCGGTTGGGCGTACGCGCTCACGAGCGTCGCCTTCGGCGCGCTCTTCCTCTACGCGGTCATCAGGCTGCACCGAGAACAGACACGAAGGGCGGCGTTCCGGGCGTTCCACGCGTCGAACGCCTACCTCGGTGCGCTCTTGCTCGTCATCGTCGTCGACGCGCTCGCGCTCTGAACGATGAGCACCGTTTCGCTCCGCACAGCCGAGCGGTTCCGGCCGAGGCGGTCGACGCTCGTCTACGGCGCACTCCTCGTGAACACCGAGGTCCTGCTCGTCGCGCTCTACCTGCTGCTGACCGACGTGCAGGTGGCCGCCTGGAGTTCGGTTGTCTACCCGTTCGTCTGGATCAACGTCGGTCTCTGGGCGCTCGTCCGCACGGAGCCGACCCCGCGCTCATCCCGACAGGCGTGGATCGCGGGCGGGGTCGCCGCCGGCTACCTCCTCGTGCTGTTCGTCGTCGGAGGGCTGCTCTCGCTCGGCCACCCCGGTGTCGAGAACCCGCTGCTCTCCGTCTCGCTCGTTACCCCCGGGACCGGACCCGTGATCGCGATCGACACCGGAGTCGTGCAGTTCGCGGCGATCCCCTTTCTCGTGATCGGCTACACCGCCTTGGCCTACTTGGTCTACGCGACGCTGCTCGACGCCGCGGGGAACGCCGTCACCGGGATCTTCGGGCTGCTCTCGTGTGTCTCCTGTGTCTGGCCGGTGCTCGCGCCGCTGCTCGCCGCGGCCTTCGGAAGCGGTGCGGTCGCGACTGCCGTCGCCTTCCAGTCCCGGGAACTCGGCACCGTGGTATTCCTCACGACGGTCGCCCTGCTCTACTGGCGGCCGTTCAAGCGGTCCTAACTAAGGGCGGTCGCCGCTACGACCGACCATGGAGTCACTCGAACACGCCGCCGTCGGCACGGTCGTGAGCGCGTTCGCGCTCGCCCTGCTCCGACCGGTCGCCTCGCCCCTGAGACACGTCGGCCTCTTCGTCTACGGCGTCGCCCTCAGCGTCCTCGTCGACCTGGATCACTTCCTCATCGCCCGCGCTCGAACGGGAGACTGGTCGCACCTCCGGGCGGTGCTCTCGGACCCGGTGAACGGCATCTACGACCAGGAGTGGGTCTTCGCCGACATGGAGGGGATGGCCCGCCAGCGCCTCGCGAGCCATCTCATCCTCGGCGCCGTGCTCGTCGTCGGGCTCCGCCGCCGGTCGCCGTTGCTCGCGGCCTACACCGGCGTCGTGCTCGGTGCGCACGTGGTCTGTGACCTACTCAGGGACACCGGGCGGGCCTGATCGTCCGATCAGTAGGCCTCGCTCGCCTCAGTGATCCGCTGGTCCTGCTCCCGCGAGAGCGAGAGGTCGGCCATCCCTGCATTCTCCTCGAGCTGCTCGACCGAGCGCGCCCCGACGATCGGCACGCAGGTGAACCGTTCACGATCGGCCAGCCACCGAAGGGTCACCTGCGCCGGGCTGGCGCCTTCCTCCTCGGCGACCGTTTCGATCGCCTCCATCACGTCCCACTGCTCCTCCGAGAACTTCCCGTCCCAGTCGTAGAGGTCCCCACGCGAACCGGATGGAGAGGAGCCCTCCCGGTCGTACTTCCCGGTGAGGAAGCCACCCTCGAGCGGCGAGTACGGACAGACCGCGAGGTCCTGGTCCGCACAGACCGAGAGGTAGTCGGACACGGCCTCGCGGTAGGCGGGGTTGTACCGCGGCTGGGTGACGTCGAACCGTTCGAGCCCCTCGACGTCGCTCGTCCAGAGCGCCTTCGTGAGCTGCCAGGCGGCCATCGAACTCGCACCGAGGTGGTTGACCTTCCCCTCGCGCACCAGATCCGTGAGGACCGAGAGCGTCTCCTCGATCGGGGTCGCCTCGTCCCAGCGGTGGATGTAGTAGAGGTCGAGGTAGTCGGTTCCGAGCCGTTCGAGGCTTCCCTCGATCTGCCTGCGGACGTGCTTTCGACCCAATCCCCGACCGTTCGGTCCCGGCTCGCCCCAGCCGTCGAACGGGAAGTAGACCTTCGAGGCGAGGACGACCTCCTCGCGGTCCCGTTCGGAAAGCCACTCGCCGATCCAGGACTCGCAGGTCCCGTCCGGGTCGCCGTAGACGTTGGCCGTGTCGACGAAGTTGATCCCGTGATCGAGACAGGCGTCGAGCAGCTCGTGGGCGGTCTCCTTTTCCGTCTCGACGGTCCCGTCCGATCGCTTCGCGAACCGCCAGGTGCCGAAGCAGAGTTCGGAGACGCGCGTTCCGGTCGACCCGAGTGTGGTGTACTCCATGCGCCCCGATCGTTCGCCACCGCCTAAACTCCCCGTCCCGGCAGACGAGACGCCAACCGTTTTGCCCCCGCCTCGGGTATCGACCCCATGCCCACACGCGTCGCCGCGATCGGTCTGGGCGCGCTCGAAGCGATCGGGAGCCGTCTGCTCTCGGGGATGGACGACGTTCGCGTCGTCGCCGGCTCCGACCCGACCGGGCCCGCACGCGGGTCCTTCGAGGCCGATCACGCGGTTCCCACCTACGCCGACTACGAACCGATGCTCGACGAGCACGCACTCGACGCGGTCTCGGTCGTCACGCCACACACGCTCCACGCCGAACAGGTCACCGCCTGCCTCGAACGCGGCCTCCACGTCCACGTCGAGAAGCCGATGACGACCGACCTCGGCGACGCGGCGACGCTCTGTGCGCTGGCGGCCCGGGAGGACCTCGTCCTCCAGGTTGGCTACCAGCGCCACTTCGATCCCCGGTTCCGGGAGATGAAGCGCGTGATCGACTCGGGCCGCATCGGCGAGCCCCACATGGCAGCGTGTCACCTCGAACAGGACTGGCTCTCGGTCGCCGACGGTACGTGGAGAGTCGATCCGACCCTCTCGGGTGGCGGCCAGCTCTACGACTCCGGCTCGCACCTGCTCGACGCGCTTCTGTGGACGACCGGGACGACCCCACGGGCGGTGGCGGCGATAACCGACTCGCGCGGCGAGGCCGTCGATATCGACTCGGCGCTCGCGCTCACGCTCGGTCGCGAGGACGGGACGATGACCGCGAGCGTCGGCGTCACCGGCGACGGGCCGACCGGTCCCGACACCGGCGAGGGGCTTTCCGTGTGGGGAAGTGAGGGCGCGGTCGAGTTCGACGGCGAGCGGATCGCGGTGACCGAGGGCGACGTCACCTACGGGACCGAGATCACCGATGGAACCGACTTCGAGACGGTGACTCGCCGGAAACTAGAGGCGTTCGTCGCGGCCGTCCGCGGCGAGCGCGAGCCGGCGGTCCCCGGCGAGTTCGGCCTCCGGGTGGTCGCGCTGACCGAGGCGGCCTCCGAGGCCGCCGAGGGAGGTCGAACGGTCGACGTCGGCGAACGCATCGAACGGGCGATGGACCGAATCCCTTAGGTCCGTACCGGTGCTCGGTTCGGACATGGAGGAGGTGCTCGCCGTCGAGGGCGCGACCAAGCGCTACGACGGGGTTCTCGCGCTCGACGAGGTCTCGCTGTCGGTCCTCTCGGGCGAGGTGTTCTCGCTGATCGGGCCGAACGGAGCGGGAAAGACCACGCTCGTCCGCGCGCTCACGGGGACGACCGACCTCGATTCTGGTACTATCTCCGTCCTCGGCGAGCACCCGAGCGAGGCGGACCGCTCGCGGATCGGACTGCTCCCCCAGGAGTTCTCGCCGCCCGCACGCCTCACCGGCCGCGAACTCGTCCGCTACTACGCCGGCCTCTACGACGACGCCCGCCCGGTCGAGGAGGTGCTGAACGAGGTCGGGATGGTCGCCGACGCCGACCGGTGGTACGAGCGGCTCTCGGGCGGCCAGCGCCGACGGCTCTGCGTCGCGAGCGCGCTCGTGAACAACCCGGACGTGCTCTTCCTGGACGAACCCACCACGGCGATCGACCCTGCAGGGAGACGCGACCTCTGGCGGCTGCTCGAGGGGCTCGCGACGGAGGGAACGACCGTCTTCCTCACCACCCACGACATGGCCGAGGCGGAGACGCTCTCAGATCGGGTGGGGCTGCTGGCGGAGGGCCGCCTCGTCGAAGTCGGCGCCCCACCAGAGCTGATCGCCGACCACGGCGGCGAGAACCGCCTGGTCGTCGAGACGACCGACGGCGACCCGGACGACCTCGCGGCGCGGGGGTACCGAGTATCGAGGGAGGGACGACGGCTCACGATCCACGGGATCGACACCCGCGACATCGGTCCCGCGGTCGACGCGCTCGACGCCGCCGGCATCGGCTACGAGTCACTGACCTGGACCCAGCCCACCCTCGAAGACGTCTACATCGAACTCACGGGAGAACGCTTCGAGCGTCCGGTCGTGGAGGCAGACGCGTGAACGGACTCGCAGGAACGTTCGGGAGGTGTCCCGCGTGAGCACCGCGCGACGCGTTCGTGCGGAGTTCGGCGCCGAGTGGCGCTCGTTCGTCCGCCGTCGGACCGCGGTCTTCTTCACGTTCCTCTTTCCGGTGATCCTGATCGTCATCTTCGGCGCGCTCGTCCGCACCGATCCGGGCGAGGGCGGTCTGTTCGCCGAGCCGACCGGCTACTACGTCGCGGGCTACCTCGCCGTCGTCGTCCTCTTCACCCCGCTCTCGCGGGTCTCCTCGACGGTCGCGCGCAACCGGGAGGGGAGTCGCTTCGAGAAGCTCGCGACCACGCCGCTCTCGCGTACCGAGTGGCTCGCGGCACACACCCTCGTCAACGTCGTGCTCGTGGGGGTCGCCGGTGTGCTCGTTCTGGGCCTCGCGTTCGTCCTCACGAAAGCGACGTTCGTCTTCCACCCGGCGTTCCTCGCCTTCTTCGTCCTCGGCGTCGTCGTCTTCTGTGGGGTCGGCGCACTGCTCGGTCGGCTTTCGGACTCCCGTGACGGCGCGATCGCCGCGGCGAACGCGATCGGCCTGCCGATGCTCTTCCTCGCGGAGACGTTCGTCCCCCGCGAGATGCTCCCCGGCTGGATGGGTCCGATCATCGACGTCCTCCCGCTCACCTACTTCTCGCGAGGGATCCGCGCGGCGACCTACTCCGGCGAGCCGTGGCTGGCGGATCTCGCGATCCTCGCGGTGCTCGCCGTCGTCTTCTTCCTCGCGGGGGCGTACGCGATCCCGCGGACGGATTGAGGCCGGGGGTTGCAGAGATCAGATCCCGCGGCGATACCGCTTCAGCGCGAGGAAGACGAGGATTCCTATCGAAAAGGCGACGGCGAGGTTGACGACCAGCGCGAGGAGCGCGATACCGACCGTTAGTGCGAGGTTCGACGAGTGCCGGACGCTCTCGCCGAGCGAGAGCGCGACCAGCGCGAGGAGCACGCCGAGGATCGCCAGTGGAAAGGCGGCGAGCAGGGCGGCCGAGGCGACGAACGCGAGCGCGAGGTAGACGATTCCTACGACGAGGTTCGCCCCGCCGGTCCGCGCGCCGAAGGCGTGCTTGCCGGCGACGCCGTCGCAGCCGTGACACATCGGGATCCCGCCGATCGGGATCGATACGAGGTTCGTGACGCCCATGCTCCGCGAGAGGCGGTCGGGAGAGACCTCTCGGTCGAAGCGGTCGGCGAACAACAGGGACGTCGCGAGCGCCGCGTTCCCGATCGTCATCGCGAACTGCGCGAGGAAGCCGTCGGCGGTGGCGACCGTGAGAGTGTGAGAGCCGATCGGCGGGAGGGGCGGGAGCCCCGGTGCCTGCGGGGACGGGAGGCCCGCGCTCGCGACGGCGATCAGCGCGCCGACCGCGAGGACGGCGATTGCGCTCGCGCGGTACCGGCCGAGGGCTACGACCCCGAGAGCGACGAGAAGGCCGAGACCCGCGAGGGAGAGATCGGCGAGGGCCAGGGAAAATCCTGTCTGGAGCAGCAACAGCGCGACCGCGAGCTGGACGCCTCGAATGACGGGTTCGCCGATCCATCGCTCGATCTTCGCGAGCGCGCCAGCGGAGCCGAGGGTGAGGAGCACCCCACCCAGTAGGAGACCTGCGAGCGCGAGTTCGCCGTAGCTGAGCGCGCCGGCGATGGCGAGCGCGGCCAGCGCCTTCATGGGCTCGACGGAGAGGGGGAGGCCGTAGTGGACGCCCCAGACGACCTGAAAGAGCCCGAACGCGATCAGGACGTGCGGGAGCGAGACGTCGGTGACGAGCGCGAGCGCCACGACGATCGGCAGCACCGTAACCGAATCCCCGAACGCGCCGGTCACCTCGCTCCACGAGAGCTCGAGGCGTCTTCGTTCGGAGAGCGTGACGGAGACCGCCATCTACAGGGCCTATCGGACGGACGAGCTTATCGTTTCGCAGAAACCGAAACCGACGACTCACACCGGTTGGAGAAACCATAAACGGTTACCCCGCACCGCACCGCAGAACCCGTCCGAACTTCCGTTACAATCAAACCCGTTCGCGGAAAAAGAGGGGTATGAACGAGCCCGCTGGAAGCGAGGTGTGCGGATGAGCGCCGAGAGCGGCGGCCAGCGAACGATCCGGTGTCTGGTCGCGAAGGTCGGTCTGGATGGGCACGACCGGGGCGCACACGTCATCTCGCGGGCGTTTCGAGACGCCGGCTTCGAGGTGATCTACTCGGGGCTACACAACGCGCCCGACGAGATCGTCCAGGCCGCGGTCCAGGAGGACGTCGACGTGCTCGGGATATCGATCCTCTCGGGTGCGCACAACACGCTGATCCCGAAGATCATCGAGGGGCTAGAGGAGTACGACGCGAAGGAGGACACGCTCGTCATCGTCGGCGGCGTGGTGCCCGACGCGGACAAGGAGCGGCTGAAGGAGGCGGGCGTCGCCGAGATCTTCGGCCCCGGGACGCCGATGGCGAAGACGATCGAGTTCGTCCGCGAGAACGCCCCCGAGCGATGAGCACGGAGGAGACGACGCTCGTCCCGGAGCTACTGTCGGGCAAACACCGCGCGCTCGCCCGGGCGATCACCAAGATCGAGAACCGCTCGCGCGGCTACCGCGATATCGTCGCGGAGCTCCACGCCCACACCGGGAACGCCGAGGTGATCGGGATCACGGGTAGCCCCGGTGCGGGGAAGTCGACGCTCGTGGACAAACTCGCGCTCCAGTATCGAGACGAGGGGCTTCGGGTCGGGGTGATCGCGGTCGACCCGTCCTCGCCCTTTACCGGCGGATCGGTGCTGGGGGATCGGATCCGGATGGCCTCGACGGTCGGCGACATGGACGTCTTCGTCCGGTCGATGAGCGCGCGAGGGACTCTCGGTGGGCTCTCGACGGCGACCGCCGACGCGATCAAGGCGTTCGACGCGTTCGGGATGGATCGCATTCTCGTCGAGACGGTCGGTGCGGGCCAGAACGAGGTCGACATCGTGAAGACCGCCGACACGGTCGCAGTCCTCGTCCAGCCGGAGAGCGGCGACGACATCCAGATGCTCAAAGCCGGGATCTTGGAGATCGGCGACGTCTTCGTCGTGAACAAGGCGGACATGCCGGGCGCCGACCGGACGGTCCAGCAGATCGTCGAGATGCTCGGGGACGACCCGCTCGCGACCACCGGCGCGGGCCACCACGGTCACGACGCCCACGCGGAGGTCGCCGAGGCGCACGGCGAGGCGGCCTCGGAGGGATGGCGTCCGAGAGTGATCGAGACGGTCGCAACCGGGGGCGAAGGGATCGAGGAGCTGATCGAGGCGTTCGACGACCACCGGAGCTACCTCGAGGGGAGCGGTGAACTCCGGGAACGAGAACGGCGGCGGTACGCCGAGGAGATCCGGACGCTCGTGCGCGCGGACGCGGGGTCGCTCCTCGAAACCGAGATCGAGCGCCGGGGCGGGATCGACGCGCTCGTCGATCGGGTCACCGAACGGGAAACCGACCCCTACACCGTCGCGGCGGAGGTCGTCGAACCGCTCGTGGAGTGCGTCGAGGAACGAGGGATCGAAGCGCCCCCGCGCGACTGATTCGGCAGGCGCTCGGCCACAATTAAGACCCCGGGCACCGTTCTGTGGGGTATGAAGCTACGCAGTCTGCTCGTCGCGGGCGTCGGCGCGATCGGTCTCGCGGCCGTCGGGAACCGTCTCGCCGGTCGTCGCGTCGACGACCTCGACCCCGCGCTCTCCGGTGACCAGCGGACCTACCGGTGGCGAGGGATGGACGTCGCCTACACGGAGGCCGGCGATCCCGAGGCACCGGACCTGCTGCTCGTCCACGGCGTCAACGCCGCCGCCTCCAGCCAGGAGTTCTCGGAGGTCTTCGACGACCTCGCAGAGCACTACCACGTGATCGCGCCGGATCTGCCCGGCTTCGGGCTCTCGGATCGGCCGCCGCTGCTC